>NZ_CP016353.1:5765000-6365000 GCF_002240355.1 Prauserella marina
ACTCTCAGCAGTGCCTCCGCGAACTGGTCGAACCGCGTCGGAGGCACATCCGGCACGCGATACAACCCATAGGCGACGTTCTCCAGGCCGCCACGGCCGGCCAGCTTCGGAAGCTCGCCGGTCGGGACACCAGCTTCGGCCGCATCTCGCGTCGTGACATACCCGTACTGGTCGAACGCGATGTCGCGCACGATATCTCGGTACTTGATCCCAGCGGCCATGTCACGACAATACGGAAAACAGTAGTGTTGTGACAGGCAACTTCTGGCGGCTCAAAGATCGCTTGGCAAATTACGAACCTGACGAAATCGTCTTGCGGTCGCTTTCCGCGCCCGATTCAGCAGTTCGTCGACAACAGAGCCAGCGCAGCGGTCTCCCTCCACCCTGCCGTTATCAGCACGGTCGGCCGCATCTCCAGGTGGTCGGTCAGTCGAGGCAGCGCTGTACCACGCAACTCAACCGACCCGAATCGATCGATTCGGAACCTGCCTCCCGGATCTTCGGCGAAGCTGCCGCATCACCCTGCATGAGCGACAGCGCTTGTCCGATACACCGACCCAGGAGAAAGATGCCGCGCTGCCGAGACCTCGTGCGCGACATGTCGCCCTCAACCGAAATTCGGTGTTCGGTCAATACGGCACACCGTTCGACGGCCCGGATGGGCCTCGGCTACTCACAGGAGCGCATCAGACGTTGAAGCGGAACAAGTGGCGA
The DNA here is from genome assembly GCF_002240355.1 of Prauserella marina. Classification (GTDB taxonomy): domain Bacteria; phylum Actinomycetota; class Actinomycetes; order Mycobacteriales; family Pseudonocardiaceae; genus Prauserella_A; species Prauserella_A marina. Next base: position 5,765,715 of record NZ_CP016353.1, read on the forward strand.
CCTGCGGGAACGCCCGGGTTTGCGGCCTGACCTGGGCGTTTCCCGCTCGTCGACGATGGTCGTTTGCCATGCTGGATGGGTGTCCTGACGAACGATTGACGAACAGCCTCAACGGCGACCATTACGAAGGGGCCTGCTTGACCAACGTCGCCGACCACGGATCGTTCTGATGCCGTTTCCGTGATCATCGGTGTCTACCGTCGTCTGCCGACACCGGCTCTCACCTGCATCGACGCGACCGAACCATCCGTCGTCTTCCGGGACTGGCACGGGTCGTCTGCCATCGATTATTGGCCATTCGCTGGCAAACTAGGTCGGCTTCGCGGCCGCGAAGTGCTCGCGGTGATAGCGGAGATCTGCCGGATCCAACCTCGTGGCCCGTCACCGTGCGGACAGACCGACAGCTCCCGGGCTGCGCCAAGTGGACTGAACCCCGGGCCACTTGAAACCGAAGATTCTCCGGCCACAGTTGACGATGCTTGATCACATCTGCCGATATGCCTCATGAGCTGCAGGGATCGCGAACGCAAACGTCCACTAGGACCCGTCTTTTCCGGTCGTCTGGCGTCGTTCTTCGTGGGTAAACTGTGGATTGATCTTGAAGGGAGCCACGGGCATTACTTCTGTTCTCCGCCTAGGAATAGCCTGATCTCCCTCCCATACCACATGATGGTCGCGGCCACACGAGTGCAATTCGCTCGACAACATGGCCACAATGTCACAATACTAAACAATTGCCACCGCGACGTACGCCCGCCGGTACGCTCTACCGGTGCTTCTCATATCCCAGCTCCAGAAATATCACAGGGAGCGTAGGCAGCGAACCGGGGACGAGGCATGGACCGATGCCGCTACAAAGGAAGGCCCTCTCGACCACCTGTTACGACACATAGGAGATCTCCTCATATTCATAACCCGAAGAATCTTTCAAAGGAAGTTTGTCTATCCAGAAATTGAAGTCCTACTACATTACAAAACCAGTCAAGCAGAAGTTGAACGCATCCACACTATGCTGGTCCAGCGAATAGCGGCCCCAAAAGCCCTGCTCCCCATCTTCGTTTTCACGATTGTCGCCGTAATGGCAATTGTAGAACAAATCTTCGAAGAGACCGATATCACCGTCGTAGTCATGAGAGTTTTATTTTTCTCTCTTCTTATCATAGCTACCGTGGGATGGTCCATAACCTTATTCTCCACAACCCGTCTCCTCGTCGAAATCAAGTCATCGCTAAATTCACTCAACACACTGCGCCGGTCGCTATATCTGATGACGAACATACCGCACAGTAAAGCTCTCGGCATTCGATCTGAACGCGTGACAGCACGAACATTGCTACGACATTCAGCGCCGAAAATTATTAAATTCACAGCACGTTCAGCCAATCGTAAGCCAGGAGAACCCGGATTTGAGCAATGCACTCGGCTCGGAATTTGGATCTACTGGACAGCAGACGACGTTGACGACGTGTCGCGTATCCACTGCGCAATCCGAGTAGCAAAACGAATGCTCTTTCATCTGATGGATTCGAATATTTGGGAAGTCCCCGAGATTCCCAAGCCTCCGAATGGCGCGAGGGTTCCCCCGCCCACAAAAATCCAGCGAATTAGAAACGGCTTGCGTCAGACCATCTACGCCGGCTTCGCCACGGCTCTCTTCGGTTTGGTCGCTGCCGTCTTCGCTTTTGCCACCAGACTGATCTAACGGAAGGAATTAGCCATCAAGGGGCCGTCGCGCTTTTGTTCATGATACTGCTTGCCGCCTCGAATACCGCTGGCTAACCATACTTCTGCTCTGTCGTGCAGGAATCTTGTCTCCAACAGCCAATACCGAAACTAGTGACGACTCCGCCAACCGGCCAACCGCACAATCCTCAAGGCTGCCGCGACGGGTACTCCATGAATCGGACCTGTTTTTGCCGCATCAATCGATCTAGAACCGCCGACCATCGCTCCTTGAGGCTAGGAGCTACGACCTCTCCGAACGAGGGTTGTCTTTACGAGGCTCTACTTCGTCGTGAAGCTTCTCCAAAGCCATGAGCACCACGGCCGACAACGAACGCCGGGTCTGCTTGGCGTAGTCGGAAGCCCAGGTCCACAACCACTCGTCCGCCTGGCGCACGTAGACCACCTTGTCAACCATAGGTCTATCCTGGTTTTACCTATGGAATACCTAGGTATGCCGGGGGTATGGTCGGATGAGCCAAACCGAACGGGGAGCACGTAAATGCCCAGGCACGACACAGCCTTATACGAACTCGGCGGCCCGTCCTACGCGCCGCTCACAAGCTGGCAGTGGTGGACCATCTGGCAAGCACTCAGCAATCCAGACGACCACGCCAAGAACACCGAAGCCCTCGACCAACTCGGTGGACTAGTACAAGAAGACTGGCTCGACTCCCTACCACCCGAACCCGGCGAAGGCCGAAGCCCGGAAGTCCTCGCCGCCATGTTCGCCGTCTACGACCAACACGAGGACACCTGGATCGACCGACGATGCCGACTCACCATCGACGGCCTCCTACGCCTGCACTCCTCCGGCCGCCCATACCAACACCAAGAGCTCGACACCGCAGCCCGCATGCTGATCACCACCGCCGGAGAACTCTTCCGCGTCTCCCAAGACCGCGCGAACCAGACAGAACGCGGCGACCGCCCAGAACCTTAACGCCTGGTCGCGTGGCCTATTGCCGACAGCGAGACTGGGACTCATGGGGTCACACAAGGGTTCACCGGCGACCACCTAGAGCGAACCCGCAACGAGCTTTAAAGCAACCCCCGAGCACCTCTCCACCCCCTGAGCTGCGCAAACGTGCCGCGAGATGCTCGACTCTCATCCCCACTCTTAAGAACTGAGAGTCAAAGAGTGACGCATATCACATCAGAACCTTCGCGCGTGAACTGATGGCACTTGCAATAGTTTAGAGTAATGTCCATGACGGCGAACGAGGTTGAGGCTGCGCTATCGGCCGACCGTGCCGACGTGGGGCAGCATCTTCTAGGCGTACGAGAAGACCAGTGGTTCGAGCGCAAGAGTGTCAAGGTTGCGCCGAAAGACCTCGCACCCGCGTTGATAGCACTGGCCAACGCCGAGGGCGGCGTGATTGTCGTCGGCTTGCACGGCGGCAAGGTCGAAGGAACAAGGAGCCGCCGGGAAGTACTGAATGCATACCGACAAGCTCCGATAGACTTTACCGCTCCACCTGTGAGAGCCGAATTCTCTGAAGTAGAATGTGTTAATGAAAAAGGCGAAGAAGACACGCTACTTTTAATTCGCGTCGACCCCGGCGAACGAGTACACGAAGCTAAAAATGGCGACTGCTTCCTGCGGATCGGCGATGAATCTCGTAAGCTAAACTTTACGCAACGACAAGAACTGGAATTCGACAAAGGGCAGAGCCAATATGATGGCTTTCCGGTGAGTGGCGTAACCCTTTCAAACCTGGATTCCGAACTCATATCGACGTACGTTCGATCAACTGGCGCAAAAGCGGATGTTCAAAATGTCCTAGCAGCTCGGAGTCTTCTGACAAGAACTGGAGAACTGACAAACGCTTGCTACCTTCTTTTTGGGAAGCAACCACAAGACATTTTTCCACAAGCCCACGTCAGAATCTTAAGATTCCTTACAGCCGAGCGTGGAACCGGATCCAGGCTCAACCTGGAAGAGGGTTCGGATATTCGCATGGAAGGCCCCATACCGGCCATCATTCAAAAAGCAAATAAAACAATTGAAAACCTTGTGCCCATGCGACGCACATTGACCGAGCAGGGCACCTTCGAAGGTCGGCCGATCGTACCTCGTGATGCGTGGCTTGAGGGATTGGTCAACGCGGTGATACACAGGTCCTACAGCCTTGCAGGTGACCACGTCCGGGTGGAAATATACCCAAACAGGATAGAAATTGAAAGCCCCGGTCGATTTCCCGGCCTGGCAAACCCGCAGAAACCAATGGAGATTAGTCGCTTTGCGCGCAATCCCCGGATTGCGCGCGTTTGCGCCGACCTTCGCATTGGGCAAGAACTAGGCGAAGGAATAAAAAGGATCTTCGACGAAATGCGAAGGGTGGGACTCACTGATCCTGTCTATAAACAAACAGCTGGAAGTGTGCGACTCACACTAACATCTGCCGCACGACTGGACCCGAGAATAGCCGCTCGCCTTCCTAGTGGTAGTCAACGAGTACTCGACGTTATGCGTGCGGCAGGCGCACCACTCGGAACAGGTGATATCGAGAGCGCTCTATCGCTTAGCAGGCCTGCGACCCTGACGCGACTGCGAGCGCTCGAAAAAGAAGGATTCTTACGCTGGGTGGGAAAGTCTCCACAAGATCCACGTGCGGTGTGGGAGCTACGTGACCACTAAATCAACGCCCAAACGCCCGCTTGGTGGTCATCCCGTCGCCTGATGGCGTCTCGATCACGCCGTGTCGGGGCCGCGACCTCTGCTCGCCCACTGCCGGCCGAATTCGCCAAGCTCGCGGTCCCGGCTCGGTGTGATTGCCATCAGGTCAGGCGACGGGATGGCCACCAAGCGCCCACCCTGCCAACCGCACCGCGGCTACGTTCCCCGGCCATCCCGGAGCCTGCCCGTCCGGCGAGGACATGTTCTTTTCTTCTTGTTCAGCGCTCCCCTGCTGTCTTCGGCCTGCCTCGGCTCCGGCCGATGCGCGGGGACCGGCGTCAGCCGCACGCCCCGCGCAGGCTCGGCCGGAGCAAGAGAGGCTGAGGCCGAGCGGGCGCCGCAGGCGCCCGCCTTGAACAAGTAAAGAAACTCTGAACACAACGGCCATCGCGGCCAGGCTGGCTACTGGCGTTCGGGGATGAGACGGCTGGTGTATCCGGCTGCGATGAGGCGTTCGTAGGCGGCCTGGACGTCGGCGGGGATGTGTTGAGGTTCAATCTCGCCGGACCGGCCTTGGAGTTCGAGACGCTGAGTGTCACCAACGAGCATGTTCACCACGCGCTCTGGTTCACCGATGCTGTCGACGTAGGTATCGAGGTCCTGTTGTGCGCCCGTACACAGGATTTCCACGTCTGGCCAGAGCTTGGCAGCGATCGCCTGTGCCCGTCGCTGTTGGTATGGGCGCGAGATCAGCAACACCGACTGCGGCGCAATGCCTTCCCCGGCAAGGAGTTCCCGGGTGAGGCTGATGTTCTCGACCGTGGTTTTCGCCTTGGGCTCGACGCGGATTGCTGAGTCGGGGACACCGTTGTCCATGGCGATTTCCCGAAAGTGGACAGCCTCCCCGCGAGGGAACCGCTCGACGGTTGTCGGCGCGTTGGCTCCGGTGAACACCACCAGCGGGAAGAGCCCCCGCCGGTACAGCTCTGCGGTATAGACCGCCACGCCTCCATCGTGACTGCCGAGACCTACCGCCACGTCGACCTGCCGCAACTCGTCATCGAGCCGGTGAAACCGCCACAGGGTTTCAACATCGGCCCGCACGGCAGGCGGCCATGCCTCGACCTGGTCTGTCACGTCGACCTCTAACTAGTCCGGGATCGTAAAGTTGTACGTCCACGCAAAGCGCGATGCGGCATGAATCCCCACCGCGAACTCCACGGGCTCGTCCTGAGCCGTGAACGTGGTTCGGTGGAGCACCACGACGGGCTCCCCCGCCGGAAGCTCCAACACCTCGATTTCTTCCGGCGTCGGCATCCGCGCGTGGAAGGTCTCCGTCATGTGGTCAGGCTCTAGGCCCTGCAAGGTCAGCACGGCGAAACCTCCGCCCGGCGTCGCGGTTCCGGGTCTGGGGTCGACGATCGGGGTTCCCTCGACATGCTCGGGCCGGTAATAGCTCGTGAGCGTGTGCGTGGGTTGTCCGCCCTGCTTGACCAGACGTGCTCGCTCGTAAACCTCGGATCCCGACTCGACCCCCAAGGCCGTCGCGATGTCGTTGTCAGCGACCGCCTTGCGCACGGTGTTGGTCTGGTCGTCGCGTTTCCACGACTGCCCGGACGCCTCACGGTCGGCGGCGAACGCGACGAGTCCGAACTTCCACTTGCTCTTTGCGTAGCGATCGGTGCCCAGCCGTTTCATCGGCGGTCGTGAGCGGACAACGGTGCCCCTCCGGCGAACCGCCGTCACCAACCCCTCAGCCTCCAGGACACCTACGGCCTTGCGGACGGTGTTCACGTTGATGTCGTACTGGGCGGCAAGCTCGTCCTGCTTGGGTAGCGTGTCGCCGGGCTGGTACTTCCCAGCATGGATCTCGTCCCGCAGTACGGCGGCAAGTTCGCGGTAGCCGATGGCCATGCCCCACCTCCTCTCTGGCGATTAAGCCTATCTCTACCTGCGTAAACGTGTCATCTGAGTCTTTAGAACTATCTCTATTGACAGACTGTGGCACGCAGTGTTCAATAGAGATAGTTCTAAACGGGCAGATATGCGGAGGTTGATATGCGGAACATCCCGGTGAACCTGGGTGGCTTCAAGCTGATGGTGACGGAAGCCCCGGTGATGAAGATGCGCGAGGACGAGGGCGGGGAGCTCGTCCCGGCGACGGACTTCAACGGTGCGCAGCAGTTTGTGGTGGTGCTGTTCGCGAAGCGTCGGCCTCGTCCGGATGGTGGCCCGGTCGGCAAGGGTGAAGAGATCAAGGTGACGTTGTCGGCCGACCCAGGGGACGGGTTCGACGAAGGCACGTATGTGGAGCTGATCGACGCGACCACCTCGCCGTGGGCCATGAAGGACAAGCAGGGCAACGTCAACTCCGGGATGTCGTTCCGGGCGGCCGGTTTGAAGCCTGCCGGGCTTGGCGCGACGACGGTTGCCGCCTAGTACCGGTTGATGGCCGGTGGGTGTCCGGCTCGCGCTAGTTCCCCCGCGTGGCGCGGAATCACCACCCTGGAGCGCTGCCCTAGTCGGTAGGCCGCCTGCGTTCGAGTCGGGCCAGCGCACTTCTCTTTTGTTCTTTGACAATTACAGAGTGGGCCGATCTATGTCAAAAATCGTGCCTGTTTGTGGTGGCACGCCTTGATTCCCGAGTATTTATGCGCGGGGGTCTTGGGGTTTTACCACCAACACTCAAGGAGGGACGCGTATGTCTCGTGAACTTGTTCTGGAAATGGACGATGAGGATTCGGAATGATCAGTAAGCGTTATTACCTAGCGGTTCTTGAGGACTTGTCGATGTCCTCGACGGTGGCACGTCGGGCGGCGTACTGGATGACGGAGGCGTCGGTGTTGTCGCGACCGGCTGGGGGGTCTGTGTCCGAACGGATGGCGCAGGTGGCCAAGACACTGTCGGAGGCCGACCGGGAGATCCGGGAACTTCGCCGCGAAATGAACGAGGTGAGGCCGGAATGAATGTGTTCGACCCGCATGGTCCGACACGGCACTAGTCAGGGGTTCGGTGAATTTCTTTGAGGAGGACGAAATGGTGACGTATGTGATGTGTTTTGTGTTGGCGGTGTGCCTCGCGCTGGCGATTCCGGTGCTGGGTGCGTTGACATTCGTGGCGGGTGCGGCGGTCGCGGCGAAGGCAGGGCGAGCGTGAAGGCCCGGCCGGTGCAGGTGGCTCGGGTGATGCGCCGGTGGACGGCGTTGTTGGAACGGCACCGCCAAGCCGCACTCGCCGACACCACCACCGACAGTGAGTGGCAAGCGGGCTTTTGTGAGGGCTTGCGTCATGCCCAGCACGTGATCCGCAAGGGGGACTGATGGTGCACGAGATCCAGGCGATTATCACCGCCGCACAAGCGGAGTACCAGCGGTTCGCCGCTACCGCTCCGGATGGGGAGATCCGCGCCGTGGTGAGTAACGCGGTCACGTTCCTGGCCGCTGATCTGACCTCGGCCGCGCAATGGGCGGCCTCGACGGAGAAACGGAACTAGAGCATGCAGATTTCGGTGTTGAATCGCCGCGCGCAGCAGAACTACGCCTCGTTCGTGGCGGCCATGGATCAGGTCGCGGAGCTGTTCGACGAGGTCGACAAGCTCATCGACGCACTCGATGAGAAAACCGCTCCGGGTGGGTTCACGGTGGCCACGCCGGAGGAGTTGCAGGCGTTGAAAGGTAAAGCGTTCGACGAGCTGGACCGGATGCGGGTAGTGGCCCGCAAGTACGAGGGAGAGCTGATCTCCCGGGACTGGAGGCTCTGACATGGCACACCAAGTGGACCGCGTCCTCAACGATCTCGACGCGGCAATGCTGCAACTCAAGAAGACCATGCACGGCATCCCGGTGCGCAAAGAAGGGTTCAAGTCCCATCACGACCGGGCCGCCCGCGCCATCGGCCGTCTCACGGCCGAACTCCAGGACGCCAGTGCCGCCATCAACACCTAACCCACACCTTCACCCTCAACGTTCTTCTTCGCGAGACCGGCTCCGCTTGCCCCTTCACCCGGGCATCGGGGCCGGTCTCGTTCTGTCTGAAAGGGACACCATCCATGAACACCCCTGATTCGAAACGCCGCACTGGCCGCGAAGTCAAAGCGCTCGCCTGGACCGTCCGGCACCCGGCCTCGGTCGGCACCCCTGCGGCGACCGTCGCGGCTGGGCTGGAGATCGGCTGGGCCACCACCGGCGGCATCCTCGGCGGCACCGCCATTGGCCTGTGCGCCTGGTACCGCGCTCACCCGGGCACGTTCGATGCCTACGCGGCCCCGAGGATGCGGGCGTGGCGGCGTCGCTGGACGGTCTACCTCGGGCCTCGCTGGCACGCCGCCCTACGGGCCTGTGACCTGTACACGGTGCACCGCAAAACGGGGGAGGAACGCTTCCCTCGCATCATCCGCACCCGCTCCTACAGCCCCACCGTCGACACCCTGTGGCTCAAGATCCCGGCGGGGCAGCACGCCCGCCAGTTCGAAGCCCGCCTGCCCGAACTCACCGAAGCACTACGAGTGCAACGCATCGCCGTCGAACGCGTGAAACCCGGTGTGGTCGGGCTGGTCATCGAACGCAAGGAACCGTTCACCGAGGTCATCGAGGCCCCCGACATGCCCGCCGAGTCCGACGCGGTGAATCTCAAAGACCTCTACGTCGGCGAGACCGAATTCGGCGCCGACTGGCGCCTGGCGCTGCTGGGACAACACGTGTTCGTCACGGGCGCGACCGGCTCAGGCAAGAACTCGATCCCCATGTCGTTACTGCGGGCACTGGCACCGATGATCCGGGACGGGCTGGTGCGGTTGTGGCTGTGTGACCCCAAACAGATGGAGTTCCGCACCCTCGCCCCGATCGCCTATCGCTACGCCGACACCGAAGCCGACTGCAACACCCTCATCGACGACTATGTCGACGACCTGCGCGCCACTCAACGCGCCTTCGCCGACAACGGCGCACGCAAAATCACTGTGTCCCAACAGACGCCGTTGAACCTGCTCATCCTCGACGAAATCGGCGCCCTGCTCGCCTACGGCGACAGCTCCATCTCACGCAACCTGCGCAAACAACTGGCCATCGTCGGCTCGCAGGGCCGCGCCACCGGGCACGCCATGGTCGCCCTCGTGCAGGAACCCACCAAGGACACCGTCCCCATCCGGGAACTGTTCACCATCCGCATCTGCCTGCGTGTCACCTCTGCCGCTCACGTGGACATGGTGCTCGGCGAGAACGCCCGCCTACGCGGCGCCATCGCCGACGAAATCCCCAACACCGACACCACCGCCGGAATCGGCTACGTCATCCGCCAACACACCCGCACACCCCTACGCATCCGCGCCGCCTACGTCAACGACACCGAGATACAACACCTCGTCACCTTCGTCCACACCGGACAACCCGGCGGACACCTCACGACGGTGGCCTCGTGAGCCGCCGTGAGGACGCCTACGCCGAAGTGATCCGGCTACTGGAAGCCGCAGAGTTCGAAGCTGGGGCGAACTGGTGCGATCTCGTCTGCCAGGACGCCGCACGCCGCCTGAACTGGACCGGTGACATCGGCCCGGTCGACGACCCCGAATACGGGGCCGCGCTCCTGGCCTACAGCGCGATCACCGACGCCCTCACCATCGTGCGCCGGACCGGCGCCTAGACCAGAAAGGAGCCCACCAATGTTGACCCTGACCTTCTTGTGGACCTGGACCAAAATGACCGTGGCCACCGTGCTCGTGGTCGTGGTCGAACGCGCCGTGCTCACCGAGTTCTGGGTGGTCACCCCGGTTGTTGCCGTCACCGTGCTGGTGTGGGCGGCGCTGTGTGTCGGACTGTTCCGGGAATGGCGCACCCACGCCACCGGCCACCGCCACCAGGTCACCGAATTCCGGCGGGAACACCTCTGACGCCTGTGACAACAGCACACTAAGGAGCAACCACGTGTCCACCCCGGACAGTCCGCCACGGGCGTCACGCCTGGTGGACACCATCCGCGTCACCGTCGCCGTCATCCTCGGCGGCATCGGCGCAGCCGCCGGATTCACCCACACCCACGAATGGGCCAGCCACCACGGACAAACCGGCTGGCTCGCCTGGGCCACCGCCATCGTGATCGAAGGCATGGTCGTCGTCGCCGGATTCGAAGTCCAACGCGACCACCGCACCGGGACCACCCGAAAACTCACCTTCCCCATGGCCGTCCTCGTCGCCGGATTCGGCGTCCAAATGGCCGCCCAAGTAGCACTGGCCGAACCCAGCCCCGCCGGATGGCTCGTCGCCGCCATGCCCGCACTCGGCTTCCTCGTCGTCGTCAAACTCCTCATGCGCCGCACCCCACAACCAACCCCTGCTCCGGATTTGCCGGCCGAATCCCCGACCACGCCATCCGCGCAGGTCAGTACACCGGTATCGGGCACGTCCCCGCGGCTTCGCCTCCCAGCCCCGCTCACTGCCCGCTTGGACACCCTCACGACCGAAGCCCAGCAGACCGGGCGCGTCCTGACCACCGACGACATCCGGCAAGCCCTCAAAGTCCCCGAAGACATGGCCGCGCGCATCCTCGCCGACCTCGCTCCCCGCAACGGACACCCCATCGCCACCTGAACCGCTGACCGCGCCCAGCGGGACACGGCCAACCCACCTGGCTGTGTCCCGCTTTTTGTTGCGCCACAACGAAAGGGCTCCCTGTTCATGACGTTGGAACAACGCCTCGCCCATCGAGTCCGCTCAACCGGCTACCTCGACTGGCGCGCCAAAGTCCACGCCGTCAACGGCTGCGCTCGCCCTGTCCGCCTCACCGGAGCGCACCAACTCCAAGACACCCGCACCGGAACCGTGTTGCATCACCACGGCGGGGACATCTTCGCCCCCTGCGGCAACCGCCGCTCCGCCGTCTGCCCCACCTGCTCCGACCGCTACGCCGCCGACGCGTTCCACCTCGTCCGCGCCGGACTCGTCGGCGGCACCAAAGGTGTCCCCACCACTGTCACCGACCGGCCCCGGGCATTCGTCACCCTCACCGCCCCCTCATTCGGCCCCGTCCACCACGCCCGGACCAGTGCCCGAGGCAAGCGCATCCCCTGCGGCTGCGGCGAACACCACCACGACGCCGACACCCGCGTCGGCACACCCCTCGACCCCGAGGGCTACGACTATGTGGGGGCGGTGCTGTGGCAAGCCCACGCCGGAGTGCTCTGGCAGCGCTTCACCATGCGCCTACGCCGCGAGATCGCCAAACGCGCCGGAATCCGGGTGAGGGACTTCGTCACCGAAGCTCGCCTGTCCTACGGCAAAGTCGCCGAATACCAACGCCGGGGCCTCATCCACTTCCACGCCATCATCCGCCTCGACGGCCCCGAAGGCGCCACCACACCCCCACCCACCTGGGCACACCCCGATCTTCTAGACGACGCCATCCACGCCGCCGCTGGCGCGGTGGTCTTGAACGTGTCTCGCCCGGACGGCACCACGGACACGCTCACCTGGGGCACACAGGTCGACGTCCGCGCGATCCAGCCCAGTGGTTCCGCGGAGTTCGAGACCCGCGACGGGCAGATCAGCGAAGAACGACTCGCCGCCTACATCGCCAAGTACGCCACCAAAGGCACAGGTAAGACCGAGGCCGCCGACCGTCCCATCCGATCGCAACTCGACATCGACTTCCTCAAGGTCTCCGAGCATCACCGGCGGATCATCCAAACCGCTTGGGACCTCGGCGACCTGCCCATGTATGAGGAGCTGAACCTGCGGCGCTGGGCACACATGCTCGCCTTCCGAGGCCACTTCCTCACCAAATCCACCCGCTACTCCACCACCTTCAAAACCATCCGAGGCGACCGCAAAACCTTCCGGCTGACCGAAACCCTCGCCCGCCTCGGACTCACCGACCAGGCCGACACCATCGCCGTAATCAACGACTGGACCTTCCACGGCGCCGGATACCGCGACGACGCCGAACGCGAACTCGCCACAGGCATCGCCACACGCATCCAAGACGACCGCAAGACCAAATACGCCAACGAATACGCAAAGGAACAACACCCATGAACAAACTACTCACCGTCGACGAACTCGCCGACTACCTCAACATCCCCAAAAACACCCTCTACCAATGGCGCACCAAAGGCTACGGACCCACCGGCGTCCGCATCGGCAAACACGTCCGCTACCGCGCCGACGACGTCGACACCTGGATCGAACGACAAGGAGCCATCTGATGGCCAGCATCCGGAAGCTTCGGGATGGCCGATACCAAGCCCAGTACCGTCCTGTTCCTGGCGGCAAACAGATAACCAAGACCACGAAGAAGAAGGTGGATGCCCAGCGTTGGCTGGACGAACAGCTTGCGTCGGTCGTCACAGGTAACTTCGTGGACCCGAAGGCTGGGAAGGTTTCGTTCCAGACCTACTTCGGGAGGTGGGCAGAGCGGCAACTGTGGACGACCGGCACTCAACGAGCGATGACATTGGCTGTCTCCTGCACAACGTTCAAACACCTGCCGCTGAACCGCATTCAGCGCTCGCACATTGAGTCATGGGTCAAGCACCTTCAGACTCTCGACCGTGGAGAGAGCCGTAAGCACGGTCTGGCGCCAGGGACCATCCGGACACGCTTCAACAACGTGCGCTCGGTTTTTCAGGGCGCAGTGCGGGATCGGCTGATCGCCGCTGACCCCTCGAAAGACGTACGGCTTCCGCGCACGCGCCGGGCCGACGTCGCAATGACACTTCCGACACCTCGTCAGGTGGCGCGGCTGCTTGCCACAGCAAGCCCGCGTTTCGGGCCATTCGTGGCGCTGTGCGCCTTCGCAGGGCTGAGGCTGGGTGAAGCTGCGGCACTGAAGGTCTCAGACCTCGACTTCGAGAGCGGCAGTATCACCGTCGCTCGGCAGGTCCAACGAGAGAACGGGGGCGGAGTGGAGATCCGATCACCCAAGTACGGCTCCGAGAGAACGGTGTACGTGTCAGATGAGCTGCTCTCGCTCGTGCAGGTTTATCTGGAGACATACCGGCCAGCCGGAAAGCCGGACCGCTGGGTGTTCGAGGGGTCAGCCGGTGACCCGCCCCACCAGAACACCGTGGGTTACTGGTGGCGACGCACGCGCGCAGCGGCTGCCTGTGACGACCTTCGTCTTCATGATCTTCGTCATTTCTTTGCGTCTGGTCTAATCGCGGCCGGTTGCGATGTGGTCACCGTCCAACGAGCCCTAGGCCACTCCAGCGCAACGGTGACGCTTAACACATACGCGCACCTATGGCCGAGTGCGGAGGACCGCACCCGGCTGGCGTCTGCCCGGTTGTTTGTCGACGTTGTCGGTTGTCCTGACGAACAGGTGACGAACGAGCGGGCAGCTTAGGGCTCAGAGCTGGTAAGACAGGTCTTATTCACACGTTGAAGCGGAACTCCACCACGTCGCCGTCGGCCATGATGTAGTCCTTGCCTTCCATCCTGACCTTGCCTGCCGACCTCGCGGCGGCCATCGAACCCGCCTCGACGAGATCATCGAACGACACGACCTCGGCCTTGATGAACCCGCGTTCGAAGTCGGTGTGGATCACGCCAGCGGCCTGCGGCGCGGTGGCGCCCTGCGGGACGGTCCACGCCCTCGCTTCCTTCGGCCCCGCGGTCAAATAGGTCTGCAAGCCCAGCGTGTGGAACCCCGCCCTGGCGAGCGCATGCAGCCCCGGCTCCTGTTGACCGACGGACTCCAGCAGCTCACGCACCGACTCCTCGTCGTCGAGTTCGAGCAGTTCGGCCTCGACCTTCGCGTCGAGGAAGACGGCGTCGGCCGGTGCGACCAGCTTGGCCAGTTCGGCTCGTTTGGTCTCGTCGGTCAACACGCCCTCGTCGGCGTTGAACACATAGAGGAACGGCTTCGCGGTCAGCAGACTCAGCTCGCGCAATCCTTCGAGGTCGACCTCTCGCTGCGCGGAGAACAGCGTCCGCCCCTCGTCGAGGATGTCCTTCGCGCGCTGCGCGTTCTCGAAAGCAGGCCGCAGATCCTTCTTCGTCCGGGCCTCCTTCTCCATCCTCGGCAGCGCCTTGTCCAAGGTCTGGATGTCGGCGAGGATCAGCTCGGTGTTGATCGTCTCCACGTCGCCGAGCGGATCGATCTTGCCGTCGACGTGGATCACATCCGGATCGTCGAACACCCTGATGACCTGGCAGATCGCGTTCGCTTCCCGGATGTTGGCGAGAAACTTGTTGCCAAGTCCCGCCCCCTCCGAAGCGCCTTTCACGATGCCCGCGATATCCACAAAGGACACCGTCGCGGGAACGGTCTTGACGGAGGAGAAGAGCTCCGCGAGCTTGTCCAGTCGCGGATCGGGCAGCGGGACGACACCGACGTTCGGCTCGATCGTCGCGAACGGGTAGTTCGCCGCGAGTACGTCGTTGCGCGTCAGCGCGTTGAACAGGGTGGACTTGCCGACGTTGGGCAGGCCGACGATTCCGAGGGTCAGACTCACGGGCTTCGAGTCTACGGGGCGCGTTCGCGCCGCCGTCCCCGCCGTTCACCAGGCACGGACCGTCATGTCCGATTCTCGCTAGTCGACGCCCTGACCTGGTGGCACCATCAACGGCATGACCTCGCCGATCGCGACATCCAGGACCACGGAACACAGCATGTGGCGGGACACCGAGCGGTGCTACCGCGCGGTGATGTCCCGGGACGCGCGCTTCGACGGGCAGTTCATCCTCGCCGTGCGCACCACCGGCATCTACTGCCGCCCCTCGTGCCCCGCGATGACCCCCAAGGAACGTAACGTCCAGTTCTTCCCCACGTCGGCCGCCGCACAGGCCAACGGATACCGGGCCTGCCGCCGCTGTCTCCCCGACGCCGTACCCGGATCTCCCGACTGGAACGTCAGGGCCGACCTGGCGGCGAGGGCCATGCGGTTGATAGCCGAAGGCGTCGTCGAACGTGAAGGCGTCACCGGTCTGGCGAACCGGCTCGGCTATTCCGAACGGCAGCTCGGCAGGGTGCTCTCCGCCGAACTCGGCGCCGGACCGCTCGCATTGGCCAGGGCGCACCGTGCCCATTCGGCTCGGTTGTTGATCGAGTTGTCCGAACTGCCCCTCACCGACGTCGCCTTCGCGGCAGGTTTCGCGAGCGTCCGGCAGTTCAACAACACCATCCGCGAGGTTTTCGGCACCACTCCTTCACAGCTCCGGGTCACCGCCGCGGGCAAACGCGGCCGCCCGGCACCGGCACCACGCGCGGACGGCGCCGGTGTCCAGTCCCACGCGAACGACACCGCTCTCATCTCCGAAGGCTCCGCTCCCACCGCTGCGGAAGACACCACTTCCGCCTCGCCCGCGAGCTCAATTGCCGCCTCCCCCGCCCGGGCCTCTAGCGCCGTTTCCTCCGACGGCACCTCCTCTCGGTCTGTTTCGTCCGGTGCCTCCGCCGACGCCTCGTACTTCGGCACCGCATCTTCCGCCGCCGCTTCTTCCCGCACCGGCGCCACTGCTGCGCCCGCTGCCGTCGTTCCCGCTGGCGTTTCCCCTGTGGCACCTGCATCCGCCGGGACGCTGCTCGATCTGCGGCTTCCGGTCCGGGAACCATTCGACGCCGATGGGCTGTTCTCGTTTCTCGCCGCGCGCGCGGTACCAGGTGTCGAGGTCGCCGACCACGAACTCGGTACCTTCTGGCGCACCCTCCGGTTGCCCCACGGCAGCGGCGTTGTCCGGCTGACTCCTTCCAACGGACACGTGCGGTGCGAACTACGCCTGACCGACGTCCGCGACCTCGGCACCGCCGTGGCCAGGGTCCGCAGGATGCTCGACCTCGATGCCGATCCGGCCGCGGTCAGGAGTGTGCTCGAAACCGACCCCGCAGTGGCACCGCTCGTCGCGGCGACGCCGGGTATCCGTGTCCCCGGGGCCATCGACGGCCCCGAGCTCCTGATCCGCGCCATGCTCGGCCAGCAGGTGTCCGTCGCCGCCGCGCGAACGGCTGCCGGTGCGCTCGCGGCTGCCATCGGCGAGCGCACACTCGCGGCCGTCGACGGCGAGCCGGATGTCCTCTTCCCTACACCCGCCGCCATCGCGGAGCACGGCCCACGGCTGCTGCGCGGGCCACGACGTCGGATGGCGGCGATCGTCGGCGCCGCCGAGGCCATGGCGACGGGCACACTCGACGTGCACGTCGGACGCGATGCCGACGACCTGCGAGCCGAACTGCTCGACACCCCCGGCATCGGTCCGTGGACAGCCGACTACGTGTTGATGCGGCTCCTCGGCAATCCCGATGTGCTCATGGCCGACGACCTTGTCGTCCGCAAGGGCGCGGTGGCGCTCGGCGTCGACGGCAGCGATCTCGCCGGGCACGCCGAGCGCTGGCGACCATGGCGTTCCTACGCAAGCATGTACCTCTGGCGGGCAGGCGGCACGAGCCCCGCCCCGCCCCAGCGGACAGCCACAGTCACCGCACGCGGCGAGAGCAAAGCAGCAACCACCTCATCGGATCGCCACTGACCGCGGGGCCGCCCGGCATCTCCAACCAGGGCGACGAGGATCCGGTGGCACAGGTTCGGAGTGACGACAAACCCGCCTCCACCGTGAGGCCGTTCACCTGGATCAGCGCTACTGGGTCACGACGGGAAGAATTCGCGACCGCGAGAGCTCAGGCAGCAGGTATCCCCCCTTCCGATTTCAATGTCGACCCGGCCCTTGACTTACTCACCCGCAAGCGGGTGGGAATGCGCTGACGCAGTTCCTCGACGTGGGAGACCACACCAACGACACGCCCTCCCGTCCTCAGTTCGTCGAGGACATCCATGACGACATCCAGCGTCTCGCCGTCGAGGGTGCCGAACCCCTCGTCGACGAACAACGTGTCCAGTAAGGCACCTCCTGTCTCCGCCGCCACCACATCGGCGAGGCCCAGCGCGAGCGAGAGTGACGCGAGGAACGACTCCCCGCCGGAGAGCGTCTTCGCCGGACGCACCATTCCCGAATAGTCGTCGAGCACATCAAGACCGAGACCACCACGAGTGCCTCGCGCACCGGCGGCGTCGGAGTGCACGAACGCGTATCTGCCCTGGCTCATCGACCTCAGCCGCGCCGTCGCCGCGACCGCGACTTCCTCCAACCGCGCCGCCAGCACATAAGAACGCAGTGACATCTTGCGCGCATTCTGACCGCGTCCGTTGACGACGTCGGTGAGCGCGTCGAGTTCGGCGTAGTTCTCCTCCGCCGGCACCAGCTCAGCCAATGCCGACCCGAACCTGCCGGCCAGCTCGGTCAGTTCCTGTTCTCGCCGCACCGCGTCCCGCCACTCGGCCACCGCCGTCTCCGCCGTCACCCGTGCGTGTTCGGCGGCGAGCCTCGCCGACTCCACGTCGACGACCTCGTCAGGTGACACATCGGCGAGTTCAGGCTCCGCGAGTGCCTTTTCCGCCGCCACCCTGGCGGCTTCGGCTTCCGCCAATGCCCGTTCCAGCTCGTCGATCCGGCTCACGGTGCGCGAGGCCGACATCGCCGCGTCAACTGTGCCGAATCCGGCGGCGAACGCGGCTTCTTCGGCCGCCGCCCTGTGTTCCTTGAGCCGCTCGACGGCGGCCGCACGGGCTGACCTCCGCTCCGCCAGTTCGTCCAGCGCTCCGACCACTCGCCCGAGCTGTGCCTTCCGCTCGGCGACGTCAGCGCAGTCTCCCCGGGCTTCCTCAAGCCGACGGGCTCGCTCCTCGACACGTTCCGCCAGCGTTTTTCGTTCCGCCTGCGCCGTTGCCGCGCTCTGCTCGGCTTCTGCTCGCTCCGTCGTAAGTGCCTCGTGTTCGGCTTCGGCCGAGCGCACCGATTCCTCCAGTCGTTCTCGCCGTGCCGCCACATCGGCGAGACCTGCGGACTCGGCCTTGAGCCGACCGTGGTGTTCGGCGAGTTCCTCGGCGGTACGCCCACCGAGGCGATCGAGTACCGCGGCGAGGTCCCTTTCCGCGCCGTGGCGCGCAGTGACCAGTTCAGTTCGCCGGAGTTCCGCGCGGCGCTCACGCTCGGCAGCCACGTCTTCCTCGTCGGCGCTGACGGTTTCCCTCAGCTGAAGCGCAAGGCTGGGGTGTTCAGCCGAGCCGCAGACGGGGCAAGCGTCACCGGCATCGAGCCCGGCCGCCAACTCGGCCGCCATCCCGGCAAGCCGCAGTTCCCTCAGATCGAGCACGACCGCCTTCGCGGCGAGGTGCGCTTCGATCGCCTCCTGCTCCGCGCCCTTCGCCTCGTGAAGGGCCTTCTCCAACCTGGGCAGGTCGTTGGCCGCGCTGAGCAGTTCACCAACTTCGACTTCCCGCTCGCGGACACCGTCCAGCTTGGCTCGTGCCTCGGTCGCGGCATCACGGTCCGTCCTCAGCTCGCGCAGCCGGTCGGGCAGCCCCTCAAGCTTTTCGCCGATGGCGGTTGCCTGCGCCGAGGCATACGTCGCGAGTTCAGCCAGATCGATCATTCTCTTGCGATCCCGTTGTTGCCGCTCGGCCTCCGCGACGAGACCGGTCAGCGCTCCGGCCTCCTCCCTGAACGCGCCCGCCCGTTCCCGCAACGTGAGGACATCGGCGTCAGGGTCGGCGAAACCGACGGCGACGACCGCATCCCGTGCGAGCACTTCGGTTTCTCTTGCCTCCGTAGCCCGCTGTTCCTGCCGGTCGGCGGCATTGGCGAGCCTGGTCACCGTGTCCGCCCGACGGGCGCTACCCAGCTCTTCCGTCCATTCCGAACGCTGTTTCGACTGTGCTGCAAGGCGGTCGAGACTGTCCCGCGCGGCCAGAACCCTGCGGACACGTTCGGCCCTCACGCGACGGTCATGCCAGGTGGCTTCGGCCTTTTCTCGCTCGACGTTCGCGGCCTTCGAACGCCGCTCGGCCTCCGCCGCGGTCGTTCTCGCTTGTTCTTCGATGTGTTCGACCCACTCCTTTCCGGCCTGTTCGACCAGTTCGACACCCGCGGTCTGCGCGAACCTGGCCAGCCATTCCCGCACCGACTGCCTGTGTTTCTCTATTTCTCTTCCTTTCGCGGTGCGCAGTTCCCTGAACCACCTTTCGACATCCGCGAAACGCCGCGTGTCGAAAAGCCGTTCGAGGAGTTGCTCACGCTCGACCGTTTCCGCACGGAGAAACCGGGCGAACTCGCCCTGCGGCAGCAGCACCACCTGGAAGAACTGTTCGGCGCTCATGCCGAGCAGCCGCTGCACGGTGCGAGCGACCTCGTCGATCCTGCTGACCCCTTCGGCGGGCTGCCCGTTCGGAACATCACCGACCCAGTGGAGCGCGGCCTTCGCCTGCTGGGTCGTGTGCCCTTCGCCGCGGAGCTTCGGCCGCTGGTACTCGGGACTCCGGATGATGCGCATCCGCTGCCTTTGCACCGTAAGTTCGAGTACCACCTCCGTCGCCGTCTCGGCACTCGCCAGGTCGCACCGCAGGCGCTTGACCTGACCACGGGCTCCCGGCACCGCCCCGAAAAGAGCGAAGGCCACGGCATCGAGAAGCGTCGTCTTACCCGCGCCGGTATCGCCGTGGAGCAGGAAAAGACCATCGGCCCCGAGTTTGTCGAAATCGACCACCTCGCGTCCGGCGTAGGGACCGAAAGCAGCGACTTCAAGACGGTGCAGTCTCACCGGATATCACCGTCCCGGTCGGGGTCGTGCTTGCTCGCGGCTTCCAGCGCACTCGTCAACAACGCCTGTTCGCGTTCGGTCGGCGGCGCTCCTCGGCAGTCGGCGAGAAAGCTCGCCGCGATTTCGTCAGCTGATCGTCCTCGAACCGCATCCGCGTAACGCAATACCGCCGCGAAACCGCCTTCCGGCTCCCAATCGAGGCGCACGGCGTGCGGAAACCGCTCTCGCAGCTTTCGCATCGCCTCGACCGGCCGCACCCTGTCCGTGAGCGTGACCGAAAGGAACGACTCGGTGAACTCGTCGTACTCGGCCGATTCGAGCAGCTCGCCGAGCGTACCGCTGATCGACGCGAGCGCCCTCGGCACGGGCAGCTCCCTCCGCTCGACGCCCGCGAGACCACCGGCGTCAAGATCGACCAACCACACGGATTTCCGTTGTGCTGCCTCGGAAAAGGAGTAGGCGAGCGGGCTTCCCGAGTACCGCAGGTTGTCTTCGATTCGCTGTGCGCCGTGCAAATGTCCTAAAGCGACATAGTCGATGCCGCCGAAGACGGATGCGGGAACCTGTTCGACACCACCGACGGCGATCGTGCGCTCCGAGTCGCTCCCGACTCCACCCGTGACAAAGGCATGCGCCAGCACGACCGAACGAGTGCCGGGAGGACGACCCGACAGATCACCGGCAATCCTTCTCATCGCCTCGGTGAGCACGCCGGTGTGCCCCTTCGCCGAGGGCACTTCCAACGCGTGCCTGGCGAGGTCCGGTTCCAGATAAGGAATCCCGTACAACGCTACTTGTCCGTGCTCGTCGTCGAGGACGACCGGCTGATGCAAACCCGCGACCGTGGTGCGCAAATGCAGTCCACCGGCAGCCGCGAAATCGGCGAAAGCCCCCAACCTCGCAGCGGAGTCGTGGTTTCCCGGCGTGACGACGAGCCGCGCGCCTGCCTCACTGATTTTTCGCAGCGCGGAGGTGGCGACCCGAACCGCCTCCGCCGAAGGAACCGCCCTGTCGTAGATGTCACCGGCAACGAGCACGACGTCGACAGCCTCGTCGACCACGAGATCGGCGAGGTGACTCAGTACGCCAGCCTGCTCGCGCAGCAGGTCGGTTCCGTGGAAGGTTCGTCCCACGTGCCAGTCGGAGGTATGGAGCATTCGCACGCGATCAAAGCTAGAACCGCCGACCGACAGAACCGGGTACAAACGACCGGCGTGTCACTCGAACGTGTGTTCGATAAGGACGATGGTCGTTTCTGTCGGTGCGGTAGGCCATGATGCGAACTAGCGATCACGGGAGAAAGGAGCGAGCCGGTGGGTTCGACGGTGCTCGCCACTGCGGCCATTGTGGTCGCGGTGCTGCTGGCGGCGGCGGTCGCTCTGGTGTGGCGGCTGTACCAGGACGGCATGCGCAGGGCCGACGCGGCGGCGAGGCAGGTGGACGTCGAACGCGCCAGAGTGGACGAACAGCAAACGGCATTGCGACAACAACAGCTCGCACTGCGCAGGTACGAAGTCGCATTCGCTTCGATCAGCGGCAGAGGCGAACTCGGCGAGCAAGTGCTGACCGAAACGGCGAGGGCACTGGGACTTCGGGAAGGTCTCCACTTCACCTCGCAAACCGATCTCGCGGGAGGCGGCGCGGCGAAACCGGACATGGTGTTGCGAGTCGGTGGCGATCGCACCGTTCCCGTCGACGCCAAGGCCAGCATGGCGTGCTGGGCCGAAGCCGTCGAGACGGACGACCCCGACGAACGGCTCGACGCGCTCCGGGTCCATGTCCGAAATCTCAGGTCACGGGCGGCCGAACTGGCGGGAAAGGGCTATCAGCGCTGGGCGGACGCGATCTACGGCACGGTCATGTTCGTTCCGTCGGACGCCGCGGTCGTCGCCGCGCTCGACACCGATCCCGAGTTGCTTCGCTGGATGCTCGATCGGCGAGTCTTTCTGTGTGGACCGACCGGGTTCGCGATCGTCGCATCCGCGGCCATGTTCGCCGCGACGGAACGGACGTTACTCGAAGATGTCGAGCAGGTGCGCGCGACCGCGGCAGCGGCACACCGTGCGGCAGGCAACGCCGTCGACGCGCTCAACCTGTCGAGCACTCATCTTCAGCGATTCATCTCCGCTCGCCGGAGGGAGCTTGAGGCGCTGGAGAGTTTCCGCGCGAGCGTCTCGCCGTTGACAGAAGCCGCAGCGAGCCCGACTCCCGTCCCCGCCATCAGGAAGGGAGACGAGCTGACAACAAACTGACTCAAAACGTATAAACGGTGCGTCTGGTCCGTACCATTGGCGTGAGGATTCCACTTGGATGTGCTTGATCTCACGCTCTTAGGTATTGGGGATGACAAGGTCGCGGATCGGTAGCGGGTTTCGACGGATAACCGGATACGGTGTTGCCTCGTGACCGCCATACGCGATCGCAGGAGCGATCCTGACGCCGCTGACGACGACCCGTCGATTCCTTGGGACGAGCGGGCCGCCATCGGGAACCGGCGTGGCTTGCCGTGGTGGGGAGCGGTACTGCTTGCGCTAGGACTCGCAGCAGTGGGTGCCATCGTGGATTCTCAGATCTCCGATGAGCTCGGTGTGCTCTTCCAAGGCTGCTACCTGGTCGTTTCGGTTGCTGCCGTGGTGGTTGTGAGACGTAGAAACCTGTTCGGTCCGATGGTGCAGCCGCCGTTGATTCTGGCGATCATCGTGCCGATCGTGGTTTTGCTCGGAGAGGAACTGCCCGCAGGCAGCGACACCCTGGCGAAGGCTCTTGCCATCGGTACGCCGCTGATCAACGCCTTTCCGATGATGGCCATCACCACAGGCTTGACGGTGGCCCTCGGGATCCTCCGAATCTATCGCGAGCGCGATCCGGAGGCTCCGCAGAAGGTGCGCGGCAAAGGCAAGCCGCCCAGCGATCGTTCGGAGACGGCGGACAAGCCGTCGGGCAAATCGCGGCGGCAGGACGACGACGAAGAGCAACCTGGCCGATCCCGCCAGCCTGAAGGGCGGGAGGCGCCACGCCGGGGTTCGGTTCCTGGTGGCCCACCAGCAGGAGCGGCCGGAGCCGCGGCTGCTGGAGCGGATCGTCGTGCACGACCCGAGGATGCCTCCCGCAGGCCACGTGAACGGGCACCGGAACGTGATCCGGGAGTACCGCCTGCCGGGCCCCCACCTCGGGGTCAGCAAGGACGTCCACGGCAGCGACCGCCGATGCCTCCGGATGGCAGCGACCGTCGGCGCAGGTCCGAGGATTGGCCGGAAGGCCAGCCCCCACCTGCGAAACGCCCGCGCAGGCGCCAGGCGCCGGACGACCCACCGCCGCCGCCACGGCGGCCCCGGGGTGGGCGTGACGATCAAGGTCCCGGTGGTCGGCCGCCTCGGCGTGCCCGTCCCTGGGAGGAGTGAAGCGGTCAGTGCCGCCTGGGTTTCCCGGGCTCGACTATCGCTGATCACAGCGGTAACGGTTCCGTCCAGCGCTGCTGATCGGATCGCCACCTTGCCGACAGGTCACGCCTCGTTGCACAGGTCGTCATCGCGCTAGTGGAGCCGTCGCCCTGACGGTCACGAGATCGTCGTGCGGCTCAAGTCATCGTCGTGCGGCTCAAGTCATTGCTGTGCCGCGCGGTCCGCCGCGATGCTGGTTGCCGGGTTGTTCCATCGCGGGAGGCACTGCGGCCGCGTGGCAAGGCTGGGCCAGCCGGACACGACTCGGTCGGCACTGTGCGGCAGTTGACCGCCGCGGTCTCTGGCCGCGGCTGCGCTTGCGCCTGCGGCATGAATACGGCGTTTCCGTAACCAGCGCGTGAATGCGGCACTGCGCTGACCTGCGCACGGCAACGCGGCGTTGGATTGACACGGGCCGCACTTGAGCTGTGGCTTGGCTGGTGCGCGCGGCAACGGATCGCGTACGCCCGGTAGCGGGCGGCACGTCGAGCCACCGGGGCGCGGTGATGGCAACCTGCCAGACCACCGGCCAACGACGCCACTAGCCAGCGACGCCGATCAGCAAAAGCACCGGCCAACAGCGCCGCCGGTTCGGCAATACCCCGGCGCCAACCGGAGTGCCCCGGACAGCGACGCCTCAGTGGCAACCGCCCAGGAGGCACCCCGGTCAACGGTGCCTCGGCACCGACCGTCCAGGGGCGCACCCCTGTTTGCGGCGCGGCAACCGTCAGGCAAAACCCCGGTCAGCGAACGCGGCTGTGACCCGCGTTCGAGCCGGACCGCAGCTCACGCGGCAGCGCGAACGAGATCTTCTCGTTGGCGGTGGTCACTTCCTGGACATCGATCCAGCCACGGTCGGCCAGCCATTCCAGCAGTTCCATGACGAGCACGTCCGGCACCGAAGCACCACTCGTGACGCCAACGGTCTCGACTCCGGACAGCCACGATTCGTCGACCTCGTGCGCGAAGTCCACGAGGTGGGAATCCCGCGCGCCCGCCTGGAGCGCGACCTCGACGAGTCGCTGCGAGTTCGACGAGTTGGCCGAACCGACGACGAGCACGAGGTCACACTCCGCTGCCATGGCCTTGACCGCGACCTGACGGTTCGACGTGGCGTAGCAGATGTCGTCACTCGGCGGGTCGGAGATCTCCGGGAACCGTTCCCTGAGCTGGTCGACACGTTCCATCGTCTCGTCGACACTCAGCGTGGTCTGCGACAACCACACCACCTTGGAAGGGTCGCGGATCGCGACCTTGTCGACGTCCTCCTCGGTGTCGACGAGCTGCACGTGCTCGGGTGCCTCGCCCGACGTGCCCTCGACCTCCTCGTGACCGGCGTGCCCGATCAGCATGATGTCGTAGTCGTCGCGCGCGAAGCGGTTGACTTCCTTGTGCACCTTGGTCACCAACGGGCAGGTCGCGTCGATGGTCCGCAGGTTGCGATCCTCCGCCTCCGCGCGAACCGCGGGCGAAACACCGTGTGCCGAGAACACGACCAAGCCGCCCTCTGGCACCTCTGAGGTCTCGTCGACGAAAATGACCCCGCGTTCACGGAGAGTGTCGACAACATGCCGGTTGTGCACGATCTCCTTACGTACGTAAACCGGCGGGCCGTGGATTTCGAGGGCCTTCTCGACGGTGATGACAGCACGATCGACACCGGCACAGTAACCGCGCGGCTTGGCCAGCAGAACGCGCTTACCACCTACGACGGATTCCTCGGCTCCGTCACCGATCGATACGCTGGTGGCAGACTCGATTCCGGGACTCGCTGCACTCATGCCACCAGGGTACGGGTGTGGCCCGATCGGCAAGGAACGAGACGACCTCATGGGACGCACGACACGCGTCCCCCATTCGGCTGGGCAGGAAGACCCATGTGCGGCAGGCTTAGAGATATGAAGCAACTCCCGTTTCCCCTCCGGTTAGCCGCCGGCATCGCCGTCACGACCGCTGAGCGGGTGCGGGAGTTGCCGAAGCAGCTCACCGAGCTACCGGTGACGGTTGCCAGTCAGGTCATGCAGACCTCGATGCGGGTTCAGCAGCACGTCACCGAACTCGCGATCCGCGGCGACGACGCGCTGTCCTCGCTCAGGACCGCAGAGGAAGCACCGAGCTGGGCGACATTCGACGAGGACCTACCGAGTCCCACTTCCGGCGCGAGATCTCCGTTCGACTCCGAATACGGAGACGGCGCGCCCTCGGCAGCGACCGCCGGCGCGCGAGGCAACGGCGGGACGAGAACCAACGGAGACCGCCCGGACGAGCTGGACGCCGAGGTGGACGAAGACCCATGGGCCGCCGAGGAGCATGCACTCGCCGACGAGCACCACGACGGTGAGTTCGACAGCCCCGCCGCACCGAGCACGGCTCCCGCTGGCCTCACCGACTACGACGAGTTGACGCTGCCCCAGATCCGAGCCCGCCTCAGGCGGTTCTCGTTGCCCGAACTGGAGGAGCTTCTCGACTACGAGAAGACCCACGCGAACCGTTCTTCGTTCACCGGCATGCTGACCAGGCGCATCGGCAACGTTCGCCAGTCCGCCACCGCGCCCCCGGGTGCCACGACGGACGCGGCCGACAACGGCGACGGCGGTCCCGGCACTGACAGCACCGACAGCTCCAACACCCCCGGCGCCGCCACGATCGCGGTCACCGACACCACGAACACCGGTCACGGCGAGGCCGGAGAACGAACGGATCCGGCCGGGCAGTGAGCAGCGGTACCGAACAGCAGCCCACCAGGGCGGCGAAC
This sequence comes from Prauserella marina, assembly GCF_002240355.1. Classification (GTDB taxonomy): domain Bacteria; phylum Actinomycetota; class Actinomycetes; order Mycobacteriales; family Pseudonocardiaceae; genus Prauserella_A; species Prauserella_A marina. Next base: position 5,791,832 of record NZ_CP016353.1, read on the forward strand.
CAGCCCTCCAGCGCCGACAACCCGTGGCCGGTCAGAACGGTCGCGCGCAAGATCGCCGACTGGATCCACCGGCTGGGCGCGGTGTGGGTCGAAGGCCAGGTCACCCAGATTACCGCGCGCCAAGGTACGCAGACCGCGTTCCTCACCTTGCGCGACCCCGCCGCCGACGTGTCAATGACTGTCACCTGCCCTTCCCGGCTACTGAGGACGATCGATCCGCCCCTGCGCGAAGGCGCGAGCGTCGTCGTGCACGCGAAGCCGACGTTCTTTCTCGGCAGGGGAACCCTGAGCCTGCGGGCGAACGAGATCCGCGCCGTCGGCATCGGCGAGTTGCTCGCCAGAATCGAACGGTTGCGCAAGCTGCTCGCCGCGGAGGGCATGTTCTCGGCACAACGGAAGCGAAAGCTGCCGTTCCTGCCGAAAGGGGTCGGTCTCATCACGGGGCGCGCTTCGGCCGCCGAACACGACGTTTTGGTGAATGCGCAGGCCAGATGGCCCGCCGTCGCGTTCAGGATCGTGAACACGGCCGTCCAGGGAGTGCACGCCGTCCCGCAGATCATGCATGCTCTGTCCACTTTGGACGCCGATCCGAACATCGACGTGATCGTGATCGCGAGGGGTGGTGGCAGCGTCGAAGACCTGCTCCCGTTCTCCGACGAGACCCTGTGCAGGGCCGTCGCGGCGGCGGGGACGCCGGTGGTCAGCGCGATCGGCCACGAACCCGACTCCCCTCTGCTCGACTACGTCGCCGACCTTCGCTGCTCGACTCCGACCGACGCGGGCAAACGGGTCGTGCCCGACGTCAAGGAGGAAACCGCCCGCGTTCACCAGCTCAGGGACAGGGCTCGCAGGGCGTTGCACGGCTGGGTCGACACCCAGTGCAGGCTGCTCGACCAGCTGCGGAGCAGGCCGTCGCTCGCCGACCCGCTCGGCCCCATCGAACGAAGGCATACCGAGATCGAGGTGCACAGGGAACGCGGAAGGAGGGCAATCCTGACGAGGCTCAGCAGCGAGCAGGCGGCGATCGCCTCCGCGCGAGCCCGGCTCACCGCGCTCGGCCCCTCCGCGACGTTGGAGCGCGGTTACTCGGTCGTGCAGTTCTTCGACTCGGCAGGCAACCTCAAGGTACTTCGGTCGGTCTCTGAGATAGCCGAGGGAACCCCGCTTCGCGTGCGGGTGGCCGACGGCGCGATCCGAGCGACAACCCTGCCGCAAGAGGAGTGACGAGGTGCCCCGAGCCCGAGCCATCGAAACCGCGATCACAGCTCGCACGGGGCCGCTGCCCACCGGACGACATTGCTCATTCCTTCCGTTGACGCGGGACGCCGCGGCGAGGGTCTGCCGGGGAGAACGAGCCGAGCGAGCTTCCGCCGTGCTCCGGCTGGCGACGGAAGTGGAATCGGCGGCAGGCGACTGCTGGACAGTGCTGCTGGCCGGCTGCGACGCGCCGGCCAGGTGGGCACTGAGCCCGCGACTTCGCCGCCTCTCCGAGGCGACGTCGCTCTACGCGGGAACGAGCTGGTGGTTCGCCGCAGGCTCGGTACACCGGCGCAAGGTCGCGAGCACGCAGTCACACGTCGAGGACGCCGTTGCCGACGGTGACGGCCAGGAGTTCGCGAAGGCGTTCATCGGCTACGACAACGCGATGGCGTGCGCGGTAGTGTGCGCGCAGGCCGCAAGGCGAGGGCACCGGCAGTGAAGGCACGGACGAGACGAGGACAGAGCACAGCGTGAGCGACACGAAAAGCGGCAACGCGGAGCTCGGATACGAGCAGGCCCGCGACGAGCTGATCGAAGTGGTCAAGGGGCTTGAGGCCGGAGGTCTCTCGCTTGAGGAATCACTCGCGCTGTGGGAGAAGGGCGAACGGCTCGCGAAATTGTGCGAGCAACATCTCGAAGGCGCACGTGAGCGAATCGAGGCCGCGCTGGCTACGGTGGAGGACGCGCCGGACGCCGAGAACACCGAGGATGCTGACGGCCCCGCCGGTGAGCCTTCGAGGTGACGTCCACGGGTGCAGTGCGAGCTTCGGGCTCGCGCGAACCGCAATGCAAGGTGACGCCATGTCGCACGACGCCGCCCAGGAGGCACCCATGACCGCCGCCAGCCAGCCAGCCGACTCCACGGCGCACGGGGAAACCCCCGATCGCAACCTCGCGATGGAGTTGGTCAGGGTCACCGAGGCGGCGGCGATGGCCGCCGGCCGCTGGGTCGGCAGGGGAGAGAAGATCGGCGGCGACGGCGCGGCCGTCGACGCGATGCGCCAGCTCATCGGCACGGTGAGCATGCGGGGCGTCGTCGTGATCGGTGAGGGCGAGAAGGACGAGGCGCCCATGCTGTTCAACGGCGAGGAGGTCGGCAACGGCGACGGTCCCGAGTGCGACGTCGCGGTCGATCCCATCGACGGTACGACGCTCATGTCGAAGGGCATGCCCAACGCGCTCGCGGTGCTCGCCGTCGCTGAACGCGGCGCGATGTTCGACCCCTCCGCCGTGTTCTACATGGAAAAGCTCGCTGTCGGCCCCGAGGCGGCAGGCAGCGTCGATCTTTCGGCGCCGATCGCCGAGAACATCCGCAGGGTCGCGAAGGCAAAGCACAGCGGTGTTTCCGACGTGACGGTCTGCATTCTCGACCGGCCCCGGCACGAGAGTCTTGTCCGCGAGGTGAGAGAGGCCGGGGCGAGGATCAGGTTCATCAGCGACGGTGACGTCGCCGGTGCGATCGCCGCCGCCCGGCCGACGACGGGTGTCGACATGCTGCTCGGCATCGGTGGTACGCCCGAAGGCATCATCGCCGCGTGCGCGATGAAGTGCCTCGGCGGCGAACTGCAAGGCCGGTTGTGGCCGAAGGACGACGCGGAGCGGCGGAAGGCGCTCGACGCGGGCCATGACCTCGACCGCGTACTGAACACCGACGACCTCGTGCGCGGGGACAACGTCTTCTTCTGCGCCACCGGGGTCACCGACGGCGACCTGCTTCGCGGTGTGCACTACCGGGCCGGTGGCGCGACGACCCAGTCGATCGTGATGCGCTCGAAGTCGGGAACCGTGCGGATGATCGACGGCTATCACCGGCTCACCAAGCTGCGTTCCTATTCCTCGGTGGACTTCGGAAGCGACTCCGCCGACAACGCCGTTCCACCGCTGCCCTGATGCGATCTGTTTCCACAAGGGCCCGCCTTGCGGGGGTCTTGGCCGCCGTCCTGACCATGCTCGGTATCACCGCCGGTCAGGCAGCGGGGACGCAGCCGTTCATCGTCGGCGGCGGCGACGCCGGGGAGCCCTACCCTTTCGTCGTCTCGCTCCAATTGGCCTCCGGTGAGCATTTCTGCGGCGGCGCGCTCGTCTCCGCCACCTGGGTCGTGACGGCGGCGCACTGTGTGCGGGGAAGGGTTCCCGACAAGGTTTCGGCCAGGATCGGCAGCAACGACAGAACCACGGGCGGCGAGCAGGCCAAGGTCGCGGAAATCGTGACGCATCCGGATTACGACCCTGACGGCGCCGGTGGCGACATCGCGCTCGTCCGGCTCGCCTCCCCCGCGAAGGCCGCGCCCATCGCGCTCGGCTCGGACGCCCCTGTCGGTACAGCGACCAGGTTGCTCGGCTGGGGACAGACCTGCCCCGAGCGGGGTTGCGGCGAGAGTCCCGCCCGGTTGCGGCAACTCGACACGAGCATCGTCGACCCGGCAGGCTGCACGGGTACGTTCTCCGCCGCCGTCGAATTGTGCACAGGGAACCCTGAGGGCTCGAAGGGCGCGTGCTACGGCGATTCCGGCGGCCCGCAGATCACCAAGGCAGGCGAGCGGTGGCGGCTGCTCGGCGTGTCGAGCAGGCCGGGCAACGACGACTCCACGTGCGCGACCTCACCCTCGATCTACACGTCGGCCTTCGCCTACGCGGACTGGATCGACCAGTACGTTTAGCGCTTTGCCTCTCCTATTCGGCGTTGCTTGAGTGGCCGGGGAAGAGGTGTGCGTCGGGGTTGAGAGCGACGGCGATGTTGTTGATCGCCGTCGCCGCCTCGCCGAACCCGGTGGCGATGAGCTTGACCTTGCCGGGATAGGAGACGACGTCGCCTGCCGCGTAGACGCGGTGCCTCGCGGTGGCCATGGTGGAGTCGACGTCGATGGCCCTTCGCTCGATCTTGAGACCCCAGTTCTCGATCGGACCGAGGTCGGCGGTGAATCCGAGCGCCGCGACGACGGCCTGTGCGGGAAGCACCAGCGAATCGCCGCCCTTGACGTCGAGCGCGATTTCGGCGAGCCCACCTTCGGCGTCTTCCCTGAGCGCGGTGACCTCGGCGTCGGTGATGATCCGCACCCCTGCCTCACGGGCCTCCTTCACGATGGATTCGGCGGCCCTGAACCGCGATCTGCGGTGCACGAGTGCCACGCTCGCCGCGATCGGCTTGAGCGCGAGTACCCAGTCGAACGCGGAATCGCCGCCTCCGACGACGACCACGTGCTGATCCCTGTGCACGTCGAGCGCGGGAACGAAGTGCACGAGTCCCTTGCCGAGCCAGCCGTCGCCTGCCGGAAGCGGGCGCGGGGTGAACTCACCGATGCCTGCCGTGATGAGGACGGCGCCCGCTCGCACGACGTCTCCGCCGTCGAGGGTCATCCGCAACGGCCGGTCCTCGTCGGCCACTTCCTCAAGCGAGACGGCCTTGCGGCCAAGCAGATAGACCGGGTTCCACGGAGCGGCCTGCTCGACAAGCCCCTTGATCAGGTCGCGGCCTCGCACGGCGGGGAAACCACCGACGTCGTAGATCATCTTCTCCGGATACATGGCGGTGACCTGACCGCCGGTTTCGGGTAACGAGTCGACGATGGCCATGGAGAGGCCACGGAATCCCGCGTAGTACGCGGCGAACAACCCGGTCGGTCCCGCGCCGACGACGAGTACGTCGACCGACATTTCCTCGGGCGAGCCCATTGGCTCACCGCCCTTCCGCCAGTGGTGGGTGGTGGCAGTCTCGGTGCCGATCTTAGTGCCGAAGGACACTCGGCGGGCGGCGTCGCGCTGCGCCAAACTGGCGTTATGGCAGAACAGGAATTCCGGATCGAGCACGACACGATGGGCGAGGTCAAGGTTCCCGTCGACGCGCTCTACCGGGCGCAGACCCAGCGTGCCGTCGAGAACTTCCCCATCTCTGGCCGTGGCCTCGAACGTTCCCAGATTCGCGCGCTCGGCCTGCTGAAGGCCGCCACGGCCAGGGTCAACGCCAGGCTGGGAGTGCTCGAAGCCGAGATCGCATCGGCCATCGCGGCGGCAGCCGACGAGGTCGCCGACGGCGTTCACGACGAACACTTCCCCATCGACGTCTTCCAGACGGGCTCCGGTACCTCGTCGAACATGAACGCCAACGAGGTGATCGCGACGCTCGCCTCGCGCTCGCTCGGGCGTGACGTGCACCCCAACGATCACGTCAACGCCTCGCAGTCGTCCAACGACACGTTCCCGACCACCATCCACGTCGCGGCGACGGAAGCGGTGCTCACCGATGTGGTGCCCGCGCTCGACCATCTGGCGAGCACCATCGAGAAGCGGGCCGGCGAGTGGAAGGACGTCGTGAAATCGGGCCGCACCCACCTCATGGACGCCGTTCCCGTGACGCTCGGCCAGGAGGCCGGCGCCTGGGCTGCTCAGGTGCGGTTCGGCATCGAGCGGCTGCGCAGCGGACTTCCCAGGCTCGGCGAACTGCCCATCGGCGGCACGGCGGTCGGCTCGGGGCTCAACGCGCCTGCCGGGTTCGGTTCGGCGGTTGCCGGTGAGCTCGCGAAGGTCACCGGCTTGCCGCTCACCGAGGCCCGCGATCACTTCGAGGCCCAGGCGACACAGGACGGCATCGTCGAGACCTCGGGGCACCTTCGTACCGTCGCCGTGTCCCTGAACAAGATCGCCAACGACGTGCGCTGGCTCGGCTCCGGCCCGCGTACCGGACTCGCCGAACTGGCTCTTCCCGATCTCCAGCCGGGGTCGTCGATCATGCCCGGCAAGGTCAACCCCGTGATCCCCGAGGCGACTCTCCAGGTGGTCGCGCAGGTCATCGGCAACGACGCCGCCGTGGCGTTCGCCGGAGCGCAGGGCAACTTCCAGCTCAACGTCAACCTCCCCGTGATCGCCCGCAACGTGCTGGAGTCGGCACGGTTGCTCGCCGCGGTGTCGCGTCTGCTCGCCGACAAGGTGTTCGCCGGAGTGACGGTCAACGTGGAGCGGACGAAGGCTTACGCGGAGGGTTCACCTTCGATCGTGACCCCGCTCAACGCCTACCTCGGCTACGAGGAGGCGGCCGCCGTCGCCAAGCAGGCGCTCAACGAGCTCAAGACCATTCGCGAGGTCGTCATCGAAAGGGGCCACGTGCGCGATGGCAAGCTCACCGAGCAGCAGCTCGACGAGGCCCTCGACGTGCTGCGCATGGCGAACGGAGGCAAGTAGGTTCATCTCCTCCTGAGCGCCGACTCGGCGATGGAGGGCGGCAGGTAGTCGGCGTCGAGCGGGTTGAGGTCGGTTCCCGGTGGCACGATTCGGTCGATCCGGTCGAGTACGTCTGCTTCGAGCACCAGATCGCTGCCCGCCACGAGGTCGGTGAGCTGAGCCATCGTGCGGGGGCCGATGATCGCCGACGTCACGGCGGGATGGGCCCTGACGAAGGCGAGCGCGACGTGTGTCAGCGGCCTTCCGATGTCAGCGGCCAGCTTCCGCAGCTCGCCGACGGCTTCGAGTTTGCATGCGTTCGCCGGCAGCGCGGGATCGAACTTGTGTCGCTGCACGGTGCGCCGCCCCTCGGTCAGGTCGACGTCGGCGGCCCGTTCGTAGCGTCCCGACAACCAGCCGCTCGCGAGCGGGCTCCAGGTCAGCACACCCATGCCGTAGCGGTGGGCGGTCGGCAGGACGGCGGCTTCGGCTGCCCTGTTGAGAATGGAGTAGGGCGGCTGCTCGGTGCGTAGCCGCACGTGTCCCCAGCGCTGCGCCGTCCACTGTGCCTCGACGATGTGCTCGGCCGGAAAAACCGAGGAGCCGATTGCCCTCACCTTTCCGGCTCTGACCAGATCGGACAGTACGGAAAGCGACTCCTCGACGTCGGTCGCCGGATCGGGCCGGTGCAGTTGGTACAGGTCGAGATAATCGGTGTCCAGCCTGCGAAGGCTGTCCTCGACGGCGCGCGTGATCCAGCGCCGGGAGTTGCCGCGCCGATTGTCGTCCTCGCCCATCGGGAAGTGCACTTTGGACGCGAGCACGATGTCGTCGCGGCGTCCCTTGAGCGCCTTGCCGACGATGATCTCGCTCTCGCCGTCCGAGTACATGTCGGCGGTGTCGACGAAGTTGATGCCCGCGTCGAGGGCGGCGTGCACGATGCGTACCGCCTCGTCGTGATCGGCCGTTCCCCACGCGCCGAGCATCATCGTGCCGAAGCAGTACTCGCTGACCGAGATGCCGGTGCCGCCCAGAATCCGCCTGCGCATCGTGTGCCTCACTTTCGTTGGCCGTTGTCTCCCCCCGACGATCACCGGCCGAAGGGTGCGGCCACCAGGACCCGCGTTACCTGGGTTTGCCAGTACCAGGTTGCGGCGTCCAGGAGAGGGCAGACTGGTCGACATGGAAAGCACCTCGGATCCGTGGCGGGACCTCGGTGGGTTCCTGCGGTCACGCAGGGGCGCGCTCGATCCCGAGACGTTCGGCCTGCCTCGCGGACCTTCCCGGCGCAGGGTTCCCGGCCTGCGCAGGGAAGAACTGGCGCAGCTCGCCGGTGTGAGCGTCGACTACTACACGCGGCTGGAGCAGGGGCGCGCGCGCAACGTGTCCGACAGCGTGCTCGACGCGCTGTCGTCGGCGTTGCGGCTCAATGCCGACGAGGACACCTACCTGCGCAATCTCGCGGCACCGAAGCGGAGGAAGCCACGAGCACGGAAGCCGGACCGCGTCAGCCCACGGCTGCGCTGGCTGCTCGATTCGATGCCCGGTGTACCCGCGATGGTGCTCAACCGCCGGTGCGACGTGCTCGCGTGGAATCCGCTGTGCGCGGCGATCGCGTTCGACTTCGCGACGATCCCGCCTGCCGAGCGCAACATTCCCCGGTTGTTCTTCCTCGACGAGGACGACTCGCGGGCCTTGCATCCCGAGTGGGACAAGGTCGTCAAGGAACTCGTCGGCAACCTGCGCGCCGCGGCTGGGCACGATCCCACTGATCCCGAGCTGGCGAGCCTCGTCGGCGAACTGTCCCTCCGTAGCGAGACCTTCCGGAAACTGTGGGCGGCCCAGTCGGTTCAGGAAAAGACCGAGGGCATCAAGCACATCAGAAACCCGGTCGTCGGCGATCTGCTACTGCACTACCAGACCCTGCACGTGGCAGCGGCGTCGTCGGCGTCGTCAGAAGCAACACAGGGTCTCGTCGTCTACACGGCGGAACCTGGCTCGGAGACGGAACGCAATCTCGGACTGCTGGCGAGCTGGGTGGCCGGAACCGAGAGAACGGCGCGACACCTTGACGCTAGTTCAGTTCGATGAGCTGTTTCGCCACCTCTTTGGCATTGCCGACGGCACCGGGAACGACACCGAGCGAAGCGGTGACCGTCGCGCCTTCGAGTAGCAGCAGCACCGACGTCGCGATCTTGCGCGGATTTCGGATGCCCGCCTCCCTCGCGAGGGTGCGCAGGTAGTCGAGCAGCCACTGTTTCTGCTCGCGGATCACCTCGCGTCCGGGATGTCCCGCGTCGGGGAGTTCGGCCTGAGCGTTGACGAAAGCACACCCGCGGGGGTTCTCGGTCGCCATCCACTCCTCCAGCGCGTCGAACACGAGCAGCAACCGGCGGGTCGGCGTCATCCGGGTCCGCTGCTCGACCACGCGTACCACGTGTTCCCGCCATCGCTCGTCCCTGCGCCGAAGGTACTGCGCGATCAGCGCGTCCTTCGAGCCGAACCGGTCGTACAGAGTCTTCTTGGTGACGTTCGCCTCGTTCGCGATCGCCTCGACCCCGACAGCGTGAATTCCGTTGTCGTAGAACAGTTTTCCGGCGACTTCGAGCACTCGCTCGGCCGCTGGCGTCAATGTCATCTCCTCCGGCACCCCTTGACGGTATACCGATCGGTTTAGTATGTCTAGTGACTATACCGACCGGTATACCTAGGAGGTGAGATGAGCAGGGACACCCTCATCGGCACGGGATTCGTGCTGACCTGGAGTTCGGGTTTCATCGGCTCGACACTCGCGACCGCGCACGCGAGCGCGTTCACACTCCTGCTGTGGCGTTTCCTCGTCGTGGTCGCGCTGCTCGCGGTGTGGTGGCTCGTGTGGCACCGGCGCAGACTGCCGGTGAGGGCGGTCGGAATCCACGGTCTTGTCGGTCTGCTGTCACAGGGCGTGTTCCTTTTCGGCGTCGTGTGGTCGGCCCAGCTCGGTGTCCCGGCCGGAATCGCCGCGCTGATCGCCGCCGTGCAGCCCATCGCGACGGCGACGCTGTCGGGCCCGCTGCTCGGCGAACGAACATCACCGACACAGTGGGCAGGTCTCGCGCTCGGCATCGCCGGAGTCGCGCTCGTCGTCAGCGGGGACCTCGGCGGCGCCGGCGCGGCACCACCGCTGGCCTACGCGCTGCCCGTACTGGCCATGGCCGGTCTCGTCGCGGGTACCTTCGTCGAGCGCAAGGCTCCCCCACTGCCGATGGCCGACTCGATGCTGATCCACGCCGCCACCAGCACGGTCGTGTTCGGCGCCATCGCGGTCACCACGTCCACCGTGGCACCTCCCGCCGACGGCGGGTTCTGGGTCGCCGTCTCGATCGTCGTCGTGCTCGCCCACCTGGGCGGATACGGCTTCTACTGGCTCAACGTGCGCCGGAAGTCGGTCAACCACACGTCGACACTGCTCTACCTGACCCCGCCGACCACGATGGTGTTCGGCTACCTGCTCTTCGGCGAGCAACTCGGCGCGCTCTCCCTCGCCGGTCTCGTCGTGTGCCTCGTCGCCGTGCTGCTCGCGATCCGTTCGACACGCGAAATGTCGGTACCTCGCGAGATGATGGCGGCATGCTCCTCACCGACGTCGTCGACGGTTCAGCCGCTGTCGGCGCGACCAGGTCACGAAAGGCCAAGGTCGCCGTCCTCGTCGAGCTGCTGAGAGCGGCGCGAGCCGAAGAGCTCGCGGCGACCGTGGCTTTCCTCACCGGAACGCTCAGGCAGGGGCGGATCGGCACCGGCTGGCGAACGCTGTCCGAGTTGCGGGTCGAACCGGCGGCGGAACCACGGCTGACCGTCGCGGAGGTCGACACCGCGCTGGACACCGTTTCCAGGCTTTCCGGGAGCGGTTCGGCAGCGAGGCACGCCGAGGTACTGAGCACGTTGCTGGCCGGTGCGACGAAAGCGGAGCAGGACTTTCTTTTTCGTTTGCTCACCGGCGAGCTGAGACAGGGCGCGCTCGAAGGCGTCATGGTCGAGGCCATCGCCTCCGCCGCCTCGGTCCCCTCCGAAGCCGTGCGCAGGGCGTTCATGTTGTCCGGACGGCTGCCCTCCACGGCGAGCGCGGCGCTGCGCGGAGGGGTCGCCGCGCTCGCGGAGTTCCGGCTGGAGCTGGGAAGGCCGGTCAGGCCGATGCTCGCTTCCCCAGCCGAATCGCTGGCCGGTGCCGTCGCCGAACTGGGCGCCGTACTCGTCGAGTACAAAATGGACGGCGCGCGGATACAGGTGCACAAATCCGGCGACGAGGTACGCGTGTTCACGAGGACGTTGCGGGACATCACCGCGCACGTCGGCGACCTCACCGAACTCGTCCGCGCGCTGCCGTGCACATCGGCGGTACTCGACGGGGAAACGCTCGCGCTGACCGACGATGGCAGGCCACGCCCTTTTCAGGAAACGATGTCCCGCTTCGGCAGCACTCGTGAGGAACAGGTCAAAGCCTTGCTGCTGCGTCCTTATTTCTTCGACTGCTTGCACCTCGACGGCGCCGATCTGCTCGACGCGCCGCTTCGGGAACGCAACGCGGCGCTGCGCGGTGTCGCCGGCGAGTACCTGATGCCGGGAACGCTGGAACCCGAAGACCCGGAACCCATCCTCGCGGCCTCGCTGGAAACCGGGCACGAGGGAGTCGTGGTGAAAGCGCTCGATTCCCCTTACGCCGCGGGCAGAAGAGGCAAGGCGTGGCTCAAGGTCAAACCGGTCCATACGCTCGATCTGGTCGTGCTGGCGGCGGAATGGGGACACGGAAGGCGTACCGGCTACCTCTCGAACCTGCATCTCGGCGCCCGTGACCCCGATGGCGGGCCGCCGATCATGGTCGGCAAGACCTTCAAGGGACTCACCGACGAACTACTCGCGTGGCAAACCCGCGAGTTTCCGCTCATCGAAAGCCACAGGGACGACTGGACCGTCCACCTTCGACCCGAACTGGTCGTCGAAATCGAACTGGACGGTGTGCAGACCAGCACTCGCTACCAGGGAGGGGTCGCCTTGCGGTTCGCCCGCGTACTGCGGTACCGCCCTGACAAGGACGCGGCCGAAGCCGACACCATCGACGCGGTACGTGCCATGCTCCGCGGCTGACAGTTAGGGTCGGGGGCATGGCAGCGACGGTGCAGAACGTGGTGACGTCAGGTGTTTTCGAACTCGACGGCGGGTCGTGGGAGGTCGAGAACAACGTGTGGATCGTGGGCGACGACAAGGAGGTCATCGTCATCGACGCCGCGCACGACGCGAAGCTGATCGCCGACGCCGTCGGCGGCCGAGCGGTCAAGGCGATCGTCAGCACGCACGCGCACAACGACCACGTCAACGCCGCACCCGAACTGGCCCGGCTCACCGGAGCACCGATCTGGCTGCACCCCGACGACCGCGTGCTGTGGGACCTCACCCACCCCGGAAGGGCTCCCGAAGCGGAACTGGCCGAGGGGCAGGTCATCAGCGTCGGCGGTACGGAACTGAAGGTCATTCACACACCGGGACACGCCCCGGGAGCCGTGTGCCTCTACGCGGCCGATCTCGGAGCCGTGTTCGCGGGAGACACCCTTTTCCACGGTGGCCCCGGCGCGACGGGCCGGTCCTACTCGGACTATCCGACCATCGTGGCCTCCATCCGCGAGAAGCTGTTCGCGTTGCCCGACGAGACGACCGTGCACACCGGTCACGGCGAACACACGACGATCGGCGCGGAGAAGCAGGGCTCAGCCGGCTGGTAGTGCGCGCTGCGCGATGCCGAAGGGATTGTCGATCACGTATCGCCAGAAGCCGTCGGCTCCGCGTCTGGCGACGTCGGTCGCCGTTCCCTCGACCGGGTCCGGCTTCGCGGCGATGACCCAGTCGACGATCAGCAACGCCAGTTCACCAGCGACCTCGATCCTTCGTGGCCTGACGGTGATCGACCCGAGCGCCATCAGCCTGACGTTGTTCGCGTGCAGCCCTTCGCGAGTGACCGTCACCCCGTCCCCGCGCACCAGCACGGCATCCGGCTCGTAGAGCGCTTCGGGGTTACCGGCGTTGAACGCGGCCTCGAACGCGAAGGGGTGGTCATGCGGGTCGGTTGCCAGTCGCGCCGTTGGCACACTGGAGTCGTGGTTGTTGTGATCGATGCTCATCAGGCAAGCCAACACGGCTCCGGCGAAGGTCACCAAACGGTGAGTGACGGCTTCGACCCGGAACTGGTTCCCGACGCGAGGGGCGCGACCCGCAGGCCGGAACCGGAGTGTCCCGTCGAGGTCGCACTCGCCGCGATCTCGGGACGCTGGACGACACTGGTCCTGAGGGAACTGACCGCCGGTCCGCGCTCCTTCGGCGAGCTGCGAGCGGCGCTACCGACGGTGTCCGCGAAGGTACTCACCGACAGGTTGGCCGAACTGACCCGAAGAGGGCTCGTCGGCAAAGAGGTGCACGCCGGTTTTCCCACCAGGACGTCCTACCAGCTCACGACCGCTGGCAAACGTTTGCGTCCGCTGCTCGTCGAACTGTACCGAACAGGTGCGGCACTACTGGCCGAAACCACGTAGGCTGAAGTCTCGTGCAGTTTCTGGATGGCCACCGGCCCGCTCACGACCTGACCTACGACGACATCTTCCTGCTCCCGAACCGCTCGGCGGTGGAGTCGCGATTCGACGTCGATCTCTCCACGGTGGACGGCTCCGGCGCCACGATCCCCGTCGTCGTCGCGAACATGACGGCGGTGGCGGGCAGGCGGATGGCCGAGACCGTCGCGCGGCGCGGCGGGATCGTCGTGTTGCCACAGGATGTCGATCCCACGGCCGTCACGGACATCGTGTCCTGGGTGAAGGGCCGCGACACCGTGTGGGACACCCCGCTCGTGCTCAGGCCGGGCGACGCCGTCGCCGACGCGCTCAACCTCGTCGGCAAGCGCGCACACGGCGCCGTCGTCATCGTCGGCGAGGACGGCAAGCCCGCTGGAATCGTCGAGGAGGCTGCCTGTAGCGGCGTCGACCGGTTCGCGCGCCTCGGCGAGATCACCGACCCCACGGTGGTGACGCTGCCGATCACGACCCCGCCGAGGGACGTCTTCGAGAAGCTGCACGAACACGACGACCGGCTCGCGCTCGGCGTCGACGCCGACGGCAGGCTCGCGGGGGTCCTCACGCAGGTCGGCGCGTTGCGCGCCGGTATCTACCAGCCCGCGACCGACGCGAAAGGCCGCCTGCGCGTCGCCGCCGCGATCGGGGTCAACGGAGACGTCGCCGCGAAGGCGGAGGCCGTTCTCGCGGCCGGTGTCGACGTACTCGTCGTCGACACCGCGCACGGGCACCAGGAGAAGATGCTGGCCGCGCTCAAGGCCGTGCGCTCGGTGTCGCCGTCGGTTCCCGTCGTGGCAGGCAACGTCGTCACGGCCGAGGGAACCCGCGACCTCATCGAGGCCGGTGCCGACGTGGTCAAGGTCGGGGTCGGTCCCGGCGCGATGTGCACGACCCGCATGATGACCGGTGTCGGCCGTCCGCAGTTCTCCGCGGTGCTGGACTGCGCGGCCGCCGCGAGGGAATTCGGCAAGCACGTGTGGGCTGACGGCGGTGTGCGCCATCCGCGCGACGTCGCTCTCGCGCTCGCGGCAGGTGCTTCGGCGGCGATGGTGGGATCGTGGTTCGCCGGTACGCACGAGTCGCCTGGCGACCTGCGCTACGACGAGCACGGCAGGCCCTACAAGGAATCGTTCGGCATGGCATCCAAGCGCGCCGTCGGTGCCCGAACCCGCGCCGACCAGGGCTACGAGCGCGCCCGCAAGGCGCTCTTCGAGGAGGGCATTTCGTCGTCGAGGATGGCGCTGGACCCCGCGAGGCCCGGCGTCGAGGACCTGCTCGACTCGATCACCGCGGGCGTGCGTTCGGCCTGCACCTACGCCGGAGCGGCCTCACTGGAGCAGTTCCACGAGCGCGCGCTGCTCGGCGTGCAGAGTGCCGCCGGGTTCGCGGAGGGCCGCCCCCTGCCGTCAGGCTGGTGACGGCCCCTCCGCGACGCGCCTCAGCCGTGGTGTTCCAGCATCTCGGTGACCAGTGCCGCGATGGGCGAGCGTTCGGAGCGCGTGAGGGTCACGTGCGCGAACAACGGATGCCCCTTGAGTTTCTCGATCACGGCGGACACCCCGTCGTGCCTGCCGACGCGGAGGTTGTCGCGCTGGGCGACGTCGTGGGTCAGCACGACCCTCGACGCGGTTCCCAGCCGCGACAACACCGTCAGCAGTACGTTGCGCTCCAATGACTGTGCCTCGTCGACGATGACGAACGCGTCATGCAGCGAGCGGCCCCTGATGTGGGTCAGCGGGAGAACCTCCAGCATTCCCCTGTCGAAGACCTCGTCCAGCACCTCCTGGCTCACCAGCGCGCCCAGGGTGTCGAAGACGGCCTGCGCCCACGGCTGCATCTTCTCGCTCTCCGAGCCGGGCAGGTAGCCGAGGTCCTGCCCTCCCACGGCGTACACCGGCCTGAACACCACCACCTTGCGATGCATCCGGCGTTCCATGACCGATTCGAGACCGGCGCACAGGGCGAGCGCCGACTTGCCGGTACCCGCCCTGCCACCGAGCGAGACGATGCCGACGTCGGGGTCGAGTAGCAGGTCGAGTGCGATGCGTTGCTCGGCGGAGCGGCCGTGCAGACCGAATACCTCCTTGTCGCCGCGCACGAGCCTCGCCTGCTTGTCGGGAGTGATCCTGGCCAGCGCGCTCGCCGTCCCCGCGAGCAACCGCAATCCGGTGTGACAGGGCAGTTCCGCCGCTTCCGGGCGCCCGAACTCGCCGAGATCCGCGACTCCTTCGGAGAAGAGCGCGTCGAGCGCTTCCTGCGGCACGTCGAGGTCGGCGGTGCCCGTCCATCCCGACGGCGTCACTTCCTCCGCTTTGTACTCGTCGGCGTCGAGTCCGACCGAACCTGCCTTGACCCGCAACGGAATATCCTTGGTGACAAGGGTCACGTTCACGAGTTCGTTGGCGAGGTTGAGCGCGCAGGCGAGTATGCGGTGGTCGTTGGAATCGGTGCGGAAACCGGGCGGCAATACCGTCGGGTCCGAGTGGTTGAGTTCCACGTGCACCGTGCCGCCCTGCTCCCCGATGGGAACGGGGGCGTCCAGTCTGCCGTGGGTGCGCCTGAGGTCATCGAGCAGGCGAAGGGCTTCCCGTGCGAACCAGCCGAGTTCCGGGTGGTGCCGTTTGGCCTCCAGTTCGCTGATCACGACGAGCGGCAAAACAACGGAATGCTCGGCGAATCTGGTTACCGCCCAGGGGTCGGACAACAGCACCGAGGTGTCGAGCACGTAGGTGTATCGCTGTGATCCGGAGGAGCCGGTGGCTCCAGAAGTGCCATTGGCACTGTCGGCTGAGCGGCCGGAGGCCTTTCGGGGCAAACGCTGCGCAGTCACGACGGCATCTCCCTCGTGGGCGTTGGCACCACGCCCGCACTCGCTGGGCCGGGCACTGCCCTGGCTGGTCGTTGTCACTGACGCCGGAGCGTCAGCACACACGCCCACGAGGGCCCGGTGCCGGCCCCCTCGTGCGTTTCCTGAACGGCTTCGCCGTTCGCTCAACCACTCCCACGACCAGGGCCTCCCGCGACGACCCGCATGGGTTCGCAAGCCGTCACCACGGAAGCTACCTGCGCGCGCCGTTTCGTGCAGGCAGCCAGCCAGGTGATTCGCCGATTCGTCATCTCACTGTTGGTACTGATCCACTCCGGCCACCATTTCAACTACACACGGTGACCAAGATGGGCAAGTTTCGGTGTCGCCCTCGCCCCGTTCACCAATCCAGGTCAGCAGGACTTTTACCGAAACCCGCGATTCGTCCGTGTACCAACGGAAATCGCATCCGCCAAGACGCCATTTGGTTTTCCGAACCGGACGAGTGCTCGGCCCCCATGGCTTCCTCACACAATGGTGTAAGTGGGGCATCGGAGGTCGACCGATTGCAGTAGCTTCCTCACGTGGACGAGCCGGGACACCGGCGAATCCCGCTTCAACGAAATAGGAGTGTGTGCGAAATGCTGCTGAGGGGCTGGTTTTCGTGACCGCGACGGCCACGGCGGATGCCGTGGCCTGACACCGCTTCGCTGCCCCACGGGGCTTCGCGAATCCGGTGACGCACCAAGGCGGGATCACGTTCTCTCACCCCTGACAACCGGCTCACCGGCTGCGGTGTGACGTCGAACGACATCGCTACCGTGCCGCTGGCGCCCTGGCGGGTCAGCCCGTCCCGGCGTTCCCTCTCAGCTTTCCGATCGTTCACCAACGGAAGCCGGTCGTGGTCGGCGGATATGTTCCGCCGACCACGACCGGCTTCGACTCAGGCTCCGTAACGGCGGTGCCTCACCGCGTAGTCGCGCAACGCGCGCAGGAAGTCCACCCTGCGGAACGCGGGCCAGTACGCCTCCGTGAACCAGAACTCCGAATGCGCGGACTGCCACAGCAGGAACCCGGAGAGCCGCTGCTCGCCCGACGTTCGGATGATCAGGTCGGGATCGGGTTGCCCCGAGGTGTACAGGTGCTCGGAAATGTGGTCGACGTCCAAAATCTTCGCGAGCTCGTGGATGGTCGTTCCCTCGTCGGCGTGCTGCTTCAGCAGCTTGCGCACCGCGTTCGCGATCTCCTGCCTGCCTCCGTAGCCGACCGCGATGTTCACCACCATGCCGTCACGGCCCGCCGTGCGCTTGCAGGCGGCAGCGAGCCGGTCCGCGACGCTGTCCGGCAGCATGTCGAGCGCGCCCACGATCGAGAGCCGCCACGAGTTGCCCGGTTTGGCCAGCTCGTCCACGACATCCGGGATGATTTCGAGCAGCGCGGCGACTTCCTCGTTGGACCTGCTGCGGACGTTGTCGGTCGACAGCAACCACAACGTGACGACCTCGACGTCGGCTTCTCTGCACCAGCCGAGGAAGTCGGCGATCTTCTTGGCACCCATCCGGTGCCCGCCGTTGACGTCGGTGAACCCGGCTTCCCGCGCCCAGCGCCGGTTGCCGTCGAGGATCACTCCGATGTGTCGAGGATGACGACCGCCTGCCTGCTGGACAAGGCGCCACGAGTAGGCGCTGTAGACGATGCGCGAGAGGAAAGACCGAAGACTCACGTCACGGCAGCGTACGCCTGGTGACAGGTGGCATTCGCGGCGCCGGTCGGCTCGCGTTCAGCCCACGAGAACTTAACAGCGCGGAGGGCGCAGAGGAGGCGATTGCGTTCGCGAAAACATCCGGGTCAGCGGCCTGGACTTGGTCGAATGGCGCGTCTCGACCCTCTCGGCCGTCAACGGCAGTCCTGGGCGCTCTCCTGACCGCATAGTTCCGACGAGGTTGTGGAACGAGTCGCAACCGCCGGTCGAGTAGATGCACGAAGACCTACGCGACCGTAACCTTGTTCAGGTGAGCATTGCGACCGACAGCCGCCCTGATCCCGCTGCGTTGACGACTCGTCCGCGACTGCGTGGGCACATCCATTTCTGGAGCTTTTTCGGCGCACTGGTGGCCGCGGCGGCATTGATCGCACTCGCCTCGGCGACGGTCTCCGCGACGGCGGCGCTCGCGACCGCCGTGTACGGGGTGACGGTGCTCGGCGTGTTCGGGGTGAGCGCGCTCTACCACCGGCGGACCTGGAGCCCGACGGCTTATGCGTGGATGAAGCGGGCCGACCACTCGATGATCTTCTTGTTCATCGCGGGGACCTATACGCCGTTCACGTTGCTGGCGATGTCGCAGCCGACCGGTTACATCGTGCTCGCGGTGGTCTGGGGTGGCGCGCTGGGCGGAGTCGCGCTCAAGATGCTGTGGCCGCGCGCGCCGCGCTGGCTCGGTGTGCCGATCTACGTGGCGCTGGGCTGGGTCGCGGTGTTCGTCCTGCCGGAGCTGGCGACGAACGGCGGCGTGACCGCGCTCGTTCTGCTTCTCGTCGGCGGTTTCTTCTACACGATCGGCTCGGTGTTCTACGCGACCCGCTGGCCGGACTACTGGCCGAACACCTTTGGCTACCACGAGTTCTTCCACGCCTGCACGGTGCTTGCCGCGATCGCGCATTACATCGCGATCTGGCTCGTCATGTACGCCTAGCCGGCGCCGATCGCTCAGTCGGCGAGAATCGGCGCCGCGAGAAACTGCTCGGGGATCGCGAAGGCATCCACGAGTTCACTCGCGCGAGGACGAAGCTGAGCACACAACGTGTTGACGCCCGCGACGACGGCTTTCGCGCGCGGACTCGTCAACCTGCCGTGTTCGAGGAACCAGGCGCGATCGGCCTCGATGTTCGAAAGGGCGTACAGGTCGCAGACCTTGTTGAGCAACGCCTTCGCCTCGGGATCCTCGCAACGGTCGATGGCGCCGACGAAAGCCTCCAGCACGACTCGGTCGACGTGCACCCTGCCCGCCTTCAGCACGTGATCCTGCGCCTCGTTGAAAACCTCGAACGCGTTCTCCTGGCTCGCGGCCCGCAGTCTGCGGGCGATGCCGTCGAGCACATGTTCCTCGCGCTCCTCGAAAAGCTTGCAGTGCCAGGCTCTTTCGAAGACGATGTCGTCATCGTCGCGACCGGAACTCGCGTCGATGATCCGCTCCACCACCTTGCGCGCCGCCGTCGCCTCGACGACGGCGCCGACGAACTGCTCGGCGACGAACCGGGCCGTCTCAAGTGGACTCAGATCCTGGAACTGATGCCGGTAGCTGGTGAGCAACCCCTTGGCGACGAGTTGCAGCAACACCGTGTTGTCACCCTCGAACGTGGTGAACACGTCGGTGTCGGCTTTCAGCGACGGCAACAAATTCTCCGCGAGATACCCCGCCCCACCACACGCTTCACGCGCGGCCTGGATCGTGCTGGTCGCATGCCAAGTCCCGACGGCCTTCAGCCCGGCTGCCCTCGACTCCAGCTCCCGCTGCCGATGCTCGTCCGCCTGTCCGTCCCCGCTCTGTAGCTCGTGCAGTGTGGACACCAGCTCTTCCTGCGCGAAGTGCAGCGCGTAGGAAGTCGCCAACGCGGGCAGCAGTTTCCGCTGGTGACCGAGGTAGTCGAGAATACGGACCTCGGTGCCGTCCGGCCGGAAGAACTGCGTGCGCCGTTCCGCATAGCGCACCGCGATGGTCAACGCCCGCTTTGTCGCGCTGCCAGCGCTGCCAGCGACACTGATCCGGCCGCGCACCAACGTTCCGAGCATCGTGAAGAAACGTCTGCTGTCACTGGAGATGGAACTCGTGTAGCCGCCGTCCTCACCGACGTCGCCGTACCGGTTGAGCAGTGCCGAACGCTCGACCCTGACCCCTTCGAAGGTCAGTCTTCCGTTGTCGACACCGTTGAGCCCCGCCTTGATTCCGCAGTCCTCGATTCGGACCCCCGGCATCGGCGCACCGTCGTCGTCACGGATCGGGACGAGAAACGCGTGCACACCGCGACCCGCACCGTCGGTGATCAACTGCGCGAACACGACCGCGAGCCGGCCGTCCCGCGCGGCGTTGCCGATGTAGTCCTTGCGGGCCTGCCGGTCCGGCGTCTCGACGACGAACTCCCGCGTCGCCGGGTCGTAGGTGGCCGTCGTACACAGGTTCTGCACGTCCGAGCCGTGCCCCGACTCGGTCATCGCGAAGCAGCCAGGCAGTTCGAGACTCATGATCGAAGGCAGGTACCTGTCGTGATGCTCACGGGTCCCCAGCAACTGCACGGCACCACCGAAGAGTCCCCACTGCACTCCGGCCTTGACCATCAGCGAAAGGTCGCCGAACCCGAGCATCTCGAACGACACGACCGAGCCGCCGATGTCATCGCCTCCCCCGTACACCGAGGGAAAACCGAGCTGGGGCCTTCCGGTTTTGGCCAGCTCATGCAGTTGTTCGAGGATCAGCGCACGGTGTTCCTCGACGCTCAGGCCGACCGGGTCGGGGTACTTCGTACCCGCGGTCTGCGCACGAATTTCCCCGCGCACGGCGGCCCACCGACCGTCGAGTACTTCGGTCAACGCGTTCATGACCCAAGGTTGCCTGAACAACGGCCCGCGCGCAGGCCGGATTCAGTCCAGATCAGGGCCCTTCGCCCTCAGATCATCCACAGTGGACATCGCGGAGCGAAGCTCGGTCAACCAGGTATCCGCGTGCTGCCCTACCAGTTTGACGGCCCACGCCAGCGCTTCCGAACGCGAGCGCGCGACGCCCGCGTCGACGAGCGTGTCCAGCACCTGCCGCTCGGGCTGCCGCAACCTCGTCATCACCGGAACGGACAGTGTGGTGAACCGCTCGGTCGTGTTCCCCGTCCTCGCGCCCCATGCCACCTTGCGGCCGTACCTGTGCTCGGCCTGCCTCGCGATCTCGATGCGCCGCTCGCGGGTGTCCTCCCTGAACCTGCTGATCCGGCCCGCCTCGGCGGCCGAACGCTCCGCATCGTCGGCGAAGTCACCGCTCGGCGCGGGGAGCTCGCCGATGATCATGATCTCTTCGCGGTCGACGGTGACCTCGGGCGCACCGACGAACCATTCGTCGGGAAGCCGCCCGACGAGCCACGCGGACGCGTCGCCCGCGTCTGGTACATCGGCCTGCTGCCAGCCACCCCGGCCGCGCCATCCTTTACGCATCACGACCTCCATGCGATTACATGATTACACCGCTACTGAAGACAGTAGACCTGCATGGAAGCGATGGGGAGGCTGTTCTCCCAGAGCGGAAGCGGCGCGATTCAGGTGGCCAGCGCGACGGCGAGATCCTCGGTCGTCGTCACCGGTCGGTCGCACACGTAACCACGGCAGATGTAGGCGGCGGGAGCGCCGTCGACCAGCGGCCGGTCCGCCAGCAGCGGCACGCCTTCGGCCTCCGGGCTGCCACCGAGCACGACGGCACCACCCGGCACGGCCTTGGCCGCACCGACGAGAAGATCCGCTCTCGCCGCCGCGTCCGGACCAACGACCGCGACCTGCAACGGACCGGCCAGCAAGGTCTCGGCGACCGACAGCCAGTGGCCCGCGAACCGAGGCGCTTGCGCGGCGAGCGCACCCGCCCTCCCTACGGCCCGCTCACACGCGGACCGGTATTCGCTCGCCTGTTCGGGCCCCACCAGCGCGGACGCCGTCAGCAACGCACCTGCCAGCGCGGAAGCACCGGAGGGGCTCGCGTTGTCGGTGGGGTCGGAAGGCCGCTGCACGAGCGTCTCGGCATCGTCGGCGGTGTCGTGGTAAGCACCTGGCGCGTCCGCGTCGGCGAAGTGGGCGAGCGCGATGTCGATCAACATCGTCGCTTCCGCGAGCCACAGCGATTCGCCGGTCGCCTGATGGAGGGCGAGCAGACCGTCGGCGAGGCAGGCATAGTCCTCAAGCACCCCCGCCGCCGTTCCGGCGACGCCATCCTTCGAACTGCGGAGCAGCCTGCCTTCGGCGATGTGGACATCCAGCAACAGCCGTGCCGCGTCGACCGCGGCTTCGATCCACTCAGGACGTTCCAGCGCGAGTCCGGCTTCGGCCAGCGCCGTGATGGCCAGCCCGTTCCATGCCGCGACGACCTTGTCGTCCCTCGCGGGTTGCGGCCGCTCGGACCTCGCCTCCAGCAGGGCTTCCCGCACGCGCAGCCACCGCGTCGCGTCCTCGGGGTCACGCGGCAACTGAAGGGTCGAGGCGCCGTTCTCGAACGTGCCCTCCGCCGTCACCGTGAACAATTCGGCGGCATAGGCGCCGTCTTCGGGACCGAGCACGGCGACGAGTTGTTCCGGCGTCCACACGTAGGTTAGCCCCTCGATTCCTTCGGTGTCGGCGTCGAGGGAGGCCGCGAACCCGCCCTGCTCCGTCCGCAGGTGCTTGAGCAGGAACTCGGCCGTCTCGCCCGTGACCCGCAGCGCGAGTCCCGAACCGGTACGCCTGGCGAGATGCGCGTAGCCGCGCAGAAGCAACGCGTTGTCGTACAACATCTTCTCGAAGTGTGGAACGACCCACGCCGCGTCGACGGAGTACCTGGCGAAACCACCCGCGAGCTGGTCGTAGATCCCCCCGCGCGCCATCCCCTCCGCAGCCAGCTCCACAATGGACAGGGCAGCGGGATTGCTCGTGCGTTCGTAGTGCCGCAACAGGAATTCCAGGACCATCGAAGGCGGAAACTTCGGCGCGGTACCGAAACCACCGTGCCCAGGGTCGGTTTCCTGCCTGAGTTTGGTGACGGCCGCCTTGAGCGTCTGCTCGTCGACGGCATGCTCCGAGAGCGGACTGCTCTGTTGCACGATATGGCTGACGATCTTGCCGGCGCCTTCCCTCAGCTCGCCGGGCCGCTCGGCCCATGCCTGCGCGACGGCAGCGAGGAGCTGCGTGAACGACGGCATTCCGTGCGCGGGAGTGGGAGGGTAGTACGTGCCACAGTGAAACGGTTCCCCTTCCGGGGTAAGGAAACACGTCATCGGCCAGCCGCCCTGTCCGGTCATGGCCTGCGTCGCGGTCATGTAGACGGCGTCGATGTCAGGACGCTCTTCCCTGTCCACCTTGATGTTCACGAAGTTGTCGTTCATGAGCGCCGCGGTGTCGGCGTCGGAGAACGACTCGTGCGCCATCACGTGACACCAGTGGCAGGCGGCATAGCCGATCGACAGCAGGATCGGCACGTCGCGGCGCTTGGCTTCGGCAAGCGCCTCTTCGCCCCACGGCCACCAATCGACTGGATTGTCCGCGTGCTGCAACAGGTACGGCGAGGTCGCGCTGGCTAGGCGGTTCACGCTGACAGCGTCTCACAGAGATCCCGTGTCCGCCGCCCGCCCGCGCTGCCGTTCCACGAGTACGGCGACGCCGTCGAGCACCCTTTCGAGACCGAACTCGAAGGCCCGCGACGGGTCGATCGCGGCGCCGTACTCCGTCCCCGCCGCGACGCCGACCCTCGCGGCCACCGGATAGCGGTCGGTGTCGAACACCTTGGCAAGCAAGGGTTCGTGTTCCCGCCACCAGTCCTCGTCGGTCTTGCCGGTTCGCTGTTCGCCCTCGGCGACCTCCACCGCGCCGCGCACGGCACCGTGCGCGTAGTTGGCGACGAGCCCCACGACGAGGTCCATTTCGACATCGCTCAGCCCGATGTCGGCGACCGCCCTCAGTTCGTAGTCGTAGCGGGCGATGAGGTTCGGGCCGAGTACCGGCCTGCTGGTGGCGAGCTGCATCAGCCAGGGGTGCCGCCGGTAGAGCTCCCAGTTCTGCCTCGCGACCGCGGCCAGCCGCGCTCGCCAGTCGCCGTCGTGTTCACCTGAGGGCAGTTCGCCGAGAACCGTGTCGATCATGACGTCGATCAGCTCGCCTTTCGCAGGCACGTAGCTGTAGAGCGACATGGCCGTGACGCCAAGCCTGGCGGCGACCTTGCGCATCGACAGCGAGCCGATGCCTTCGGCGTCGGCGAGTTCGACCGCGACGGCCGCGATGTGGGGAACGGTCAGTTTCGGCTTGGGCCCCCGCTTCGGTTGCTCCCGCGTGCCCCAGAGCAGCTCCATGCCGCGCTTCGGATCACCACTGCCGCCATAAACGCTGGTCACGCCCACTGTCTCCATCCGCTTGAAATTTCCTACAGCGTAAGCTATTGTTCCAGCTCCTCTCTCTATACAGTGTAAAAAGTTTTGGAGTCGCGATGACCTCTGCCCAACCGGCCGTGCTCGCCGACGGTCTGCGCAAGCGATACGGGGATACCACGGCGCTCGACCATCTCGACCTCGCCGTCACCGCGGGGACCGTGCACGGCCTGCTCGGCCCGAACGGAGCAGGCAAAACCACCGCCGTGCGGATACTCACCACGCTCACCAGGCCCGACGGCGGAACCGCCGAGGTCGCGGGCTACGACGTCGTGCGCGACCCGGCGGAAGTGCGCTATCGCATCGGGCTCGTCGGGCAGCACGCCGCGCTCGACGAGATCCTCAGCGGCAGACAGAACCTCGTGCTGTTCGGCAGGCTCTACCACCTCGGCTCCGCCCAGGCACAGGCCCGCGCCGACGAGCTGTTGCGGCAGTTCCAGCTCACCGACGCGGGCTCACGCCCTGTCGGTCAGTACTCGGGCGGAATGCGCCGCAGACTCGACCTCGCCGCGAGCCTCATCCTCGCGCCGCCCGTGCTGTTCCTCGACGAACCGACGACCGGGCTCGATCCGAGGGCTCGCACCGAGGTGTGGAAGGCCGTGAGGGAACTCGCGGCAGCCGGGACGACGGTGCTGCTCACGACGCAGTACCTGGAGGAGGCCGACCAGCTCGCCGACCGCGTCTCGCTCGTCGACGACGGAAAGATCATCACGGAAGGAAGTCCCGCTCAGCTCAAACGCCGACTCGGCGCCGACCACGTCGACATCGTCGCCGCGCGCGACGACGACCTGGCCTCGGTGAGGCGAGTGCTCGCCCGCATCGCATCCGGCCCTGTCCGCACCGACGAGGAGCGCAGGCTGCTCAGCGCGCCCGTCCACCACAGAGCCTCCGCCCTGACCGAGGTGGTGCGCGACCTCGACGAGGCAGGCATCACCGCGCTCGACATCTCACTGCGAAGGCCCACGCTCGACGAGGTGTTCCTCGAACTGACCGGACCGAAGGAGAACGTGGCGTGACAGTACTGACCCCACCACGCAAAACCAGCGGCGCCGAGCGGCTGCGATGGGCACTCGCCGACGGCTGGACCGTCGCGAAGCGGGACCTCACCCACTGGGCACAGCAGCCGGCCGTCTTCATCGTCGGCCTGCTGTTCCCCGTGCTGATGCTGCTGATGTTCGCCCTCTTCTTCGGCGGGGCCATCACCCCGCCGACCGGCAGCTATCAGGACTTCCTCGTCCCGGGCCTGCTTGGTCTCACCATGGTGTTCGGCGTCGAGACCACGTTCACCGCGATCAGCACCGATCTGGCTCGCGGCGTCACCGACCGGTTCCGCTCGCTGCCGATGGCCGGCTCGGCCGTCGTCACCGGACGCTGCATCGCGGACCTGCTCAACGCGATCGCGGTGCTCGCGGTGCTCGTCCTCGCGGGGCTGGCGATCGGCTGGCGCTGGCACGAGGGACTGGGTCCCGCGCTCGCCGCGTTCGGGCTGCTGTTGTTGTTGCGGGTGGCGATGCTGTGGCTCGGCATCTATCTAGGACTGCTGTTGCGTCGCGCGGAAGCCGTGCAGGCCATCCAGATTCTGGTCTGGCCGCTCGGTTTCCTCTCGAACGCGTTTGTCGCGCCGACCACCATGCCGGGATGGCTGGGAGCCATCGCGGAGTGGAATCCGCTGTCGGCGACCGTCGCCGCGGTACGCGAACTGTTCGGCAACCCCGGCTGGGCAAGCGGCTCCTGGCTCGGCGACTACGCGATACTCGCCGCGATCGGCTGGCCGGTACTGCTCATCGCGGTGTTCTACCCGCTGTCGGTCCGCCGCTACCGGCAACTCGGCGGGTAACCGCTCAGGAAACCTCGTTGCCCTTGGCGCCCGCCGCCGACTGAGCAGGCGCTTCCTCGGCTTCTCCCGAGGTCGACTGCTTCTCGGAGGTCTCAGCCGACGCGGTCTTCGTCGAGCCCGCGTCGGCGGGGTCCTCCGCCACTTCCGCCTCGTCCTTGTCGAAGGTCGCGGGAACCCGCTTGAGGTGTTTCGTCATCGAGCGGACGAGAAAGACGACCGCGATCAGAAACAGGAGCAGGAGCAACAGACCGACCGGGGAGGACTTTCCGAAGTCCTGCCCTTGACCGCCACCGTCACCAGAGCCCGGTTGTTCCTGCACGAGCACGACGGTTCCGGCGAGTACCGGCCCCGCCGCGAAGGCCGGAATTGTCATGTCCTCACCTTATCGCGCACCCCGCGAACAAATCGTCCTCGGGGAGGGTGCTGTCCACCAGCGAGCGTACGAGCTCGTATTCCTCGGTGGGCCAGACCTCCCTCTGCATGTCCAGCGGCACGGCGAACCAGCGGCTGTTCGGATCGATCTGCGTCGCGTGCGCCTTCAGCGCCTCGTCCCTGACCTCGAAAAAGTCCGCGCAGCTCACCCGCGTGGTGACCCGCTCCATCACGTCGGCCTTGTCCGGGTCCCACTTGCCGAGCCACTCCGCGTAGGGGGAGTCGATCCCAGCCTCGACGAGCGCTTCGTGGAAGGCGGTCATTTTCGCCCTCGAGAATCCGTGCGAGTAATAGAGCTTGAGCGGCTGCCACGGCTCGCCGGTGCCGGGAAAGCTCTCCGGATCGGGCGCGGCGTCGAAAGCGGCGACCGAGATCTCGTGGCACCGAATGTGATCGGGATGCGGGTAGCCGCCGTTCTCGTCGTAGGTCACGATGACGTGCGGCCGGAATTCCCTGATGACCCTCACCAGAGCTTCGGTGGACTCCGCGAGCGGCACCGTCGCGAAGGAACCCTCCGGCAACGGCGGCAACGGCTCGCCCTCGGGCAACCCGGAGTCGACGAAACCGAGCCACCTGTGCTTGACCCCGAGTATCTTTGCCGCGCGCGCCATCTCCTCGTGCCGGATCTCGGTCATGTTGGCGATCACCTCCGGCCGGTCCATGGCGGGATTCAGCACACTCCCCGCTTCACCGCCGGTGCAGGTCACGACCATGACGTCGTGCCCGTCCGCGACATAGCGCGCCATCGTGGCCGCGCCCTTGCTCGACTCGTCGTCCGGGTGGGCATGCACTGCCATCAGCCGGAGTCCGGCTCCCTGCCCGGTCGCCGTCCGCCCGTCAACTCCCGCCATGACCGACTCGGTCCCTCTCACCAGTCCACCAATCCTTACGACGTCCCCGCGATGCCCGATCCGACCCCGTGGTCGGCGACGTTCGGCTTCCACGCATACTCATAACGCGGGGACACCGGTTCCATCTTCCCCGGCAGTACGACAAGAGTTCTCGGGAGGCTCGGGGTGAGCTCCGAACAGACCGCTTCGGCGAAGTCGACGGAGAAGAGCGAGCGTCCTTCCCTTCCGGAAGGGCGGTATGGCTCCTCGCATCCCGCCAACCGGCGCAAGCGCACCGTCCGGGGCTGGCGGATGTGGGTGTTCGGCGCGATCGCGCTCGCGGTGAGCATCACCGTCACCCTCGTCGCCTACGGCAATCTCGGTCAGGCTCCCATCGAGGCGCAGCGAGTCGGCTTCGAGGAAAAGCCAGGGAATGCCATGGAAATCACCATCGACGTACAGCGCGGCGAGCCCGACCGACCGGGCGTCTGCATCGTGCGAGTCAGGGATATTTCCGGAGCGGAGACCGGACGGAAAGAGATCTACGTCGCACCGGGTGAGGAGCGTCTCTCCACCGTGATCCGCAGCATCGGCAGGCCCGTCACGGCAGACGTGTACGGCTGCTCCTACAACGTGCCCGAGTACCTGTCAACCACCTAGCGGCCAACGGGGTGAATAGCGCGCCGAATGTCCGGTTGGCGCTGAAGACGGCGGCGTCGAACGGGTCGAACGTGTTACCCTGATTCATCCGGCACGGCCCCTGGCGGGCCGTGTCTTTCCTTATATTCCAGCCACTGAGGCGTGGCAGCCGGCTTGTATACCCAAGCTCGGCAAGCCCTAGGAGGAGATGGTGACCGTGAGCGACAGCAAGGTGACCTGGCTGACCCAGGATGCCTACGACAGGCTCAAGCACGAGCTCGACGAACTGATCGAGAATCGTCCGGTCATCGCTGCGAAGATCAATGACAGCCGGGAAGAGGGCGACCTCAAGGAAAACGGTGGCTACCACGCGGCCCGCGAAGAGCAGGGCCAGCAGGAAGCCCGTATCCGGCATCTACAGGAACTGCTTCGCACCGCGAAGGTCGGCGAGGCTCCCACCAACTCGGGCGTCGCGGAGCCGGGCATGGTGCTGACCGTGCGCTACGCCGGTGACGACGAGGACGAGAAGTTCCTCCTCGCGACTCGCGAGGAGGGCGGCGGAGATCCGCTTGAGGTGTACTCCCCCGACTCGCCGCTCGGCAAGGCGCTGCTCGGCGCCAAGGAAGGCGAGTCGCGCGAGTACCTGTTGCCCAACGGCAACACCCAGAAGGTCACGCTCGTGCAGGCAGTTCCCTACGCGGGCTGACCTGCGCTGTTCAGGGCCTACCTGCCCCAGGCTTTCGAGGACTCTGGCCTGAACCAGGCTGCCGAGGACTTCGGCCTTGGCCCCGGTTGCCGGGGCTGGCCCGGTTGCCGGGGGCCGATCTGGCCCGAGTTGCCGAGGGCTTCAGCTTGAACCCGGTTGTCGGGGGCCGATCTGGCCCGAGTTGTCCAGACAAGCGCACCCGCCAAGTCCGTGACTTGGCGGGTGCGCTGGCATGTGGGGGGTGAGTAGTCCCGCGAGTCCCCCGCCCCGGACGCCGAGTTCTGCACTGAGGCCGCCGAGATCCGCGGTCCCGCCGTCGAGATCCGCGCTCAGGCCGGCGACATCCGCATTCGGGGCGTCGAGTTCTGCGAACGGAGACATCGAACCGCAGCGCCGGTCGCCGCCCGCCTGCGAAACCGAGCCGACCGTCCTGGACGGACGCACGAGCGTCGCCGGATTCGGCAGGGCGACAGCAGATCGACTACATCGCCGGGGCGAGTCGCACCGTCGCACCGCCATAGCCCCGAACGCGGACCTCGGCGACCTGAGCGCAGAACTCAGTCGCCTGAGCGCGGATCTCACCAACTGGATGCGCATCCCGACGGCCTGAGCGCGCATCTCGGCGGCCTGAGCGCAGAACTCGACGACGTGGACGCGGATCTCGACGGCCTGGCGCAGAACTCGATGGCCTGGGCGCGGATCTCACCATCCGGACACGCGGCTCGGCCACCCCGGGCGCGGCTCGGCCACCCCGGGCGCGGCTCGGCCACCCCGGGCGCGGCTCGGCCACCCCGGGCGCGGCTCGGCCACCCCGGGCGCGGCTCGGCCACCCCGGGCGCGGCTCGGCCACCCCGGGCGCGGCTCGGCCACCCCGGGCGCGGCTCGGGCGACCCCTTGGCACGGCCACCCCGGGCGCGGCCACGTCGCCTCCACCGCTCGCGTGGTCGGCCACCTGGCACACACCCCTGGTGCCACCTCACACGCGGTCGGCCACCTGGCACACCCTCAACGCGGTCGGCCACCCGCCACACACCCGGCGCCACCCCGCACGCGGGGTCGGCCACCTGACGCCACCCCGCGCGGGATGGGCGCTTCGCGAGCAGGGCGCTTAGGCGGGGTCCCCTTCTTCGGCTCGCGCGATACGTTCCAGCAGCGGACGGACCCGTTGCGGCACCGGGGTGGACAACGCGATCGACGTCGAGGTTCGCCGCACACCGGGTACACCGACGACATCGTCGATCACCCGCTGCAAATCGTCGTTCGACCTTGCCACCATGCGCACGAACAGATCACCCTGCCCTGTCGTCGCGTGCACCTCGCACACCTCGTCGATCGCGGCAAGAGCCTCGGCGACCTCACCTCGCCTGCCCTGCGCGATCTCCAGCACCGCGAACGCGGTGAGCCCGTAGCCCATCGCGGCGAGATCGAGTTCCGGCGGGAAACCGCTGAGCACCCCCGTCGCGCCCAGCCGGTCGAGCCGCGCCTGCACGGTGCCCCTCGCGACACCGAGCCTGCGGGCACACTCAAGCACCCCCAGCCGGGGCGCGTCGGTGAGCAGGAGCAACAACCTCGCGTCGAGCGAGTCGACCTTCGGATCCACCATGCTTCCCTTCGCGCCGCCCTGCACATAGTGCCCAGTTTGATCACCAGATACGACTACCGGTCGAGCATATTGTCCAGCAGAATCCCAGACTATTGCTCACCCTGCCTGGTCGGCGCATCCTTCGAGGTATGACGAACCCAGCTCTCGACGACGTCAGCTTCGACCAGCTTCGCCAACTCGTCGGCCTCGTCGACCACGACGCGTCGGCGGACCCGTTCCCGGTCAAGGCCATGGACGCGGTGGTGTTCATCGCGGGCAACGCGACCCAGACGGCGTGGTTCTATCAGACCGCGTTCGGCATGGAACTCGTCGCCTACGCGGGCCCCGAAACCGGGCAACCCGGCCACAAGTCGTTCGTCTTGAAGTCCGGCTCCGCACGGTTCGTGATCACCGGAGGGGTCCGCCCCGACTCACCTCTGCTCGACCACCATCGCAGGCACGGCGACGGCGTCATCGACCTCGCACTCGAAGTGTCCGATGTGGACAAGTGCGTCGCGCATGCCCGCGCGGAGGGCGCCACCGTCATCGAGGAACCGCACGACGTCTCCGACGCGAACGGAACCGTGCGCAGGGCCGCGATCGCGACCTACGGCGAAACCCGGCACTCACTGGTGGACCGCTCGCGCTACACCGGCCCCTACCTGCCGGGGTTCGAGCCGCGGGCGGGCGCGAAACGCAAGCGGTTGTTCCAGGCCGTCGACCACTGCGTCGGCAACGTGGAACTCGGCAAGATGGACTACTGGGTCGACTGGTACCACCGGGTCATGGGCTTCGTGAACATGGCGGAGTTCGTCGGCGACGACATCGCGACCGAGTACTCGGCGCTGATGAGCAAGGTGGTGTCCAACGGCAACCACCGCGTCAAGTTCCCGCTCAACGAACCCGCCATCGCGAAGAAGAAGTCCCAGATCGACGAGTACCTTGAGTTCTACACCGGAGCGGGCTGCCAGCACATCGCACTGGCGACCGGAGACATCATCGAAACCGTTTCGGCCATGCGCGCGGCGGGAGTCGAATTTCTCGACACCCCCGATTCCTATTACGACGACCCTGCCCTCCGAGAACGGATCGGCGAGGTCAGAGTGCCCATCGAAACCCTGAAAAAGCACCGGATTCTCGTCGACAGGGACGAGGACGGCTACCTGTTGCAGATCTTCACGAAACCGATCGGCGACCGCCCTACGGTGTTCTACGAACTCATCGAGCGACACGGATCGCTCGGTTTCGGGAAGGGCAACTTCAAAGCACTCTTCGAAGCCATCGAACGCGAACAGGAACGCAGGGGAAATCTCTGAGGTTCACGGCATGACCGTGTAGCCACCGCGCTGGAGTTCCGCGGCGACGTCGGCACAATGCTCGGGGCCGCGGGTCTCCAGCTTCAGCGCGATCTCGACCTCGCCGATGGCCAGCCTTCCCGAGATCCTGGAGTGTTCGACGTCGACCACGTTCGCGCCGAGTTCGCCGACCTTCGACAGCACACCGGCCAGCGAACCAGGCCGGTCCGGCACGCACAGCCGCAGGCTCAGGTACCGGCCGGCCGCCGTCATGCCGTGCTGGATGATCTGCATCAACAGCAAGGGGTCGACGTTGCCGCCGGAAAGCACGGCGACGACGGGAGCCGGAAAAGCGCCCGGGTACTCCAGCAGTGCGGCGACCGCGGCGGCACCCGCCGGTTCGACGACCAGTTTTCGACGTTCGAGGCACAGCAACACCGCGCGGGACAACGATTCCTCGCTCACCGTCAACACGTCGTCGACGAGCGAGGAGACGTGCGCGTAGGTGAGCGGCCCCGGCTGCCCCACCGCGATACCGTCGGCCATCGTCTGCATGCTGTGCAGCCGGACCGGCGCGCCAGCCGCCAGCGAAAGGGGGAAAGCCGCCGCGGCTTCCGCCTGTACGGCGACCATGCGTACGTCAGGTCGCACCGCCTTGATCGCACTCGCGACCCCGCCGACGAGACCACCACCACCCGTCGAGACGAGCACGGTCGCGACCTCGGGAACCTGGTCGAGTATTTCCAGCCCCACGGTGCCCTGTCCCGCGATGATGTCCTCGTGGTCGAAGGGGTGGATGAACACCGCACCCGTTCGCTCCGCGAACGCGATCGCCTCGGCGAGCGCTTCCTCAAGTACGGCACCGTGCAGATGAACCTCGGCCCCGTAACCCTTTGTCGCCGCGAGCTTCGGCAACGGCGCCCGCTCCGGCATGAACACCGTCGCCTTGGTGCCGAGCAGCGCGGCGGCAAGCGCGACACCCTGCGCGTGGTTGCCCGCACTCGCCGCGACGACACCGCGTGCTCGTTCCTCGTCGGTGAGCCCGTGAATACGGGTGTAGGCGCCCCGGATCTTGAACGAGCCCGTACGTTGCAGGTTCTCGCACTTGAATCGCACCGGACCGCCGTGAGTTTCCTCAAGGTCGCGGGCGTGCTCCATCGGCGTCCTGCGCACCACGGGTTCGAGTAGCCGTTGTGCCTGACGAATCCGGTCCACGCTGACGAGTCGCATAACCGCAGATTAACGCCGTCGAGCACGCCCGTCGCCGCTGCCGTCGCGGGTCACGGGGAGGTTACGTACATGGCATCGGTCACGGTTGGGTACCCTGGGTGCGGCAGTGCCTTCGACGCAGGGAGAACACAAGATGGCAAGGGTGGGCATCTCGCGCGGATCGCGCTCTGCCGGTGTCGTGCCCCTGCTGGCGGGAATCGGGTCCGCGCTCGCGCTCGCCGGTGCCGCCGTCTATACCGTCGACCTCGCCAGTTGCTCCGATCCCGGCCGCTACATCCGTCACGACAACCATGTCGAACTCGTCGGAAGCTGCGTCGACGGCAGCAAGCTCCCCGCGCGGGAGAGCGGGCCGGACGGCACCCGGGACACGGGTGCCGTGCAGCACGGCAACTACCAGCCGTAGCCCGTCAGCTCAGCGCCTTCTTGAGGTCGGTCACCAGATCGCTCGCGTCCTCGATTCCCACCGAAAGCCGGATCAGCTCAGCGGGCACCTGCAACAGCGATCCCGCGACGCTCGCGTGAGTCATGCGACCCGGGTGTTCGATGAGCGACTCGACCCCGCCAAGCGACTCGGCCAGGATGAACAGCTCCGTCTTCGCCGCGACGTCGAGCGCGGCCTGCTCGCCGTCCGCGTGGTCGAATGACACCATGCCGCCGAACCGTCGCATTTGCTTTGCCGCGACGTCGTGCCCGGGATGTTCGGGGAGGCCAGGGTAGTAGACCTTGCTCACCTTCGGGTGCGCGAGCAACACCTCGGTGACGAGTTCGGCGTTGTCACAGTGCCGTTCCATGCGCACGGCGAGCGTCTTGAGACCGCGCAGGGTCAGCCACGCGTCGAAAGCACCCGGCACCGCGCCCGAGGCGTTGCGCAGGAAGAAAAGTTGTTCCCGCAATTCGTCGGAATTCGTGACGACCGCCCCGCCGACGACATCGGAATGTCCGCCGAGGTATTTCGTCGTCGAGTGCACGACGACGTCGGCTCCGAGTTCGAGTGGGGTCTGGAGGTAGGGCGTCGCGAACGTGTTGTCGACGACCAGTTTCGCTCCGCCGACGTGCGCCGCCTCGGCCAGCGCGGTGATGTCGGCGATGCCGAGCAGCGGGTTGGTCGGCGACTCGCACCACACGAGCTTGGTCTCCGGCCTGATGGCGGCCCTTACCTCATCCAAATTGGACAGATGAGCGACGCTGTAGTCGATGCCCCAGTTGGTCAGCACCTTGTCGATGAGCCGGAACGTGCCGCCGTAGACATCGTTGCCGAGCACGAGATGGTCACCTGGGCGGAGGGTGGCCCGCAAGACCGCGTCGGTCGCGGCCATCCCCGAGGCATAGGCGAGGGCGTGCCTTCCGCTCTCCAGCGCGGCCAGCGCCTGCTCAAGAGCCGTACGCGTCGGGTTGGCGGTCCGCGAGTACTCGTAGTCACCTTCGCGGGTCCCGCCAACTCCGTCCTGCGCGTAGGTCGAAGTCTGGTAAATCGGCACGATCACGGCGCCCGTCCTGGGATCGGGCTGCTGTCCTGCGTGAATCGCGCGTGTCTCGAAACCGAGGGCGGCGGAGTCGTGAACCATGCCACCAGCCTAACCGCGCCCCACGACCGTTCACCGTCGGTGGACCCCATTACGCGCAGGGAGCGAACCTCACTGATCGTCGCCACTCGCCCGGCCGAAGCACAAGCACACGGTTCGTGACCCGGGACGCGAAAAGGCGCCCCGGCCGAAGACCGGGGCGCCTTGTTCACTGCTTGTTCAGTTGCTCACCACTGCTGCGGTGGCTGCTGCCCGTAACCGGGAGGCGGGCCCTGCGGCGGCTGACCGCCGAACCCACCTGGCTGCTGCGGCGGAGGCCCAGGCTGCTGGAACCCACCGCTGGCCGGGTTCTGCCCACCGGGCTGGCCGAAACCACCGGGCTGCGGGAAACCACCGGGCTGGCTCGGCGGACCGAACCCACCAGGCTGACCGCCCTGCGGGGCACCGAATCCACCGGGACCACCGAAGCCGCCGGGGCCACCAGGACCAGCGGGACCACCGGGACCGCCACCGAGACCGACGTACTGCTTGGTCTGCGGCAGGGTTCCCAGCACGCCGATGGCGAGGAGCAGGACGCCGAAGATCAGCGTGAAGATGATCCGCGTCGGCGGGTCACCACCCTCGGCCATGAGCAGGATCGAGAACAGCAACAGGAAGAAGCCGCCAACGGTCACGAAGTTCGGAGTGATCTTCCGCAGAGCCGCTCCGAGCTTGTCCACCAGCGCGATCAGGACGCCGCCCGCGATCGCCAAGGCCGAGCCGACCATGAGCATGATCAGGTAGAAGGTGATCTGGCCGGGGATCTCGACCTCGTCGACCGCCTGCCCGATCTGCTCGGCGGCGGCCTCGGCGCCACCCATGGCGTCGATCGAGGACTGGCACTCTTCCTCGGACATTCCGCTCTGCTCGACGCACAGGTCGACGATGTCGTCGGCCGAAGGAGCGCCGGGGTTGAGATCGGACCACAGGGTGATCGCGAGGACGAGACCGATCACGCCGAGCACGACGGCAAGGCCGCCGGCGATCCAGCCGAACAGCTTGTTGTTACCGCCACCACTTGGGGGCGGTCCACCGAAGCCGGGAGCACCGAAGGGTTGCTGCGGCGGCGGGCCACCGAAGCCACCGGGCTGCCCCTGGGCGGGGTCGAACCCGCCAGGCTGACCACCGAAACCGGGAGGCGGCTGCTGACCGGGAGGCGGACCCCCAAATCCCGGCTGTGCCTGACCTGGCTGACCCGGCTGCTGCGGCTGACCCGGCTGACCCTGCTGTCCGAAACCGCCGCCCTGCGGTGGCTGCTGACCGAATCCCCCCTGCGGATTCATCGCGCCGGGGTTGTCGGCAGCGCTCGGTGGGGGCGCATACGGAATGGACGGTGGCGGCTGGGAGCCGGGTGGCACCAGCTGGGTCGACTCTGCACCGGGATCCTCCTGTTGTGGTTGTGCCGGTTGGACGACCTGAGTGGGCTCCGGCGTTTCGCCGAACTGCTGTTCCCCCTGCTGTTGCTGGTGGGGCTGCACCACCTGAGTCGGCTCCGAGGAACCGAACGGATTGTCTTGTTGAGGTTGTTGACCACCGGGAGGACCCTGCGGTGGTTGCTGACCACCACCCCAGGGCTGGTTCGGCGGCTGCGGAGCGCTCATGTGGGTCTTGAACCCCCTTGACGAGGACCTTGATGATTTTGGCTCGCGCACACGGTATCGGATGTGTGATGTGAATGTGCGTAACGCCCCTGTTATGAGATGCGATGTGTATTTTCTGACTCTTAGTGACCGGAGAGGAACGCCAGCAGGTCCTGCCGCGTCACGACGCCCGCCGGCTTGCCGCCTTCGAGCACCATCGCCCCGCTCGCCGAGGTCAGCGCCTTCATCGCGGAACCGACCTGTTCACCAGCGCCGATGGTGGGCAATGGCGGGGACATGTGCTTTTCCAGCCGGTCGGCGAGCGCGGCCTTGCCGGTGAAGAGCGCGTCGAGCAGATCGCGCTCGTTGACGGCACCGACGACCTCGGCGGCCATCACCGGAGGCTCGGCACTGACGACGGGCATTTGACTGACCCCGAATTCGCGCAGAATCGCCACCGCTTCGGCGACTGTCTCATTGGGATGCGAATGCACGAGGTCGGGAAGCGTCCCTCCCTTGCGGCGCAACACATCGCCGACCGTCGCGCCGGTGGAGTCCGGAGGCAGGAAACCGTAGGAAGCCATCCACGCGTCGTTGAACACCTTGCCGAGATAGCCACGGCCACCGTCGGGAAGCAGCACGACGATCACGTCGTCGGGACCGCACCTTCCGGCGAGTTCCAGAGCGGCGGCGACCGCCATTCCGCACGAGCCGCCGACGAGCAGCCCCTCTTCCCTGGCAAGCCTGCGAGTCGTGGTGAACGAGTCGGCGTCGGTCACCGCGATGATCTCGTCGGCGACCTCCCTGTCGTAGGTCGTCGGCCAGAAGTCCTCTCCGACGCCTTCGACCAGATACGGCCTTCCCGTTCCTCCCGAATACACGGAACCCTCCGGATCGGCGCCGACGATCCGGACACCGCCTTCGGAGATGTCCTTCAGGTACCTGCCTGTTCCCGAGATGGTGCCGCCGGTTCCCACTCCCGCGACGAAATGAGTGACCTTGCCTTCGGTCTGCCGCCAGATCTCGGGACCGGTGGAGTGGTAGTGGCTCTCGGGGTTCTGCGGATTGGCGTACTGGTTGGGTTTCCACGCGCCGTCGATCTCGTCGACGAGGCGGTCGGAGACGCTGTAATAGGACTCGGGATGCTCCGGCGCGACGGCGGTCGGGCAGACGACGACCTCCGCCCCGTACGCCTTGAGGACGTTGCGCTTGTCCTCGCTGACCTTGTCAGGGCAGACGAACACGCAGTGGTAACCCTTGCGCTGAGCCACGATGGCGAGCCCGACCCCGGTGTTGCCCGATGTCGGCTCGACGATCGTGCCACCCGGCTTCAGCTCTCCGCTCGCCTCGGCCGCCTCCACCATGCGCAGCGCGATGCGGTCCTTCACGCTGCCGCCCGGGTTGACGTACTCGACCTTGGCGAGCACCAGCGGGCTCAGCCCCTCGGTGAGGGCGTTGAGCCTGACCAGCGGGGTGTTGCCCACGAGGTCGATGACGTGTTCTGCGTATTCCATGTCGTCAGCGTAAACAGTGCTCGAAGAGCAGACATCGCAGCCGGGAATCGATGGTCCGGCTTGGATCCGTGTGCTTAGCTCACACCCGTCATACGTTGGAGTGAATTGCGAGGAGCTCGCTTGAAATCCCTCAAGAAGCACCGTCTGAGAGCGGCGGTGACTGCGGCACTCGCCGGCTCGTTGCTGGTCAGTACCGGTGGCGCCCCTGCATCGGCAACCAACCTGAGCAAGATCCCGACCTTCACGTTGAGCGTGCTTTTCACCAATGACATGGAGTCGGCGCTGCTCGGCGTCGAAGGTGACGGCACCGACGAAGGTCCGATCGTCGACGGCGGAGATCGCCCCTACGGCAGCCCGTCCCGCGCGAAGACGCTGATGAACAAGCTGCGCAAGGAAGCGACGACCGGCTGGCCGAAGCCGGGCCAGGCGCTGTGGCGCGGCGAGGTCACGGTGTCCGGTGGCGACAACTTCCTCGCCGGCCCCGAGTTCTCGGCCAGTCTGGAAAACGGAGTCCCGTTCTACGACGCGCTCGCGATCAAGGAGATCGGCTACGACGCCAGCGCGGTCGGCAACCACGAGTTCGACTTCGGCCCCGAGGTCTTCGGCGAGTTCATCGAGAGCCTCGGCGGCTCGCTCGACTACGTCAGCGCGAACCTCGACGTTTCCGGCGAGCCTTCGCTCGACGCCTACGCCAAGGACGGCACCCTCGTCACCAGCAAGGTGCTGCGCTCCTCCGGTCAGCGGATCGGCATGATCGGCCTCACCACGCCGGAGCTGCCCGCGCTGTCCAGCCCGCGCAACGTCACCGTCGACGGCAACCTCGCCGGTATCGCCAACGGGCTTGCGGACGACTTCAAGAAGCGCGGCATCAACAAGGTCATCGTGGTGAGCCACCTTCAGGACATCGACAACGAACTGGCGCTCGTGCCACAGCTTTCCGGCATCGACGCGGTCGTCGGCGCGGGTGGCGGCGAGATCCTCGCGAACGACAAGGACCGGCTGATTCCCGGTGACGAGGCGGAGCGCGGCTTCCCGCTCTACGCCGACGACGCGACCGGCAAGTCGATTCCCGTCGTCACGACGACCGGCGACTACAAGTACATCGGCAGGCTGGTGCTGAACTTCAACTTCCGGGGCGAGGTCGTCAGCGTCGACAAGAGGCAGACCGGTCCGGTCAGGGTTTCCGGCGTCGGCCCCGACGCCGTTCACGGCGACCACAGCGTGCGCGCCCAGGTCGAGAAGCCGGTGGCCGAACACCTCGCGACCCTCTCCGAGACCGTCGTCGCCACGAGCGAGGTGGCGCTCAACGGTGTCCGCAACGACGTTCGCACCAAGGAAACCAACCTCGGCAACCTGGTCGCGGACAGTCTTCTCCACGCGGGCAAGGAACAGGCCGACGAGTACGGCGTCGCGCCCCCTCAGGTCGCGATCCAGAACGGTGGCGGGCTCCGCAACGACTCGGTGCTGCCCGCGGGGGACATCTCGGCGCTCAACACCTACGACGTCGCGCCGTTCTCGAACTTCGTCGCGGTCGTTCCCGACGTACCGAGGGACGTTCTGCGGCAGCTGCTGGAGCGTGGCGTCGCGGCCTCACCGGCGGCCTCCGGCGCGTTCATGCAGCTCGGCGGGGTTTCGGTGAGCTACGACCCGAGCAAGCAGGCACAGGTGGTCGACGAGGGCACCAGCACGGTCGTCACACCTGGCGAGCGGATCCAGGACGTCACGCTCGCCGACGGCACCGAGATCGTCAAGGACGGCGCCGTCGTCGAAGGGGCACCGATTTCGGTTGTCACCAACGACTTCTCGGCTCGGGGCGGCGACGGCTACCCGTTCGAGGAGCTTCCGTTCACCCCGGTCGGCATGACCTATCAGCAGGCACTTGAGCAGTACCTGACCGATGGGCTTTCCGGCTCGGTCAGCTCCGAGCAGTACCCGGAGGGCGGCAGCGGACGGATCGTCGTGCGCTGACCCGGCTATTCGGTTTCCTGAGCAACCCGTAGGTGGCGCCTGCCACCTACGGGTTGCTTGCTTTCCGGGAAGGGGCAGGATAGGGCTAAGCAGCCGCTTAGCTACCCGAAGGAGTGCCAGCCATGGCGGAAGCCGTGATCGTCTCGACCGCACGTTCGCCCATCGGCAGAGCGGGCAAGGGCTCGTTGGTCGACCTGCGCCCCGACGACCTCGCCACCCGCATGGTGCGGGCGGCACTCGACAAGGTGCCCGAACTGGCGCCAACCGACATCGACGATCTGATGCTCGGCTGCGGCCTTCCCGGCGGCGAGTCCGGCTTCAACATGGGCAGGGTCGTCGCCGTCCAACTCGGCTACGACCACCTGCCCGGCTGCACGATCACCCGCTACTGCTCTTCGAGCTTGCAGACGACCCGCATGGCACTGCACGCCATCAAAGCGGGAGAGGGCGACGTCTTCATCTCGGCGGGAGTCGAGACGGTTTCCCGCTTCGCGAAGGGCAGCTCGGATTCGTGGCCCGACACCCACAACCCGCTCTTCTCCCAAGCCGAGGCGAGGACGGTGCGCACGGCGGAGCAGGGCGCGGAGAACTGGATTGACCCGAGGGACAACGGCGAGCTGCCCGACGTCTACATC
Organism: Prauserella marina; assembly: GCF_002240355.1. GTDB lineage: Bacteria > Actinomycetota > Actinomycetes > Mycobacteriales > Pseudonocardiaceae > Prauserella_A > Prauserella_A marina. The sequence goes on from NZ_CP016353.1 coordinate 5,831,588, forward strand.
GCGATGGGGCAGACGGCGGAGAACCTTGCCCGTGTCAAGGGCGTGTCGAGGGAGGAGATGGACGTCTTCGGCGTGCGCTCGCAGAACCTTGCCGAAAAGGCCATCGCCAACGGGTTCTGGGCGAAGGACATCACCCCGGTGACGCTGCCCGACGGCACCGTCGTCAGCAAGGACGACGGCCCGCGCGCCGGAGTCACCCTCGAAGGCGTTTCCGGGCTCAAGCCCGTTTTCCGGCCGGATGGCAGGGTCACGGCAGGCAACTGCTGCCCGCTCAACGACGGTGCCGCCGCGCTCGTGATCATGTCGGACACGAAGGCGAAGGAACTGGGCATCACACCACTCGCGCGAATCGTGTCGACCGGTGTCTCGGGACTCTCGCCGGAAATCATGGGCTACGGCCCCGTCGAGGCGTCGAAGCAGGCGCTCGGCCGCGCGGGAATGACGGTGGGCGACATCGATCTCGTCGAGATCAACGAGGCGTTCGCCGCTCAGGTCATCCCCTCCTACCGTGATCTCGGCATCGACATCGACCGGCTCAACGTCAACGGCGGCGCCATCGCGGTCGGCCACCCGTTCGGCATGACCGGTGCCCGCATCACCTCGACGCTCATCAATTCGTTGCAGCACCACGACAAGCAGTTCGGGCTCGAAACGATGTGCGTCGGCGGCGGCCAGGGCATGGCCATGGTGCTCGAACGGCTTTCCTGACCAGCGGATCTCCTGACACCACCGCTTCGGGCGGTGGTGTCAGGCGGCCGTCGGTTGCGCGATGCACATGACCGTCTCGGGCTCCGGGTAGACGATGCCGTCGGTGGCCTTCGTGTTCGCGCACGCGACATCGGGGTCGGTGGTGTCGGCGACGACCTTGACGACCTCCAGTTCCGCGCTGGGATCGGTACAGGCCACCCTCGTGTATGCCTCTGTCGGTGAGGAGATGTTCGCGAAACAGTCGCCGTCCTTCGCGTTGATCATCAGGCAGAGTGTGTTGCCGTCCTGCCGGTGGATCTGGTCGTACCGCCTGCTCGGACAGCTCTCGCCGTCGCCGCTCAGAGTGACGGCGACCTTGGCGTTTGCCTTCTCCTCGCCGCAGTCGACGACGGCGGGTGCCCGCGAGGGGGCTTCGACGTATTCGGCGACGTAAATGCAGTCCCCCGCCTCGGCGTTACGGACGTCGTCACCGAACAACCGCGTCGCACCGAAGATCAGCAACCCGGCGACCACGATCACGACCGGCAACCCCTGCCTGAGGCTGATGCCGCGTTTCCGCTTCCGTCGAGCGGAACCGTCGAAATCGGGCTGACCTGAGTGTGGGGGAACCGTCACCGCGAACCTCGCAAATCATGGTCGACCTGAGCCAACCAAACTCGCTCGGCCCGAACGCGCGGGACAGCGACACCCTCCCCACCCCCGATCAGGTGGGTGGCGACACGAAAAGGGGCGCCCGGCCGATGGCCGGACGCCCCTCATCCAGGAGTTGGCTAGTGGATCAGTCGCTCTGCAAATACGACAGCAGGCGAAGGATCTCAAGGTAGAGCCACACCAGTGTGACCATGAGGCCGAAGGCGACGTACCAGGACCACTTGGCCGGAACGCCCTCGCGGATCATCTTGTCGGCCATGTCGAAGTCGAGCAGGAAGCTGAACGCCGCGATGCCGATGACGACGATGCTGAAGATGATGGCCAGCGGGCTGCCGTCGCGGATGCCCAAGTTGACGCCGAACAGGCCGAGCACCAGGTTGGCCAGCATCAGGACCAGCACGCCACCCAGCGCACCGATGATCCACTTGGTGAGCTTCGGCGTCACCTTGACCGCGCCGGTCTTGTAGACGACCAGCATCACGACGAACACACCGGCCGTGCCGAGAATGGCTTGCAGCGCGATGCCGGGATAGATCATCTCGAAGACACCGGTGATGGCTCCGAGGAAGACACCCTCAGCCGCCGAGTAGGCCAGCGTCATCGGGCCACTTGCCATCTGCTTAAAGCTGATGATCAGCGCCAGCACGAGGCCGACGAGCATGCCGCCGATCATCGCGCCGGTGATGGCACCCATGTTGTCCGCGGCGGCCTGAGACTGCGCCCAGATCGCGGTCACCACACCGACGAGCAAGGTCACACCGAGGCTCGCGCCGGTCTTCATGACCACGTCGTCCACGGTCATGGGGCGGTCGGCAGCGCCGGAGGGTGCCTGCGGCGCGCCGTATCCGGGGCCTCCGCCCTGCGGTCCGTTGAAGCCCTGGTACGGCGCTTGGGCCGCGGCTCCCCCCGGCAGGTTGCGGAAGGCGGGGTTGCTAGAGGTTCGCACCTGATCCTCCTGGATCTGCTGGCACTTGCATCGGGTATAACGACCGCCCGTGCCGGTCGGTTCCCATCGTCAGTAAAGTCGACTTTACCCACATCAAGCGGCGTGGGCGTACCCCACCGTAAAGGTGTCGCCGATTCGTTCCTCCGGCGACGTCCACCAGGTGGCCGATTGCCCCCTTCACCCGTTTCAGGTCATTCTCACTTGGCGTGTTCGGCTGTTGACCGAACGCAGGTCGGGGATCTCATCCACGACTCATTCACGAAATGGGGGCACTCTGGTGGTGCGATCGGCACGCCTTGGTTTCGCTGTCCGCTTTCTCGTCGCGACCCTGCTGTGCTCGATGTCGCTGGTCGTGTTCGCTCCCGCGGCCTCAGCCGACGTCCAGGAAGGGGCAGGGCACCGCACGACGCCGGGACAGTCGTGGGGTGACAGGGAAAGGGCCTACGACTGGGTCGGTTCCTACGTCGTCGGCGGGAAGCAGGTCTTCTGCGTCTCGTTCGCGCTCAAGGCACCGGACACCGGTGAGGTATACGAACCGGGCGACGAACTGCTGACCAAGTGGGGCACGAAGCTGCCGGAGGACGTCGCGGCGAACATCTCCTACCTGCTGCTGCGCTACGGCGACACCCAGGACGCCGACGAGGCCGCCGCACTGGCCCACCTGCTGCACGCCTGGACGGCGGCGCCCCGCTCCCCTGCCGACCTCGATCCGGCCAAGCCGTTCGACCAGATCGGCTACGACGTCGACTTGCAGTTCGGCAAGCTGCCACAGGGCGCGAAGGACGCGGTAGAGCGCCTTCGCGCCGACGCCGAAGCCAACAGGGGGCCGTGGGAGGCCATCGTCACGGCTCCGGAAGAAGAACAGACCATCGGTGACGAGGGCGAATGGACGATCACCGTCACCAACGCCGCCGGTGAGGGCGTTCCCGACGTTCCCGTCACGCTGACGCTCACCGACGCGCGGCTCGCCGAAGAAGCCGAGGAAGCTCCCGAAGAAGACGCCGACACCGCCGATTCGGCGCCGTCGACCGTTACGACGGGCGCCGACGGAACCGCGGTGATCGGTGTCGTACCGACCGGTGAGAACCCGAAGGTCGGCGCGAGCCTTTCCGCACCAGCCGAGCGGCCCTACGTGCAGGACCCGGTCACCACCGACACCCAGCGCGTCGTGTCGACGGGTGGCGAGCAGGAACTGACGGCCGAGGCGACCGTTGCGGCGAGGACGGCGCCGGGGATCGTGGAGATCGCCAAGATCGACGCGGCGTCGGGTGAGGGCATCGCGGGAGCGGTACTGCGGCTGACCGCGAGCGACAAGACCGCCCCGGCACTCGACCAGGAAGGGCAGCCGCTCGTCGGCGAGGACGGCAAACCGGCCGTCGTGACGACGGAAGGCGAGGACGGCACAGCGACCATCGAGAACCTGCGGACTCCGCAGGAGGTGTGTGTCGTCGAGGTCAGCGCTCCTTCCGGCTACGACGATGCCTTCGACCCCGGTGATCCACCTTCGGCCTGCGGCACCCTCGACGAGGGCGGGACGCTCGTACTGGAGGTCGAGAACGTCGCGAACCAGGTCCCGAAGACCATCCCGGCAGGCGCCCAGCCGAGCACCATCGCGCAGAGCGCGACCACGTCGAACGCACCGGTCAGCGCGCTGCTGGGTATGGGCGTGCTCGCGCTCGTGGTTTCAGGGCTCGTCGGCTGGACGGTGAGAAGGCGGTTCACCGGACGTTGAGCGCCACGAAGTCCACCGAAGGAGGCCAGCCGGGCAGGACACGGGCTTACCTGCTCGGCGTGGGAAGCGTGCTCGCCGTCGAACTCGCCGTGCTCGGGTTCGTGCTCGCGCCGACGACCGCGGTGATCGCGGGCGTCGCGGCGCCCATGCACACCGCGGCGGCGGACACCGCGGAGACGGCTCCCCGCGCCGCGCCACCCGCACCGAGGGAGCAGCCTCCTGCCGCCACCACCACGGAGAAACCCGCCGCGCCCGCGACGGCGCCGAGCACCCCGGCTCAGCCAAGGACCGAGGTACCGGTGTCGAGCGGGCAGCGGCCGGGCACCATCGCGCTTCCCGACGGCGGGACGGCGAGGCTCGTGAGGGAGGAGGTCGGCGCGGACGCCGTCCTTCCCGTTCCGGACGACCTCGGTGAGGCCACCTGGTGGGGAGCCGGACTCGACGCGCCAAGCGGGGCCAGCGTGTTCGCGGGACACGTCAACTGGCACGGCCAAACCGGCCCGTTCGCCGAACTGTGGGACATCAGGGTCGACGAGCCGATCACCGTCACCGACGCCGAAGGCACGACGTGGCGCTACCGGGTCAGTCAGATCATCACGCTGCACAAGGACGAACTGCCCGCGAGGTCCGCCGAGCTGTTCGGGCAGAGCGGTCCGCACCGGATCGTGCTGGTGACGTGTGGTGGCCGCTGGCTCGGCGGCAACACCGGCTACGCCGAGAACAGGGTCGTCGTCGCCGAACCGGCCTGACGAATACGGCGCGCACCCTGCTGCGCGGCGGGCGCTACTGACACAATGCGCGTGTCCGCTGCGGCTCGGTGACACGGTGACACAAAGGGGCAGTTGCATGGCGAGGTATCTGGTGACCGGCGCGACGGGGCTGATCGGCCGTCATTTCACCCGGCTGCTGCTCGAAAGAGACGACACCGACAAGGTCACGCTGCTGGTCAGGGAGTCGTCGAAGGACCGGCTGGCCGGACTCGTCCGCGAGTGGCCGAACCGGGACAGGGTGGCGCTGCTGGTCGGCAACATCGGCGAGGACAAGCTCGGAGTCGGCGAAACGGCGCTGGCCGAACTGCGGGGCGAGGTCGACCACGTCGTGCACCTCGCGGCACTGTACGACCTGACGGCCGACGACGAGACGAGCGTCAAGGCGAACGTCGACGGCACCAGGAACGTCATCGAGTTCGCGGCCGAGCTGAGGGCCGGTTGTCTGCACCACGTTTCGTCGGTCGCGGTGGCGGGCGACCACCCCGGCATCTTCACCGAGGAGATGTTCGACGCGGGCCAACGACTGGTGACGCCTTATCACCGCACGAAGTTCGAAGCCGAGAAACTGGTGAGGGAGCAGCACGACGTGCCGTGGCGGGTCTACCGGCCCGCGGTCGTCGTCGGCCATTCGCAGACCGGCGAGATGGACAAGATCGACGGCCCCTACTACCTGTTCAACGCCATCAGCAGACTCACGTCGGTGCCGAATCTGCCGTTCGCGGGACCCGATGTCGGCGACACCAACATCGTCCCCGTCGATTACGTCGCGAAGGCCATGGTCGAGCTGGTGCCCCGAGCCGGGCTCGACGGCCGCACCTTCCACCTCGTCAACCCCGAACCGCAGCCGGTCGTCTCGGTGTACAACGCCTTCGCGAAGGCCGCGGGCGCGCCGAGGATCAACGTCGAACTGGGCGAGCGAGTCTCGGCTGGGCTCCTCGGCCTCGCCAAACTGAGCGAGCACGTACCGGGCGTCTCCATCGCCCGCGACGCCGTGCTTTCCCGCCTCGGCATCCCTCCGGTGATGCTGGCGACAGCCAGCTTCGCGCCGGTGTTCTCCTCGTCGGCGACGAGGAGGGCGCTCGCGGGGTCCGGTGTGGACGTCCCGCCGCTCGACGACTACGCGCCCGCGCTGTGGCGGTACTGGCGCGAGCACCTCGACCCGTTCAGGGCGCGCAAGCACGGACCGAGGGGCGAACTCGACGGCCGCAGGGTCGTCATCACCGGCGCATCCTCGGGTATCGGGAGGGCGACCGCGCTGCGGGTCGCGGCCGAAGGTGCCGTTCCGCTGCTCGTGGCACGCAGGAGGCCGGAACTGGAGGAGGTCCGCGACGAGATCGTGGCCGCGGGTGGCCAGGCCTCGGTCTATCCGGCCGACCTCACCGACGAGGAGTCGGTGCACAAGGCCGTCGACGCCATGCTCGCCGAGCACGGTCGCGTCGACATGCTCGTCAACAACGCGGGCAGGTCGATCCGCCGTTCGGTCCGCCTTTCCTACGACAGGTATCACGATTTCGAGCGGGCCATGGCGATCAACTACTTCGGCGCCGTCCGGTTGCTGCTCGCCCTTCTTCCGCACATGACGGAACGGAAGTTCGGGCACATCGTGAACGTGTCGTCGATCGGCGTGCAGGGCATCGCGCCCCGGTTCTCGGCCTATGTGGCCTCCAAGGCCGCCCTCGACTACTTCAGCAAGATCGTCGCCACCGAGACGCACGGCGACGGCATCACCTTCACGACCATCCACATGCCACTCGTGCGTACCCCGATGATCCGGCCGACGAAGATCTACGACGCGTTCCCGACGAAGTCGCCCGAGCAGGCGGCGGGAATGGTGGTCAAGGCGCTCAAGGAACGGCCGAAGCACATCGGCACTCCAGAGGGCTATCTCATCCAGGCCGCGTACGCGCTCGCGCCGGGCGTGGTCGACGCGATCGCCTATGAGGGCTACCGAATCTTCCCCGACTCCACGGCCGCGGGCGGGTCGGGCAGGCTGAACATCGGCAAGGGCGAACGGCACCTTTCCAGAGCGGCCACCGCACTCGTGAAGCTCACCCGCGGCTTCCACTGGTGATTTCACCCGAAAAGGGAAGCAGGGCCTCGACAACGGGGCCACGACACGAATCCACACTGGGTAATCGCCACATCGGCGGCAAAGGGAAATTCTGAGGTGGACAGACAACACACTTTCACCGGCCTGCCTGACAGTGACGACACCCCGTACGCGGGTACCGTCAAGGGTATGGCTTCTGAGCACGACAATCGGTTGTTGCCGCTGCGGCGGGAGTTCGCCCAGGCTTGGCACGGCTTCGACCGCAATCAGGTTCTGCAGTACGTCGATCACCTCGAAGCGCAGGTTCGCCGGATCATGGCCGACCGCGACTCCGCCATGGCTCAGGCAAGCACCCTTTCGCGTGAGCTGGAGAACGCGCGCCGCGAGACGACGAAGCTGCAAAACAGAGTCGAGGAGCTGAAGAAGCCACCGGAGCGGTTGGAAGATCTCGACGAGCGGATGCAGCGCACGGCGCACCTCGCCAACACCCGCGCGGAGGAGATCGTCGCGAGGGCAGAGGAAGCCGCGAAGAAGAACTGGGCGGAGAGCAGCAAGGTCTCGGCCAAACTGCACGAGCGCTACACGAAGCTGCTCGAAACGCTCGACGGCCACGCGGAGCAGTTGCAGCAGGAGCACGAGGACGCGCTCGCCGCCACCAAGGCAGAGGTCGCGAAGATGACCTCGGAGGCCGCTGAGAACAGGGCGCGCGTCGACTCGGAGGCCGAGCGCAAGCGGCGCACCATCGAGCAGGAATTCGACTCGAAGATGGCCGCCGACAAGGCAGCGCTCGAAAAGCACATCGCCGATCAGAAGACCGCGAGCAAGAACGCGGCGGAACGGCGGATCGCCGAGGCCACCACCGAGGCCAAGAAGATGGTCGACGAAGCCACGACCAAGGCCAAGCACATGATCAGCGAGGCGACGACGAAGTCGACGACGATGGTGGACGAGGCGACCACCAAGTCCACGACCATGGTCGACGAAGCCACCACCAGGTCGAAGACGATGGTGGAGGAGGCGACGGCAAAGGCGAAGAAGCTCGTCGAGGACGCGAAGAACGACGCCGACCGGCGCACAAAGTCGGCCAACGACACCGTCGCGAAGTTGTCCAAGATCCGCGAGGAGGCCCGCGCCCGGCTCAGGGAGGCCGACGAGGTGCTCAAGCAGGGCGAGTCGGCGCTCGTGCCGGTGGAGGACGAGGACACCGAACTCGACGACGTCCCCTCGGCCGGCAACGGATCGGCCAAGAACAACAAGAAGCCGAGCCCGGCACCGGCCGACCGGCAGCGGGCCTACTCTGGCAAGCGCGACACCTGAGGGATTCGTTCTCCGATTCCGGCCGCCTTTCCGCGAGGGAGGGCGGCCGGAATCGTCAGGTCACCTTCCGCGCCTTCTCCAGGTTCTCGGCGAGCTGGTTCAACGTCCTCGCCTGGGCGACGTAGTCCATGGAGGAGAACTCCCACGGGTAGAGCTGCCCCGACTCGGCGGCGGGCAGCTTCGCGAACGTGGGCTGCTTGCGCAGTTCCTCGGCGTCGAGGCCGTCGCGGATCGAGTACAACACGACGTCGGTGCGGTAGTCGCCGATGTTCTCCCAGCTCACCTGCCGCCAGTAGTAGCCGTCGCCTCCCGGGTCGGGGTATTCGAGGCCGAGTTCGGTGTAGGAGCGCAGTGCCGGGTCGTCGGGTGCCTTCGCGATGTGCACGCCGTCGCTGGGGTACGCGGCGATCGCCATGGCGCTCACCCCGGACGCGGTCGCGGCGCGCAGGCGGTCGGCTGCCGCGTCGTAGTCCTTCTTGTGCTTGTCGAGGGTCTGGCCGGTCACGCCGACGGCGGAGGCCAGTTCGGTCGTCCTCGCCACCACGTCCCGCGCGGTTCCGGTCATCGCGATCGCGACGATCGGCGCGATCGAGGCGATCGTCTCCTGCTGCTTGAGGTCCTTGAACCCGTACAGCGGTTTCTCCTTGTCGATGGTGCCCTCGCCGTCGACGGGGTAGGCGTGCGCGACGATGAGCTGCGGTTGAGCTGCCGCGAGTGCGTCGATGTCGATCTCGCCGTATGTTCTGCCGACCTGCTTGACCTTGCCGAGGTCCTTGCCCGCGAAGTTCACGTCGTCGTCGAGCGCGGTGTAGCCGAAGGAGGCGACCGGGGTCACGCCGTAGTTCCACAGCGAGGCGATGGCGTCGTTCAGTCCCGCGACGCGGGTGGGCATTCCGTCGAGCCGTGCCGTCGCCCCGACGTCGTCCGTGAAGGACCACGCGCCTGAACCGGAAGCGCCCGGCGTGGAGCCGCGTCCACACGCGGCGAGCAGGCCGGTGGCGGTGAGGGCGAGGCTGCCGCCGAGGAATCGCCTGCGGGTGAAAGCTGAAGGCATGGCGGTCAACTTAGCCAAACCTAACTACGAAGCAAAGAGACCGTGGGGTGTCACACTCCGAACCATCTGCACAGCAGCAGGCACACGTCGTCGTCGTGGTCTCCCGAATCCAGCATCGCGCGCAGGATGTGCTCGGCGACATCGGGGAGTGCGCCCTCGGCGTGCTCCCCGAGTACATCGGCCAGCTTCGCCATCCCGGTGTCGATGTCGCTCGACCGCCGCTCGACGAGGCCATCGGTGTAGAGCGCCACGATCGACCCTGGCTCCAGTTTCTTCTCGTGCTGCGGGATGTCCGAACTCGCGCTGATCCCCAGCATCGGCGCGTGGTCGACCTCCAGGTAGCGCACACCGGCCCCGTCGAGCAGTACCGGCGGCGGATGGCCAGCGCTCGACCAGCGCATCACGCCGGTCGCGATGTCGATCTCCGCGACGATCGCCGTCGCGTACAGCGCGCTCGTCCACCCCCTGAGCAGCTCGTGCACGAGCCGCAACGAGGTCGCCGGGCCATGCCCCTCCAGCGCGTAGGCACGCAACGCGTTCTGCAGTTTTCCCATCACGACCGCCGCGTCGAGCCCATGCCCGGTGACGTCACCGACCATGAGAACGACGGTTCCGTCCTGCCTGGTCACCGCGTCGTACCAGTCACCGCCGACGTGTACGCCCCTCGTCGCCGACCGGTATCTCGCCGCGAGATCGACACCCTCCTGATCGGCGAGAACGGGAAGCATCGCGCGTTGCAGTCGCTGCGCCAGCTCGTGCTCGTGTTCGTAGGCGGTGGCGTTGCGCAACCCCACCGCGGCCCTGTTGGCGACGCCTTGCGCGAGAGCGACGTCCTCGCTGTCGAACTCCTCCGAATCGCGGTAGAGGTCGAGCACACCGAGCACCCTCGGGCCGAGCCGCAGCGGTATCGAAACCCTGCCCGGTTCGCCGAAGGCCGCCTCCCTGCTGCCGAAGGCCCTGCTGGTGACGTGGTCGAGTCCACCTCCGCCTTCGTCCTGGCGGACCAGTTCGTCGTCGACGACCAGCCAGACCCGGGTGCGATCGGCGAAACCGTGCCTTGTCACGAGGCCGACAAGCTGGTTGAGCATTTCGGCGCTGTCGAGCGTGGTCGCGGCCGCCCTGCTGACGTCGTCGAGGAAGGCGGAACGCCGCCGCTGCCGCTCGATCTCGGCCCGCAGCGCAAGCAAGCCCGCGTTGGTCTCGGCGAGCTGAGACCGATGGAGGCGCAGCTGGCGGTCCTGCTCCCTGACCAGGCTCGCCAAGGCTTCCAGCGCCCCGGCAAGCGGACTGTCCTCGCCCGCGGCGTCGAGTTCCGCCGCGACGGAACTCCAGGTGATCGGCGGCGTGCTGGACGCGCGGAGCACCTGTTCGATTTCCGTACGAAGCTCCTCGGTCGAACGGGGTCGGCGGCTCATCGGCTCACCTCCTCCGAGAACAAGCGCGCCTGGTCATCCTGCCAGCACTCGCACCGTGACGGCAGTACCTCACGACTCGGGGTCCGCTCCCACCGCCGGCATCCACTATGCCGCTAAACCAGCGCGATCGCTCCCCGCTTTCTTTCGGCGACAAACCCTGCCGCGCCCTTCGCGCTGAGGATTCGCCTTCGTGCTGTCAGACTGACCGGAGCAGGGCTCGAACCAACGGGGCGACCCGGAAGAGGTCCGACGATGACCGACGGCCACCACGACGAATTCGCCGCGGATGGAAACCCACCGGTTCGCACAACCCTCACCGACGGAATCGGCCGGGTCACGCTGAGCGGCGACATCGACCACGGCGTGGCCCCCTTGCTGACCGCGGCGCTCGACGAACTCATCTCTTCCGGCGCGCGATCGCTGGTCGTCGACTTCGCTCAATTGTCGTTCTTCGATTCCGCGTGTATCAGCGCACTTGTCAGGGCACACTCCAGCGTGACGGAAAACGGCGGCACGGTGCGGCTCGTGAACGTGAACCGGTTCGCGATCCGCGTGCTGGAGATATCCGGTCTCGTGCCGCTTTTCGACATCGAACCAAGCGGAAAGTCATAGGAAGTCTCCGGAAAGTGCCTCACGACACCCTCCTGCGACTACGGCTCGACGACGAGCAGGTGATGCCAGGGCTCGCTCGGCGAGCCGTCGACGAGGTCATCGACCATCCCGATCCCGAGTGGCGAGAGTGCGTACTGCTGGTGGTGACCGAACTCGTCACCAACGCCATCGTCCACACGGCTTCCCCCTCGTCGCTCAGGGTGCGGCGCCGTAGCAACACGGTCCGCATCGAGGTCACCGACAACGAGCGGGCGGCCCCTTTTGTTCGCGCTCCGCGCTCGGACGAGGCCGGAGGAAGAGGAATGCTGCTCGTCTCGGCGCTCGCCGACGAATGGGGAGTCGAGCGGACGAACGAAGGCAAGGTCGTGTGGGCCGAACTGACCGAACGGTGACGGCGAATCCACGAACAGCGGGACAGTCGCCCCGGTTTGATAAAGAATCGGGACAACGCGTGAGCAACGGGGCGGGAGCTGTTGGTGGAACTCCGGGAGATAGAGGTATTCCTGGCTTTGGCCGATGAGCTGCATTTCGGCAGGGCGGCCCAGCGACTGCACGTCAGCCAGGGCAGGGTCAGCCAGACCATCAGAGCGCTGGAGACCGAAATCGGCGGCGCGCTTTTCGACCGCGCTCACCGCGGAGTCTCACTCACCCCGCTCGGAGTGCGGTTCAGGGAAGGCGCGAGCCGCGGCTACGACGAACTCACCACGACACTCAAGGATTGCCGGACCGCCGCCCGCGACATCACGGGGCAACTGCGGATCAGTTACCTGCCGAGCATCGGCAACGAGCTGGCGACGAGGGTCGTCTCGGCGTTCGAGGCACGGCATCCAGGGTGCACCGTCATCCTCAACACACTCCAGCTCCGCTACACCCTGAACCCGGAACCCCTGCTGGTCGAAGGCGGGACCGACGTCGCGCTCTGCTGGTCGCCGGGAGGCGACGGAAGATCCCTCCGGAACAACAGCGTCGTCATCGGGCCGGTACTCGCCGAGGTACCCCGTGCGGTGCTCACGCCGAGCGACCATCCGCTCGCCGCGAGGACATCGGTCACCCTCGACGACCTCGCGGACTACGAGATCATCAATCCGGCCAGCGCGTCCTCACTCCACAGGGATCTGTGGACACCGCGAGTGAGCGGCACAGGGCGAAGGCTCAAGCTCACCACCTCGGACATCGTCGGCCTGACCCATCGACCCGAACTGACGGCCGACGACGTGCTGACCCTCGTCGCTCGCGGGCACGGACTGCACTGCACCATCGCGACCCTGCTCGACCACATCCCGTTTCCGGGACTCGCGCTCATTCCCATCACCGACATGCCCCCGATGGCTCTCGTGCCGGTGTGGGCCGCGGCCTCGGAGAACGCCACGATCCGCGCGTTCGCCGATATCGCGGAGGAAACGGTCAAACCTCGCCGGAGAGGAACGACTCGAACGCGGAGCCATTAGCGTTCCTAATCAAAGGATGAGCAATTGCGCATTGCTCGACCTCCACCGGCTCCGGCAGACTCAACCACCGCTGAGTGCAACCAAAGCAGCATCCTGGTCGGCTCCGTGCCGCTCCGGTCTCGGGTCGGCAGTCACTCGGCTGGGGGTGTGGCTGCCGGCCCGATCCTCCTTTGTGGACTGCTTCGGTTCCGGCCCCTTCACGACAACGTGTTTCCTCCGTTGACGGCCAGCCGTTGTCCCGTGATGAACGCAGCCCTTTCCGAAGCGAGGAAGGCGACCGCGTCCGCGACATCGGCGGGCATCCCGAGATGGCCGAGTGGTACGTCCTTCGCGTAATCCCGCAACGCGCTTGCCGGAACGCGATCGTGCCGCTCGGTCGGAACCCAGCCGGGGGCAACGAGATTGACGGTGATCCCGAACTCGCCGAGCTCTCTCGCCCATGACCTCGTCAAGCCGAGCTGAGCGCCTTTCGCCGCGACATAAGCACTTTGGTTCGGCGCGCCGAGTTCGACGACCTCGGAACCGATCTGGATGATCCGTCCCCACCCTCGCTCCTTCATGCCAGGCAGCACTTCGGTGACGAGCAAGACCGGGCTCTTGGCGAAGAACACGAGCTGATCGAGCAGGTCCTGCCAGGTCAACTCGGCGACGGGAATCATGGGCTGTGGTCCCGTCGCGTTCAGCACCAGCGTGTCGACGGAACCCAGCCGCGCGACGACTCTCGCGTGCAGGTCGGCGACCTCGGCCTCGTCGGTGACGTCGGCGCCGAACACCTCCGCGCTGCCGCCGTCGGCGACGATCTCGTCCCTGAGCGACGTCGCGGCGTCAGCGCTGCTCGCGTAGTTGATCGCGACCGCGAAACCGTCACTGGCGAGCGCACGCACGATGGCCGCGCCGAGCCCTCTCGACCCTCCGGTCACAAGCGCGACCCCGCGCGACGTCCCTGTGCTGCCTTCCGGATCCCGCATCCGCACTCCCCTCACCGGCGCGGGCCAGATTACGCACCCGGCGAGCGGAGCGTCAGGGGCGTCAGGGCTTCAGTATGAGCCGGATCGGGTTGCCTTCTTTACGCAGCAGGCGATCGACGGCTTTCTCCGCGTCGGCCAGTGGCAGCACGTCGCTCACCGAGCGGGAGAAGTCGATGCGATGCCCGCTCGTGAGCTTCACGAGTTGTTCGACGTGTTCGGGTTGGGAGCCGTAGTGACCGAGAATCTGCTGCTTGAAATAGCTGAACGCGATGCCGTTGGTGATGGTGAGCGGCTTGTTGGTGAGCCCTGCGAGCACCAGCTTTCCTTCCGGCGCAAGACAGCCCACCGCTTGTTCCCTCACCGCGGCGACACCGGCGAAGTCGAAAGCGACGGCGAGCCCCGCACCCGCCGTCTCCTCGAAGACCCGTTCCCGCAAGTTCCCGTCATCGGGATCGAGGACGAGGTCGGCTCCGAAGCCGACGGCCCGCTCCCTCGCTACGGAGATCGGATCGACGGCGATGATCGGCGCGACACCCATCATCCGCAGCAACTGCACCGCGTGCGCACCGAGCCCGCCGACACCCCAGACTCCGGCCGCCTGCGCCGGTCTCGTGAAAGCCGTCGAGGTGATCGCCGCCCACGGCGTCGACACCGCGTCGGGAATGATCGCCGCCTGCTCGTAGGGCAGGTCGTCGGGGATGGAGACGAGCGTGCTCGCTGTCGCGACGGCGTATTCGGCCCAGCCGCCGTCGTAGTCGACTCCTCTCGTGAGCACCGTGCCGTCTGCGCGCGGCTCACCGGCTTGCAGCAGCACCCGCTGCCCCGGCCGCCAGCCGTTGACACCGGGGCCGAGTGCTTCGACGGTTCCCGCGACCTCGTGTCCGAGCGTCACCGTGTCGCCTTCGAGGTACAGCGGCGAAAGGGTTCCGTCGATGAGGTGCGCGTCGGAAAGGCACACACCGGCCGCCTGGACCTTGATGAGAACCTGACCGGCGTCCGGCTCCGGCTTCGGAACGTCGACGACCGCGAATTCCAGCGTGTCGGTGTTCAACCGCCCGGCAAGCATGCGCACCTCCGTTGTCGGTGACCTGCACAAGCACAGCAAGCTTGGCATTCGTACCACGAAGTCGCCCGGTCGCTGCCTGATCGGGCGACTACAGCTGGCTTCGCGGTGCGAGCGACGTCGCGAGCAGTTCGTCGACCTGCCATTGGTCGTCGGCGTGCGCACCGTATTTCGCCGCGACGATCTCACCGTCCGAGGCGATGAGGAAATCGGCCGGAAGGCCGAGCCTGCCGCCCTGTTGCCTGAGCGAGGGCACCGGTTCCTTGCGCTGGAGCGCTCGCCCAGTCGCCCGTGCGATACCGGTGACGATGCCAGGCCATGCCCGTGGATCGAGCAGTGCTCGCGGTGCCGACTCGACGCCGAACTCGCGGTAGAGCTCCTTCTCCGGGTCGGCGATCACCGGGAAGGGAAGTTCGGCGACGTAGGGCGCCAACTCCCCGGCGGGCGAGTGGAAGACGACCACCTCACCGATACCGTGCGCCTCGATCTCGGCATATCGCCGCTGGATCGACCGCAGGTGGATGTTGCAGATCGGGCAACCGGCGAACCGCCTGAATTGCAGGTGTACCAACCGTCCGCCGTCGGGAACGGTAATTCGTTCTCCCTCGACGGAAACAAGCGTGCGTTCCCCGACTCTCACACCGGGGCTCAATTGCTTCGCCATGATCACTCCCAGGTAGGCGTACGTCGTACACTAACCAACGTAGGCGTATGCAGTACATTGTCAAGCGCCATGCCTCGCCCTCGTTCTCTCGACAAGGACCGCATCGCCACGGCCGCGCTCGCCGTCATCGACGCGCACGGTCCGGCCGGCCTGTCCATGCGCGCCGTCGCCAACCAGCTCGCCATGAGTCCCATGGCCCTGTACCGCTACGTCGAGGACAGGGACGAACTGGAAACACTCGTCGTCGAGAAGGTGCTCGCCGAAGCCGACAGCGAACCGCCTTCGCGCGGTTCGTGGCAGGAACGCGTCGCCTACCTCATGGAGCAGGTGCGGGCCGCCGTTTCGGCACATCCCGCCGTCGTCCCGCTGACCCTCAGCAGAAGGCACAGCTCACCCTCGTTACGACGCTGGTCGGAAACGGTGCTGGGCGTCCTCACCGAAGCGGGGCTCGAAGGGCCGCGAAAAGCGGTCGCGCTGCGCTGCCTGCTTGGCTACCTCGTCGGCGCCATCCAGCTCGATCACCTCGGGCCGCTGGCGGGGCACGGGACCAGCGCGCTCGCGGACCTCCCCTCCGCTGAGTTCCCCTACCTTTCCGCCACCGCGCGCGAAGCGCGGCACCTCGGCGCGGAAGAGGAATTCGCGGGAGGACTCGCCATGGTGCTACGCGGGATCACCGACGATTCCTGAGCCATCCACAGTGGACTCGCCACGAGGGTCGGTCGCGAGGATCGCCATGGTGATCGCGTCGTGCCATTGCCCTTCCCAGAGCAGGGCGTCCCTGTGCACTCCCTCGCGGACGAACCCGCACTTCTCGTAAACACGCTGGGCACGAGGGTTGAAATCGAAGACCTCAAGACAAACGCGGTGCAGACCGGCGACGTCGAAGGCGTAGTCGACGGCCAGGCGCGTGGCCTCCGTGCCGAAGCCTCGCCCGAACACCTCTGGGCCGACCAGGGAGATCCGGAAGCTCACCGAGGCATTGGGTGCGTCGAGTTCGTCGAGCGCCGCCTCGCCCAGCACCTCGCCGTCCTCGGCACGCACGATGGCCCAGTCGGCCCTGTCGTGGTGGTCCTGCCTGGTCGCGAGCCAATCCCGGACCTCGTCTTCGGTGAACCGGTGATGAGTTCCGGTGAGGCGGATGCTTTCCGGGTCGGTGAGCATCGGCCAGATACCGTCGAAGTGCCCGCTGCTCATCGGTTCGAGCCGCACTCGACTTCCGGTCAAGACCGGCTGGCCGCGAAAGACGTCGGAACTGATCACTGACAAAGCCAAGCAGCGAGGCCATGTCAGGACAACTCGTTTTTGCCCCGGTCTTTCCACGCGATGTGGTCGACGGCGAGCCAGGTTTCCCCCGCCATGGTCGCCGGGGTGATACCGCTGAACGCCAGTACGTCCCTGTTCAGGTGGGACTGATCGACATAGCCGCTTTCGACGGCGGTCATGGCAGCGTCGGCCCCTACCGCGAGCCGGTGGACGGCATGATCAAACCGGACCAGCCGCGCCGCCCGCTTGGGTGACAGGCCGATCTGCTCCCTGAACCTCGACCACAGGCGTTTCCTGCTCCACCCCGACTCGCTCGCCAGTTCCTCGACGCGAACCCCGCCGTTACTGCCGAGAATGCGGCTCCAGGCAAAAGCGACCTCGGGGTCGGCGGAAGGCCCCTCCGCGATCCGGCGAGTGAGTATGTCGTCGGCGAGCGCGAACCGGTCCTGCCAGGACCGCACCTCGCCGACCCGTTGCCGGACACGGGCCGCAGCCGAGCCCCACAGGTCGTCGAGTGTCACCACCACGTGATCGAGTTCGGCCGAGGAGACACCGAGCACGGCAAAGGCAGCCAAGGGAGACAACCGCACCTGTACGCACTCGACGTTCTCGCCGCGTACCCGAACGGCGTCATGGGTGAACCCGGCGACGAGGCTCCCCCGCTGCTGCCTGCCTGTCGCCGCGTCCACCACGAGCGGCCCGTCCCCGAACTCCAGTACGAGGGTTACGGCGGGATGCGGGACCACCCTGACGTCGACGGGACCCGCGCCACGGTCGTGAAACCCGGCCATGCTCACGCCGGGCACCCTGCTGGGCCGTCGCGGCCGGACGACCTCCCACCTTGCCACCGAACAAGGCTCAGCCGATCCCATGACCTCATTATGTGGAACGACTGTATGGAACGCGCCAGGTGCGGGGAACATTCGTCCAAGACGCCGAAGCGAGCGGCGACGAGGCTGCGTTCATGAACAACAAGGCCATGAACAACAACAGCATCGTCGAGAACGCGTTCCTGGCGTTCGCCAGTCAGGACCCGGCCCGGATCGCGGCCGTACTCACCGAGGACGCCGAATGGTTGTCGCCGAGGTCGAACGCCACCGCGGTCGCGCTCGAAGCGCCGGATCACATGGTCGGCCGCGAGGCGATCGTGCGGTTCTTCTCCGAGGACTTCCCCCGCCTTTTCGTGCGCGACCTCGCGCTCACCGTCAACGGCCTGCACTCCGACGGCGAGCGCGCGACGCTGGAGGCGACCATGCGGGCGACGCTGGCCGACGGCATCCCCTACAGCAACGACTACTGTTTCGTCTTCGAACTCAGGGACGGACTGATCCACCGGATCAGGGAGTACGTCGACACGTCGAGAGGACACCGCTTGATCTTCGGCGCAGGGTCCCTGGAGCGTGCTGGTGACTGACGCCCTGCCGGTCGCGACGCGAAGAAGGTGACCGTTCCCGCTGGTCAAGACCACCGGCCAGAGATGGCCGCTCGACGACCTTCCTCAATCGCCGCACCGTCCCCACTCTGATGATCACGTCCGGCGCGGGGCCGGTCGGTCGATCTCCAAGGAGGATGACGCGTGGCAACGGTAATCAATCGCCGATGGCTCGCGGCGGTCGCGGGCGGCGTCGCGCTTGCCATCGCCGGGGCAGGGGCGCCAGCCGCGACGGCGCAGGACGAGCACGCGAACACACAGGAGGTACTGAACAAGTACCTTTCGGTCGGCGGGCCGGGAGCGGCCGTGTACGCGGGCGATGGTGACGAGTCGTGGACGCTGACGGCCGGAACCGCGAAGTTCGGCCAGAACCGGCCGATCGCGTCGAACGACCACTTCCGGATCGCGAGTCAGACGAAGACCATCGTGTCAGCGGTCGTCCTCCAGTTCGTCGACGAGGGCACGGTCGAACTGGACGCGCCGATCGAGCGGTACCTCCCTGGCGTCGTCACCGGCAACTACGACGGCAATGTCATCACCGTGCGCCAGCTCATGCAGCACACCAGCGGTCTGGCGAGGGACCCACTCGACGCGCAAGCCAACCCCGACGGCACCTACGAGCTGGCCGAGCTTGTCGGTGCGGCGATGGACGACGCACCGCTTGGTGAGCCGGGCGGCGACGTCAACTACTCCAACGTCGGTTACCACGTGCTGGGCATGCTGATCGAGGAGATCACCGGCCAGTCCGTGGGAGACGCGATCACCGAGCGCATCATCGAACCGCTGGGCCTTGAGAACACCTCGCTCCCCGAAAAGGGAGACCGGGCTCTCGCCGAGCCGTTCGTGTCGGGCTACACGGGCGGCCGGATCCCGCCGTTCGACTTCTGGCTGGACAACACGAATTCCGTTGAGCCGTCCTACTGGTCTTCGGCAGCAGGCATGACGTCGACGCTGGAGGATTCGACGACGTTCTTCCGCGCGCTGCTCGCCGGTGAGGTCATCTCGGACGCCGCGCTCGCGGAAATGCGCACGACCGTGCCGACCGAGCTGCCCGGCCCCATGGGCCTTGGCGGCAACGAGGTCGAGCTGTCGTGCGGCGGGACGTACTGGGCGAAGAACGGCGGGCTGCCCGGCTTCATCTCCACGACTGGTGTCACCGACGACGGCCGCTTCGCCTCGGTCGTCACGAACACCTTCTCCCAGACCGCCGCCGTCGAGTCCTTCAAGGTGCTCGACGCCGCGCTCTGCGACTGAGCCGAATCGGCGAGGCCGGGCCGCGCGCGAATGCGCGGTCCGGCCTTTTCGCGCCCGCAACACTTAGCCCTTGCGCTAAGTGTTAGGACGAGCAATACTTAGCCTCGTGGCACAGCATCTTGCGGAACTGGACGGGCTCTTTCTCGCTCTCGCCGACCCGACGAGACGGGCTGTGATCCACCGGCTCGGGCACGGGCCGGCAAGTGTCAGCGACCTGGCCCGCGAGGCCACGATGACACTTCCCTCGTTCATGAAGCACGTGCGCATGCTTGAGTCGAACGGCCTGATTCACACGGCGAAATCCGGGCGGGTGCGCACCTGCGTGCTCAACAGGGAACAGTTCGCCGTCGTCGAGGGCTGGCTGTCGCAACAGCGGCGGCTATGGGAAGAGCGCACCGACCGGCTTGAAAATTTCGTCACCACACCCAGGAAGGATCCGGCATGAACCCCGATCTCGATCTCAGCATCGAAAGAATCATTCGCGCGCCTCGCAAACTCGTGTGGGACGCGTGGACCAATCCGGACAACCTCGCACAGTGGTGGCTCCCATCGCCGATGCTGTGCCACGTCGACCGGCTGGAAGTCCGCCCTGGCGGCGCCTTCGTCACCCGCATGAGCGCCGACGGGACGGCGTTCACTCCACATCTCGACGCGAGTTTTCTCGTGGTGAACGAGTTCGAGCGGATCGTGTTCACCAACAGTGTCGACAGTGGATGGCGGCCCGCCAATCCCGAGCCCGTCGCGATGACGGCCGAGATCACGATGGACGACCACGCGGAGGGCACCGACTACCGGATCGTCGTTCGGCATGCCGATCCGGCGGCGAGGGAGCGGCACGCCGAACTGGGCTTCGCCGACGGCTGGGGCACGGTCGCCGACCAGCTCGCCCACTTCGCTGAAAATGTCAGGTAGAGCTCGCGCTTTCGCTCCAGCGCGGACGGTCGGTCGCCGCTAACGCGACCTCGTCCGGTAGGTCAGGAGACATACTCCGTTCTGGAATGTCTTGCTCCCCACCAGGTTCAGCCGCGGAATGCTACGTCCCTCGGGAAACAGCCTTCGCCCGAAGCCCTGGACCGCGGGATAGACAAAGAGCCGGTATTCGTCGACAAGACCCTGCTGAATCAGTGCATGGCACAACGAGATGCTTCCGGTGACGCCGATCTCGTTCCCTTCGGATTCTTTCAGCTCGGCGACGGCCTCAAGCCAGCCGGAACCGAGGACCACCGTGTTCCGCCATCCGGGTTCGGCGAGGGTCGACGACACGACATACTTGGTCTGCTTGTCCAGAATTTCGGCGATTCCCGTCGGATCGTCTTCCAATTCCGGCCAGTAGCCACGCATGTCCTCGAATGTCTTCCTTCCGAGTAACAGCGTGTCGCTCGCCGCGCTCTGCCGGTGGATCTCCGCCAGCATTTCCCTGTCGTCTTCGTTCGGATCGAACCAGTCCGTGAGGGTTTCCACCGAACCGTCGACGGTCATGTTCTGGGTGATGACGAGCGGACGCATATTTGACGCCTTTCCGTTAGCCGACAAGGAGAAACGACTGACGTCGGTCACGCCAGCTCGTGATACTATGATAAACATAGCATGTAGTCACGGAGGTGAGCTGACGTTGCCCAAGCGAGCGACGTACCGGGAGCACGGTGACGGATGCGCCGCCGCGCGAGCCCTCGACCTGATCGGGGACCGCTGGACGGTGGTCGTCATCCGTGAACTGCTGCTGCACCCGAAGCGTTTTCGAGAATTGCAGGACCTGCTGCCAGGAGTGACCCCCGCGGTCCTCGCCGCTCGGCTACGCGAACTCGGCGAAGGCGGGCTTCTCTCCCACACCCCGGACGACAATCCCGCCCGGTACGGACTAACCGAACAGGGCAAGGCATTTCAGCCGGTACTCGAAGAACTGGGCTGGTGGGCCTCCGGAATCGAGGTGGCGGACGACGACACGTCCTTGACGCCCAACGGCGTACTGCTGGCCATGCTCACGGTCGCACGGCGGCTTCCTCGTCGGTCCGATGTCCACTGTGAACTGACGCTCTACGACGACCGGCTCGCGAATCCCCGCGACTACACCTACTCGATCACCTGGACGCCAGCGAACCTCGCCGTCAGCGAAGCCCCCTCGAACGCGGCGGCTCCTCGGATGTCGTCCGGCCGCTTCGCGGAACTCCTCTTCGATGAACCGGTGCCGGACGCTCCCAGCGACAAGCTCCTGGCATTGGTCAAGGACTTCCGAGGGGCCAGATCCGGAATCGGCACCACCCGGTGATCGAAAGCGAAACGGGGCCCTGGCAAGGAATTGCCAGGGCCCCGTCACGTGCTCTTGTTCAGTCTGTTTTGGCCCATGCCTTGGCCAGCGACACCTTGCCGCCGGTGTGCAGGAGCGAGCCGGCGTAAAGTCGGCTGGCGATCAACACGATCGCGACGAGCGAGCCGACCAGGATTCCCATGGAAAGCAACGCTTCCCACACCTGAGCGTCACCGGTGAACATGCGCACCGGCATCGCGATCGCAGCGGAGAACGGAATGTAGGACAGCACGTTCATCACCATGGCGTTGTCGGAGAAGAACATCACCGCGAAGTAGGGTCCCATCACCAGCATCATGATCAGGCCCATGGTCGAGCCGAGGTCTTCCTGCCTGCTCACCACCGAGCCCGCGACTGCCCACATCGCGCCGAGCAACACGAATCCCAAGCACAGGAAGGGAACGAACCAGCCGAGCGCGGGTGCGATTGCCGTCAACAATTCGGACTGTCCACCCAGGTTCAACGCGATCGGTGCGGCAACAGCCAGCACCACCACCTGAATGATCGTCAACAGGGTGTGCCCCACGATCTTCCCTGTCAGCAACGCGCGCACCGGCACCGTCGCCACCAGAATCTCCACGATCCTGGTCTGCTTCTCGGTGACCGTGCTCTGCGCGATCGCCGTGCCACCCATGGCGAAAATCAAGAACAGCAACGAGAACACCATGATCACGAGTTGCTGCTGCCCCTGGCCGATGTCGGACTCCTCAAGCAGATCCACCGGAGGAGACGTCCCGAGCGCGGCGACCACGTCGGAGGGCGCATCGGACAACGCGAGCACCCGAACACCCGTCACCGACTCGCCGGTGGTGTCGGGAACGACGGCGGCTTCGACCTCCTCCGTACGAACGAGCTCTTCGGCCTCAGCGACACCGGCGGTCTCCCGCACGTCGAGATCGGCCTGCGTGAGCACGTTGGCGGCTTGTGGACCGACGACGGCGACGCTCGTCTGTCCTCCGCCGAACACCGAAGGCAGGATCGTCAGCGCGAACAGCCCGATCAGGGTGACGGCGAACCCGATCCAGAAGCCCTTCATCCGCATGAACGACTTCATTTCCCTTGCCGCGACCAACCTGGTCGCCGTGACGAACGACGTGCCGTCGCCATCCGTGTCGTGCTGCGCGCTCTCGTCCCGCTGAGCCTGCGGCGTCATCGTGGTCATCAGATCACTTCCTTGAAGATCTCGTCGAGCGACGGAACAACGGGGGCGAAGCTGCGCACCGCGCCACGTTCCAGCGCCGTCCGCAATACCCGCTGGTCCACCGACTCGCCGCCCGGCTCCACCTCGACGATGTCGAAGACGGCACGCGGACCGTCCACATCGATCACGTGAACCCCCGGCTGCCCTCGCAGCCAGCCCGCGTCGGAGTCCACAATCAACTCGAACCGGGTCGTGCCGTACCGCGAGCGCAGTTCCTCGCGGCCACCGGCGGCGGCGATCTCCCCCTTCGAGATGATCACCAAGTCGTCGCACAGTTGCTCCACCAGCGCCAACTGGTGACTGGAGAACAACACCGGAACCCCTTGTGCCGCGCGTTCCCGCAGCACTCCCAGCACTGTCTCAACGGCGATCGGGTCGAGTCCGGAGAACGGCTCGTCGAGAATCAACAACACCGGATCGTGCACCAGCGCGGCCGCGATCTGTGCTCGCTGCTGGTTCCCCAGCGAAAGCTCCTCCAGCTTGTCGTCGGCGCGTGACGACAGCTCCAACTGCTCCAGCAACCGGTCGGTGTTGCGCTGGGCATCCGCGGCGCTGAGGCCATGCAACTGGCCGAGCCACGCGATTTGCTCCCCCACTTTCATTTTCGGGTAGAGCCCACGTTCCTCCGGCATGTATCCGAAGCGCTGCCGCACGCGCTGGGTGACGGCGCGGCCCTGCCAGGTCACCGTCCCCGCCTGTGCGCCGAGCACCCCCAGCACGATCCGCATCGTGGTGGTCTTGCCCGAACCATTCGCCCCAAGAAAGCCAGTCATCCGCCCCGGGCGGACGTCGAAGGACACCCCGTCCAACACCTGGTGGTCGCCGAAACTCCGGCTCACCGAACTCACCGTCAACATGCAGACAAGATTATTGAGCCGAACCGGCCACCGCGTCCGGCGCGAGATCGATTCGCAGGGTCATCCTCACGACCCACACCGGGAGGACTCATGTGCTCGACCAGCGATTTCATCGTCAGAACCGGCTCAGCGGATCGCGCTGACCCTCATACCGGCGAAGGCTGATCGTCCGCCGGTACGACTCCCGCGTCCACCACGTGATGAGGCGCCGACGGGACACTCCGATGAGCGGATTCTTGCTCGCCAACCGTCGTGACGCGATCTTCGATTCCATTGTGGATGAACGCGGACCGTGAGGTTCGGCGGACAACCTGTGAAACTCGAAAAATACGACGGCGGCCGCCAACTATCGCCGTTCCCTCCGAAAGACCTGCTCCACGACCTCTTCGAGATGCGCCGTCACCTGGCGATCGCCGTGCAGGGCCAGGCGAGCCATCGCGAGGTCGTAACACTCGCTGTCGACACGCGTCGCCACTACCCACACGACCACAACCGTGCCGTCCGCTTCGACGCGGAAGACGATGCGGAACTGGCGATTTCCGACAACCAGCTTTCTGAACGTCGTAAGATCCGAGCCGAGCGGGCTACCACGCTGAGCCGGGTCGGTTCGCAGCTTCTTCAACGCCTTGAATACGAGAACCCGTTCTGAACCGTCCAACTCAGCGAGATCGTCAGCCGCCTCGGGCAGAAAGAGCACGCGGGCCATCCGGTTCAGCCTTCCTCGACCTCGTCGTCATCGAGATCGTCCAGGTCGACACCGAACCTGGCGGCGGTTTCTTCCAGCGAAAGTCGCTGCCCGGTATCAGTAGCCGACCTGACGAGCGCCAAAGCCAGGAGCTTGAGATCTTCCTCGTATTCTTCGACTCTTTGCAGTCGCTCGACCTTGTCGATACCGACGAGCACAGCGGCGGGCTTGTTGTTCTTGATCAGCACGAACTCCCGCCCTTCGCTGGCCTCGGCGACCAGCTTGGAGACGCCCTTGTTGTTGGCATCCGTAACACTGATGAGGTCGTTCGTGTCGATCTTCACTCGCCTCGCCTCCCGTCCACGCCACAACCATACCCAGGATTCTGGGCAGAAAAGTTGCCCTTTAGTCACGATCACACGAGCGGGCAAGTTGAGCCGGGGCAGCGTTGGACAACGCGACGACCGCAAGGAACCTTGATCCCCGCACGAGGCCCAGGTCGGGCGCAGTGGTTCGGCAACAAACGCGGCCGCCGACGCTCCGGAAGACGCTTGGTGCGGTTCCCCGCAATTCCAGGGATAAACTGGGAAATTGATCTTGCACCATTGCCCAGCAAACCACTGACCAGCAGAGATGGTGCCCCCGACGGGACTCGAACCCGCACTTGATCGATTTTAAGTCGACTGCCTCTGCCGATTGGGCTACGGGGGCATATGCAGCTTATGCCCCCGCAACCGTCATGACTTGGAAGCGCGGGCGAACTCTTCCTTCGGGTTGTTGATCTGCCCGAGCGAAACGACCTCGCGGCGCAACAGACCACCCAGCAACCAGTCAAGCATGATCCGGACTTTCCGGTTGAAAGTAGGCATCGCCTTGACGTGGTAGGCGCGGTGCATCAACCAGGCGAGGAAGCCCTTCACCTTGATGTTGAAGGTGTCCGCGACCCCCTTGTGGAGGCCGAGGCTCGCCACCGAGCCCACGTTCTTGTGGTAGTAGTCCACCGGCTGGCCACCACGCAGCGACTTGATCATGTTCTTCGCCAGGTGCCTCGCCTGCCGCACGGCGTGCTGCGCGTTCGGCGGGCAGGTCGCGGTCGGGTCCTCTTCCGTCCTGGAAAGGTCCGGCACGGCGGCGTTGTCGCCCGCCGTCCACACCTCGGGGTGTCCGACGACCTGCAATCCAGCCGTCGCCTGGACCCTGCCCCTCTTGTCGATGGGCAGGTCCGACTCGGCGAGTACCGGGTTGGCCTTCACACCAGCGGTCCAGATAATGGTGTCGCTGTCGAACTCGGTGCCGTCCGACAGCACGACGTGCCCGTCCTCGAACGACTTCGCCGCGGTCGAGAGATAGACCTCGATGCCGCGCTTCTCCAGCTGTTCCGCCGTCCACACGCCCAGCGTTTCGCGCACCTCGGGCAGGATCCGGCCCGCGGCCTCGATCAGCACCCACCTGATGTCCTCTGGCTGGATGTTCTCGTAGTACCGCGTGGCGAAACGGGTCATGTCCTCAAGTTCGCCGAGCGCCTCGATTCCCGCGAACCCACCGCCGACGACAGTGAAGGTCAACAGCCGCTTGCGCAGCTCCGGATCGAGCGTGCTCGCCGCCTCGTCCAGCTTCGTCAGGACGTGATTACGCAGGTAGATGGCCTCACCGATGGTCTTGAAAGCGATGCCTTGCTCGGCGAGCCCCGGAATCGGCAGCAGCCTCGCGACAGCGCCGAGCGCGACGACGAGCACGTCGTAGCTGAGCTGCTCGACGTGGCCGTCCGCCGCCTCGACCGTGACCGTCTTGCGGTCGTTCTCGATCTTGGTGACGCGCGCGGTGAGGACGTGACAACGTCGGAGCGCCCTGCGCAACGGCACCACCACATGCCGGGGCTCGATGGAGCCCGCTGCCGCCTCGGGGAGGAACGGCTGGTAGGTCATGTGCGGCTGGGGGTCGACGACGGTCACTGACGCCTCGTTGGCGCGGAGCTTCTTCTGGAGGCCCAGGGCCGTGTACAAGCCGACGTATCCGCCACCGAGGATCAGGATCCGAGTCGGTTCCGACTTGACTGCCATACACCCATGGTTGCACCGTTCCTCACGCCATGCTCACGGACCCTGGTTGGCTGTGACCAGCGTCGCCACGTTACGCAAACGATTCAGTCGAGGTCGGCGAGTGAGGCGCCTCTCGCAAGGACTTCGCGCAGCATTTCAGGGGTCAGCCTGCCGGTGAAGGTGTTCTGCTGCGACACGTGATAGCACCCGAGCAGGTGCAATCGCGAAGGACCTTCGAGGGTCACCTCGACACCGTGTCCGAACCGGGGGCGAGGCCGGGGCACGTCCCACCCCGCCCTGCCCAGCACGGGCAGCAACGCCTGCCAGCCGAAGCCGCCGAGTACGACGATCGCGCGCAGCGTCGGCCGCAACAGCTCCAGTTCCTCGGCCAGCCAGTGGCCACAGGTGTCGCGCTCCGCCGGCGTCGGCTTGTTCTCAGGGGGAGCGCAGTGCACGGGAGCGGTGATCCTGGTGCCACGCAGCGCCAGCCCGTCGTCCCTGCGCACGGACGTCGGCTGCGACGCGAGTCCCACGTCGTAGAGCGCCTTGAAGAGCACGTCGCCCGAGCGGTCCCCCGTGAACATCCGTCCGGTCCGGTTTCCGCCGTGCGCGGCCGGAGCGAGTCCCACGAGCGCCAGCGCGGCGTCCGGCCGCCCGAACCCGGGAACCGGTCTGCCCCAGTAGGTCTCGTTCGCGAAAGCGGCACGTTTCGTGGCCGCGACCCGCTCTCGCCATTCGACGAGGCGGGGGCACGCTCGGCACTCGCTGATTCGCTGATCGAGCCTGGCTAGCGAACTGGCTGTTGTGGCCACAACAGCATTGTGCACTGATCTAGGTTGGACACATGCCGGAGACCACGAAAGACGAGACCGACCTGAAGGCGAAGTCCGACGAGGACACGGTCGCTGACGACCCCATCGACGACCTCGTCACCACCCAGCACAGCCTGACCGTGAAACGGCGCAAGCTGGCCTACACCGCGCAGAGCGGCCGGGTGGTGCTGCGCAAGGAAGTGCTCACCGAAGGCAAGTTCGACGGCCACAAGCCGAAGGCCGAGGTGTTCATCACCGCCTACACTCTCGACGGCGCCGACCCCACGACACGTCCGGTGACCTTCGCTTTCAACGGCGGGCCCGGCTCGTCCAGCATCTGGCTGCACATGGGCGTGCTCGGTCCGCGCAGGGTCGTCTCCGGCGACGTCAACGACCCCGAACCGCCGCCATACCGGGTCGTCGACAACCCGGAAAGCCTGCTGGCGCACAGCGATCTCGTGTTCATCGACCCCGTCTCCACCGGCTACTCGCGGGCCGCGACCGGCGAGAAACCGAAGGACTACCACGGCTTCACGGCCGACATCGAATCCGTCGGCGAGGTCATCCGGCTGTGGACCTCACGCAACGAACGCTGGCTTTCGCCCAAGTTCCTCGCCGGCGAGTCCTACGGGACGCTGCGGGCAGCCGCCCTGGCCTCGCACCTGCAGGAACGACACGGCCTCTATCTCAACGGCCTGCTGTTGATCTCCTCCGTACTCGATCTGAGCACCGTGTTCTTCACCGAGGGCAACGACACCCCGTACTCGTTGTACATCCCGACCTACGCGGCGATCGCGCACTACCACGGCAAGCACGGCAAGCGTTCACTCGACGAGGTGCTGGCCGAAGCGGAGGAGTTCGCGAGCCGCGACCTCCCGTGGGCTTTGCGGCGCGGTGCCCGGTTGTCGGCGACGGAGCGGGCCGACCTCGTCAGCAGGCTCGCGACGCTCACCGGCCTTTCCGAGTCCTATGTAGACAGGGTCAACCTTCGCATCGAGCACGTCAGGTTCTTCACGGAGCTGCTTCGCGACGAAGGACTCACCACGGGAAGGATGGACGGCAGATTCACCACGTGGGAGCCCGACGGCGGCAGGGAGCACATGAGCGACGACGCGTCGATCTCCCGGATCATCGGCGCCTACTCGGCGGGCTTCAACCACTACGTCAGGTCCCAGCTCGAATACGCCAACGACCTGCCCTACGAGATCCTCGCGATCGACGTGGCGAGGGAATGGTCCTATTCGGACTTCGAGGGCCGCGCGATTTCCGCGGTGGCGAACCTCAGCTCCGCGATGCGAGCGAACCCGCATCTCAAGATCCACATCGCGCTCGGCCACTATGACGGCGCGACGCCCTACTACGCGGCGGAACACGTCATCGCTCAGCTTCAGCTCCCCGACGAGCTGCGGTCCAATGTGGAAACCGCGTATTACCCCGCAGGCCACATGATGTACGTCCACGAACCATCGAGGGTCCAGCAGTCGAAGGATCTCGCCGCGTTCGTGCGCTCCGCGAGCAACCGCTGAGCTGAGGGCCGGTGCCTTCGCCGGCACCGGCCCTGCTCAGGCGGGTGAAAGCCTCAGCTTTCCACGACCACACGCGCTTCCGCGTCGACCACGAGATGCTCTTCCGGACCCAGCGCGAGGCGAACCAGATCGTGCCTGCGCTGACTCATCGTCGTGGGCGATGTTGCCCAATCCTGTTCCATCGCTTTGTCTCGCGCGGGCAGTTGCGCGGGGCCCGCATCGTGCCACCGGGTTTCGGCAAGCAGCTCCCACAGACGGCTGTCCAGATTTCTCAGGTATGCCTTGAGCTGTCCGCGTCCGCCCACCTGCCGGATCAGCGCGCGACGATTCCGGTTGTAGTTCCTCGACGCGGTCAGGTACGCGAGCGTGTACTCGGCCCTGGCCAGCTGCAGCTCCTCAAGGGAGGCCGAGCTCTCTTCCACCGGCCCCGCCAGACCCGCCCGTTCCTCGACCTGCTCCACCAACTCCTTGGCGAGGTTGATCAGATCCCACTCCACGTCAAGGCGTCTACCACGGCCCGTGGCGCGAGCAAGCCGCTGATGATTCGCCGGGTCACGACACCAAGCCCGAATCCGGTGGCCCTCCGCGATGCGTGCGTCCAGCTCCGCCACCCGCTTCTCGCGCCACAAAGAGGCGAACTCGGGCGATTCGAGCCGCCGAAGAGTCAGCGCCTGTAACTGGGCATCCACGCGATGCACCGGTACCGACACCACCGCACAATGGGCGCAGTCGTAGTTCGCCGAGGTACCAGGACTCCACGAGGCGGCATCGCCATGGCCGCCGCGCAACGGACGTCGGCAGGAGCCGCAGTACAGGAGCCCCGTACCTATGGTCATCCTGCTGCCGGACCCGTCCCTGGCACCGACCGCCTTGAGTACCTCGATGACCCGCTCGGCCGTCAGTTCGTCCACGTGTGCCCCCACTTGATCGACAGGGAAGCTAGCAAACAGCAGCAAACGGGACAAGCCGCCTGAGCGTTCGCGAGCTGCCGGTCTCGACGGTCCCTCTCAGGCGAGTGAGAGCGCGATGCCGTCGAGGATGTCGTGCTCGCTGACCACGAGTTCGGTGGGCCCACCTCGCTCGGCGAGCTGTTCGGCGAGCACCTGCACGATGAGCGAACCGCCGCCGATGACGTCGACCCTGCCGGGGTGGATCACCGGGTTCGCGGCCTTGCGCTCGTGGTCGGCAGCGAGCAATTCCGCCGCGATGCGATCGATGTCCCCGCGAGCGAGCCGGGAAAGGTGCGTGCGTTCCGAGTCGTACTCCGGCAGCTCCTGAGCGACAGCCGAGAGGGTGGTCACCGTTCCGGCGACCCCGATCCACGTGCGGGCCTTGGAGACGTCGACCGCGGCGAACGCGTCGTCGAGCACCTTGGTCGCCAGCGCCCTGCCCTCCGCGACCTCCTCGTCGGTCGGCGGATCGCCGTGCAGGGTCCTTTCCGTGAGCCGGACGCAGCCGATGTCCACGGAGCGCGCGGCAAGCACGTCGGCACGACTGCCGTCCCACGTTCCCAGCACCAGCTCGGTGGAGCCGCCGCCGACGTCGACGACGAGGAACGGCCCCTCGTCGGAATCCTGCTCGCCGACGGCGCCGGTGAAGGACAACCGCGCTTCCTCGTCGCCGGAGATGACCTCGGCCTGAACTCCGAGCACATCCCTTGTCATGGCGAAGAACTCGTCCCTGTTGCTCGCGTCCCTCGTCGCGGACGTCGCGACCATGCGGACCTTCTCGGCGCCCTTGCGCCTGGCCGCGATCGTGTAGGCGACAAGCGCCTCCCTCGTCCGCTCCAGCGCCTCGGGAGCGAGCTTGCCGGTCGCGTCGACCCCTTGGCCGAGGCGCACGACTCGCATCTCCCTGTGCAGGTCACGAAGGTCGACGGTGCCGTCGTGGCGATGGGTCAGCTCGGCGACGAGCAGGCGAATGGAGTTGGTTCCGCAGTCGATGGCGGCTACGCGGGGCATGCGGCCAACCCTAACTCGTCCTGGTCGCGGCCTCCCCTGTCGGCGCCGTTGGCGATGGGGTTTCGCTTGGCTCGGTCGGCTCGCAGTCGGGCGGTGTCGGCGATGGCGTCGGGGTCGTTTCCCCCGGCTCGGTCGGCGTCGGCGTCGGCGTCGGCGTGGTCGAGTCGGTCGGTTCGGTCGGTTCGGTCGGCTCGCACGAGTCGTCCGGCGGCGTCGTGGACGTCGGAGGCGGCGTGGTGGTGCTCGGCGGCGGAGTCGACGTGCCAGGCAGCGAAGGCCCTGTCGTCGGGCTCGGCGTCGGGCTCGGCGTGGGGCTCGGCCGCGCCGAAGTGCTCGGCGGCGGTGGCACCGGCGAGGGTGCCTCCGTTGTGGTCACCGCGGGAGCGCCGAGCGGGATCTCGCTGTCCGGCACCGTCGAGACCCCGTTCCGGTACGCCTCTGCCCAGAGGATCACGGTCTCCACATAGGTGTCCGAGTTGTTGTACCGGTAGAGCGCGGCGCGGAGCTGGTCGTCCTTGCCGAGGTCGAGGCCACCCGAACACAGGTACTTACCTGTCGCCACGGTGGCGTCGAAGATGTTGTTCGGGTTCCTCTCCCCGTCTCCGTTGCCGTCGGCCGCGTACCTGGCCCACGTGCCCGGAATGAACTGCGTCGGCCCGACCGCGCGGTCCCACACCTTGTCACCGTCGTAGCGCCCGCCGTCGGTGTCCCGGATGGCCGCGACGGGACCGACACCGTCGAGCACGGGGCCGAGTATGGGTTCGAGCGTGTCGCCCTTCGCGTCGACGTAACCGCCGCGCGCGTGGTTGGACTCGATGCGCCCGATGCTGGCGATCAACGCCCAGTCGATGTTGCAGGAGGGAGATTCGGCGGACACCACGCGAGCCGCGTTGCGGTATGCCTCAAGCGCGGTGGCCGGGATGCCCAGCGGGCCTGGCGCGGGAAGTTCGTAGGCGGGAAGGTCTTCGGGATCAGGGGGTCCAGGCAAACTGCCATCAACCGAGATCGGCTGGTTTCCCGGCGGATACCCACCTTCGAGCGCCATGTTCGCGGTGTATTCGGTCGCCGCGGAATACACCCATTGACTTGCGTTCTCACTCAGCACGGCCGCGGGAAGGACACCGAGCGTGCCGCAGACGAAAGCGACGACAACCTTGTGCCGTCTGCCGAATCTTCGGAGCACACCGGGGCTTCGGGTATCGTTCACGCCCCGCCCTCCCCGCTTCCGCCGTCGCGCTGCCATTCAGCCTATGCGGCCCAGCGTGCCCTACGCACGGTATGGGTTTCATCAACAACGGGGAATTAGGGCGTGGATTGCTCCACTCGTACCAGCCCTACTCGACCTTGCCCTCGGGAGCGCAGTCGCCGGTCGGCCATCCCAGCTCGTTCAGCAGCCGCAGAGTTTCGTCACCGAAGGGATTGATGCCCTCACCGCGCGCAAGGGTGTGCGCGACGTGCACGTGGAGACACTTGACGCGGCCTGGCATCCCTCCCGCGCTCACCTCGTGCCCGAGCGGGTCGATCGCGTCGCGTTCGGCCAGATAGGACTCGTGCGTGCGCTGGTAGGCGGCCGCGAGGTCCTTGTCGGTGGACAGCCGCTCCGTCATCTCCCTCATGAGCCCTGACGCCTCCAGCTTGCCGACGAGCGAATTCAGCGTCGGGCACGTCAGGTAGTACAACGTGGGAAAGGGCGTGCCGTCCTCAAGGCGGGGGCTGGTTTGGACGACGGCTGGATGCCCGCTCGGGCAGCGGGCCGCGACCGTTCGCAGCGCCCTCGGCGGCCTGCCGAGTTGACTGGCGATGATGTCCTTGTCCTCATCGGACACGGGTTCGAAATCGATGTTATCCACCACTGTTGACGCTGTCCCACAACCGCTCGTACCAAGCGCCCTGAGGCGCGGCCTGATCGCCGTCCTCCGGACGCTGTTCCTGTTCTTTGTCCTCTGGCAACTGCACCATGTAGGGCGTCTCGCCCGGCATGACATACCGCAGCCTTCGCCGCGCCTCTGCCTCCACCTGCGCCGGGTCGGCGAGTTCGGCCTTGCGGTCCTCCAGCGTCGCCACCTGCTGCCGCAGTTCGGCCTGCTTGGCCTCCTGCTCGGCGACGTCGGCCTTCTGCGAGAAGTACGTACGCAGCGGGACGGCGATCGTGAAGGCGAGCGCGCAGACCACGATCGCGACGAGCGCCGCCCTGCGCGTCGTGGACAGGCCGAGCACTTTGGCCGCGCTCGACTCTCGCTTCGCGCTCAGTCCACGACGCAGCTTCGACGTGCGCTTCTCCGTGCGGCGCCCGCGCTCAGGGCGACGGGAGGACGAGCTGGAAGCCCGCCCCCCGCCTCGTCTGCTCCGTGCCCTGCCCCGCTCGGCCACCGCTCGTCAGCTCTCCAGGGAGAATCTCGGGAAGGCGAGGTCACCGGCATAACGCGCGGCGTCGCCCAGCGTCTCCTCGATCCGCAGCAGCTGGTTGTACTTCGCGACTCGTTCGCCGCGAGCCGGTGCGCCGGTCTTGATCTGCCCGACACCGGTGGCCACCGCGAGGTCGGCGATCGTGGTGTCCTCCGTCTCGCCGGAACGGTGGCTCATCATGCACTTGTAGCCGTAGGACGTGGCGAGCGTGATCGCGTCCAACGTCTCCGACAGCGTGCCGATCTGGTTGACCTTGACCAGCAGCGCGTTGGCCGCGCGGCGGGAGATGCCCTCTTCCAGCCGGTCGGGGTTGGTGACGAACAGGTCGTCGCCGACGATCTGCACGCGCTCACCGAGCTCGTCGGTCATCCGGACCCAGCCGTCCCAGTCGTCCTCGGAAAGCGGGTCCTCGATCGACACCAACGGGTAGCCGTCGACCAACTCCGTGTAGTAGCCGATGAGCTGCTCCGCGCTGCGCTTGGAGCCCTCGAACGTGTAGGCGCCGTCCGAGTAGAACTCGGTCGCGGCGACGTCGAGCGCCAGCGCCACGTCGCGGCCGGGCGTGAAGCCGGCCTTCTCGATCGCGGTGATGATCAGGTCGAGCGCTTCCCTGTTGTTGCCGAGACTGGGCGCGAAACCGCCCTCGTCACCGAGCCCCGTCGAGAGCCCGCGCCCCTTGAGCACCGACTTCAGCGAGTGGTAGACCTCGGCACCCCAGCGAAGCGACTCGCGGAAGGACACCGCGCCGATGGGCGCGATCATGAATTCCTGAATGTCCACGTCGGTGTCGGCGTGCGCGCCACCGTTGAGGATGTTCAGCATCGGAACGGGAAGGACGTGGGCGTTCGGACCGCCGAGGTAGCGGAACAACTCCAGGTCAGCCGAGTCGGCGGCGGCCTTGGCCACCGCGAGCGAAACGCCGAGAATGGCGTTGGCGCCGAGCCGCGACTTGTCGGGTGTCCCGTCCAGGTCGAGCAGCTTCTGGTCGACGATCCGCTGATCGACGGCGTCGACACCGGAAAGGTCGGGCCCGATCTCGTCGAGAACGGCGGCAACCGCGCGCTCGACTCCCTTGCCGCCGTACCTGGACGCGTCACCGTCCCGCAGTTCGACGGCTTCGTGCTCGCCGGTGGAGGCGCCGGAAGGGACAGCGGCCCTCGCCACGGTGTGATCGTCGAGTGCGACCTCCACCTCAACGGTCGGGTTGCCGCGAGAGTCCAGAATCTCCCGTGCGCCCACCTGCTCGATAACCGCCACGCCTATGCTCCTCACCCGGTTGTGCCAGCGACGACGGCACCCAGCGTAGTCGCACCCCCTGGTCACCCGTTGGAGGCTCGCAGCGCGCGGCGGCTCCTGTTCGTGCTAGCTCGGGTCCGGCTTGATCTCCCGCCAGCCCGCGGGCAGTTCGACCGTGTCGGAGACCCGCTGCCAGAACGCCCAGCTGTTGCCCCCGATGTCCTGCACCGTGAACAACCGGGCACCGTAGGGCTGGTCCTGCGGCGCCGTGACCTCGACGTTGTCGTTCACCGCCGCACACACCTTCCGGTGCTGGGCGTCGACGTCGTCGACGTACACGACGTTGAGCTGGCCGACGGGCCCGTCGACGCCCTTGCCCTCCCAGTAGTCGGCACCGACGGCCGTGAGCTGGATCTCCGCATTACCGGCGAGCACGGTCGCCTGGAAGACCTCACCGGCGGTGTCCACGTAACGCACCTTCTCGGTGAAGCCGAACACCCGCGTCAACCACTCCAGCGCCTCGGTGGCGTCCGTGTAGTACAAGTACGGCGCGAGGCCGAGATAGCTCGGGACTTCGTCGCTCATGGCCGGGTAGTCCATCACACCGCCGGGCCGGAGCGAGACTCACCCCGCTCACACATCCGCGCAGCCGTCTTCGATCTCGACGGCGCGCTCGGGGTCGAAGTACTCGCGTGGTCCCTCTTCCGCAGGCACCCCCATCGCCCGAGGTTCGAGATAGCTCGGCGCGAGCAGGCCCTTC
Organism: Prauserella marina; assembly: GCF_002240355.1. Classification (GTDB taxonomy): domain Bacteria; phylum Actinomycetota; class Actinomycetes; order Mycobacteriales; family Pseudonocardiaceae; genus Prauserella_A; species Prauserella_A marina. The sequence goes on from NZ_CP016353.1 coordinate 5,866,723, forward strand.
TTGGAGGCCGAGCACGACATCGAATAGTCGAACCCGGCGAACCGCTCGTAGTAGATGCCGTCGTTCCGGCCACTGCCCACCTCGTAGACGATGAAGGAGACGTCGACCCGCTGCATCGCGACGATGTCGAGCGGGACGGCGATCCGGTCGGATCCATCTCCCGCGAACGCGTACGCGAAGACGTAGTTGGTGCGCACGCGCAGTTCACCGGCCCTTTCACCGGCCGCGACGACGATCGAGCCCTTCACCTTGGCCGGTAAGGGCAACAGTCGAGAGCCCTCGGCGACCCTGGTCGCGACGCTGCTTGGCCAGATGTCCTTCTTGAATTCCTTCCGCAGCCAGCCTCTGGTTTCGGGAGCGAGCAGTTTCAGGAACGGCTCGTAGTCCCCTTTTTCGAGCATCGCCCTTTCGAGCCTGCTCGCGACGAGGACGGCCTTCACGTCGGCAAGTGCCCGCTCGACCTGTTCGGCGCTGAATCCGCCGACGGCGACTGCCTTCGGCAACACGATGCCGTCGGCGGCGTCGGCCCAGTCCTGCGCGGGCGTGTTCACGAACGGCTTCGTCTCGTCGACGGCGCTGACCGCGAGATCGGCATAGCTGCCAGGCGGCCTGGTGTCCCTGTACTGGTCCAGCGCGTACGCACCACCGGCGACGATGGCGGCGAGCGCGACGACGACTCCCACTGTGCGCGCGTGTCGGAACCGCCGCTGGGGCTGCCCCCAGATGGCGACCTGCCTGCGCCTCGCCTTGCGGGCAAGCCTGCGGGCTTTGTATTCCTCCCACCGGCTTCGCTTGAGTTCGCGCAGGCCGGGATGATCGAAGGGATCGGGGTTCACGGGACATTCCTCCAGAAATGCGAAATCGACCTTGGATCGATCGCATCCGGCATCGCGTTAGGCCATGCAGGGGATCAAGACCGTTTCGCAACATCAACGGGGGTCGAGAAACACCGATTCCGGAGGTAACGTCGAGGGACCATGGTTGACGAGGAGCCAACACCGGAACCGACGGGCGAAACCCGGTTCCACGCCTTCCGTCAGGCCGAGGCCCTGGTGCGGAGGCGGCCGCTTGACGCTTTGAAAGCCCTCGAACCGGTACTCGACGCCGATTCCGACAAGCCGAGCGTGCAACTTCTCGCCGGTCGTGCGTACTTCCACTCGGCACAACTCGGCCGCGCTGAACGGGCGCTGACGCGAGTGGTCGAACTCGATCCTTCCGACCACTACGCCAGGTTCGTACTTGGCAGAACTCTCCAGCGCCTCGGCCGATTGGTCGAGGCGCTGGCACAACTACGGATGGCGTCGGCGATGAACCCCGTCCCCGAATATCAGGACGCGATCAGCGAGGTCGTCGCGAGGCTCGCGCTCGGCAACCGGTGAACCGGTAGCTCAGGCGGTCGCCTCGGCGTAGGACTCGGCAGCCGCGAACACGTCCCGGCCGTAGCCAACGGAGACGTTGTAGGTCAGCACCGCGTCCCACCAGCCTTCCGGCGTGCTCAGGTCCCTTCCGTTCCAGCACAGGTACCTGGCAGCGGCCAGCGCGGCGTCGTCGATGTTCTGCGGGTCCGGCTCTCCTCCGTCGAGAACCGCCCTTTTGCCCCAGCGCTCCCACGTCGTCGGAAGAAACTGCATCGGGCCGACGGCGCGATCCCATGTGCGGTCGGCGTCGAGCCTGCCGTCGTCGGTGTCCCTGATCTCCTTCACCCCAGGCGACCCGTCGAGCGGAATGCCGACGATCGGCGACGTCGGCATTCCGTTTTCCTTGATCTCACCGCCGCCGATGGTGCCGTGCCGCGACTCCACCCTGCCGATCCCGGCGAGCGTCCCCCACGACAACCGGCATCCCGGCTGTTCGCCGCGCAACCACATCTCGGCCCTGCCATAGGCGGCGAGAACCCTCGCCGGTACGCCGGTGCTCTCCGCGACCTCGTCAGCCCACGCCTCCAGTTCGGCCTGATCGGAGGCATTCGGCCGATCGACAGGAGCCGCGACCGCCGCTCGCGGTGCCTTCGCGTGCGGCTCCGGCTGGGGAGTGTCGGCCGTGGTCCGGGGAGTCGCGGCGACGTCCTGCCCGCCCCCGTCCTCCCTGCGAACGCCGATGGTGAGGACCAGCGTCAGCCCGGTGGCCACGACAAGCAAGGTGAGCGCGAGCCTGCCCAGCAGGGGACGCGGCAGATCGATCACCCGGTCAGGTTACGTGGTTATGCGGGCCAAAACCTGCGCCACCCGTCGGCATCGAGGCCGGTCGGATCGAATCCGGCTGCCTTCGCCGCCGCCTCCGCCGTCCTGACCCGCTCGGCGAACTCGCGAGCGACAGCCCGCAAAGCCACCTCAGGATCGACCCCGGCCCTGCGCGCGGCGGCCGCGATCCGGAACAGCTTCGCGCCCTCGTCACCGCCGGAGGGGAACAGATCGAACGGCAGCCCGACCCTTCCCGTCCGCTGACCGAGCTTTCCGGCGAGCGCGGCGGCGGGCTGACCGGCCGCAACACCATCCACAATGGACTCGCGGCGTTTCTCGGTCTGTTTCAGCTCTTCCCACCGCTGCTGCTGGTGCTCGACGGTGTTGACCCGCTCGCCCTTCGCGAAGACGTGCGGATGCCTGCCGACCAGCTTCGTCACCAGGTCGTCGGCCACGTCGTCAATGTCGAACGGTGCCTCGTCCTCGGCCGCGACCCTGGCGTGGAAGAGGACCTGTAGCAATACGTCGCCCAGTTCCTCCCTCATCGCCGCGCGATCGCCGTCCTCGATGGCATCGAGCAGTTCGAAGGTTTCCTCGACAAGGTACTGACGCAGCGACGTGTGCGTCTGCACCGCGTCCCAGGGGCAACCGCCAGGCGAACGCAGCCTGTCCATCACGTCGGCCGCTTTCACGAGCGGTGGAACCGGTGCGCTCAGCACGACCGCACCGCTCGTGACGAGCGCCGCCGCGCACTCGTCGGTCTCGCTCGCCGCGACGAGAACCACGCCGGGCAAGGCAAGCAGCTCGGCCGGCTCGGGCGCGCGCTTGACGTCGAGCGCGGCGCGGGTTTCCTCGGGAAGGTCGGTGGAGGCGAACACGTACTCCGCCGACCGCAACGCGGATAGCGCCGCGGCGGGGAGAACCGCCGGAAGTGCCCGGGATACGAGCACCACCGTCGCGGAAGACCAGGTCATGGCTGCACGGTACGTGATGGGAACTGGTAGCCGGTGACCTCGTCCTCGTTCGCGACCGGAGCGAGGCTCGCCGCGTCCCACACGCCGTACCGGGGGTTGACCCTCACCCCGAGTTCGTCGGCGATCGGCTGCAACTGCCGCAATCCGGCCCAGTACAGGGTTTCCGGGTTTGCTCCCTGAGCCCGCGACTGCTGTCCCTCTTCCGCGACCGTGCGGTCGGCGACGAGCGCGACAAGCCAGCCGGTCTGCTGCTGGCTCGGCTGAATGACCAGAACGGTTCCCTCCGAGGCACCGAAGACGGCACTTCCCGCGAGTTCGGGCTGCGTCAGCAGCGCCTCGGCCAGCGAAAGCCTCTGGTCGATCACCTGGTGACCTGCCGAGGTCACGAGCGAAGCGGCGTTGGCCGGATCCGCCGCGATCTGCTTGCCGAGCGCGAGCGCCTGGTCCTTCGCCGTCGAGCCAGGGGTTTCCGAGACGATGGCCGTTCCGACGAGCTGGACCGAAAGGCGGTCGGCGTATTCGGTGGCGAGTTGTTGCAGCAGCACCTGATCGCTTGCGACGTCCCTGACCCGGTCCGGGCCGATTCCCGCGTCCTTCGACACCGCGTCGGCGCCTCCGCTTGCCTGGATGAGCTCGTCGACGGCGGCGGGGTCGGCGCGCAGATCGTTGCGCTCGGCGGCGATCGTGACGAGCTCGTGGACGATCTGCCCGCGAACGATCTCGCGAGACTGGAGATCGAGCTTGCGCTGCTCTTTCGCCTGTTCCGCGGCGGGGACATTGTCCAGTAGCCACTGGACTTCCTGCTGCACCTCGGCGAGCGGGATCGAGCGGTCGCCGATGATGGCGGCCGAATCGACCTGGCTCGGCCCGGACGCGCAACCGGAGAGCACAAGACCGGCGATCAGCGCGGTGGCCAGGATGGCGGGGCGGCGAATGATCCGGATCACAGGCGGTACCCTCTCATACCCCTGACCGCCCATGGCAAGCGAGCGGGCGAGTCCCGCACTCGGGCGCGCGAGTTCCGCGTTCAGGCGCGCGAGTTCCGCACCCAGGCGCGCGAGTTCCGCACTCGGGTCGCCGAGATGCCCGCTCAGGAGACCGAGACGCGCATTCGGGCACGGACGATGAAAGGTCCGGCCGCGATGGATGCCAACGACGGCGCGAACGGGCACCCGCCACCGTGCTCATGCCCCGTGCCGGCCCGGCCGAAGCACCCGACCGCAGCCTGAACAGGCTTGAGCGGGACGGTTCGAAGGGGCTGGGCACAGATGTCGGTGTCCCCGCTTCCACTCAGCACTCACGGCCCCGAACGCGGATCTCGGTGCCCTGAGTGCAGAACTCGACGTCCTAGACGGGGGACTCGCGCCCGGGCACGCGCCTCTCCAGCTGAATGCGCATCTCGGCAGCCTGGGCGCGGATCTCGCCTGCACGAGCGCGGATCTCGACAGCGCGAGTGCAGAACTCGACGTCCTGGACGGGGGACTCGCGCCCGAGCGGGCCCGGCCCGGGCCGGGGCTGGGCTAGGCCCCGGCAGGGGCCGGTTGCTTGGTCAGCGCCGTCAACAACGCCGCACACCATTCGAGCAGCGCCTCGTCGCGAAGCGGCGGGGCACCGATCCGGCCACCGGCAGGCCCTTCCGTCGGCTTCGGCACCGACACCGTGCTGGTGACCGCCTTGAAAACCGCCTTGGGGTACAACCGCTTCAACCGCACCAACTGCGAGTCGGCGAGCGGCATCGGCGCGAACCTGATCGAGTTGCCCTGCACGGTCACCTCCGTCACGCCTGCCACCCTGCACGCCTGCCGGAACGCCGCGACGGCGAGCAGCCTTCGCACCGGCGACGGCGGTTGCCCGTACCTGTCGACGAGTTCGTCGAGTACGGCATCGAGCCCAGCCTTGTCCGGCGCCGCAGCGATCTTGCGATACGCCTCAAGCCGCAGCCGCTCGCCAGGCACGTAGTCGTGCGGGATGTGCGCGTCGATGGGCAGGTCGACCCTGACCTCGGTCGGCGGGCCGTCCTCCTCGGCAGGCCCCGCGCCCGCGTGCTTGCGGAAGACGTCGACGGCCTCGCCGACCAACCGCACGTACAGGTCGAATCCGACGCCGGCGATGTGTCCCGACTGCTCGGCGCCGAGGATGTTGCCCGCACCGCGAATTTCCAGGTCCTTCATCGCCACGGCCATGCCAGCGCCGAGTTCGGTGTTCTGCGCGATGGTCGCCAGCCGGTCGTGCGCGGTCTCTGTGAGCGGCGATTCCGGCGGATAGAGGAAGTACGCGTAACCCCGTTCACGGCCTCGCCCGACCCTGCCGCGCAACTGGTGAAGCTGCGCGAGTCCAAGCATGTCACCGCGTTCGACGATCAACGTGTTGGCGTTCGAGATGTCCAGCCCTGTCTCGACGATGGTCGTGCACACGAGCACGTCGAATTCGTTCTCCCAGAAGCCCTGGATGATCTGTTCGAGCCGGTGTTCGTTCATCTGCCCGTGCGCGGTGACGACCCTCGCCTCGGGCACCAGTTCTCGCAACCGTTTCGCCGCCTTCTCGATCGAGGAGACGCGGTTGTGCACGTAGAAAACCTGTCCTTCGCGCAGCAGTTCACGCCGGATCGCGGCACCGACCTGCTTGTCGTCGTAGCCACCGACGTAGGTGAGGATCGGGTGCCTGTCCTCGGGCGGCGTCAGGATCGTCGACATCTCCCTGATCCCGGCCATGCTCATTTCAAGCGTCCTCGGGATGGGGGTCGCCGACATCGTCAGCACGTCGACGTGGGTTCGCAGTGCCTTGATGTGTTCCTTGTGCTCCACGCCGAATCGCTGTTCCTCGTCGACGATGACGAGCCCGAGATCCTTGTAGCGCACGCCGGTCTGCAACAACCGGTGGGTGCCGATGACGATGTCGACGGAACCGTCGGCGAGCCCGGCGAGCGTCTGCTCGGCCTCGTGCGCGTCGGTGAACCGCGACATTCCCTTGATGGTCACGGGGAAGGACCGCATACGTTCGGAGAACGTGTTCAGGTGTTGCTGGGCAAGCAGCGTCGTCGGAACGAGGATGACGACCTGCATCCCGTCCTGGACGGCTTTGAAGGCGGCGCGAACGGCGATCTCGGTCTTGCCGTATCCGACGTCGCCGCAGATGACCCTGTCCATAGGGACGCCGCGTTCCATGTCGGTCTTGACCTCGTCGATGGCGGCGAGCTGATCGGGAGTCTCGACGAAGGGGAAGGCGTCTTCGAGTTCCCGCTGCCACGGGGTGTCGGGACCGAACGGGTGTCCGGGCGCGGCCTGCCTGGCCGCGTATAGCTGAACGAGTTCTGCCGCGATCTCCTTGACTGCCTTGCGCGCCTTGGCTTTCGTGTTCTTCCAGTCGGAGCCGCCGAGCTTGTTCAGGGTCGGCAGTTCACCACCGACATAGCGCGACACCTCGTCGAGCTGGTCGGTCGGTACGAACAGCCGGTCGCCCGGATGTCCTCGCTTCGACGGCGCGTACTCCAGCAAGAGGTATTCGCGCGTTGCTCCGCCGACGGTGCGCTGCACCATCTCGACGAACTTGCCGATGCCGTGCTGGTCGTGCACGACGTAGTCGCCGGATTTGAGCGCGAGCGGGTCGACCGCGTTGCGCCGCCGCGACGGCATCTTGGTGTTGAGATCGTGTGACGACCTCGTCGTGGTGGCACCGCGACCGGTGATGTCGGCTTCGCTGAGTACGACGAGAGCGGAGGCGGGCGCGACGAAACCGTCACTGATGCCACCACAGGTGACCGTGACGACGCCGGGTTTGGGTGCTTCGGTCAGTCCGTCGGCCGCGAGGACCGCCGGTACGTCGCTCGCGGAGAGCTGTTCGACGGCGCGCTTGGCTGTTCCCGCTCCGGCGACGACGACAACTGCCGCTCCTCCAGCCGCCGTGTGCGCCCTGAGGTCGGTGCCGACCCGCTCCATCTCGCCCCGGTAGCCGGGCGCGGCGTCGATGGAAACGTGGTAGACGTCGTCTTCGCTGGTCAGCTGGCTGAGCGTCCACCATGGCCGGTTCGTCTCACCCGCGTGCGTCCGCACCTCGGTCAGTCCTCGGTAGGCCGAGGCACCGAGGTCGATGGGGGCCTTGGTCCCCGCGACGGGAGTGTCGGCTCCTGCCGCCGTCAGCCACGAAGCCTCAAGGAACTCCTGCCCCGTCCGCACCAGGTCAGCAGCCCTCGACCGGATCTTCTCGGGGTCGGCGAGCAGGACGTGGGCGCCCTCGGGCATCGCGTCGGTGAGCAGTTCGAGCTCTCCCTCGCACAGCACGGGGATGAGCGCTTCCATGCCCTCGCACGGGATGCCGTCGGAGAGTTTGGTGAGCATTTCCGCGAGGTGCGCGTCGGCGGCGTGCTGCTCGGCCAGCTTCGCTGCCCTCGCCTTGACGTCCTCGGTGAGCAGCAGTTCCCTGCATGGTGTTGCGATGATCTCCGCGATCTCACCGGGAAGGGAACGCTGGTCGGACACGGCGAACGCGCGGATCTCGCTGACCTCGTCGCCCCAGAATTCGATCCGGTGCGGGTGCTCGTCGGTGGGCGCGAAGATGTCGAGTATGCCGCCGCGCACGGCGAACTCACCGCGCTTCTCGACCATGTCGACCCTGGTGTAGGCGAGTTCGACGAGCCGGTCGAGAACGGCTTCGAATTCGCTTTCCTCTCCGACCTTGAGGTCGACGGGCGTGAGGCCGCCGAGCCCTGGTGCCATCGGCTGGATAAGGCTGCGGACGGTGGCGACGACGACCTTGAGCCCGCCGTGTCCCGGTGTGGCGAGCCGGTGCAGCACGGCGAGCCGTTTGCCGACGGTGTCGGCTCTGGGCGAGAGCCGTTCGTGGGGAAGGGTCTCCCACGAGGGGAAGTCGGCGACGAGGTCGGGGCCGAGCAGGCTGCCGAGCGCTCTGGTCAGCTCGTCGGCTTCGCGGCCAGTCGCGGTGATCGCGAGCACCGGCCGGTTCGCGCCCTTTTCGGAGGCGAGCGCGGCGATGACGAGCTGGCGGGTCGCCGGTGCGCCGTCAGCGTCGAGCAGCGGCGCACCCGCGCGTTCGACGACGCCACGCAGCGCCGGATCGGGAAGGACGGCGGACAGCAACCCGCCCAGTACGGCTTCGCTCAAGGTGACCCCTCACATGAGGACAGACCCCTGCCTGGGACGAGACGCGCAGGAGCACTCCCCTTCCAGGGTACGCAGCCGCCGCGCCGACCACCGCGAGAGCCCTCGACCGGGCACACTGTCCTGATGCGAGTGCGAAAGTTCGGGATCGCCGGGTTGGCCCTGCTCGCCGGTGTCGCGGTGGCCTGCACGAACGAGCCGGCCTCAGCCCCCGCCTCGGCGGAGTCGTCAGACCCGGCAGCGGAGACGAGCCGCTCCTCCTCGGTGGCTTTGCGGGTCGACGAAGTCGTGACCGGTCTCGAACACGGCTGGGATATCGGTTTTCTTCCCGGCGATCGGATATTGATCACCGAACGGCCCGCGCGACTCAAGATCGCCGACGCGAACGGCGCGGTGTCCGACGTGGCGGCCGACCTCTCCGACGTGCACGTACGTGGTGAGGGCGGGCTGATGGGCCTTGCCGTGCACCCCGACTTCGAGGGCTCGCGCGAGTTCACGACGTGCCAGACCCACCAGGAAGGTGGCCGCGCGGTCGACGTGCGGCTGGTCACCTGGGAGCTTTCCGAGGACGGGCGGGCGGCGAGCAAGGTGCGCGAACTGCTCACCGGGCTTCCCGTCAACGACAGCGGACGGCATTCCGGTTGCAGGCCGACCTTCGCGGCCGATGGAGCGCTGTTGGTCGGCACCGGTGACGCGGCTGCCGATCCGACCATTCCGCAGGACCGGCACAGCCTCGGCGGCAAGGTGCTTCGAATCGATCCGCACACGGGTGAGGGACTCCCCGACAACCCGTTCGCCGACTCCTCCGATGCCAACGAACGCAGGGTGTACAGCTTCGGGCACCGCAACGTCCAGGGTGTCGCCGTGCAACCGGGAACGGGGACGGTGTTCACGACGGAACACGGGCCGACCGGATTCGACGAACTGAACCGGATCGAACCCGGCGCCAACTACGGCTGGGATCCCTCACAGGGTGGAACGGTCGACTTCTACGACGAGGACGTCCCCATGACGGACAGGGAACGCTTCCCCGACGCCATTCCTCCACTGTGGACATCGGGGGAAACCTCGACGGAGGCGCCTTCCGGCGCGGCTTTCCTCGAAGGGGAGCAGTGGGGCGAACTGAACGGACGGCTCGCCGTCATGGCGCTGCGCGGCCAGAAGGTCCTGCTCTTCCAGTTGGACGAGCAGGGGACGGCGGTGACCGACATCGCGCTTCCCGACGAACTCAACGACGCGTACGGGCGATTGCGTGGCGTGCGCGGCGGTCCGGACGGCGCGTTGTACGTGACGACATCGGACGGCCCGAACGACAAGCTGCTGCGCGTAACCCCTAGTTGAGTCGCAACTTGGGTTTGTGTTCCAGATGGGAAAGGCCGTTCCAGGCCAGGTTGACGAGGTGGGCCGCGACCTCGTCGCGCTTGGGCTTGCGGGCGTCGAGCCACCACTGGCCGGTGAGCGCGACCATGCCGACGAGCGCCTGCGCGTACAGCGCGGTCAGTTTCTCGTCGTAGCCGCGAGCGGAGAACTCCTTGCCCAGGATGTGCTCCACCTGGCTCGCGATGTCGTTGAGCAGGGTGGAGAACGTACCGGTGGAGCTGGCGACCGGCGAATCCCTCACCAGGATCCGGAAGCCGTCGCGGGATTCCTCGACGTAGCTCAGCAACGCGACGGCGGCCTGTTCGAGCATCGCCCTCGGATGCCCACCGTGCAAAGTGGACACCATGCGGTCGAGAAGAAGCTGGGTTTCCCTGTCGACGACGACGGCGTAGATGCCTTCCTTGCCGCCGAAGTGTTCGTAGACCACCGGTTTCGACACGTTCGCCCGGTGCGCGATCTCCTCGATCGACGCTCCGTCGAAACCCTTTTCGGCGAACAACTCCCTCGCCACGTTGAGGAGTTGTTGCCTTCGCTCGGTTCCCGTCATGCGCACGCGAGCTACCGGGGCGTTCGGACGCGCCCCGGTAGCCGTGTCCCTTTTGGCCCGCCGTCTACCCGCCACCAGGGCAGACTACCGGCTCGGTCGCGCGTGCCTACTTGGCTTCGACGGAGAGCTTGGCGAGCCTGGTCGGAGTCGGCCAGCGCACGTTGTAGGCCCAGCCGAACTTCTCGAACAGCCAGATGACCCTCGCCGAGATGTCGATCTGTCCTCGCTTCACGCCGTGCCGCGCCGAGGTCGGGTCGGCGTGATGCAGGTTGTGCCACGACTCTCCGAACGAGAAGATCGCGAGCGGCCAGAAGTTGGCTGACCGGTCACGAGCACCGAAGGGGCGCTCGCCGATCATGTGGCAGATCGAGTTGACCGACCAGGTGACGTGGTGCAGCACGCAGACCCTGACGAGGCCCGCCCAGAAGAACGCGGTGACGCCGCCCCACAGCGACCAGGTGACGAGCCCGCCGATGATGCCGGGAAGCACGAGCGAGAGCAGGGTCCACAGCCAGAACAACTGGTCGACCTTCACGAGCGCCTTGTCCTTGAGCAGGTCGGGCGCGAACCGCTCGACGTTGCTCTTGTCCCGCTCGAACAGCCAGCCCATGTGCGCGTGCCAGAAGCCCTTGGCGATCGCGAGCGGCGATGTGCCGAACAGCCACGGCGAGTGCGGGTCGCCCTCCCTGTCCGAGAAGGCGTGGTGCCTGCGGTGGTCGGCAACCCAGGTGATGACCGGCCCCTGCACGGCCATACTGCCCGCGATGGCCATGGCGACCCGGAGCCACGGTTTCGCCTTGAAGGAGCCGTGCGTGAAGTAGCGGTGGAACGACACCGTGATCCCCAGCCCGGAGATCGCATAGAAAGCGACAAAAAGGGCAACATCAACCCAGGTCAGACCCCAGCCCCACGCGAAGGGCACCGCGACGAGCAGCGCCAGCAGCGGGGCGATTACACCGAAGTAGACCGCGAACTGGACGCCGGGACCGCGCTTGCCGTCGAGGATCGGTTTCGGGCCTTTCGCTGCCGGCGCAGGGGGTTCTTCAAGGGTCGCCGTCATACGCTCACTTCTTTCCACCAGCCGCCCTGAATAGGGTCGCCTTACCTACGTTGCCGTAAGTTACGGTACAGGAGGTCCGCGCACCTCGGGAGAGCCGAAATCGCGACAGCCAACCCCGGCATTCGAGCCCATCCGAAGGTGGCTATCCTGACCAGGCGCAATCCGCCGTAGTGTAATTGGCAGCACTTCAGATTTTGGTTCTGACAGTTCAGGTTCGAGTCCTGGCGGCGGAGCAGTGGAAAACTGGGTAAGCCAGTAGGGGTGTGAGGCGGCTGCACAGCGAGGGTCCGGACGTGGAGGATTCCAACCGCCCGGCGTTGGGTGACATGTCCGACGCCTGGTTGTTGGGTCGCGCTCGCGAGCTCATCGCGGCGGTCCAGCGTTCCGATCACGCCGAACAGCTCAAGGTCATCGACACCCTCGACGGCCTGCTTGAGGAAACCCAGCGAAGAGGCGAGCCGATACTCGTGGCTCAGCTCCTTCGCGCCTCCGCGCTCGCGAGGCTCGTCACGAGGGGAATGGTCGACGAAGCCGAGCAGCTTCTCGACGAAATGCTCGCCCACACCAAACGGCACGGGCTCGCCCTGCTCAGGGCCAACGCGCACGCGCTGAGAGGCCGCCTGCTCGTCCTTTCCCTCCAGGAAGACGCCGCGCTGACCGAGATCGCCAGAGCGCTCGCCATCCTCGACGACGCTCCCGACCCGGACATCCAGCTCGGCAGGCGCGCGTGGGACCGGTTGCTCTCCTCGGCGCTCAACGACTGCTGGATCGTGCTGAACCAGCTCGGCGTCTACGAGGCGGCGGAAGAGGTCATCGCGAGGGCTCACCAGGCCATCAGGGACAGCGCGGGTCCTCACGAGATCACCTTGCAGCTCATGAACAGGGTGAAAATGCTGCTCGGCTGGGGTCTGCGGCTCGAACGCGTCGGCCGCTACGACGACGCGGCCGAGAAGTTCCGCACGGCGGCCTCGATGGCCATCGCGGTCGAGGCCCCTTTCGCCGAATCGCTGTTCCCGCGCGCGGCCGGCACGCCCGCCGTCGACCAGGTCGGCGTTCTCGCCGCCGCGCTCGCCTTCGCCGCGCCGAGTACGGCGCACATCGACCGGCTCCGCTCGCTGCACGGGGCTCAGGGCTACCCGCACGAGAACATCCTCGTCTCCATCGCGCTGGCTCGCTGCCTCGACGGCGAGGACCGCGAGGAGGACGCGGTCGACGTACTGCTCAACGTCCTGCACACCCAGTCGGAGGACAACTCGCAGCCCTCGATGCGGCTCAACCTCGTCAGAGAGCTGGCGAGGCTCGCCGACGGCGCGAGGGGCCGCGAGACCATGGCCACGGCGAGCGTCGTCGACGCGGAGCCTCCGGCGGAGAGAAAACCGGCGAGCCCGCTCGCCGACTACGCGGCGACGCTGGAAGCCGAACTGTGGTCACTCAGGGAGTCCCAGATCGCCACCCTGAACACCCGGCGTGAGCACGAGCGGCTTTCCGCGGAGCACGGCGCCGTCACCCAACAGGCGCTACAGGACCCGCTGACCGGTCTGCCCAACCGGAGGGCACTCGACGAACGGCTCCGCACGCTTGCCGCGACGGCGATGGCCCAGCCGCTCGCCGTCGCCCTTGTCGACCTCGACGGCTTCAAGGACGTCAACGACCAGCACTCGCACGCGGAGGGTGACGACGTACTCAGGGTCGTTGCGAGCACGCTGAGGGACGCGCTTCGCGGCGACGACATCGTCGCCCGCTACGGGGGCGACGAGTTCATCGTGTTGCTGCCGGGTGCCCCGCTTTCGGCGGCGACCCAGGCGCTGAACCGGTCCGTGAAATCCGTCGCCTCGCTTCCCCATCACCTCTCACACGGTGTGACGCTGTCGATCGGCCTCGTGTCCCTGCGCGCGCAGGAAAGGGCAGAGGAAGTGCTTTCCCGCGCCGACGCGGCCATGTACCAGGCCAAGCGGGGCGGCGGAAATCGCATCGCCACCTGTCCCCCTCCGGTCGGCGAGCAGGGCGAGGGCGTCGAGATCGGCGCCGAGCAGGGAGAATCCGCGGTAAGCGACCCCACGTTCGAACCGGAGGAGCCGACGTAGGATCGTTGCCCGGTAAGGACCCCGGTGAAGTGAGGAGTGCCGTGAGCGGTCCGCTGAGCACTGTGATTTTGGCCGCGGGTGAGGGCACCCGCATGCGTTCCCACACCCCGAAAGTTCTGCATCCCGTCGCGGGAAGGCCGTTGGTCGAGCACGCCGTGCGTGCCGCGGCAGGACTTTCCCCCGAACGTCTCGTCGTCGTCGTGGGGCACGGCAGGGACGCGGTGGGTGACCACCTCGGCGCGCTGAGCACGACGCTCGGCCGCCCCGTCGAGACGGCGGTGCAGGAGGAACAGAACGGGACGGGACATGCCGTTTCCTGCGCGCTTTCGGCGCTGCCTTCCGCTGTTTCCGGCACCGTGCTCGTGACCTACGGCGACGTGCCGCTGCTGGACACAGAGACGCTGTCGGCGTTGCTGAGTGAGCACGCCGACAGCGAGAACGCGGTCACCGTGCTCACGTCGCGGGTCACCGACCCCACGGGCTATGGCCGCATCCTCCGCGCGGGTGACGGCGAGGTGCTCGGGATCGTCGAGCACAAGGACGCCACCGAGCAACAGCGCGCCATCACCGAGATCAACTCCGGGGTTTACGCGTTCGACGCCGCCGTGCTTTCCGACGGTCTCGCGCGGTTGTCGACCGACAACGCCCAGGGCGAGCTGTACCTCACGGACGTACTCGGCATCGCGAGGGGCGACGGCAAACACGTCGGCGCGCTCGTCGTCGACGATCCGTGGCTCACGGAGGGCGTCAACGACCGGGTCCAGCTTTCCGCGGCCGAGGCGGAGCTGAACCGGCGCATCGTGCGGAAGTGGCAGCTCGCCGGAGTCACCGTGCGGGATCCGGCCAGCACGTGGATCGACGCGGGAGTGGCGCTCGCGCGCGACGTGGTCCTCGCCCCTGGCGTGCAGCTTCACGGCGGCACGACCGTCGCGGAAGGCGCGCGGATCGGTCCCGATTCGACGCTGACCGACGTCGCGGTCGGCGAGGGCGCCAGCGTCGTACGCACACACGGCAGCGATTCGGTGATCGGCGATGGCGCCAGCGTCGGCCCGTTCGCCTATCTGCGGCCGGGAACGCGGCTGCGCACGCGAGGCAAGATCGGCACGTTCGTCGAAACCAAGAACGCCGACATCGGTGAGGGCAGCAAAGTCCCACACCTGACTTACGTCGGCGATGCGACGATCGGCGAGCAGAGCAACATCGGAGCGTCCAGCGTCTTCGTCAACTACGACGGCGTGAACAAGCACCACACCACGATCGGCTCACATGTCAGAACGGGGTCGGACAACACTTTCGTGGCTCCCGTCGAAGTGGGGGACGGCGCGTACAGTGGCGCCGGCGCGGTGATTCGCCGCGCCGTGCCGCCAGGTGCGTTGGCGGTTTCGGGGGGACCACAACGGAATATCGAAGGCTGGGTACCCCGGCGAAGGCCGGGTACCCCAGCGGCGGAGGCAGCACAGCGTGCACTCGCCGCACGGCAAGAGAACGATATCGACGGGGAGTCGCCAGAATGAGCCCGAAGTCCGGCACGCCGAAGAAGAACTTGATGCTCTTCTCCGGCCGTTCACACGTGGAGCTTGCCGAGGAGGTGGCCAAACACCTCAACGTGACGATCACCCCGCAGACTGTGCACAACTTCGCCAATGGCGAGATCTTCGTGCGATTCCAGGAATCGGTGAGGGGTACCGACGCGTTCGTCATCCAGAGCTACCCGCCGCCACTCAACGAGTGGGTCATGGAGCAGCTCATCATGGTCGACGCGCTCAAGAGGGCAAGTGCCAAGCGCATCACCGTGATCATGCCGTTCTACCCCTACGGCAGGCAGGACAAAAAGCACAAGGGCCGCGAACCGATCTCTGCTCGGCTCATCGCCGACCTCTTCAAGACGGCGGGCGCGGACCGCATCATGTCGGTCGACCTGCACACCGCGCAGATACAGGGTTTCTTCGACGGCCCCGTCGACCACCTGCTGGCGCAGACCGTTCTCGCCGACCACATCAGGGACACCTACGGCGAATCGGACATCACGGTCGTTTCCCCGGACTCCGGCAGGGTGCGGCTTGCCGAGAAGTGGGCCCAGCAGCTCGGCGACCGGCCGATCGCGTTCATCCACAAGACGCGTGACCCCGACACCCCGAACCAGGCGGTGGCCAACCGGGTCGTCGGCCAGGTCCGAGGCAGGTTGTGCGTGCTGATCGACGACATGATCGACACCGGCGGCACGATCGTGAAGGCGACGGAGGCATTGCTGAACGAGGGCGCGGCCGACGTGGTCATCGCCTCGACCCACGGCATCCTCTCCGACCCCGCCACGGAGCGGCTGGCCAACTGCAAGGCGCGCGAGGTCATCGTCACCAACACGCTGCCCATCCCCGAGGAGAAGCGCTTCGCGGGGTTGACCGTGCTCTCCATCGCGCCGTTGCTCGCCCGCGCCATCCAGGAGGTCTTCGAGGACGGCTCGGTGACGAGCCTCTTCGACGGCAGCGCCTGACCGGCTCGTCGTTCGCGGGCGGCGGAGCGGTTCGCCGCCCGCGAACGATGCTGACGCACCGGCGAGACGATCAGTAACGTGCTGCCATGGGCGCGTTCCGATTCGGTGTGAGTTTCCGTTCGACCGGCGACCGGCAGCACTGGATCGCCGCGTGCCGCAGGGCGGAGGAACTTGGCTACGCCGAGATCGCCGTCCCCGATCACCTCGGCGCCCCCGCCCCATTTCCCGCTCTCGCCGTTGCCGGGGCGGTCACTGACCACCCGAGGCTCGTTCCTTTTGTTCTGAATGCCGCCTTCTACAATCCGGCTCTGCTCGCGAGGGACATCGTCACCACCAGCGAACTGACCGGCCACCGCCTCGACATCGGTATCGGCGCGGGCCACATGAAAGCGGAATTCGACAAGGCGGGACTGCCGTGGCAGCCCGCTGCCGAGCGGATTGCCAGGCTGGAGCGCACGATCGACGAGTTACGCGACCTGCTCGCCGCCGACCTTCCCGAGCCGCCAGGACTCACCATCGGCGGCAACAGCGAGGCGGTGCTCGCGCTCGCGGCGAGAAAAGCCGACGTCATCGCGTTCTCGGGAGCCACGCAGATCGCGGGACGGCCTCCCGGCACCTTCACCCTCGTCCCGCCGGAGGAACTCACGCGCGCGATCACGCGTGTCACGTCGGCCGCGAAAGAGCACGAAGGACGCACCGTCGAAGCGAACATGCTGGTGCAGGACGTACGGCTCGCCGAGAGCACACGGTCCGCGATCGCGGAATGGCGCGGACCCCTTTCGCTGACCGGCTTCACCGACGAACAGTTCGCCACGGCACCGCAGCTTCTCGGCGGAACCGTGTCCGAAATCGTCGATCGGCTGGAGGCACTGCGCGCCGAGTGCGGCCTGTCCTCCTTCACGGTTTTCGACTCCGCGATGGAGGACTTCGCGCCCGTCGTGCGCGCGCTCGCGGGACGGTGAACAGCGGCTCGGCACGACCCCGGTAAAACTGCGAAAACGCCTCGATTAAGCTATGTGGGTTGTCTCGGCGAGGTGGACTCCGGGAACACCGGTGTCCGACGTGATCGACGCGGCGGCTTGAGTGAGCCACCCGTATGCGCGCGTAGTGGAACTCGCCGTCCGACAGCCACAGACAACGCACGCTGAACCCATCACAAGGAGTGCATCCCCGTGTCCGAGGTACGTCTGACGGTCGAACCACGCACCGAGTTCGGCAAAGGTGCAGCGCGCCGTACCCGTCGCGCAGGCAAGATCCCTGCTGTGCTGTACGGCCACGGCGTCGATCCCCGCCACCTGGCGCTGCCCGCCATCGACTTCGCCCGCGTGATCAGGGAGAACGGCCAGAACGCCGTGTTGACCCTCGACGTCAGCGGCGCGGCCGAGAAGGCGGAGAAGGCCACTGAGCTGGCCCTCACCAAGACCGTCACGGTCCACCCGCTCAAGAACTACATCGAGCACGTCGACCTGCTCGTCGTGCACCGGGGCGAAAAGGTCACCGTCGACATCCCGGTCGTGCTGACCGGTACGTCGAGCCCCGGCACGCTCGTCAACCAGGACCTCGACACGCTCCAGATCGAGGTCGACGCGATGCACATCCCCGAGCAGGTCGAGGTGTCGATCGAAGGCGTCGAGGCGGGTGTCCAGGTGCTGGCCTCGCAGGTCGCGCTGCCCGCGGGAGCGACGCTCGTGACCGACCCCGAGTACCTGGTGGTCGCCGTCAACGAGGCGCCGACCGAGGCGGCCATGGAGGCCGATGTCGACGCCGAGGGTGCTGGTGTCGTCGAGGACAAGCCGGATTCCGAGGAAGCCGGGTAAGCGACTTTGCCTGTGGAGCACGATCTGCCGGGGGCCGGCGAGCAGGTACTGCTCGTCGGCCTCGGCAATCCGGGGCCCCGCTACTCGGGCAACCGGCACAACGTCGGCTTTCTCGTGCTCGACGAACTCGCCGCCAGGATCGGCGGCAAGTTCAAGGGGCACAAGGGCGGTGCCGACGTTCTCGAAGGCCGCGTCGCGGGCCGCAAGACCGTGCTGGCGAAACCGCGGTCGTTCATGAATCTCTCCGGCGGCCCCGTAGCGGGAACCGCTCGGTTCTACAAAGTGGACCCGAGCGCCATCGTCGTCGTCCACGACGAACTGGATGTCGACTTCGGTGCACTGAAGCTCAAGTTCGGCGGCGGCGACAACGGCCACAATGGACTGCGGTCGATCACCAAATCCCTTGGCACCAAGGATTACTACCGGGTCCGCTTCGGGGTGGGCAGGCCGCCAGGCCGGATGGATCCCGCCGACTACGTGCTGAAGGATTTCGGCACGGTCGAGCGGAAAGAACTCGCGCTCAATATCGACCGCTGCGCCGACGCCGTCGAGGAATTGCTCGGCAAAGGACTGACCTCGGCCCAGAACACCTACCACGCGGGCTGATCCGCGCGCGGGGTAACCGGCTCCACCGCCATCCGGCGCGGCGGAGACACAAGCACTAGGATCCGCCGCCATTCGGGCGGCTTTCATCACTCTATGGCGTTCATTTCCACACCTGTTCGCGTTCACGAGGCTTTGCGGTACTTCCGGCTGCCTTTCGCTGCGGCTAGGACGGACATATGTCGCTCACCGCTGAGGATGTCCGCAACGTCGAGTTCAGCAATGCGCCCGTCGGTCGCCGTGGCTACGCGAAGCACGAGGTTGACGACTTCATGGTGCGCATAGCCAAGACTCTCTCCAAAGAGGACGACGTTTCCGCGGCAGAGGTGCACCACGTCCAGTTCGGACGGCCGTTGATCGGCAGGCGCGGCTACGACGAGCGCGAGGTCGACGACTTTCTCGACCAAATCGAGGAAATGATGATCGACGAGGCCGGTTTGCGGCCTC
Organism: Prauserella marina; assembly: GCF_002240355.1. Classification (GTDB taxonomy): domain Bacteria; phylum Actinomycetota; class Actinomycetes; order Mycobacteriales; family Pseudonocardiaceae; genus Prauserella_A; species Prauserella_A marina. The sequence continues at coordinate 5,885,420 of NZ_CP016353.1, forward strand.
ATGCCTACCGGGTGCCAGCGGCAAGGGACCGGTCACCGGAGTCCTCGGCCGAACCCGTGCGGGACGCTGGATGAGCATCACGTCCGAGGACGTGCGCGGCATCCGGTTTCCGGAAGCGCCCTTCGGCACTCGTGGTTACAGCGAGATGCAGGTGGACGCTTTTCTCGACCGGGTGGCCGCGACGCTCGACGGCGAGGACAACGTGACGCCCACCGAGGTGCACAACGTCGTGTTCAACCTCTCGCCGCTCGGCAGGAGAGGCGGATACGACCAGGCCGAGGTCGACACGTTCCTGCGCGCGGTCGAGACAACGCTCGCCGCGAGAACGGGTACGACGCCGACGGGTCCCTACATCGCGCCCGCGCTGGAACACACCCACGCGCGCCGCTTCCCGTGGCCCCCGTGGCGCCGCTGACCCGACGTCCGCGAGTCCCCCGCCCACGCGCGAGTCCCCCGCCCAGGCCGTCGAGTTCCGCACTCAGGTCGCCGAGATCCGCACCCAGGACCACGAGATCCCCGCCCACGTGAGCGAGATCCGCGCTCGCGCCCAAACCGCCTCACCCGCAAGCAAGCCCCGTCCCGCCCGGACTCAGGCGTTCGCGTCGATCTGTTCCCTGAACTGGATGGCGGTCGCCGCACGCTTGACCTTGCCGGAAGGCGTCTTCGGCAGGCTCCCCGCCGGAAGCACGACGACGGCATACGGCCTGGCGTCCACCGCGTCCCTCACCCTCGCCGTCACTTCGGAGGCCAGCGCTCGCTCCGTGGCGGCGTCACCGGCCAGTTTGGATTCGAGCACGACGGCGAAGCGTTCCCGCCGCGTCCCCGCGTCGATGCGCACGGCGACGGCGTTGCCTGCCCTGACCCCTTCGACGGAGGCCGCGGCCCGCTCGATGTCCGTCGGGTAGACGTTGCGCCCGCCGAGGATGATCACGTCTTTGCTGCGCCCGCAGATGACGATCTGCTCGCCGATCAGATAGCCGAGGTCGCCCGTGGCGAACCAGCCTTCGGCGTCCTGCGTCGCGGCGGGGCCATCCATGGTCAGGTATCCGGGTGATACGGCTTCGCCACGCAGGTTGATCTCCCCGACCTCGCGTTGGCCGAGCACGGCGCCGTGCTCGTCGACGATCCGCGCTTCCAGCCCGTCCAGCGGACGACCGAGTACGGCGAACCCGCGCACGTCGTCGGTGCCGCGACGGGGGTCGTCGGCGGGAACGGGAACGGCCCTGTTCTCGGCTTCGAGCGCGGTCGCCTCGATGACGTCGACGGTCAATCCGGTGAACAACGGGGCGAACGAGACGGCCAGCGTCGCCTCGGCGAGCCCATAGGCCGGGAAGACACACTCGGCAGGCATCCCGAACCGCGCTCCCGCGTCGGTGAAGGTCCTGACCGCCGTGGCGTCGATGGGTTCGGCGCCGTTGAGCGCGATCCGCATGCGGGAAAGGTCGTAGGCAGTGTCGTCGTCGACGCGCGCGAGCCGCTTGCCGACGATGGCGTACGCGAAGTTCGGCGCGGCGGTGACGGAACCGCCGTACTTGCTGATCAGCTCGGGCCACCTGAGCGGACCGGTGAGGAATTCGACCGGCGTGATCTTCACCAGCTCGACGCCGAAGGTCATCGGCAGGGTGAGAAATCCGACCATGCCCATGTCGTGGAAGGTCGGCAACCACGACACCATGACGTCGTTCTCGAAGTCGAGTTCCGCCCGCTGCACCATGGCGCTGGTGTTGGAGAACAGGTTGCCATGCGTGATGCGCACAGCCTTCGGGTCGGCGGTCGACCCGCTCGTGAGCTGCAAGAGAGCCAGCTCGTCCTCACCGACCCGCACCGGCTCCGCAAGCGCTTGCGCGGTGAGCAGATCCTCGATCCTGCGGTACGCGATGCCGTTCTCGTCGAGTACTGGCGCGAGCTGATCGAACGGTTCGCCGAGAACGACGAGCCGGGAGCCGATCATCTCCAGCACCCTGATCGTGTCGCCGGCCCACTGCGCGAGGTCGGTTCGCTGGGTGGGCTGATGCAGCATCGTGACGCTGCCTCCCGCGAGCCAGATCCCCTGCACGGTCGGCGCGATCAGTTCAGGAGCACCGGCAAGCACCGCGACGGCGGCACCCGGTTCGAGACCACCCTCGACGAGGCCGCCCGCGACGCGCAGCGCCCGTTCGTGCACCTCGCCCCAGGTGCGGCGCACCGGCTCGGCCGGTTCTCCCGTCACCATGCCGCGTTGTTGCCCGCTCGCCGTTGCGGTGGCGACCATCGTGTCCACGAACCGACTCATGGACAGCACCCTATATCCGGTGCACCACCGGCGATTCGAGCACTACCGGACGTGGCCGCGCGGCTGTCACTCCATGGCCTCCGAGGTCTCCAGCCACTGCTGCTCAAGCTCGTCCTTCTCGGCCAGCAACGTCTTCAGTTCGGTGTTGAGCTCCATGAGCCTCGCGGGTTCCGTCGCCGCCGCGAGCAGGGCGTCGTGCAGACTCGCCTCCCGCTTGTGCACGGTGTCGAGCTTGCGTTCGAGCTTCGCCAGCTCCTTCGTCGCCGCCCGCCACTGAGCCGCGGTGGGCTTGGCGTCAGCGGAAACGACGGGTGCGCGCTGTGCCGTCGAAACACGAGCACCGATCTGCTGGTCCCGCTTGCGAAGGTACTCGTCGATGCCGCCTGGCAGCTGGCTAATGGTCCCGTCGCCGAACAACGCGACCACCGTGTCGCAGACCCGCTCCACGAGGTAACGGTCGTGGGAGACGACCACCATCGTCCCCGGCCACGAGTCGAGCAGGTCTTCCAATTGCTGGAGAGTGTCGATGTCGAGGTCGTTGGTCGGCTCGTCGAGCAGCAGTACGTTCGGTTCGGCCATCAGCAACCGCACGAGCTGGAGCCTGCGCCGCTCGCCGCCGGAAAGGTCCTCGACGGGCGTCCACTGCCGCGCGGGCGGGAAACCGAGCTTTTCGGCGAGCTGGGACGCGGTGAGTTCGTCCTTGCCGAGACTGACCCTGCTCGCCACGGCCTCGACGGCCTGGAGCACCCGCAGGTCGCCGGGAAGGTCGTCGAGTTCCTGGTGCAGATGGGCGAGCCGGACCGTCTTGCCCTCGATCCGCTTTCCCTTTTCCGGTCGCGATTCCCCGGCGAGCAACCGCAGCAGAGTGGTCTTTCCGGAACCGTTGACCCCGACGAGACCGATGCGGTCGCCGGGCCCTATTCGCCAGGTGATGTCGTCGAGCAGCATGCGGTCGCCGACCGAAAGCAGCACGTCTTCGAGTTCGAGCACGGTCTTGCCGAGCCTTCGTTTGGCGAAGGCGAGCAATTCCACGGAATCCCTCGGCTGCGGCACGTCGGAGATGAGCGCTTCGGCGGCCTCGACGCGGTACCTGGGCTTCGATGTGCGTGCTTTCGCGCCGCGTTGCAACCAGGCCAGTTCCTTGCGGGCGAGGTTGCGCCGCTTCTCCTCGGCCGTCGCCGCGAGGCGGGCTCGTTCGGCCCTCGCGAAAACCCAGTCCGCGTAGCCGCCCTCGTACTGTTCGACCTTGCCGCCGACCACTTCCCACGTCCTGCCGCACACGGTGTCGAGAAACCAGCGGTCGTGGGTGACGACGACGAGCGCGATCCTGCGGGCAAGCAGGTGTTCGGCCAGCCAGCGGACCCCTTCGATGTCGAGGTGGTTGGTCGGTTCGTCGAGGACGACGAGGTCGAGTTCGGCGACGAGCGCCGCGGCGAGCGCGACCCTGCGCCGCTCACCTCCGGAGAGGTTGGCCGTCGGCGTCTCCAGTCCGATGGCCGCGATTCCCAGTCCATCCACAATGGATCGAATACGCGCGTCGGCTGCCCACTCGTGCTCGGCGGCGTAGTCGGCGAGCACGACATCGCGCACCGAACTTCCCTCAGGCAAGGTGGTGCGCTGGGTGACGACGCGCATCCGGAGATCGCGAACCCTGCTGACCCTGCCCGAATCGGGGGCGGTGATTCCGGCGAGCACTTCGAGCAACGTCGTCTTGCCGCCGCCGTTGAGCCCGACGACGCCGATGCGCTCACCGGCACCGACGCCGAGCGACACGTTGTCGAGCAGCATGCGCTCGCCGTAGGACTTGCTCGCGGATTCGAGGTTGACCAGGTTGGCCATCCGACAGATAACCCTTCTCGCCGATGTCAGGCGTGCACTTGTGGTGGTGGCGTCGGCCGGTTGGCGTCCTCGCCGCCGACGACTTTCGCGCCGGGCACGGGACCGTGTGCCACTCGCACGGTCCGGCACACGCCCGCGCCGGCGAGTTCCGCGGCGACCTCCAGTGCCGATTCCGCGCCTTCGCACAGGAAAGCGCACGTCGGCCCCGAACCGGAGACCGTGCCAGCGAGGGCACCGGCGTTGACACCGGCCCTCAGCGTTCGGCGCAGTCCAGGCCGCAGCGACACCGCGGCCGCCTGTAGATCGTTGCCGAGCAGCAGTGCGAGTTGCCGTGGGTCGCCAGAGGCGAGCGCCTCGACCACGGGAGCGTGCGAACCGACGCGGGGCGGATCGCCGTCGGCCCTGAGCCGGTCGAGTTCGCCGTAGACCTTCGGGGTCGAGAGCCCCCGCTCGTCGAAAGCGAGCACCCAGTGGAAGACGGGCCGCGACAACACGGGAACGAGCTGCTCTCCCCTGCCCGTACCGAGCGCGGTGCCGCCGTAGAGCGCGAACGGCACGTCACTGCCGATGCTCGCCGCGATGCGGGCGAGTTCGTCGCGGCTGATCTCCAGTTTCCACAGTGCACTCAACCCGACGAGCGTCGCCGCCGCGTCGGCACTTCCACCGGCGAGCCCGCCCGCGACGGGAATGCCCTTGCGCAGCACCAGCCGGACCCTGGTGTCTTCCTCGGACTTGCCCGCATAGGAGGCGAGTGCCTTCATCGCCCTCCACGCGAGATTGTCCTCGCCCGTCGGAACCGACTTCGCGCCTTCGCCGTGGACCTCGATGCCCGGCTCTTCCGTCGCCGCGATGGTCACCTCGTCGCTCAGCGAAAGAGCGTGGAAGATCGTTGTCAGCTCGTGGAATCCGTCGTCGCGCGTATCACCAACCGACAGGTGCAGGTTGATCTTGGCGGGCACCCGCACTGTGACGGGCGGCGGTACGACGGCAAGCACCTGTCCAGACTACTTGGCTGCCCTAATCGCGACGCGCGACCAGCTCCAATGCGACGCTCAGCGCGACGTCGGGCGGCGGTGGCGCCTTGGCCGCGCCGAACATCGGGTTCGCGCCGAGCATCAGCGCGGCGAGCGCGAGCCTCGCCCTCAGCTCGGCTTCGGCGTCCTGCGTTCCACCGGTGACGAGGTCGAACAGCTCGATGAGCTTTTCACCGAATGCATGCTTGAGGCCGAGTTCCTTCATCGCGGGCATGTTCTGCTGGATGAACTGCATTACCGGGCCGAATCTCTCGGTGACCAGCTTCGAGAACCGGCGCAGGATCTCCTCGCGGCGTTCGAGCGGGTCGAGATCGGCCTGCGAGCGTGCCCACTCGATGAGCTCGCCAAGGGACTCCGCGAGATCTTCGATGAGGCTGTGGACGATGTCGTCCTTCGTGCGGAAGTGGTAGTACAGCGCCGCCTTCGTCACGCCGAGTCGCTCGGCGATCTCACGCAGTGAGGTCTTTTCGTACCCCTGCTCGACGAACAGGTCGAGCGCGACCCGCTGGATGCGCTCCCTGGTGTCGCTGCGCCGCCCCACCATGCTCGCCCCTCCTGAGAACACTCACAAACTTACTTGACGACCGGCTAGCAATCGCTTACGTTGCCCCCTAGATGGCTAACTAGTCGGCCGGTAAGTAATCCTCGCGTTCCGAGCTTACCCGGCCAATCGGGCTTCAACACAGTCTCACAAGGGGAAACCATGACAACGATCGCTCCGTCCGCGGAGCAGAACGCCGCGAGACGCAGATGGTGGGTACTCGCGGTGATCGGACTCGCGCAGCTCCTCGTCATCATCGACGTCACGATCATGACCATCGCGCTGCCTTCGGCGCAGCAAGAACTCGGCATGTCGGACTCGGCGCGGCAATGGGCGATCACCGCGTACACGGTGGCGTTCGGCGGCCTGCTGCTGCTCGGCGGACGGCTCGCCGACCGGCTGGGCCGCAAGAACACGTTGCTGATCGGCGCACTGGGGTTCGCGATCGCGTCCGCGATCGGGGGTGCCGCGTCCAATACCGGCATGCTGCTCGCGGCAAGAGCGGGCCAAGGGGTTTTCGCGGCGCTGCTCGCGCCGTCGACGATGTCGCTGCTGACGATCACCTTCACCGAGCCGAAGGAACGGGCGAGGGTGTTCGGGATCTTCAGCGCGATCATGATGTCCGGCGCGGCCATCGGCCTCGTCGCGGGCGGCGCGCTCGCCGAATTCCTCGACTGGCGCTGGTGCCTCTACATCAACCTGCCCATCGCGATCGTCGCCACCGTGCTCGGTGCCTTCGTACTGCCGAAGGTGGAGCGGCATCGCGACACACCGCTCGACTGGCTGAGCGCGGTGTTCGGCGGCGGCGCGATCGTGTCGCTCGTGTACGCGCTTTCCGAGGCCGGTGAGGACGGGTTCGGCTCCGCGCTCGTGGTCGGACTGCTCGGCCTCGCGATCGTGTTGATCAGCGCCTTCGTGTTCCGGCAGGCGAAGGCGGCCAATCCGTTGCTGCCGCTCGGCATCGTCACCGAGCGGGCGAGGGCGACGGCGTTTCTCGGGATCGGCTTCGCGGGCCTCGGCATGTTCGGGATGTTCCTGTTCCTGACCTTCCAGCTCCAGGGCATCATGCGGTACGGCCCACTGGAGGCGGGACTCGCGTTCCTGCCGTTCGTCGGGGCCAACATCCTCGTCTCCACGCAGATCACGCGACGACTCATGCCGAAGTACGGCGCGAGGCCGATGCTGGCCGGTGGGCTGCTCGTGCTCGCGGCAGGGCTCGCGCTGTTCACCCAGCTCACCCCGGAAAGCGGGTACGCGACGCTGCTGTTGCCGACAGAACTGCTGCTCGGCGCGGGTGCCGGGCTGGTCATGCCCGCCGCGATCAACGCGGCGACCGCGGGCGTCGCGGCTCGCGACTCCGGCGTCGCCTCCGCGTTCATCACGACGTCGCAGCAGGTCGGCGCCTCGATCGGCACCGCGGCGCTGAACACCATCGCGGCGAGTGCCACCGCGTCGGTCGCCGCGGGTGGGGCCGCCGCGACGGTGCACGGCTACGCGACGGCGAGCGGATGGGCGGCGGGAGTCCTCGTCGTCGGGGCCATCATCGCGGCACTGCTCTACCGGCCGCCTGCCGCGCGACCGGAGCCGGACAACACCGAGGAGCCGAGAACAAGGGAGAAGCCCGAACCCGCCGCGGCTCGCTGACACCACACCGGGGGTGGAATGGAAGCGGGGGAGCTTTGCTGCCGTTTTACGGCAGCAAAGCTCCCCCGCTCACGTGAATCACCGGGGCGAACGGTTACGCGGCTACGTTGTGCAGGCCGTAGAGCGGGTGGCTCACGGAGGCGCCGTGTTCGGCGATCCAGGCGAGGGCGGCGTCGGCACGCTGACCGCGAACCCCGAGCCGGAACCTGGCGACCGGAGTGTCGCCGAAGCGCGTCAGCCCGCCGCCGATCGTGGCCAGCTCGACGTCGAACCTGCCGGCCGCCTCGGGAAGCAGGGCACCGACGGCGGCGAAGCCGATCAGCACGGTGTCGACGGTGCGGTCGTACCGCCCCATTTCCGATCGCGAGGTCTCAACCGACGGCAGCAGTTCGTCGGCGATCTTGCTTCCCGGCTTGCCGAGCAGGCCGAGCACGTTGCCGCTCTCCACGACGACGCCCCGTTCGAGCAGCGCGACCTCGTCGCAGATCCGCCTCGCCGTGCCCGCGTCCTGGGTGGTCAGCAACACCGTCGCGCCGAGCTCCGCCCTTGCCCTGTCGAGGACGGTCAGCACGGAACCGGCGTCGTCCGGCTCGACCCCGTGGGTCGGGTCGTCGGCGAGCAGCACGGACGGCTGCACGGCCAGCGCTCGCGCGATCGCGACCCTGCGGCGCTGTCCCTCGGTCAGCTCGGCGGGCAACTGGGCCGCCCTCTTGGAAAGCCCGACGAGGTCGAGCAGGGAACCGACCTTGTTGCGCCGCTGCGGCCCCTCGACACCGGTGCGTTCGAGCGGCGCCGCGACGTTGCCCGCGACGGTGCGCTCCGGCTGTAGCCGCGAATCGACGACCGCGAGCTGCCTACGCGCGTCACGCAGCCTGCGGCCTTCGAGCGCGGTCGTGTTGAGGCCGTCGTACCGAACCACGCCGCGGTCGGGACGCTCCTGAAGGGCGACGCAGCGCGCCAAGGTGGACTTACCCGCGCTTGCCGAACCGACAACGCCGTACAGCGAGCCCGCCCCGACGGCGAGGCTCACATCGCGCAGCGCCACGACGGGCGCGCCGGTACTTGCGAACGATTTGCTGATGTTTTCGACGGTGATCACGAACGCTCCAAGGCTGCTCATGGCACAGCGAGAAGCCGCCCATCGGGCGGTGCTGCGTGGGTTGAAAAGGGCTGGGAGTCAGGCGAGGGCAGCGTGGCGACGACACGCACTGACCGTGCGGCGGCCCTGATCAACGACTCTGCGCTGGGTGAGCAACTGCGTGCGATACACGGGTCCTCCATCGGTCCTGGCGGTAGCACCTGACCCCGGTTCCTTCGCCATCGGCGCCGGACGGGCGGTTGCTGCGACTTCGACGAGCCAGGTCTCTCAGTCGCTCGGGATGGATGCCCCAAAAGTACACCTGAACAAGTGACCTCAACGCAAGCCTGTGGGTGGAGATCACACCTTTGCCGCAGTTCGGGCGTCCGCCAGACACGCGGCGCCACGACGAATCACTCTTCTCGCGCCGCCGATGCTGCCGCTATCCGGGCGAAGTCGGTGACGTCGAGTTGTTCCCCGCGTGCCTTCGGATCGACACCAGCGGCGGCGAGCAGTTCACCGGCCCGCTCAGCGGACCCCGCCCAGCCGGACAGCGCTGCCCTCAGGGTCTTGCGCCGTTGCGAGAACGCCGCGTCGACGACCCGGAACACCGCGTCCCTTTCGACTCCTTCCGGCGAGCTTCCCCTCGTGAAGGACACGAGCGCGGAATCGACGTTGGGCACCGGCCAGAACACCGCCCTCGGCACGGCGGCGACCTTTTTCGCCGATCCGTACCAGGCGAGCTTGACGCTCGGGACGCCGTAGACCCTGCTTCCCGGCCCCGCCGCCATGCGGTCGGCCACCTCGGTCTGCACCATCACGAGACCACCGCGCAGTGAAGGCAGTTCGGCCAGCAGGTGCAGCACGACCGGAACCGCGACGTTGTACGGGAGGTTGGCGACGAGCTTGCCCGGCGGAACCGCTCGCAGGTCGGCGGCGCGCATCCGAAGGGCGTCGGCTTCGAGCACCGTCAACCGCTCGGCCGAGGCGGGAGCGTGCGCCTTCACCGTCCGGGGCAGCCTTGCAGCCAGCACGGGATCGATCTCGACCGCGACCACATCGGCGCCCGTGGCAAGCAGGCCGAGAGTCAGCGAACCGAGTCCCGGCCCCACTTCGAGCACGGTGTCGGCTTCGGTGACCTCCGCCAGATCCACGATCCGCCTGACGGTGTTGGCGTCGTGCACGAAGTTCTGGCCGAGCTTCTTGGTCGGCCGGACGTCGAGCTCTGTCGCCAGTCCACGGATCTCGGCTGGGCCGAGAAGGCCCGGTGTCGCGTTCACCGGCCCAGCCTAAGGGTTACTTCGGCAGGCCAAGCTTCGAGGAACAGTGCGGCCATGCGCCGTAGCCGCCACGGTCGTCGCGCACCTTCGTCGCGATGGCGATCTGCTGCTCGCGAGAAGCCTCGTGCGGGTAGGCGGCGTACTGGCCGCCGCCGTAGGCGTCCCAGGTGCTCTTGTTGAACTGGAGGCCGCCGTAGTAGCCGTTGCCGGTGTTGATGGACCAGTTGCCCGTCGCCTCGCACTGCGCGAGCGAGTCCCACACGGCGCCGTCACTGATCTGCGGCTGCGGAGGCTGCTTCGTGCCGACCCTGACGACCTTGTCCTTGGCCTTCTTGACGACCTTGGTGGACAGCTCCTCGCGGTCGATCTCCTTGCCGTTCTTCTTCGTGATCCGGAGGGTGACGATCTTCTCGCCCGGCGTTCCCTCCTCCTCGACGATCTCCTTGCCCTGTTCGAGCTCGGGGTCGTCGATCGTCCTGACCTCGGGGTCGATCGCCTGGGTCTCGTTGATCACCGAGACGCCGGTGCGGCTGATGTGCACCTCTGCGCCGTCGAGAAGCTTGAATTCGAGACCGCCCTTGATGACGTCTTCCTTGCCGAGGTCGAGGTTCAGCTCCTTGAGCAGTTCCTCGGCGGTGACGGCCGTCGTGGTCAGGTCCTTCGGCTTGTTGCCGCCGTCGAACAACGTGATGCTCTTGAGGGTCTTGACCTCAAGCGTCATGCCGTCGAGCGGAACCTCGCTGCCGACCGGCGCGGAGAACCAGGTGCCCTGCTTGTTCAGGTCGTCGAGTCCGAGCTGGGTCAGCGCCTCACCGACGGTGGTCGCACGTACCCAGGACTCGCGCTGCTCGCCGTCGACGACGAGGGTGAGCTGCCTTCCGCGTTCGAGCTTGATGACGCCGCCGTCGCCGACGGATGCCTGCGGCGACGGGGAAAGCGCGTCGTGTGCGCCGACCTGGATACCGGCATCGTCGAGCACCTCGCCGACCGTGCCGCCGAAGCTGCGGACCGTCTGGCGTTCGCCGTCGACGTCGAGGGTGACGCTCTTGTTCATCGCGAGCGCGGCGGCACCACCGCCGGTCAGCGTGATCATCACCGCGAGGACGGCGCCCTTGAGGAAGCGCTTCTTCCAGGTCTTGACGGCGGTCGCGAGCCCGTCTTCGGGCTTGCTGTCCGACTTGGCCGCCGCGGTCTTGCCGACGGTGTCGGCACTCGCCTCGTCAGGGATGACGATCGGCGGAAGCATGGTGGTTTCGGCGTTGAGGAGCCGGATCAGTTCGTCGACGTCGACGTCGGCCTCTGACATGAGCGCGTCGGCGTCGGGGCCTAGCGCGGCACGGACATCGTGCTGGGTGACTCGTGGGTCTGCCGAGTACTCGTAGTTCTCGAAATCGCCGGAGCTGTCGACCCGGTCGAGCAGGGCTGTCGAACCGCCGGTGGGTCTCTGAGAAGCGTCGAGACCCGCGTCAGCGCGCCCGTAGCTGCCAGTCACAGGGTTGATCCCTTTCACGTAAGGCCAGGACTCCCGCAGTCAGCGCCGTCCCTCACGCCCCTTGAGGCGCTTCCCCGACGTACACCGACGTGACTGTGGGCCAACCGGATTCCGGCTCGTCGAGAGCCATCACCCGGCACGGTCACGGGACAGTAACGAAGGTTGCGGGGTTGCGCAAACACCCCTCGCAATGAGGTGAGCTTCATCACTGGCCCGTAGGAAGTATCAACGTCCACGAATGTCGCAGTCCGTTCAACCCGAGGTGACGGAAGGCAATCGGAAGACGCGTTCGGCGTTGCCGCGCACGGCATCGGCGACGTCTTCAACGGTTTCCTCCCGTATCTCGGCAAGGGCACACACGGTATACGCCGCGCAGTAGGGCTCGTTCGGCCTCCCCCGGTATGGATGCGGTGTGAGGAACGGCGCATCCGTTTCCACGAGGTACTGCTCGCGCGGCACCAGTTTCGCGGCCTCCCTGAGCGCGGCCGCGTTGCGGAAGGTGACCGTCCCCGCGAACGAGAGCACGTAGCCCTCCTTGGCGCAGCGGCGGGCAAAGTCGGCGTCACCGGAGAAACAGTGGAAGACGACGGTGTCCGGCGCTCCCTCCTCGCGCAGGACGCGCAGGATGTCCTCGTGCGCCTCCCTGTCGTGGATCATGAGCGGCTTGCCGATCCGCTTCGCGAGGTCGATGTGCCACCGGAACGCGTCCTGCTGGGACTCGGGCGGCGAATAGTCCCAGTAGTAGTCGAGCCCGGTCTCGCCGACGGCGACCACGCGGTCGCCGAGAGCGAGTCGCTCCACTTCGGATCGCTCGGCATCGCCGAAATCCTTGGTACGAGTGGGATGTACCGCCACCGCCGCGAAAACCCTGCTGTCCCATGTGGATGCCGAGGCGGCCCAGCGCGCCGACGCGATGTCGTCGGCGACCGTCACCACTCTCGTGACACCGGCAGAGGATGCCCTGTCGAGTAGCGCCGAGACATCCTCCGCCGTGACGGCTCCGCACGCGTCGAGATGGGTGTGCGCGTCGATCGCCGGTGCCGGAAGTCGTTCCGGCACCGGCGGCAGCTCACGCTTGCTCAATGGGCGCCCATTCGGGTCCTGTCTCGCCGAGCTTGGGGTCGAGCTTCGCGAACAGCGGCGTCGGCTTGGCCAGCGGCCTTCCCTGCTCGATCGGCTTCGACTCCCACCGCGCCTGCTCCTTCGCGTAGTCGCCGGTGAGGATCGGGTTGATCCGGCCTGCGATGTCCAGGTCCTCGACCTCGTGCAGTTCCGGCTGGGCCGCCCACACGCCGGCACCGCCAAGCGCCTCGTGCACCTTCTGGGCCGAGTGCGGAAGGAACGGGGTCAGCAGGGTGTTGGCGTCCGAGACCACCTGCAAGGCGGTGTGCAGCACGGTGTCCCGCCGGTCGGGGTCGTCCTTGAGCTTCCACGGTTCCTGATCGGACAGGTACCTGTTGGCCGAGGAGACGACCCTCATGGCCTCGGCGGCCGCCTGCTTGAACCGCGAGCGCTCAAGGTGCGTGCCGACGGTTTCGAAGGCCGCCCTCGACTGCGCCTTGAGCTCCTCGTCCGCCCGCGTCGGGGTGGACGGCCTCGGAATGCCGCCGTTGTTCTTGTGCGCCATCGAGATCGACCTGTTGACCAGGTTTCCCCACTCGTTGGCGAGTTCGAAGTTGGTGCGCCTGACGAACTCGTCCCAGGTGAAGTCGGTGTCCTGGGTCTCGGGACCGGCGACGCTGATGAAGTAGCGCAACGTGTCGGGGCCGTAGTCGCGGAGGAAGTCGTTGACGTAGATGACGGTGCCCCGCGACGTCGAGAACTTCGAACCGCTCATGGTGAGGAATTCGCTCGACACGATCTCGCCCGGCAGGTTCAGCGATCCGTAGGGACCCGGCTCCCCTCCCTTGTCGCCCTGCCCGTTGTGCCCCAGCAGGAACGCGGGCCAGAGCTGGGCGTGGAAGGTGATGTTGTCCTTGCCCATGAAGTAGTAGGAGCGGGCGTCCTCGGCGTTCCACCACTGCTGCCACGCGTCGGGGTCGCCGGACCGGCGCGCCCACTCGACGCTCGCCGAGAAGTAGCCGATGACGGCGTCGAACCAGACGTAGAAGCGCTTGAGCGGCTGGTCTCGCCAGCCGTCGAGCGGCACCTTCACGCCCCAGTCGAGGTCGCGGGTGATCGGCCTCGGCCGCATGTCGTCGATGAGGTTCTTGGTGAAGTTCAGGACGTTGGGCCGCCAGTCGGTCTTCGTGGAGAGCCACTTGCCGAGCGACTGGGTGAACGCGGGCAGGTCGAGGAAGAGGTGCTCGGTCTCGACGAACTTCGGCTTCTCGCCGTTGATCCTCGACCGGGGGTTGATCAGTTCGGCCGCGTCGAGCTGGTTGCCGCAGTTGTCGCACTGGTCGCCGCGCGCGCCGTCGTAACCGCAGATCGGGCAGGTGCCCTCGATGTAACGGTCGGGAAGGGTGCGGCCGGTGGAGGGGCTGACCGCGCCGGTGGTCGTCTTCGGCACGACGTACCCGTTGCGGTACAGCGCGAGGAAGATCTGCTGGGTCACCTCGGCATGGTTGCCGGTGGTGGTCCTTGTGAACAGGTCGTAGCCGAGGCCGAGGCCACGCAGATCTTCGGCGATCTGCCTGGTGTACTTGTCGGCCGTTTGCTGGGGGGTGAGACCTTCCTTGTCGGCCTGGACGAGGATGGGAGTGCCGTGTTCGTCCGTTCCGGACACCATGAGCACGCGGTTGCCGGCCATTCGCTGGTAACGGGAGAACACGTCGGAGGGAACGCCGAAACCGGATACGTGGCCGATGTGGCGGGGGCCGTTGGCATAGGGCCAGGCCACCGCTGTCAACACAGGGGTGCTCATGCCTGTTTAGCCTACGGATGGCGTCGTGCGTTTTTCCGCGAGGGAGTGAGGAGGGCCGGTGTCCGCGACTCGCCTGCTCGTGCTCGGTGTCGTCCGCATGCTCGGAACGGCACACGGCTACCAGGTCCGCAGGGAATTGCTGAGCTGGTCGGCCGACGCGTGGGCCAACGTCCAGCCCGGTTCGATCTATCACGCGCTGAAGAAGATGGCCGTCGAGGGATTGCTCGACCGGGTCGAGGACACGGAGCAGGGCAGCGGTCCCGACCGGGTGGCCTACCGGTTGAACGAGCGCGGCGAATCGGAGTTCATGCGCCGCCTCCCGCTCATGCTCAGCAACGTCAAGGACGACCCGAACGGCAACCATGACTTTCTCGCGGCGCTGGTCTTCCTTCCCTCACTGGACCGGGAACTGGCGATCAGCCTGCTCGGTTACCGGCTGACCGCGCTCGGCAGCGGCAAGGCCAACATCGACGCGCTCATCAACGAGAGCGACCGGTGGGGGCAACCACCACACGTGCAGGCCATGTACCGGCTGTGGCAAACCCAGCTCGACGGCGCCATCGAATGGCTGACCGGCCTGATCGAGCAGCTTCGCTCAGGTGACTTCGTGATGGCAGACGATCCTGGCAGGTCGTTCGGTTCACCGTAATCAAGTTTGACTAGTGCTCGCGTCGTCGGGCACAGTGCTCTCGTCAATAGCTAGTCAAATTTGACTAACTGGGAGAAACAATCATGATCAAGGCACGCGGTCTCGCGCGGCGGTTCTCCGCCCGAGGCCGCACCGCAAATACCGTCGACGCTGTTTCGGGTGTCGACATCGACGTGGAAGCAGGCGAACTCGTCGGCTTCCTCGGCCCCAACGGGGCAGGCAAGACCACGACCCTGCGCATGCTCACCACGCTGCTGCGGCCGTCGGAGGGCGAGGCGACCGTCGCCGGACACGACCTGCTGCGCGATCCGGCAGGCGTGCGCGGGCGCATCGGCTACGTCGCGCAAGGCGGCGGAACAGCGCCGGAATGTCCGGTCGCCGACGAACTCGAACTACAGGGCAGGCTCTACGGACTGAGCAAGAACGAGGCGAGGGAACGCGGGAAGGCAGTCGCCGCCCAACTCGACATCGACGGCTTGGACCGACGACCGGCCGGAACGCTGTCCGGCGGCCAGCGTCGCAGGCTCGACATCGCACTCGGGCTCATCCACCGGCCGAGGCTCGTGTTCTTCGACGAACCCACGACCGGCCTCGACCCACAGAGCAGGGCGAACCTGTGGACACACATCCGACGGCTGCGTGAGGAACACGACGTGACCGTGTTCCTCACGACGCACTACCTCGAAGAGGCCGACTCGCTGTGCGATCGCATCCTGGTGATCGACGGCGGCCGGATCGTCGCGGAAGGAAGTCCCGATTCGCTCAAGGCTCAGGTCTCCGGCGACGGCGTCGCCATCGGCGTCGATCCGGAGCAAACGGCGCTGACGGCGGACCTCGCGGGCGCGCTCGACGGCGCCCGCGAGGTGACCGTTTCGGACGAACTGGTCAGGTTCCGGGTACCACGAGGAGACCTCGCGATGCCGGAACTGCTGCGCGCGCTCGACAGGGCGGGAATCGCGATGCGGTCGGCACAGGTGCACCGGCCGACGCTGGACGACGTGTTCCTCTCGCTGACCGGGCGCAGCCTGCGGGACGCGGAGTCCAAGCACAAGGCCGCCGAGAAAGAGGTGGCCCATGTTGCGTGACACCTGGCTCATCTTCGACAGGGAACTGCGGTTCTCGCTGCGCAACCCGACCTGGATCGGCATCCAGATCATGCAGCCGGTGCTCTACCTCGTGCTGTTCGGGCCGCTGATGGAACGCGTCGTCGCCAGCACACCCGGGTTCCCTCCCGGCGATGTGTGGACGATCTTCACCCCGGCGCTCATCGTCATGATCGGCCTTTTCGGCACGGCGTTCGTCGGTTTCGGACTGCTCGCCGACTACCGCAACGGAGTCGTCGAACGCCTGCGCGTCACACCGGCGAGCAGGGTCGCGCTGCTGCTGGGCAAGGTCGGCAACAACGTACTGCAAGCCGTGGTGCAAGCGAGTCTGCTCATCGTGCTCGCCGTGCTCGTGTTCGGGTTGCGAGCCTCGCTCGCCGGAGTGCTGCTGAGCCTGCTGATCGCCGCGCTGCTGGCGGTCACGATGGCTTCGGCCTCCTACGCGCTCGCGCTGACCCTGAAGAGCGAGCACGCGTTTCCCGCGCTACTCAACGCGTTGCTGCTGCCGTTGCTGCTGCTCTCCGGCATCCTGCTGCCGATAACGACGGGACTGGCCCCCGACTGG
Organism: Prauserella marina; assembly: GCF_002240355.1. Lineage (GTDB taxonomy): Bacteria > Actinomycetota > Actinomycetes > Mycobacteriales > Pseudonocardiaceae > Prauserella_A > Prauserella_A marina. The sequence continues at coordinate 5,901,783 of NZ_CP016353.1, forward strand.
CTCTACACGCTGTCGAGGATCAATCCGTTCAGCCATGTCGTCGAAGCCGAACGCGCGGCCTTCCGAGGTGATTTCACGATGGACTCGCTGCTCACCGGAAGCATCGTGCTCGTCGTCCTCGCCGCGCTCACCGTGTTCTGGGGCACGCGGAAATTCCGCATGGACAACGCCTGACTGGCTTCAGCGGGGGTGGAACCGCGTTTCCATCCCCGCTGAGCTGCGTCAACGGGTTAGCCTCCGGGCATGAGGGAGCAAGGCGCCGAGCGCGGGATCAATCTTTCCCTGCACGAGACCGTCGACGATTGGGGCGAGATCAAGGCGAGTTCGGTGTCCTTCGCGTCCATCACCGTCACGGAAAGCATGAACTGGACCGACGACGCCGCCGCCCGCCAGGTGACCGACGCGTTCAGGGCGGGCGTGCACGCGGGCATCCGGCACTACGCCAGACCCGGCGGCGTCCAAGATCAGGCGAAACACCTTGTCAGAGCGGGGATGCCGCTCGGAGCGTTCGCGCCGGGAGCGCTCGCGCCCGCGTTGGACGTCGGTGCGAGCGGGGTCGACGACCGGTTCATCAAGTCCTGGATCAAGACGATGCGCAACGCCTCCGGCATCCGCAGGGTGCTCGTCTACGCCTCCTACGACGACTGGCTGCACCGGTTTCGTCCCGACAAATGGGCCGACGAGGAAGTGGTGTTGTGGCTGGTGCGGCCCAACGGCATCCCCGGGCGTCCAGGCTGGTTCCACGCGAGACTCGGTCTTCACCAGCACACGAACGTCGATCGCGCAGGCACCGACGCGCTCGTCTATCCGTTCACGCTGTCCGACGTTTTGCTGTGAGGCCTCTTCACGGCGCGATGGTCGACCTGGTGAGGAACACGTTGTAGGGCCCCCACTGCGAGACCAGGTAGTAAACGTGTTCGGAGTCCATCGACCAGGGATGCAGAAAACCCCCGTAAATGGCGGGGAACTCCCTGCCGGACACGACGACCTCTCCCCACGTCCACGGTCCCGTCAGCTCCGGCGCGCTGCGCAGCACAATGCCTTCCCTTCGCTCGTCGAGGTGCATCAACAGCCAGCGGTCCAGCAACCGGTGGTAGCCGACGGACATCTCCCCGACCGGGCCCTCGAACACCGGCACGGCCGCGCTCTGCCTGCGTCCCCATTCCGAGCCGGTCCAGTACTCGTATTCCCCCGTGTCGAGCAGGTTGCCAGGCAGCGCTCGCGCGAGGTAGCCGTCGCCATAGCGCCCGTTCGTGGTGCCGAACAGGTAGACGTGCTCGCCGGAGGCCGCGAAAGCGCCGAGCTGGAACCGGTTCTCCGCCCGCCACCTGTTGCCCCACCGCGCCGAGCGCGGCTTCTTCCACGTTGTTCCCCCGTCCGCGGAAACGGCGACGCCCGCGTAGTTCGTGCGCCACGTTCCCGGCGGCCCCCACTGCCGCACGGACATGTAGTGCACGTAGTGCAGTCCTTCGACGGTGACCCCGCTGTTCGGGATCACCGTCACCTCCTTGCCCTGCCCTGACGCGATGACCTGCGCCGCGCCGCCGTCCTCACGGGCGATGACACTGTCGAGCCGTAGCCCCTCCGCCAGCTCCGTGCCGCTGGAGAAGGCGAGCACGTTCTTGCGCCAGTCCGCGCTGCCCGGCCCCGCGCCGTTGCCGCACCAGCCCTCGCCGTAGGTGTCGCCGAAGAGCACGAGCACCCTGCCGTCGCCGCCGTCCCACATGATGCCCAGATCCGTCGCGACGACGGCGAACCGCTGATCGGTGCGGTTCGCCGACGCCGCGCCGGTCACCTGCCCCAGCCTTGTCGTCTCGATCACGCGCACCATGGCATCGACGGTAGTGGCAGTCAGAATGTCCGGCATGCGGTTGGTGCGCGAGCTACTTCGGTCGAGAACTACGCCCGACCAGGCATTTCTGCTCCTTTGCGCGCGCGCCGATTCACTCGGCATCCCCGGCCCGGCCGCGTTGTGCGGCCGGTGGTTCGGGTCGAGAGCCGTCGTTGCCCCGACCGTCGAGCTGCGCCCGTTCGCCGAGGTCGAGGAGGCGTTCGCCGTTCCGGCACGGCAACCGCACGTCACGGGCGAGACCGGGGGCGCGGTCGGCGGTGGCTGGTTCGGATACCTTTCCTACGACCTGACCGATCCTTCGCGGCGCGGCACCGGAATCCCCAAAGCAAGCTGGGGCTGGGCCGACCACGTACTGCGGCTCGACGAGGAAGGGCGCTGGTGGTTCGAAGCCATCGTGAGTGGCGACGTCTCCGGGCTCGCCTCCGAACTGGAATCGGTACTCGACGCCGCCCCCATCGCCGTGACTCAGCCTTCGGCCCGGCTCGAATGGCCCGTCCCCGCCGAGCACGGGGAGGCCGTGAAGAGCTGCGTCCACGCGATCGGCGAAGGGGAACTGTTCCAGGCCAACATCTGTACCCGGCTACGAGGGACGTTCGAGGGACAGCCTTCGGCGTTGTTCGCCGAGGGAGTGCGCACTCTCGCCCCGGCGAAGGCCGCCTATCTCGGCGGCGAATGGGGCGCGCTGGTGTCGATGTCGCCGGAACTGTTCCTCGCGAGATCGGGCACCCGCGTACGGTCGACGCCGATCAAAGGCACCCTTCCGCGAAGGGACGAACGAGACGCCGCGCTCGCCACGGCCCTGCGTAAGTCCACAAAGGATGTCGCGGAGAACGTGATGATCACCGACCTCGTGCGCAACGATCTCGGCAGGGTGTGCGAGGTGGGCAGCGTGCGGGTCCCCGAACTGCTCGCCGTGCGCGAGGCCCCCGGCGTGTGGCATCTCGACTCGACGGTGACCGGCGTACTCGCCCCCGGTCGCGACGACACCGAGCTGCTGAGGGCGACGTTCCCGCCGGGCTCGGTCACGGGCGCGCCGAAGCTCCGCGCGCTCGATCTCATCGCGGAACTCGAAGCCGAGCCACGCGGCTGCTACACGGGGGCGATGGGGCTCGCGTCCCCGGTGGCCGGGCTCGAACTGAACGTCGCGATCCGGACGTTCGAGATCCGGTCGGGCGAGGTGACCCTCGGCGTCGGCGGCGGGATCACGGCCGACTCCGACCCCGATGCCGAGTGGCTGGAATGCCTGCACAAAGCCGCCCCGCTTGAGGGGCTGTTCGGTACGACGGCTCAGCCTGGGTTTCCACGGGCGAGCAGCGCGGCGTCGTAAAGCTCCTTCTTCGAAACACCGGAGGCCGAAGCGATCTCGGCAGCGACGGTCTTGAGCCGCTCGCCCTGCTCGACGCGGTCGAGTACCTCGCCGACCAGATCGGCGACGTCGACATCCCTCGGTTCGGCACCGGCGAGCACGACGGTGATCTCGCCACGAACACCCTCACCGGCCCACGCGGCAAGTTCGGCGAGCGGACCCCTGCGCACTTCCTCGTAGGGCTTGGTCAGTTCCCTGCACACCGCGGCCTTCCGCGACCCACCGAGCGTGTTCGCCGCCTCACCAAGAGTGGCGGCAACGCGGTGGGGTGACTCGAAGAAGACGACCGTGCGAGGTTCCTTGATCAGCCCGGCGAGCCACCGCGCCTTCTCACCCGCCTTGCGGGGCGCGAAACCCTCGAAACAGAACCGGTCGCTCGGCAACCCGGAAAGGGCGAGCGCCGTTGTCACGGCCGACGGCCCCGGCAGGCAGGTGACCGGCAAATCCTCCGCGACGCAGGCCGCGACCAGCCGGTATCCGGGATCGGACACGCTCGGCATGCCCGCGTCGGTGACCAGCAGTACCAGCTCACCGGCACGCACTGATTCGACCAGCCTCGGCAGTCTCGCCGTCTCGACGTCCTCGTAGAAGCTCACCACCTTGCCCGACGGTGTCGCGCCGAGCGCGGTGGCAAGCGAACGCAGCCTGCGGGTGTCTTCGGCGGCGATGACGTCGGCTTCGCCGAGCGCCCGCACGAGGCGTGGGGAGGCGTCGCGGGAATCGCCGAGCGGGGTCGCCGCGAGTACGAGGGTCACCAGCCGAGGCTATCCGGGGCGTCGACACCGTGTTGACGTCACCGCCCGTAGGATCGGGCCCCGTGACCGCACTCCTCACCCGCTCGCCTGGGGGCGCGGGCCCGGGAACAGAGCGGACACGGCAGCCGCCGAGCGATCGCGAGGCCGCACTGCTGGGAACGCCCATGCCCGGCGACCGCGTGCGTGCTCTCGTGGTGACGTTCGTGCTCACCGCGATCGCCGGAATCGTTCGGTTGCAGAACCTGGGAGTTCCCACCGACAAGGGAACCCCGGTCTTCGACGAGAAGCACTACGTCCCTCAGGCGTGGCAGATGCTGCGCAACGGCGGATACGAGGACAACTACGGCTACGAACTGGTCGTGCATCCGCCGCTGGCGAAACAACTCATCGCGATCGGCGAGTGGCTTTTCGGCTACAACGGCTGGGGCTGGCGGTTCAGCGCGGCCGTCGCGGGCATGTTGATCGTGCTGCTGACCATCCGGATCGCGCGAAGGCTGACGAGGTCGACGTTGCTCGGCGCGGTCGCGGGTGTGCTGGTGATCTGCGACGGCGTCCTGCACCTGCAATCGCGGATGGGGATGCTCGACATCTTCATCGCGCTGTTCGTCCTCGCCGCGTTCGGCACGCTGCTCATGGACAGGGAGCAGGTGCGACAGCGGCTCGCCGTCGCGGTGCGTGAGGGATGGGTCGGCGAGACTCCCTTCGGTCCGAAGCTCGGGTTCCGGTGGTGGCGATTCGGCACCGGGGTATTGCTCGGGCTGGCGACGGCCATCAAGTGGTCCGGCATGTACTGGGTACTCGCCTTCGGGCTGCTGTGCGTGATTTTCGATGTGACCGCGCGCAAGGCGGCGGGTGTCGCGAGGCCGTGGGCCGGGATGCTGCGCAGGGATCTGGCGCCCGCGTTGTGGAGTATCGGCGCCGTCGCCGTACTCGCCTACCTTTCGACCTGGTGGGCGTGGTTCGCGAGTGAGACGGCGACCGACCGGAACTACACCGAGATCAACGGCGTCGCCGATGGGCCGTTCGGTTTCGTACCGGCGGCTTTGCGTTCACTCGTGCTCTACACGTTCAACGTGCTGGATTTTCACGAGAGCCTGGCGACCCCTGACGGTGATCCGCATCCGTGGGAGTCGAAGCCGTGGACGTGGCCCATGGGGCTGCGGCCGATGCTGTACTCGTACGCGTCGGGGGAAACGACGACCGGGTGTGGCGAATCGGAGTGTGTGCGCGCCACGATGCTGGTCGGAACACCTGCCATGTGGTGGCTCGCGCTGCCGGTGCTCGGCTGGGGACTGTGGCGGTCGATCTTCCGCGCGGACTGGCGGTACGCGGCCGTGCTGGTCGGTTACGCGGCAGGTTTGCTGCCTTGGTTCGTGAACCTCGACCGGCAGATGTATTTCTTCTACGCGACGCCGATGGCGCCGTTCCTGATACTCGGGTTGACGCTCGTGCTGGGCCAGATACTGGGCACGGCGCGCAGCGGCTTCGAGCGAAGAGGCACCGGGTTGCTCGTCGTTGCGCTCTATGTCGGTCTGGTGGTCGCGAATTTCGTGTGGTTGTGGCCGATCCTCAACGGCGACGCGATCACCATGGACCGCTGGCAAGCCGAACTCTGGCTCCCCTCCTGGCGCTGAGTGCGCCTACCCTTCGGCGCGCGCGGCGCGCCTCGCCGAGGCGTGCCGGAGCGCGGCGGCCGTGGCGTGCCCTGGCGTGCCCGGCGTGGCGCGGCCGGGGCGCGGCCGGCGTGGCGGGCGTGGCAGGGCGTGCCCAGCGGGGCGGGCCCAGCGGGGCGGGCCCGGCGGGGCGGGGGCGCGGCCGGGCACAGCCGGGTGGCGCGGCCGGGGTGGCGTGGCCGGGGTGGCGTGGCCGGGCACAGCCGGGGTGGCGCGGCCGGAGTGGCGTGGCCGGGGCGCGCGAGTCCCGCACTCAGGACGCCGAGATCCGCGCCCAGGAGCCCGAGATCCGCGCCCAGGACGCCGAGATCTGCGCTGGAGCGCGCGAGATCCGCACTCAGGCTGCCGAAACCCACGCTGAGGAGCACGAGATCCGCGTTGGCGTGGATGGGCCGTTCCCACAGGCATCAAGAACAGCCACAAGCCTTGACTAAGCCACCTTCAACCGCGCCACCGAGCTTCCGCAGGCACCAGCATCACCCACATGTATCACTTGAGGCCCTTATGCAACTCCTGTTGGAAGCGGGGGAGCTTTGCTGCCGTTTTCCAGCAGTAAGGCTCCCCCGCTTCCAATGCGAACGGAACCGCGCCGCGACATTGCGCTTCCCGACCTCGGGGACAGCGCTCACCGGTGCCAATGCGGATCTCGGCGAGCTGGATGCAGACCTCGGCAGCCGGAGTGCAGATCTCGACGACGCCACCGCAGACCTCGACGACGCCACTGCGGATCTCGCCGCCCCGAACGCAGAACTCGCGCGCCTGAGTGCGGATCTCGGCGACGCCGCCGCGGCGCCTCACGCCCGGCGGGCTACTGGATCCTTGGGACGACCCTGGTTACCGGGCCTTCCGCGGAGTGACCGGTCCTGCTCAGCCAGCCCTCCACCTCACGCTGCACTGCCTTGAGCGTCGGCCGGTTCCTCGGCTGCGGGTCGAGCGAGGCGATCAACAGCCGCGCGTGCACGCTCTGCCTCGGCAGCTGCGACGGCGGCTCTGCCCTCGCCGCCGCCATCAGCGCGGCCATCGGCGTCTCCCTGGTCCCCCTCGGCGGGTAACCCGACAACGCGAAACTCACCGTCGCCGCGAGCTGCCAGGCATCGGATGCCGGACTCGCCGGAGCACCGGCCGCCGTCTCCGGCGCCACGTAGTCAGGGGTACCGATCATCATCCCGGTCGCCGTCAGCTTCGAATCACCCTTGCTGCGCGCGATACCGAAGTCGATCAGGTGCGGAATCCCTTCGCCGTCGACGATGACGTTCGATGGCTTCATGTCCCTGTGCAGCACACCCTTGTCGTGCGCCTCGGACAGCGCACCCGCGAGCGTCGCCCACAGCCTGCCAGCCGAAAGGTCGTCGAGTGGGCCGTTACCGTCGACGGCTTCGGCGAGCGCCTGACCTTCCAGGTACTCCATCACCAGCGCGAGGCCGTCGGGTTCCTCGACGAGGTCGTACACGCGCACACAGTTCGGATGGTTGACCATCGCGAGCGCGCGCGCTTCCCGCTGCATGCGCTGCTCGGTGTCCTCGTCCGGCGCGTGCGCGATCTTCAGCGCGACCGTGCGCCCCAGCTGCATGTCCTGTGCTTCCCACACGGTGCCGAACCCGCCGTGACCGAGCCTGCGAATCCTGCGGAACCTGCTGCTTCCCGCCGCACCTGAGCCAGGCGGCACCGGCACCGGACCTGGTACGGCCGCCAGCGCTCCCGCGTCCTGGGCTGGCGCGACCGACGTCGGCGGATACTGCTTCTCCGGCGGAGGAGGAGGCTGCTGCTTCTGCTCCGGCGGCACGTATGGCGGGGGTTGTGGCCGCTCAGGCGGACGATCCGAGTTCTGGATGGTCGACCAGCTCGGCGGCCCGACCAGCGCGACGGGGATGACGCCGAGCACCGCAGCGGGCAGGAACCCGAGCCACAGGTGGACGGCGGTGTTGGCCTCGACGACCGAGGCGAACAGTACGAAGGCCACGAACGAACCCCACAGCAGCCTGCCAGGCCACTTCGGGCCCCTGCGAAGGGCAACCCTGCCGAGCAGCATCACCGCGAGCAGCGCCAGGATCGGCAGGCCGACCAGCGCACCCAGGTAGTAGCCGTAGGCAAGCACGCTGTCGGAGGGGTAGAACAGCGTCTCGTAGACGTTCTGACCGCCGCCGAGGTAGGTCGACTGCTCACCGACGAAGCAGTACGCGTTGTGCAGCGTGGCGACCTCCGAGGCGGAGAGTCCCCCGGTGCCGCCCGCGAACACGTCCCGGTACACGCCGGACACACCGTTCATGAGGAACCATGGGATGGCGAGGACGAAGACCACGCCGACGCCCGCGATCACGAACAGCGGCACGCCGTGATAGCGGTTGCCGGTGAACTTGCGCATCAGCGCGACGATCACCATGCCCACCACCGGGACCAGTGCGATCAGCGCGCCGGCCATACTCGTCGCCCACACCCAGTCGCCAGGGCAGAACCCCGGCTGAAACAGGGTGTGCGCAAGCGAAAGCAACGCGCTTACGATCGATCCGTTCGCGGTGGTTTCCACCCACGCTCCTTTGCCAGCTTTCCGGTCGCTTCACAGTATGTCGAGTCCTCTCAGGGTGGACGCGGGCGGTGGCCGTCACGTTCACTCCGGCTCGATGAACTGGTGCGGACACTCGTTGGCGTTCTACGGTCACGGCACGCACTCGACGACGAGGAGGAAGCATGGGCGCCTATGCCGAGATCTACCGGCGGAGCCTTGACGACAGGGAGGGCTTCTGGCTCAAGGCCGCCGAGTCGATCGCCTGGTCGAAACCGCCGTCGGTGGCTCTCGACGCGTCGAGGGCACCGTTGTACCGGTGGTTTCCCGACGGGGAGTTGAACACCTCGTACAACGCGCTCGACCGGCATGTCGAACAGGGCAGGGGCGATCAACCGGCCCTGATCTGGGACTCGCCCGTGACCCAATCGCAACGCCGGTACACCTACGCCGAACTCCGCGACGAGGTCGCCAGGTTCGCGGGTGCGCTGACCGGTCTCGGCGTGACGAAGGGTGACCGGGTCATCATCTATCTGCCGATGGTGCCCGAGGCGGTGATCGCGATGCTCGGCTGCGCCAGGATCGGCGCCGTGCACTCGGTGGTGTTCGGTGGCTTCGCGCCGAAAGAACTCGCGGCCAGAGTGGAGGACGCGAAGCCGAAGGTCATCGTCGCCGCCTCCGCCGGGATCGAGCCGACGAGGGTCGTCGAGTACAAGCCCATCATCGAGGCGGCACTGGAGACGACGGAACACCAGCCGAGCGCGGTCGTGGTGCTGCAGCGGGACGCGGCGAAAGCCGAGTTGACGGAGCGGGACGTCGACTGGGCCGAGCTGATGGCGAGCGCGGAGCCCGCCGATCCCGTCGCGGTCGCGGCGATCGATCCGCTCTACATCCTCTACACGTCGGGAACGACGGGGAAACCGAAGGGCGTCGTGCGGGACACCGGCGGCCACGCGGTCGCGCTCGCCTGGTCGATGGATGCCGTCTACGACGTGCGACAGGGTGACGTGTGGTGGACGGCCTCCGACGTCGGCTGGGTCGTCGGTCACTCCTACATCGTGTACGCGCCGCTGCTCGTCGGCGCCACGACGGTGATTTACGAAGGCAAACCCGTGGGGACGCCGGATGCGGGTGCGTTCTGGCGGGTCGTCGCGGAGCACGGCGCCACCGCGTTGTTCACGGCGCCGACCGCGCTGAGGGCCATCAAGAGGGTAGACCCGGAGGGCGGCGAGATCGTCAAGTACGACCTCTCCCGGTTCTCGACGTTGTTCATGGCGGGCGAACGACTCGACCCCGAGACCTACCACTGGGCACACGACAAGCTCGGTGTTCCGGTGATCGACCACTGGTGGCAGACGGAGACGGGCTGGCCCATCGCCGCCAATCCGCGCGGGATCGAGAAGCTGCCGGTCAAGCCGGGGTCGGCGACCGTTCCCGTGCCAGGCTGGGACGTGCGCGTACTCGACCAGGCAGGCAACGAACTGCCTGCCGACAAGGAGGGCGCGATCGCCATCAAACTGCCGTTGCCGCCGGGGTCGCTGCCGACGTTGTGGGGTGACGACGACCGGTTCATCGAGGCATACCTTTCGCGGTACGAGGGGTACTACCTGACAGGTGACTCCGGCTACCTCGATTCCGACGGCTACCTCTTCGTCATGGGACGCACCGACGACGTCATCAACGTCGCGGGCCACCGGCTGTCGACCGGCTCCATGGAGGCGGTGCTCGCCGCGCATCCCGCCGTCGCCGAATGCGCGGTCATCGGCGTGCACGACGCGCTCAAGGGTCAGCTTCCCCGTGGTTTCGTCGTACTCAAGGCAGGAGTGGACATCGCGGAGGAGCAACTCCGCGACGAACTCGTCGCCGCGGTGCGCGCCGACATCGGCCCCGTCGCGGCGTTCCGCGACGTCTCCGTCGTCGAAGCGCTCCCGAAGACACGCTCGGGGAAGATCCTGCGCAAGACCATGCGGGGCATCGCGGACGGCAGGGACGAGCCGGTGCCGTCCACCATCGAGGACCCGAACGTACTCACCGCATTGCGACCCATCCTGCGCACTGAAAAGGGCTAGGCCGAACGGCGGCTGTCGGCATCTAATTATTGGTCTATACCTTTACGCACCTGCTCGTCTCCCATCGGAGGTGCTCCGTGCGTAAAAGCAGACGCAGGACGCTGACCGGGTTGCTCGCCGTCGCGGCGCTTGGCCTGACCGGCCTGCCCGCGACGGCAGAGCAAACCACGGAACCGGACCGTCGGCTCAGCGACGTGATTCCCGCTCCCGCCTACACATCGGCCGATCACAGGGCCGACTTCCGCATCGAAAGACACACCTCGATCCGCACCCAGCCCGGCTCGAAACAGGCGAAGCGGATCGGTGACTACCTCGCGGGTGTGCTGCGCCCCGCGACCGGCTACCCACTGCCCGTGAACAGCGGGCGCGGCAAGGAAAAGACCATCTCGCTCGTGCTCGGTGATGCCGACCGGCGCGCCGGAAAGCAGGGCTACGAACTCGACGTCGGCAAAAGCAGGGTGACGGTGCGCGCGAACACCCCGGCCGGTCTGTTCGCCGGCACTCAGACCCTGCGGCAGTTGCTGCCGGCGAACATCGAGGCCGACCGGGTCCAGCGCGGTCAGCACTGGACGGTGCCAGGCGGCAAGATCGTCGACTATCCGCGGTTCGCCTATCGCGGCGCCATGCTCGACCTCGCCAGGCATTTCCACTCACTCGACGAGATCAAGGCCTACCTCGACGAGCTGGCCCAATACAAAATCAACTATCTGCACCTGCATCTCACCGACGACCAGGGCTGGCGGATCCAGATCGACTCGGGGCCCAAGCTCACCACCCAGGGCGGCGGGCCGGGAACCGGGGTCGACGGCGAAGGCCCCGGTTATCTGACGAAGGCCGACTACGCGGAACTCAACGCCTACGCGGCCGCGCGCTACATCACGATCGTGCCCGAGATCGACATGCCGGGACACACCAACGCCGCGCAGTCGACCTACGCGGAACTCAACTGCGACGGCGTCGCCCCGCCACCGCGTACCGACATCGAGGTCGGCTACAGCTCCTTGTGCATCGACGATCCCTTGACGTACCGGTTCGTCGAAGACGTGATCCGCGAACTCGCCGCGATGACCCCCGGTCCCTACATCCACGTCGGCGGCGACGAGGCACACGCCACGACGGACGAGGACTACCGGACGTTCATGCGGAAGGTCATCCCGCTCGCCTACAAGTACGGCAAGATCCCGTTCGGCTGGAACGAGATCACCAAGGCGGCCCCTCCAGCTTCCGCGGTGCCCCAGTACTGGGCGACGACAACCGAGAACGCCGACGTCGCCGAGGCGGTGAAGCGCGGCAACAAGATCCTCATGTCGCCTGCCAACAAATCCTATCTCGACATGAAGTACGACGCGAACACGCGGCTCGGCTTGCAGTGGGCCGGATTCATCGAGGTGAAGGACGCCTACGAATGGGACCCTGGCAACCATGTCACGGGTGTTCCCGAACGCGCGGTGCTCGGTGTCGAAGCTCCATTGTGGTCGGAGACATTGAGGACACTCGACGACATCGAGTTCATGGCGTTTCCCAGGTTGCCCGCCGTCGCCGAACTCGGCTGGTCGCCGAAGGCTTCGCACGACTGGGATTCCTTCTCGGAACGGCTCGCCGAGCAGGCACCCCGATGGGAACTGCGCGGGGTGGACTTCTACCGCTCGCCCCAGATCGATTGGCCCTGACCCGCTGATATTCCGCCTCCGGCCCGTGGACAGTGACACGATTGGTTCACGGGCCGGAGGCGCGGAACCGAGCGGCGACCGCTCAGTTCCCGGCAGAACCCATGCGCTCGTATTCCTCACGCACGCGCCGCCACGCGGAAAGCACATGGCGGCTTTCCGTCGCGGGGGATCCGAAAGCCATGCGCAACACCACACTGTCGCCGACCTTGGTGTGACTCAGGTACATCGCACCGGAGGCATTGATCCGCTCCATCAGTTCGAGCGTCAGCGCGTTGTGCTCGACCTCCGACCTTCCCGCCCACAACGGACGAAAGCAGACGAGTCCGAACGGCCGGTGCGCACGCACTTCGAAACCGGGATCGGCCTCGGCGAGCGTGGCGAATTCGGCCGCGTGCCGCACCCCGGTTCTGATGTGCCCACGCAACCCTTCCGCGCCGTACCAGCGAATCACCGACCACAATTTGAGCGCCTTGAACCGCCTTCCCAGCGGAATCTGCCAATCCCGGTAGTCGACGACCTCGCCGGAACTCGTCGCGGAGTTGCGCAAATACTCGGGCAATGTGGACAGTGCGGCGACCATCGGTGCGCTGTCCGCGATCCACAGCACACCGCAATCGAAGTTTGTCAGCAGCCACTTGTGCGGATTCGTTGCGTAGGAGTCGGCGTACTCGGCGACGCCGTCGTTGATCCAGCGCAGTTCGGGGCAGACAGCGGACACCCCGGCATACGCGGCGTCCACATGCAACCACACTCCGTGTCGCGCGCACACCTCGCCGATCTTCCGCACCGGGTCGACGGCGGTCGTCGACGTGGTACCGGTCGTCGCGCACGCCATGGCCGGTACGAGCCCCGCAGCGACGTCGTCGGCGACCAGTTCGGCGAGGTGTCCCGCATCCATCGCGAGGCTGTCCTGATCCACCCGCACGCTGCGCACGGGCACCCCGGCTATCCGCGCGGCGCGCTCCAGCGACGAATGCGTCTGCGACGAGACGTACACGGCGCATTCCTGTCGGTCACCACCCGCCCGCTCCAGCGCGGCGAGCAGAGCGACGAGGCTCGCCTCCGACGCGGAACCCTGGATGACCCCGCCGCCGGAACCGGTGGTCCGGAACCGCTCCGGAAGTCCGAGCAGTTCGGCGAGCCAGTCGACGACGACGGTCTCCAGTTCGGTGCAGGCCGGGCTGGTCGCCCACAACATTCCCTGCACGCCGAGCCCCGACGACAGCAGGTCGCCGAGGATGCCGGGGCCGCTGGAGTTCGCGGGGAAATAGGCGAAGAAGCCGGGATGCTGCCAGTGGGTGATTCCAGGCAACAACACATCACCGAGGTCGGCGAGCACGTTCTCGAACGGCTCACCCCGTTCCGGCGGGTGCGCGGGAAGCGCGGCCCTGATCGCGCCGGGCTCCACCCGCGAGCGCACGGGATGCTTTTCGATCGAGCCGAGGTAATCGGCGATCCAGTCGACGACCTGCTTGCCGTGGACGCGAAACTCTTCCGGAGTCATGTGCTCGGCCACGCACTCAGCCTAGGCCGACCTCCACCTCGGCAACAGCCGCTGGTAAGGGCGAAGAACTCACCTGAAACCGCCCGAACCGCGCTCATCAGTAGGATGGCCCGCATGCCACAACCCTCGGCGAAGGTTTCCCTCACCGGCATCAAACCCACCGGTGAGCCCCACCTTGGCAACCTGATCGGCGCGATCAGGCCCGCACTGCGGCTCGCCGAGGAGTACGACTCGGTGTATTTCATCGCCGACTACCACGCGCTCACGACCGTGCGCGATCCGCGGCTTCTCAGGCACTACACCCGTTCGGTCGCCGCGACCTGGGTCGCCGCCGGTCTCGATCCCGCGAGGACCACGTTCTACGTGCAGTCGGACGTGCCGGAGATCTTCGAGCTGAACTGGGCGCTGTCCTGCCTGACCGGCAAGGGCCTCATGAACAGGGCCCACGCGTACAAGGCGGCGAGGGACCGCAACGTCGAGGCCGGCGAAGAGCCGGACGCGGGCGTCAACATGGGCCTGTTCAACTACCCGATCCTGATGGCCGTCGACATCCTGATCATGGAGTCGGACGTCGTTCCCGTCGGCAAGGACCAGGTGCAGCACGTCGAGTACGCGGCCGACATCGCGGGCAGCTTCAACCACGTCTACGGGTCCTCGTACTCGTTCAAGATCCCGCAGGCCATCATTCCCGACGTGGGAACGGGGCACACCCTTCCTGGGCTCGACGGCCGCAAGATGAGCAAGTCCTACGACAACACCATTCAGCTCTTCCTCCCCGAGAACAAGCTGAAGAAGCTCGTACGGCGCATCCCGACCGACAGCACTCCCGTCGAGGAGCCGAAAGACCCTGACAGCTCAGCCGTTTTCCAGATCCTCGACCAGTTCGCGCCATCGGGATCGGCGGACATCGTCGCGGAGACCCGCAAGCGCCTCGAAGCGGGCGGCATGGGCTGGGGCGAGCTGAAGAACGTGTTGTTCGAGGTCCTCAACACCGAACTGACGCCGCTGCGCGAACGCTACGACGAGCTGATGAAGCCTGGCAGCGATCTCGACACGTATCTGGCGCAGGGCGCCGAAAAGGCACGCGACCGGGCGAGCGGGGTGCTGGGCTCCGTACGCGAGGCCATCGGCATCGGCCGCTAGCCATGCCGCAGTCGTGAAGCCGTTGGTCGCGGGTGAACCCGTCTGGATAGGCCGCTACCGCCTCCTGGCCCAACTCGGACAAGGCGGCATGGGACGCGTCCTGCTCGCACTCTCCCCAGACGGCAGACTCGCCGCCCTCAAACAAATCCACCCACACCTCACCAACAACCCCAACTTCCGCACCCGCTTCACCCACGAAATCACCGCATCACGCCACGTCTCCGGCGCACACACCGCACCCATCCTCGACGCCGACCCCAACGCACCAACACCCTGGCTCGCCACCCTCTACATCCCAGGCCCCAACCTCAACAACACCATCACCACCCACGGACCACTCCCCACCCCAGCACTCCACCACCTCACCGCAGGACTCACCACCGCACTCACCGACATCCACAACACCGGACTCATCCACCGCGACCTCAAACCCAGCAACATCCTCCTCACCACAGACGGACCCCGCGTCATCGACTTCGGCATCGCAAGGGCCGTCGACGACGATCCCGATCGGACACACACGGGGGAACTCGTGGGGTCGCCGGGATTCATGTCCCCGGAACAGGCGGAGGGCAAGCCACTCACCGCGGCCAGCGACGTGTTCGCTCTCGGCTCGCTTCTCGCGATGGCGGCGACCGGAAGAGCACCCTTCGACGGTGTGACGGCTCCACAGACGCTCTACAACATCCTCTACACCGAGCCGGATACTTCCGGGATTCCCTCGCCGCTGCGGGAGATCATCGCCGCGTGCCTCGCGAAAGACCCCGCACAGCGCCCTACACCGCAACAGATCCTCGACCACATCGGACCACCCCCGCCGACCAGCCAACCCTGGCCCGCCCCCATCCACGAGCAGATCACCAAACTGGCGGCCAAGGCTCACGCCGCGGCGCGCACGCCGCCGAAACGCAGCAGGCTCAAGGTGGCCGGTGCCGCGCTCGCGGCCGCTGCCGTCGGTGGCGGTGCCGTGCTCTCGGTCATGCTGATCGGCCTCACCGACCAGCAAAAGGGAACCGCGTCCGCCGCGGCTGCTCCCCCGAGCTCAGAGACCACTGTGGACGATGATCCGCTGAGCGCGAACCGGCTGCGCGCCGTCGATCCGTGCGCGGTGTTCGACGACGGCGTCGAACCGGTCATCGGCGTGCATTTCAACATGTGCACCTACACCGATCCGGACGGGCACTGGCTCGAACTCAAGATCGGTACCCATGTGCCATCCGATGCCGTCCCCTCCGACGAGATCGCGGGCTTGGCCGTCGGCGTGGACGAGTTCGGCAGCCGAGGGCATTGCAGGGCGACCGCCATCCTGCCGGAGGACCCTGCGAACGGCATCACGGTGCAGGCGGGGCCGGGAACGAGCGAGACGCCGAAGGACGACTACTGCGACAGCGCCAAGGAAGGGCTCGGCGACGCGATCGAGCGGATCACCTCGGGAACGGCGAACCGGACCGACGGCGAGGATTCACTGGCCACAGTGGACCCTTGCACCTTGATCGAGGCGGCGGAACTGCAACGCGTCTTCTCGATAGCGCCGACGACGGAGAAAGAGGGCCTGCACGGTTGTTCCTGGCAGGTCAACGGAAAGATCAAGCTCGACCTGGAGAACGCCGTACCTCCAGGAACGACCGAGAGCGAAAAACCCATCAAACTCGGCGACATCGACGCCTTCGAGCAAGCACAGCCAGCCGACGGAAGCCCTTCCTGCACGGTGAGCTGGAGCCACCGCGAATCAGGCAAAACATTCGACGAGGTCGTCCGGTTACGTTATCTGGCAACGGGAACCGGCCTTCCGGTCGAGGAAGTGTGCGGCAAGGTCCGGGAAGCAGCGGCTTCGATCATCCCGAGATTGCCGCAGTCGTGAAGCCGTTGGTCGCGGGTGAACCCGTCTGGATAGGCCGCTACCGCCTCCTGGCCCAACTCGGACAAGGCGGCATGGGACGCGTCCTGCTCGCACTCTCCCCAGACGGCAGACTCGCCGCCCTCAAACAAATCCACCCACACCTCACCAACAACCCCAACTTCCGCACCCGCTTCACCCACGAAATCACCGCATCACGCCACGTCTCCGGCGCACACACCGCACCCATCCTCGACGCCGACCCCAACGCACCAACACCCTGGCTCGCCACCCTCTACATCCCAGGCCCCAACCTCAACAACACCATCACCACCCACGGACCACTCCCCACCCCAGCACTCCACCACCTCACCGCAGGACTCACCACCGCACTCACCGACATCCACAACACCGGACTCATCCACCGCGACCTCAAACCCAGCAACATCCTCCTCACCACAGACGGACCCCGCGTCATCGACTTCGGCATCGCAAGGGTGGGAGAGGGCGCGGACCTCACCGGCACCGGAACGGTGCTCGGCTCGCCCTCCTACATGTCACCGGAGCAGGCTTCCGGACAACCGCTGACACCGGCGAGCGACGTGTTCTCGCTCGGTTCCGTGCTGGCCATGGCCGCGACGGGGCGCGGGCTGTACACCGGAGCCTCCGCGCCGCAGACGTTGTTCAACATCCTGCACACCGAGCCGGACCTTTCCGGAATTCCGGCGCCGGTTCGCGAGATCGTCGCGGCCTGCCTCGTGCAAGACCCCGCACAGCGCCCTACACCGCAACAGATCCTCGACCACATCGGACCACCCCCGCCGACCAGCCAACCCTGGCCCGCCCCCATCCACGAGCACATCGCCAAGCAGGAGAACGACATCAGGGTGCTGCTCGCCCTTCCGGCTCCTCCGCCACCTCCGACGAAGCGGAAGTGGCCGAAGGTCGCGGCGGCGGTGGCCGCCGTCGCCGTCGGGGTGGCTGGCACGATCCTCACGGTGAACCTGGCCGGTGGCGCCGACGAGCAGGGAACCCCGGCAAGCGCGGAGCCCATGCCGGTCGCCGAAGCTCTGCATCCCGACCGGCTCAGGAACACCGATCCGTGCAAGGTCTTTTCAGGTGAGGGAGATGGGCCGGAGGCTCAGGACTCCGACTACCTCGACCGGTGTGACTACCGGACCCCGTCGGGCGGGCGCTTCACGTTGAAACTCGGCGACGAGGTGACGACGGCGGGCGCGCGGGTGTCCGACCGGAAGATCGAGGAACTGGGCGTACTGCTGACGGACCTCACCGGTGGCTGCGAGGCGACGATCCAGCTTCCCGAGCTGCCGAGTTTCGGGATCACCGTGTCGAATTCGGCGAGCACCTCGTGCGTGGTCGTGCAGAACTGGCTCGCCGAAGCCGTGACCGCGCTGCGCTTGGGCGGCGGCGAGTGGGACGCGCCGGAATCCAGTGTGGTCCGTTCCGATCCCTGCGCGGTGGTATCGCCGGAAGCCGCGCGGGAGATCCTGGCACGACCGGCCACGACGGAACTGACGGGCCTGCGGGAATGCAGCTGGAACGCGGGCGGCACCGTGGTGCTCTCGATCGAGCAGGGCCGGGGTCCGCACACCGGCAGCGAGTATTCGGGGGTCGATGTCGGGGGCAGGGAAGCCACCGTGCGTGAGCTCACCAGCAGTTGCGTGATCAACTGGGCGCAGCGGCCGATCGACGAGAAGCGCACGGAGAACGTCAGCGTTCGCGCCATGACCGGCGAAGGTTCGTGCGACGTGGCGCGCGAATTCGCCGAGACCGCGCTCGAAGGACTGCCGCGAGGCTGAGCCGTCAGGTCGCCAGCCGATCGAGGAATTCCCTGACGTTGTCTTCCGCGACCTCGGCACGTGCGTCGCCGAGGGCGAACCAGCGCAGCGGAGCACCCGGTTCCTCCGGCACGGCCTCGTCCGGTGCCGATGTCGCCAGGACGAACCGCAGGTCGGCGTGCTCGTGTGCGGGTTCGTCACCTTTCGCGGGTACCCCGACGACCGCGACCTGCCGGAGGTCGGCGGAAGGCCACGGCCTGAGATCGGTGAGGCCGGTTTCCTCCTCGCCCTCGCGGTGGATGACGTCGAGCGGATCGGTCTCACCCGGGTCGCCGTGCCCGCCCACCAGCAACCACGACTGGTGCCGGGGATGCCAGCGCAGCAGCACCCTCGACGTCTCGGGGTGCACGATCACGGCCGATGCGGTGAGGTGCAGCGGCAGCGCGCGCGACCAGGGATCGGTTTCGCCCGCGACGAGGTCGCGCACCCTGGCGAGGTGGGCCGATTCGAGTGGGTCACGCGCCTCATATCGAGACAACATGTCGACAAGTGGACCACCGGCGACGATCATGGTCGCAAGACTAATCGGCTGCTCACCACGGCCGCACGCGCTTTTGAAGGACGGTCCCGATCCTGTGACCCACGCCAAAAACGGAGGGCGAACCGGGCAGCGCGTCTGTTACGGTCGACTGATGCAGTACCTCTACTTCCTCTGAGAGCCCGACGCCGGCCATTCCGGACGTCCGCGTCGCGCGGGCGCCGAAGGGCCGATGCCTCTGTCGTTGTCTCTCATTTCACGGGTTCCTCCGCGCGAGGGCAGAACTGTGTCTTCCGCGCGGCGCCCGTTCTTGGAGGAAGTGTGTCTATTACCCCGTCTGTGCTCGGGACGCGCTCGAACGGCGCGACCTCGGCACACATCAACGCGACCCGTGTGAACCTGTCCCGCGGTGGCCAACGCGTGTTGACCGACGTCGACCTCACGGTCTCGGCAGGAGAACGGCTCGGGATCGTCGGTGAGAACGGCCGAGGCAAGACGAGCTTGTTGCAGGTGCTGGCGGGAGCCCTCGCGCCAGATTCCGGTTCGGTGCATCGCGCGGGTTCGCTCGGCGTCGCGGAGCAGGAAATGACCGTCACCGAAGGTCGTACCGTCGGCGATCTCATCGACGTCGAATTGCGCGGAGCGCGAGCCGTGCTCAGGGAATTCGAGCGCGCTACCGAAGCACTCAGCGAGCAACATCCCGGCTCCGAACAGGAATTCGCCGACGCGCTCGCCGCGGCGGAGGCGATCGACGCGTGGGAAGCAGACCGGCGCGTCGACGTCTCGCTGGCCGCGTTGAGCGCCGTCACCGATCGCGAGCGCAGGCTGACAACCCTTTCGGTGGGGCAGCGTTACCGCATCCGGCTCGCCGGACTGCTCGGCGCTGGGCACGATCTGCTGTTGCTCGACGAGCCGACCAACCATCTCGACGCGGCCGGTCTGGACCACCTGACCACGAAACTGCGGGAACACCGCGGCGCCGTGGTGCTGGTCAGCCATGACAGGGCATTGCTGGCCGATGTCGTGATGTCGGTGCTCGATCTCGACCCGACCCGCGATGGCACACCCCGCGTGTACGGCGGCGGCTACGCGGGCTACCGGGAAGGGCATCGCGCGGAACGGGAACGCTGGGAATCCGACTATCGTGACCAGGTCGGCGAACGGCAACGGCTGGCGCAGGATCTTTCCTCGGCCCAAAACCGGCTTTCCACGGGCTGGAAACCCGAAAAGGGAACGGGAAAGCACACGCGCGCGACGCGAGCGCCAGCGCTGGTTCGGATGGTGCACCGGCGCCAGGTTGCACTGGAAGCACACGTCGTCGACGTGCCGAAGCCTCCGATGCGGCTGCGGTTTCCCTCGCTGCCGGCCATGCCGGGAAGCACTCTGCTGCATGCGGAGGAGGTGACGGTGAGCGGAAGGCTGGAAGCACCGCGAACGGTGCGGATCTTCTCCGGCGACCGCCTCGTCGTCACCGGAGCCAACGGTTCGGGAAAGTCCAGTCTGCTCTCGGTACTCGCCGGAACCCTCACGCCGAGTTCGGGCGCGGTGACGGCAAACCGGTCGGCACGGATCGCTTTGCTGGCACAGGAATCACCTCCGCAAGGTGAGCAGCGCGCCGTCGACCGCTATGCCGCCTTCCTCGGCGGACTCGTCAGCGCGGGAACGCTCGCGGACAAGGACCTTCCGAGTCTGGCACAACTCGGACTGCTGTCCTCTTCGTCGGCGGGACAGCCGGTCTCGCGGTTGTCGCTGGGCCAGCAACGGCGGCTCGACCTCGCGATGACCTTGGCCATGCGGCCACACGTGGTGCTGCTCGACGAACCCACCAACCACCTTTCGATGGGGCTCGTCGACGAACTCACCTCCGCGCTTGCCGAGACCGGGGCGGCGGTCGTGCTCGCCACACACGACAGGCAACTGTTGCGGGACACCGCGTCGTGGCCGCGGTTGTCGCTGTGAGCGGCGGTGCCGCCGAGCCACGCGCTCGGCGGCACCGCCACCGGCTACCAGAACCCGTGCCGTTTGCCGTCGGTGTCGGCGACGAAGACGACCGCGTCGGTGCCGTCCAGTTCATCGGGGTTCAGCGGAAGGTGACCGCGCACGATCGGTTCGCCCGCGCTGATCGCGGCGGGAAGCGCGGTCAGCAGAGCGGGGACGGGGAAGAGCGCGCGGCGGTCGGTCGCCGCCGCCAGCAGGCCCTGTAAGGTGCCGGGCTCGGCCGCCGGAGCCGCGTCGGTCGCCACGAACAGGTAGCGCTCGCCGAGTTCGAGCCCGGCGAGTGACCCCGCGCTCCCCCAGTTCGCCTCCTCCTCGCCCGAGGGCATGCGCGATCGACCGGCCCGTAGGTGCGCGTTGTGCGCGAACGCCAGTACCGGCCCGCGTCGGCGTTCCCTTTCGACGATCGCCAGCAGGTTCTCCGCCATCATCTCGGCGCGCAGGCCGCGCAACGCGCCGACGCGCTCGGGCGAGGGAGTCGCCATGGCCGCGTGATAGCGCGACAACCCCTTGGCAGTACGCACGTGAGCGACAGCCGCGGCGTAACCGCCGGGGTCGGCCGACCGCAGAGCCGGTGCCGCGCGACACAGCGCGCTGGCGAGATCGTCGGCGACGATACGCAGGTCACGAGCACGATCGGAGTTGCCGATCGAGGCCGCCGGATCGAACATCGCCGCCGGATTCGTCCACGCCGCCTCCTCGGCGTCGTTCTCGCCGAGGCCGCGAACCGATCGGGGGCGCAGCGACGGCGGCAGGTAGTCGCCGACGAAGCGCAGCGAGGGAACCGGGCTCGGTGCACCGGAGTACTCCAGTGGCGCGTCGAAGCCGTGGAAACGCACGCGGTCGCGTTCCTCGCGGTCGGCGTTGTACTCCCGCAGCCATTGGACGAGTTCCCGATTGCCCGGCACGGCACCGAATCCGTGACTGAATCCGGTCGCGAGCACGTCCTCGATGTCCGTGGCAGCGCCGTTCACGTAGTCGTCGACGAGGGAAGCGGCGAAGAAGTCGGTTTCCAGTGCGATCGAGCGGTACCCACGTCGCACGAGCTGACCGAGAAGTTCGTTGCGCAGCAACGGGAAAGCCGCGATTCCGTGGGTCGGCTCCCCGAGCGCGAGCAGGGTCGGTGGCTCGGTACGCGCGGCAATCAGCTCGTCGACGGCGAGGCCGAGGCTTACCGGATCGTCGAGTTGGCTGCCGATCCCGCGCAATGCCGTGGCAGTGGACATGGTTTTCCCTTCGCCAAGGATTCACGTCTGAACTGCCTTAGACGCTATCGTTGAAGAGTCGAGTGAAACTTCCACACGATATTTACAGGTGACAGCGCATCGAGTCTCAAAAGGAGGTCAACCTGCGCCCCATCGACCTGGCGAGGGAACACGGACTGTCCACGCAGGCGGTCCGCAACTACGACGACGCGGGCGTCTTCCCTCCAGCCGAGCGGACCGAGACCGGCTACCGGCGCTACACACCGCTGCACGCGCAGGCCCTGCGTGCTTTTCTCGCGCTGCGCCGCGGGCATGGCCACCGGCAGGCAACGGAAATCATGCACGCGATCAATCGTGGCGACCTCGATTCCGCCTACCGGCTCATCGACGCCGCACATGCCTCGCTGCTCACCGAACGCGGCACGAGGGCCGAGGTCGCCATGGCACTCGGTACCCTCTCGACAGCCGCACCGCCGATCTCGCCCGGCCCGCCGCTGACCGTCGGCGAGCTCGCCTTCCGGATCGGCGTACACGCCGCGACGCTGCGAAGCTGGGAAACCGAGGGCATCCTGCACCCGGAGCGCGAAAAGGCGACGGGCTACCGCAGGTACGGTCCGGACTGCGTGCGCGACGCCGAGATCGCCAGACAGCTCCGCAGAGGCGGCTACCCGCTACCCCAGGTCGCCCGGTTCCTCGATTCACTGCGCGAGGCGGGCGGAGAGGACGCGCTGACCGAATTCCTCGAAGCCTGGCAGGAGCGGCTGGCGCGGCGGGGCCGCGACCTGCTGGCCGGAGCGGCCCAGCTCGACACCTTCCTCACGCTGCTCGACCATCGATAGCATGGGTCAGTTCAGCCTGCGGTTGACGAACCAGAACGTCAGCGCGACGCACCCGGCCGCGAGTGTGAGGAAAAGACCGGCCTCGATGGCCTGGAGGGTCCAGAACCGGTCGGCCGGCTGAATCGGGTACCGCTCGAAGAAACCCTTGGCAGCCATGGCATCGGTCAGCTCGGTGCTGCCGTTGATCGGACCGGGATCCGGGATACCGGCGCGATCGAAAGCGGCGGCCCTTTCGTGAACGGCGCCACCGGCATCGACGAAAACCGGAGACCCCGTGCGCAGCGAACCGATCCCCGGCGACGGTGCGAGCACCGGTTCGAGATAGTACGGGCGCACGAAGTTCTTCACCGCGACGAAAAGCGGAAGGAACACGCCGAGCGTGATCGCCATACCCGCGAGGGTTCGGCGGGTCAGTGCTCCCGCGGCGACACCGAGCAGGAAGCCGAAGAGACAGGTCGCCGGAAAGGAGACCAGTCCGAAGTCGAATGTCTCGTACCAGCCCTCCCTTTCCAGCCCCGGCGCGTACCACCACGCATAGGCAGCGGCGAAGACAGCGCCGAAGAGCACCGAACACGAGCCGAGGAAAAGCAGGCGCGACCGCAACCACCTGCCACGCGCGACGTCCTGGGTCCAGGCGAACCGGAACGTGTGATGTTCGAACTCGCCCGCGACGAGCGGCGCGCCGAGAAACATCCCCGCCAGCGCGGGCAGCAGCGGGAACAGCACAGCCGCGTAGTTGCGGATCCCGAAGATCAGCTCGGCCCACGCACCGCAGCGCGCGGGGTCGGAGCCGGTGAAGCAATGCGGCAGCACGTCCGCCGTCAGCGTGTTCCGCATGCCGAAGCCCATGGCGACATAGCCACCGGCGAGGACGAGGAAAACCGCGCCGAGGACGGCAATTTTCACCCTGTGCTGCCGCCAGGCAAGCCAGATCACGCCGGAACCTCCTCGGAATCGAGACAGCGCATGATCAGTTCCTCGACGTTGTACTCGTGGCCGTGCGCGTCGAGCAGTTCGTCGACGTCACCGGCCAGCCGCACCCTTCCGCGATCGAGTACGACGAGGTAGTCGCACAGCCGCTCCAATTCGGACACCACGTGTGAGGAAAGGACGATCGTGCAGTCCCATTCGGCTTTAACCGCCATGAGCGTGGCCATGAGATCCCTTCTGGCGACCGGATCGAGGCTTGCGACCGGTTCGTCGAGCACGAGCAGCCTCGGCCGCTTCGCCAGTGCGAGCGCGAGCGCCACCTGCGCGCGCTGACCTCCGGAAAGCGCACCGATCCTGCGGTCGGCCGGGATGTCCAGTTCGGACAGCCGCTCGGTGACGACCTCGGGAAACCACCTGCGGTTGAGGCGTTTTCCCGCCTCGATCATGTCGCGGACGCGAAACGACTCGTACATCGCGTGCCGCTGATCGAGGTAGGCGACCGCGCCAGACTCGCCCGCGCCGCCGAACACCGACAGTTCCCCCTCCGTCGGGCGAAGCAGGCCGACGAGAAGGTTGAGCAGTGTCGATTTTCCGGCTCCGTTCGGCCCGACGAGCCCGACGACCCTGCCGGTGTCGATGTCGAGGGTGCAGTCCCGCAACCCCCACGTGCGGCCGTACCGTCTGCCGAGGTTTCTGGTGCTGATCGCGGTCACGGGTTCTCCTCTCGTAAGTCGTGTAGTGCGGCGGAAACGAGAGCGGCGATGTCGTCGGGATCCATCCCCGCTCGCCGCGCCGTCGTCAGCCATTCGGTCAAGCCCGCCCGCAGTTCGGCCCGCTTTTCCTCGTCGAGGCCGGTGAACTCACGCTCGACGAACGTGCCCTTGCCCGGCCTGCCTTTGGCAAGCCCCCTGTGTTCGAGTTCGCGGTAGGCCTTCAGCACCGTGTTCGGGTTGATCACCATCCCGGCGGCCACCTCCTTGACCGTGGGAAGCCGGTCGCCCGCGCGTAACTCGCCAAGCCGGACAGCGCGCTCGACCTGCTGCACCAACTGGAGATACGGCGGCACACCGGAACCGCCTTCGAACCGGAACCGGAACACGTCATCACCTCGCCCCATTAACCTAGGAAGCTAGGTTAATGGGGGTATCGAGAAGGTCGCACCCGACCCCGTGACACCACGTCAGACGGGGACAAAACAGCAGGTCAGCAGCACCCTGAACCAGTCTGCGCCACTATGACGCTTGTCGTGGCGCCATAGTGGTGCCATCATGGCGCCATGGACTTGACGCCGTATGTCGAAAACCTTCGACACGAGCTGGCCGTCGCGGCCGACGTCGGGGGCGAGGACGCCCGAACACTGGCCGAACGCCTGACAGCTCCCCTCGAATCCGCAGCGCGACTCATGTTGCTCGAAGCACTCACGGCGGCGGCGGAGGAAATCACGAGAGACCTCGCTCCGGGCTCGGTCGACGTCCGGCTTCGCGGACTCAAACCGAGCTTCGTGGTGTCGAAGCCACAGGCGGGAAGCAACTCGGATCAGCGAGCCGAACCCGAGAGCGCGCATGAGGTTCCCCCCGCGCCGGTCGAGATCGACGAGGGCGGCGACACCCTGCGCATCAACCTGCGGGTGCCCGAACGCCTGAAAGGACGGATCGAGGAGGTCGCCGCGAAAGAAGGTCTCTCCGTCAACGCGTGGCTGGTGCGGGTCGTCGCCGCCGCGACCAACCCCGAGCAGAAGAAGAAACGTGCGCCTTCGGCCTTCCCTTCCACGGGCCAGCGCTACACCGGCTGGGTTCGGTAACCGGGCTTCGGCAATCCAGAAAGGACAGTTATGCCAACGTTCGACACCCCGGAGCCGATCTCCGTCGTGATCGACATCCCGGTGGGCACCGTCCGCGTCGACGCGAGCGCTCGCACCGACACGATCGTCACCGTGCGGCAGGGCAGCGAGTCGGCGAAGACGGCGGTCGGCAAGTACGTCGGCCGCTACCTCAACCGCTATCTCGGCAACCCTTCCGAATCCGACGCCGCCGAACGAACGACCGTCGACTACACCGAGGGAAGGCTACTGATCAAGGTACCTGCCGACCGTGGCCTGCACAGTCTGCTCGGCGCTTCCGGTTCCGTCGACATCGACATCGCCCTGCCTTCGGGCTCCAGCATCAAGGCCGAGGCGGCGTGGACCGAGTTCCGGGGCTCCGGACGGCTGGGGCAATGCAAGTTCACTTCGGCAGGCGACATCCGGCTCGACGAGACCGGCCCCCTCACCGTCCATTCCGGAGCCGGTGACGTCATCGTCAACAGCACGAGCGGAAACGCGATGATCGAAACCGCCACGGGAGAAGTCAGAATCGGCAAGATCGCCGGAAGCGCCGTTGTCAAGAACGGGTCAGGCGACTGCTGGGTCGGCGAAGTCACCGGGGCTGCCACGCTGAACACTGCGGCAGGGGACATCACCGTCGAACGCGCGCACGGCGACGTCGAGGCGAGGACAGCGACCGGCGGGGTGACCGTCGGCGAAGTACGACGAGGCTCGATCGTGCTGGAAACCGCTTACGGCGCGGTGAACATCGGAATCCACAACGGAACCGCGGCCTGGCTCGACGTCGGTTCCTCCTATGGCGGTGTCGACAACAAAGTCGATTCCTCTGACGGCCCGTCAGGAGCAGAGGAAACCGCGGAGATTCGCGCGCACACCCAATACGGCGACATCATGATTCGCCGCTCACGCTGAATTACTGACGAACCGACAACCGAGGCCAAAACCTCGGTGGCCCCCGCACGCCCTGAAAACCCGGAATCGAGGAAGAAACATGCCCATCACCACGACCAGGTCCGGTATATCGGTGACCGGTCTCGCGAAATCATTCGGCGACAAAGTCGTACTCGACGGAATCGATCTCGACGTCGCCGAAGGCACGGTCTTCGCGCTACTCGGCCCGAACGGCGCAGGCAAGACCACCGTTGTTCACATTCTGTCCACACTCCTTCCCTCCGACGCGGGAAAGATCCGCGTGGCAGGGCACGACCTCGCCGAAGACCCCGATTCCGTGCGCAAATCCATTGGTGTGACGGGACAGTTCTCGGCGGTCGACAACCTGCTCACCGCCGAGGAAAACCTCCGGCTGATGGCCGATCTGCACCACCTCAGCCGCGAGGAGGGACGGAGGAGGACGACGGACCTGCTCGCCAGGTTCGACCTGGTCGAGGCCGCGGGCAAGACCCCAGCGACCTATTCCGGCGGCATGATCAGGCGGCTAGATCTGGCCATGACCCTCGTCGGTTCACCCCGGATCATCTTTCTCGACGAGCCGACGACGGGACTCGATCCTCGCAGCAGGCGCACCATGTGGCAGATCGTCAGGGACCTCGTCGCCGACGGAGTCACGATCTTCCTGACGACGCAGTATCTCGACGAAGCCGACGAGCTCGCCGACCACATCGCGGTCCTCGACCACGGAAAGGTGGTCGCACAGGGAACTCCCGACGAACTCAAGACCCGCATTCCCGGCGGTCACGTGCGGTTGCGGTTCACCGACCTCGCCGATCTGGCTCTCGTCGCGAGCTGGTTCCCCCACGCGGGCCGCGACGATGCCGCACTCACCCTGCGGGTGCCGAGCGACGGTGGAGTTCCCGCGCTGAAAGGGCTACTCGACCGGCTCGCGAGCGCTTCGGTCGTGATCGACGACTTCTCCGTGCACACACCGGATCTGGACGACGTGTTCTTCGCATTGACCGATCACTCCAGTACTGAAAAGGAAACCAGCAGATGACCACCATGTCCTATGCGGCCCGTGACTCGTTCACCATGCTGCGACGCAATATCCGGCGCATGCGGCGCTACCCGTCGATGACCCTGATGCTGGTCGGCATCCCTGTCGTCCTGCTCCTGTTGTTCGTCTACGTATTCGGTGGTTCGCTCGGCGCCGGAATCGGTTCCCTCGCGGGAGAAAGCGGGGACTACGTCAACTACCTCACGCCTGGAATCGTGTTGATGGCCATCGCCAGTGCCGGGCAGGGAACCGCGATTTCCGTCGCGCTCGACAGGTCGGAAGGCATCATCGCCAGATTCCGGACCATGGCTATCGCCAGGGGCGCCGTCCTGACCGGGCACGTGATCGGCAGTCTCATTCAGATGATGTTCTGTGTGGTCGTCATCATCGGGGTGGCGTTGCTGGTCGGCTTCCGTCCGAACGCGACATTCATCGAGTGGATGGCCGCCTTCGGCATGATCAGCCTGTTCGGCCTCGCGCTCACCTGGCTGACCGTGGCTCTCGGGCTGGTGAGCAGCAGCGTCGAGACCGCGAGCAACGCCCCGATGCCGCTGATCCTGCTGCCATTCCTCGGAAGCGGCTTCGTGCCGACGGACTCGATGCCGACGGCGATCCGCTGGTTCGCCGAGTACCAGCCCTTCACCCCGGTGATCGAGACCTTGCGTGGCCTGTTGCTCGGCAGCGGGATCGGCAACAGCGCACTGCTGGCCATCGCCTGGTGTATCGGCCTCACCACCCTCAGCTACCTGTGGGCGGTCCGGCGGTTCGCGAAGGCCGCGATCCGCTAGGCATACCTGCCCGGCGAGAGCAAGGGAGCTTTGCTGTCGCCGGGCAGCCGCGAAACCCAGGGCCGAAGCCTTTCCGAAACCCTCCCGAAGCCCCACGCGCACAACATCGGTATCGACCACCGAACAGCAAGTCGAGGAGTCGATTCCGATGGCGAAAACCACCACGGCAGCCGAGCAGACCCCGCTGCGGGTCGCGGTCATCGTCGGCAGCATCCGCACCGACCGGTTCTGCCCCACCCCGGCGAACTGGATCGCCGACCAAGCACGCAAACGCGAGGACCTCGACGTCGATCTGATCGACCTCGCCGACTACGACCTGCCCATCGTGCTTGGCGGCAACGACGAAAGCGCGCCCACGCCCGACGCCGTCGGCGAACTCGGCAAGCGGCTCGCGCGGGCCGACGCCTTCATCGTCGTCACGCCCATCTACAACCGCTCCTACCCCGCCGCACTCAAGAACGCCATCGACTGGTTCTACACCGAATGGCAGCTCAAACCCGTCGGCTGCGTCTCCTACGGCGGCATCACCGGCGGGTTGCAGGCAGTTGACGCCCTGCGCGGGGTTTTCACCGAGTTCCACGCCGTGCCGTTGCGCGACTCGGTCATGTTCGCCAACTTCTGGAAGACGTTCGACCACGACGGCCGTCCCGTCGACGGCGAGAGCGCGGCCAAGCTCGCCGACGGTTTCCTCAACCAGCTCACCTGGTGGGGTAACACGCTGCGCGAGGGGCGGACCCAGCGCGCCTATCCCTTCGGGGAATCCGAGTAACCCGTCGCCAAGACGTCACGGTGACGCCGGTGCGAAAGCACGGCGGTCATTCGCACGAGAAAGGCCCCGTGCCATGATCCCCACCACCGCCCCCGAGCGGCCGACCTGGCGTGAGTGGACCGGCCTCGTACTGCTCGCGCTGCCGTTGTTCATGATGGCCACCGACTTCACCGTGATGTTCATGGCCATGCCCGCCGTCACGGCCGACCTTGTTCCCTCGACGACCCAAACACTGTGGATCATGCACATCGGCGAGTTCGTCGGCGCGGGTTTCGTCATCACGATGGGCTGGCTCACCGGCCGGATCGGGCCCCGGTTCCTGCTGCTTGCCGCCATGGGCCTCTACGGTCTCGCCTCGGCACTCGCCGCCTTCGCGTCGAACCCGGAGACCCTGCTGGCCGCCCGCGTACTGATCGGGGTGGCGGCGGGTGCCTCTACCCCCGCCGCGATGGCGATGCTGCGTTCGATGTTCACCGGCAAGCAATTCGGCATCGCCTTCGCCGTGCTGATGGGAGCGTTCACCGTCGGCGGCGCGCTCGGGCCACCCATCGGCGGGCTGCTACTCGAACATTTCTGGTGGGGCTCGGTCTTTCTCATCAACGTTCCGGTCGCCGCACTCGTGCTCACCGGTGGACTCCTGTTGTTTCCCCGCGGCGGAGAGCGGACCGCCGACCGCATCGACATGCCCAGCGTCGCGCTTTCCATCACGGCGGTCATGTCAGTTGTTTTCGGGCTACAGGAGATCGCCGACCAGGGTGTCTCCGTTCCCTACGTTCTGGTGACGCTCGCCGGTTTCGGGCTGGGCGCATGGTTCATCCGTCGGCAGCGGCGTCTCGACAACCCGTTGCTCGATCTGAAGCTGTTCTCCATCAAGGCACTCCGGGTCACGGTGTCGGCATTCGTGTTGTCCTCACTGGCTTTCGTGGCCGTGGACTTTCTGCTGGTGCAGTACCTGCAACTCGTCACCGGTGTGCCGACCTCGCGGCTCGGGCTGTTGCTTGCCGTTCCCGGCATCGCCGCGATCCTGAGCACGATCGTGACTCCCCCGATCGCACGGCGATTCGCCCCCTCCCACATCATGGCCTCGGGCCTGGTGATCGCGCTCGGCGGTGCGCTCGCGATCATCACCTCGATTCTGGTCGTTCCACATCAGACTTGGCTGCTGATCTCGGGAACGACCGCCATCGCGTTCGGCGTCAACCCGCTGATGCTGCTCGGAGCCCAGTTGATCGTCACGTCGGCTCCGAGGAAGCAGGCCGGATCGGCCGTCGCGATCCAGGACATCGGCGCCGGGCTCGGCGGGGCATTCGGCATGGCCCTCATCGGCAGCCTCGCCATGGCGGTTTTCGGTCGCGTGCTCAACGGCAGGGCTCCCTCGGACGTCTCGGCTGCCGACCTCGAAGCGGCGACGCAGAGTCCAGGCGGCGCGATGACCGTCGCCGAAGGGCTTCGAGGGGACACCGGCGACGGCATGATCACCGTGACCCAGGAGGCCCTTTCCCTTGGCACCGTCGCGGCCTACGCGACCGCCGTCCTGCTCGGTGTCGCCACCATCGTCTTCGTCCTGCGGGGCCTTCGCGGGGTCCAACTGCCATCGGTCGCGGAAGCCGACGACCCCGATGCGGATCTCGACGGCCCGAGTGCGGATCTCGCGCGCACGAACGCGGATCTCGACGTCCTGGACGCGGGACTCGCGGGGCGCTAGTGCTGCGCGTCCACGAGCGAGCGAACGCGATCGGCGTCGCGGATGTCCGGCGCCGAAGCGGGCACCCCGGCGCGCTCACGAACGGCTTCGGCCGTACCAAGCAGCTCGACGGCGGCCTCCCGGTCGGCGCGCAGCGCGCTGACGGCAGCGGCCAGTTCCAGCAACCGCGCCTCCACCAGCGGACTGCTCGCGCGCCGGGGCGCCGAGTACAGCGAACGCAACGAGAGCAACACCTTCTCGGCATGCTCAATTCGGCTTTCCCACACCGCGAGGAATCCGTCCTCGAACAGCATGATCGGTTCCTGGACAGCCGTGGCGCCACGCAGAATCCAGTGGTCGAGCAGCGAGCGAGCGCGGGGGAAATCCCCGTGATATCTGGCGATCATCGACTCGGCGAACGCGGCGAAGTCGAGACCGTACTCGTAGGCTACGTCCGCGGCGAGCCCTCTCGCGTTACCGAGACAGGTCGTGGCATGAGCAAGGTCCCCTGATCGCAACGCCGTTATCGCGGCCGCCACGTACCACCAGGACGCCTCGGCCCACAGTTCGAGATCGAGGCAGACTTCCAGCGCGCGCTCGACGACACCGGCCGCCCCGACGTGGTCTCCATCCACTTCGGACTTCTGATACTCGACGGCGAGTACCTGCGCGAGACCATACCCGCCACCAAGCTCACGCCACACCGCCTCGGGATCGCGTCCTCCGGAAAGCCCCCGCGGCGGCTCACCCCAGTTGCTGACGACGAACCAGTCCCGCTGGCTCGCGGCGACGGCGGCATCCCAGTGGAGACCAGCCGCCTCCAGTTCGCCGATGGCCTCGTCCACGTGCCGCTCACCGTCCTCGCGGATACCCGTGGACAACAAGGAAGACCCGGCGAACCATTGCACCCTCGCCCGCACGCCGCGTTCGCCCGAGAACAGTGCGAGCGCCTCGTCGACCCGGTGCACTTCCCTTCCTGGTTCGGTGTCGAGGCTCAGGCACACGGCATACGTCGCCGCGGCGGCGTATTCGTCGCCGCGCGAGCCGGGGAGATCCATCGCGGACACCAGATCCCCCAGGAGGTGACCGTGGCGCCCGGTCATCCATTGATGCCAGAACGTGGCCACGGCCAGCGCGACCGCGTTGTCCCCTTCTCCCCTGCGAACGGCCTCGTCGAAGGCGTTGCGCAGCTGCGTCCTTTCCGCCTCGAACCGAGTCAGCCACCGCCGGTGCTCCACACCGCGCAGGCCCGCGTCGGCTTGCCACGCGAAGCGGAGGTAGTACTCGGCGTGTCGCCGGACGACGCGGGTACGTTCTCCCGCCGCGTCGAGCTTTTCCTCGGCATAGGTCGCGATCGACTCCAGCAGGCCGTACCTGACACCGGCAGGCGAAGTGACGGTGGTGACCATGCTGCGGTCGACGAGGCCGATCAGTACATCGACCACTTCGGACTGATCCACCAATGCACCCGTGCCGGGATCGTCGGCACAGATCGCCTCAGCCGCGGCAAGACCCACACTGCCTGGATGAACGGCGAGGCGGCGCAGCACGGCCTGCTCCTTCTCATCGAGCAGTGACCAGCTCCAATCGATCATGCCGCGAAGGGTCTGCTGGCGTCGCGGCACCGCGTGGCCGGGACGGCGCAGGATGCTCAACCGCTCACTGAGCCGCTCAAGCAGATCCGGCACCGAAAGCCCTCGGATACGGCTCGCGGCCAGTTCCAGCGCCAAGGGCAGCCCGTCGAGCCGCCTGCACAATTCGGTGATCGCCTCTGCCGTCTCGGCGTCGATCGCGAAGTCCGGGTCGCCCGCCTTCGCCCGTGCCGCGAAGAACTCCACCGCCTCACCGGCTTCGCCGTCCTCACCCGGTTCCGTACTGAGGGTCGCGACGTTGAACCGCTGTTCCTCCGGCAGTCCCATGGGCTCGCGGCTGGTGGCGAGAACCCGGGCTGCTGGCGCCTCGCGCAGTAGCTCGCCGACGAAGGCCGCCACCTCGGCGATGACGTGCTCGCAGTTGTCCAGCACCAACAGCACCGGCCGCGCGCCGATCGCCTCTCGCACCCGCTCGCCGTTGCCCGTTGGCGACCCCGGTTCGGGAAGGTCGAGCGCGGCGATGACGGAGGCCGCGACGCGCTCGCCCGACCTCGGCCCCTCAGGCGTGGCCGCGAGTTCGGTCAGGTCGATGAACCAGCCTCCGCGTTCGAACCGAGGGGCTTGCTCGCGCGCGACGTGCAGCGCCAGCTTCGTCTTGCCGACCCCGCCGATGCCGGTCAACGTGACCAAACGCGCCTCGGCCAGCAATTCCGCAATCTGGCGGCTCTCGCTTCGCCGACCGATCAACGGTGTCGTCTCGGCAGGGATGTTGGTGCGGGCTTTCCGCGCCGGAACGGGCTCGGCAGCCGGTTTCGAGACCAGTGAAGGATCCTGGCGAAGGATGCGCCCGTGCAGCTCACGCACCTGAGGACTGGGATCGACGCCGAGTTCGTCGGCAAGGTGGTGGCGCAGCTTCTCGAACGTCTCCAGCGCCTCCCGTTGTCGGCCAAGTTGGTACAGCGCCAGCATCACGGCCGCGGCCGACCGCTCGCGAGCAGGATGCGACTCCCCCACGCCGTTGGCGACGCCGAGCGCCTGCTCCGGCTCTCCATTGTCCAGCAGCGCCTCGCTCAGCGATTCCCTTGCCCCGGCCCGTAGTTCTCTCAGCTCCGATACGCTCGGGGCGAGCCAGATCTCGTCGACGGCGTCGCCGTAGGGCTCCCCTCGCCACGATTCCAGCGCGTCCCTCAGCACTTCGACCCGCTGTGCCGGTGTACCTGCCCCGCGTGAGCGCTCGACCGCGTCCCTGAACCTGACGGCGTCCACTGTGTCCGGTGAAAGGGCGAGCCGGTAGCCCGCCGGTGTGTGGGTCAAGAGTTCCCGAGCGCCGGGTCGCGCCTTGTCCAAAACGGAGCGCAGCCGGGAAAGCTTTGCCCTGAGCACTTTCGCCGGATTCGCGGGCAGTCGCCCTTCCCACAGGCGGTCGATGAGCGCGTCGGCCGAAACCGGTTCGCCGCCGGCGACGACCAGCGAGGCCAGCAACAGCCGAAGCTGGCGTTCGGCCACCTCGACGGGGACGCCCTCCCCGGTACTGAGCCGAACGGGCCCCAGCACCTCGATTCGCATGGTCACGATCCTAATGGCGGGTGAGCTGTCCCTGCCTTCTCCGCGTCACCGACAAGAGCGTCCCAGCCGCCCATGGCGACGTCGACGATGGCGTGGGCCTGTTCGCGAGTGCAGCCGTCGCGGGCCTGGATCGACAGTCCGTGCAGCACGGTCTGGACATAGGCCGCCGCGACGGCCGCGTCCAGCGAAGCAGGGAGATCACCCGCTTCGATACCGCGCTCGATGCGTGCTTGGATCCTGCGCTCGGCGAGGCGACGGCGTTCGGCGAGTTTGCCGCCGACGTCCTCGTGCCCGGAGCCGAGGTTGAGCCCAGCCAGCGTGACCATGCAGCCAGGCGGATTCCGCTGATCGGTGTAGGCGTCGGCGTTGTCGCGCAGCGCCCCTTCGATCGCCTCCCTTGCCCCCGCGCGCACGAGCGCGCGGTCGGTCGGGGATGCACCCGGCGGGTCGTACAGCTCGATGGCTGCCTCGAACAGCTCACCCTTCGAGCCGAAAGCCGCGTAGAGGCTGGTCGGCGTGATGCCGAGCGCCTCGGTGAGCATCGCGACCGAGACTCCCTCGTAGCCGCGTCGCCAGAACAAGTCCATCGCGGTGCGCAACGCCGCGTCCTTGTCGAAGCTTCGTGGCCTCCCTCTCACCACTGCCGAACACCTCCTCGCTTGCCTTGCCTTTTCAGGATCAATCACTACATAATAGCTTTTAGTAGCGATCACTACATAAATAACGGAGGCAGATATGGGCTCGCTGAACGACAAGACGGCTCTCGTCACGGGAGGAAGCAGGGGGATCGGTGCCGCGATCGCGACCAGGCTGGCCGCCGAGGGCGCGCGGGTCGCGCTGACCTACAACTCCTCGCCCGGCAAGGCGAACGCGGTGGTGGACCGGATCGTCGCCGACGGAGGCACCGCGATCGCCGTACCGGCCGCGATGGAAGACCCTCAGCAGGTGGAGGCGGCTGTCACGACGACGGTCGAGACGTTCGGCGGCGTCGACATCCTGGTGAACAACGCCGGGATCTTCCGCTACGGCCTGATCGACGAGCTGACCATCGCCGACTACGAGCGCACCATGGCCGTTCACGCGAGGGCGGCGTTCGCTGCCGTGCTGGCGGCGGTCCCGCACCTGGGTCAGGGCGGGCGGATCATCAGCATCGGCAGCAACTTCGCCGACCGGGCTCTCGGCCAGGGGATCAGCCTGTACGCGATGAGCAAGTCGGCCCTCGTCGGGTTCACCAAGGGGCTCGCCCGTGACCTCGGGCCACGCGGAATCACGGCTGTCGTCGTCCACCCCGGTTCCACCGACACCGACATGAACCCCGCCGACTCGGCAGGGGCCGAAGATCAGCGAGCACTCACCGCACTCGGGCACTACGCGACGACGGACGACATCGCGGCCACCGTGGCTCACCTCGCCGGCCCAGCCGGTGCCTACATCACCGGCACCACGATCACCGTCGACGGCGGAGTCAACGCGTGAGCGTTCACAGCCTGACGAGCATCTTGCCCGTGTTGGTTCCGTCGAAGAGGCCGAGAAACGCCCCGGTGGCGGCGTGGATGCCGGAGGCAGTGGTCTCGCGCAACCGCACCTGACCTTCGAGTAGCCAGCGACCGACCTGCGCCTCGAACTCGTCGGTCCGGTCGGCGTAGTCGTACACGACGAATCCGCGCAGGCTCAACCGTTTGCCGACGGCAAGGATCAGGTTGTCGGGGCCAGGTGCCGGACGCGTCTGGTTGTAGCCGGAAATGGCTCCGCACAGCGCGATCCTGCCGAACGGCCGGATCGCGGCGATCGCGGCTCGCAGGTGGTCGCCGCCGACATTGTCGAAGTAGACGTCGATCCCGTCGGGTGCCGCGGCGCGGAGCTGTTCCCGCACGGCGCCGTCGCGGTAGTCGAAAGCCGCGTCGAACCCGAGTTCGTCACGGAGGTAGGCGACCTTGTCGGTGGAACCAGCCGAGCCGATCACCCTGCGCGCTCCGCGCAACCTGGCGAACTGCCCGGCGAGACCGCCGACCGCACCGGCTGCTCCCGAGATGAACACGGTGTCGCCAGGCCGCATGGCGGCCACGTCGAACAGTCCGAAGTAGGCGGTCCTTCCGGGAAGACCGAGTATTCCCAGATATGCCGAAGCCGGAGCGAGCGTCGTATCGACCCGCTGGAAGTCGGCGGATGGCGCGAGCGCGTACTCGCGCCATCCATGGTCGTGCAGCACGGTCGTTCCGACCGGCAGTTCCGGGGCTCCGGAACCGACGACCGTTCCCACCGCGCCACCGTTCATCACAGCCCCGAGCGCGAACGGTTCCACATAGGACTTGGTGTCGATCATCCTGCCGCGCATGTACGGATCCACCGAGAGGTGATCGTTGCGCACGAGAACCTCGCCTTCGCCCGGTTCGGCGATGGGAACGGAGGCGACCTCGAAGTCGTCGGCGACCGGTGTTCCCACCGGCCGCCGGACCAGGCGCACCTCCATACCGTGACTCGGGATCGTCATCCTGTCCTCCGAACGCTCACCGCACTCAACAGTCCGAGGTCGCAGTCGGCGGAGACCGGTCCATCGGTGAGCACGAGACCGTGAGCCGCCGAGCCTGGCAACAACTCGGCGAAACTACCCGCCGCCCCCCGCGAGAACGCGTTCGGGGGAACCAGCGTCGCCTCCCGGCCGCCGCCGTTCAGCGCGTGCGCCCGGTATCCGGCGGAGTCGATGGCGGCTCCGCCGCAGAGCACCCCGGGAACGCCCAGCATGTCCAGCCTGCGCACGATCGACGTGTGCGCGCTTATCACCTCGTCGGCGATGTCGTCGCCGACCTCCGGCTCCCACACCAGCACCCTGCTCGCACCGGCGCCCACGTAAGCCGAGACGAGCTCGGCCAGCACGTCCCCGCAATCAAGCAGGTCGGCCGAGTCCCCGCCGCTTTCCATGGCCGCGGCCATTCCGGCAGGCCCCGTCACCGACGCGGCGACCACGGTGTCCGGGTACAACGCGGCCAGCACCTCGACCAGCTCGACGAGTCCGGCGACCGGGTCGAGAGCAGCCAGCGCGACGTCGACCAGCTCGACATCACCCGCTGTCCGCGCCGCGCGAGCCTCGGCTCCTTGGTCGTGATGGGTCACCACCCAGTCAGGACGCACCAACTCGACGGCGTCGCGCAGCCGGTAGGCCATGGGGACGGCGCCGGACCCTGGTTCGGGCCCAGCGCCTGCCATCCTGGCCGCGACCTCGGAAAGGACGGGCGCGAACAACATCGTCATTCCTCGCCGGTCTCGCCGTCTTGCCAGTCCCACGAACCGAGGTAGCCGAGATGTTCGGGGGGCGATTCCGCCCGCCATGACGCGACGAACTCGTCGTAGCCCTTGCCGCGCGCCAGTCGTGCCGCACGCTCTTCGGCACGAGCCGTCTCGGTCGCCTCGACGTCGACCTCCATCCGCTCCTCGTCCCACACCAGCCGGTAGACCTGGCTCGCCACCTCGGGACTGATCAGTCCACGCCGCAGGTCGAGCATCGCCGCCTCGGGGTCGCGCTCCAGCGGGTCGCCGTAACCGCCGCCGCCGCCGACGCGCTGAATCCAGATGTCGCCCTCGACCCTGGGGTCGGCGGGTTCCATCGGCTCTCCCACCAGGTACTCGCCCTCGATCGGCTGTTCGCTCACCATCGTCGAGGCTTCGTAGGTCAGCCCCTTGCCGCCGTCGAGCAGCCACCGCCGCACCGCGTCGACGCCGCCGGAGGGCCGGATCCTCGTCAGCGGTGTGCAGGAACCGCCGTAGCCGCCGAACATCCCGCCCGTGACGGGGAACCGGCCGCCCATGCTCGTGATGCCGAAGCCGAACATCTGGCTGCCGTAAAGCATGTAGGCCCACTCGACGGACGCCCCGCCACGGAACTTGCCGAAACCGTGGTTGTCGGCCGGAATGCGCCGCCACAGGCCGAGCAACGGCAGTTCGGCCTCCCGCAACTCCATCTCGCCCCAGTCCGACACCGGCGCGAAGATCGGCCCCGCCGCGTGCTCGCCGTCGCGATCGTGGAGCGCTCCGCCGCCTGCCGCGTTCATCTCCGTCGAGACGTTCGCGTTGACCTGCATGTGCTGAGTCAGGCCGCCGTACTGCAAAGTGGGTATCTGCGCGTACCAGGGCGCCATCGGCTTCGCGCCGCCGGGAACCGCGAACATCGCCTTGGTCACCGCCTGGTGCAGCGCCGCGTTCACGGTGAACATCGTCAGCAGGGACAGCGAACTGGGCTGCTCCGGCCCCGCCGTGACAATGGACCCCGGCTCCAGGTCGTAGTCGAGCGCCGCGATGAATCCCGCCGTGCGGGGCAGGTCCCCGTAAAGGAAGTTCATGAACAGGTTGCCGACGATGGCCCTCGTGAAGTGAGCCTGGGCATTGAGCGCGCGATCGATCGATGGCGAGCTGCCCTTGGTGCGGACCGTGAGCTTGTCGCCACGCTTCTCCAACTCGATGGCGACCTTGAAAAGCCGCTCCTCCATCAACGTGTTGTCCCCGAAATGCACGGACCGGTAAACGCCGTCCGGCCAGGCCGCGATGCGGCGCCGCACCTCGGCCTCCGTCGTCTCCAGCACCGAGCGCATGGTCGCGATCAGCAGCTCTGGGGAACGTTCCCCCATGAAGTCGTGCAGCCTGTTCTCGACCGCTCGCGCCGACGCGAGCTTCGACCTGATGTCGGTCAGCCACAACATCGGATCGCGCACCTGGTTCTGGAACAGGTTCACGACGTCGCGGCGAACGATGTAATTCTCGCCGATCTTCATCGGCGGAATCCGGATTCCTTCGCCGTACTTGGTGGTCGCCCGTACCGAGAAACCACCGGGGTCGATCGCGGAGCCGTTCTCGCCCTCGTGGATGATCGCGCCGATCCACGCGATGTGCTCTCCCTTCCAGAACAACGGGATGAGCAACGTGTGGTCGGGATTGTGGGTCCCGCCGTAGTTGGCGTCGTTGTGGTAGAAGACATCCCCTTCGGCGATGCCGACGGTCGGCTCGTCAGCCCAGTAGCGCGCGATGAACTTCGGCACCGACGAGGTCGTCGCGGAGAACATGTTCACGCCGCTCGACGTGGCGACCGCGAAGTCGCCCTCCTTGGTGTAGATGCCGACGATCAGGTCTCCCCACTTCGCCGCGGCCGACGCGCTGATCTGCTGCATCATTTCGATGGAGGACTGCAACACCGCCTCGACCCTGCTCAGTCCCACCGAAAGGTCGGCTGGGTCGGTGATCGCGGCGAGTGCTTCGTTCTCGCGTTCGGTACGCGGCCGCAACCGGTACTCCGCGTTGATCTCGGGGTCCGGCCCGTACATCACCGGCTGGTTGTTCAGCAGGTCGGCGAAGAACTGCTCGGTGCTCGACTCGGCCGTGCTCATGCCTTGCCCTCCTGCCGCATCGTGAAGAAGCCGTACGCGTCCATCTCGCCCGACCACCCCGGCTCAAGCACGATGTTCGTGTTGGCGGCCTCGATGATCGCGGGACCGGTCAGCCGGTGCCCGGGGCCGAGTGCCGCGTAGTCGTAGATCTCGGTCTCCCTCGGTTGCTCCGTCGTGGCCCACCAGCACTCCCGCGATCCCTTGCGGGCGGCGCTGACCGGTCCACCGGCAGGTTCCCTTTCGACCTGCCTCGGCGCTGCCCTCGGAATCCAGGCCCGCAACCGGATGGCGTCGATCGAGATGCCGATCTCCTTTGTCAGCGCCAGATCCCCGAAGCGGTCGCCGTACTCCTCGAAGTACGCCTTGATGACGGCGGCGAGGTCGTCCTGGGTTTCCAGCCTTCGCACGGGGCTCGCGATCGTGATGACGTAGAGCTGGCCCGTCGAGCGCATGTCGAGTTCGACGACCGTCTCGATGTCGCCGGCCCCGTAACCCTGACCCGCGAAGTCCGAAACGGCCCTGTCGTGGAATTCATCCACAATGGAGTTGAAGCTGTCGAAGTCGCTGAACAGCTGCTTGACCAACGGGTTGAACAACACCATCCACGCTGACCGCTCGTAGATGTGCAGCCGTTCCAGACCGGCCGCGCCGGAAGCGGAGAACACCGAGCTGTGCGGCGGAACGACGACCTTGCTCGCGTCGAGTGCCCGTGCGTAGCCACATGCGTGCATCGGGCCACCGCCACCGAAGGAGAACACCGCGAACTCACGGGGATCATAGCCCTTGACGGTGATTCCCTTGAAGATCTCGGCGCCCATCGCCTCGTCGACGACCTTGCGAATGCGCCGGGCTGCCTCGACGACCGGAACGCCGAGGGGTTTGGCGATGCGGCGTTCGATCGCCCGCTCGGCGCGCCTGCGGTCGAGCGGCAGCTTGCCGCCGTGGTAGTTGCCAGGGTCGAGGTAGCCGAGCACGAGGTTCGCGTCGGTGACGGTCGGTTCGGTGCCGCCCTGCCCGTAACAGGCTGGGCCGGGGTTGGAGCCCGCCGACTCGGGGCCGACGGCGATTCCGGTGATCGGATCGACCCTGGCGATGGAACCGCCACCCGCTCCGATCGCGGCGATGTCCATCATCGGGACCTGAACGTGCCAGCGGTCGATGACGGGATTGAAGTCGTAGAAGCGAACCGAACCGCTCACCACGATGCCGACGTCGAACGAGGTTCCGCCCATGTCGGTGGTGACGACCTTGTCGAAACCGTGGCTCTGCGCCAGATGCCGCGATCCGTAAAGGCCGGAAACCGGTCCGGCGTGGACGGTCTGGATCGGCGTCGTCGCGGCGAGGCTTCCCATTCCACCGCTGTTGTGGACGAGCAGCAGCTCGCCCCGGTAGCCACGTCCGCGCAGCTTGTCCCGCAGTGAGGAAAGCCGGTCGGCGGTGAAGCGATGCAGGTAGGCGTTGATCGTCGCCGTCATCGACCTCCCGTACTCACCGGCACGCTGCGACACCTCGTGGGAAAGGATCGTGGGGAACCGGCCGAGGTA
Organism: Prauserella marina; assembly: GCF_002240355.1. Classification (GTDB taxonomy): domain Bacteria; phylum Actinomycetota; class Actinomycetes; order Mycobacteriales; family Pseudonocardiaceae; genus Prauserella_A; species Prauserella_A marina. The sequence continues at coordinate 5,942,546 of NZ_CP016353.1, forward strand.
GGTGTTGGGGTACTCCTCCTCGACGATCGCGCGCACCACCTTCTCGTGCTCAGGGTTGAGGTGTGCGTTGAGCAGGCACACCACGAATCCGCGCACGCCCTGGTCGACGAGATCCATGACGCGCTCGCGAACTTCCTCGGGATCGAGTGGCATGACCACGTTCCCGTTGGAGTCGACGCGTTCGGTCAGCGCGGCTATGCACTCCGGCTCGATCAGCGGTTCGGGCCGCTGAGCGCGGGAGAGATCGCGGGTCGCGGTGGCGGGCAGGCCGTCGGCCCACTGCCTGCACCGTCCGATGGGGACGGTGTCCTCGTGACCACGCGTGGTCAGCAGTCCGAGCCGGGGACCCGCTCGCTCGATCAGCGCGTTGGTTCCCAGCGTCGTCGCGTACCGGATCGTCGTCGTCCCGTCAAGCAGCCCGTCGACATCGAGGCCGGTCTCGGCCGCGATGTCCTCCACCGCACGCAGAAACCCGATCGAGAGGTCGTGGTGCGTGGTGAGGGCCTTGGCGGTGCGGATGTGACCGTCCTCGGCCGTGGCGAGGCAGTCGGTGAACGTCCCTCCGATGTCGACGTTGATCTCCATCAGCGTGCCTGCCCTTCGCGGATCTCGGATGCCCTCGCCAGCAGGGCATCCACGTCGATCTCGATGTCGTAGGCCAACGGGTGCCCCGGTGGCAGGTATTCGGTCTCCACCTGAGCGGCACAGCCGGGGCAGTAGTACTCCACGATCCGGCACCAGGCGGGGTCTGGCGCGAAATCGTGCTCGCCTTCGAACCGTCCTGGGTGGATTTCCCTCGGGTTCCTGTCGTTGAGCAGGAGCCCGCGCTTGTAGTTCTCCCTCGCCGGGCCGATGGCATGCCCGCAACGCTCGCAATGCCAGGTCTCGGTCTCGGGGTCGATCTCAAGGTATTCCGTGACCCGGAGGCGTCGATCACTCATCAGATACTCCTTGTCGGGGCGGTCAGCCGCAGTGCGCCGTTGTCGTCGAGCGCAACCGTCCAACCGGGTGGCACGGTGCAGGTCGTCGCAGAGGACTCGACGAGCGCGGGACCGGACACCGGATCACCGGTGCGCAACGCCGTCCGGTCGAGCACCGCGGTCGGCAGTTCACCGTGACCGGGCCAGCGGACAGGGCTCGTCGTGCCGGACGCCCCGCCGCGCGCACCGGCGTCGGGCTGGGCCAGTCCCACGTGCGGAAGGGCGTAGGTCGCCTCTACCGCCGTCCATTCGACGCCGTCGCGCCGGAACGCGGTCACCTCAAGCGTGACGTCCTGGCTCTGGATGCCCTCGCCGCGCATGTCCCGCAGCGCCCTCGCGGTCAGCGTCTCCTCGCTCACCTCGCCCGCGATCGATTCGTGGCGATGCCGGATGTCCACTGTGGATGCTCCGTAGGCGGAGAAGACCGGAGCGAACGGCAGGACGACCAGCTCGCCGATTCCGGCTGCTTCGGCGATCGCGGCACCGTGCGTCGCGCCGTTGCCGCCGAAGGCGAGCGCGGTCACCGAAGCCGGATCGACGCCGCGCTCGGCCAGTTCGGCCGCGAGCCGCGCTCCCGTGTCGCCATGCGCCGTCGCGAGCACGCGCTCGGCCGCCTCTTGCACGGTCGACCCGAGCACCTTCGCCAGCGGTTCGAACGCGCGTTCCGCGGCGGCCCGGTCGACGCCCATCTTGCCGTCCATGAAGGATTCGGGCCGGAGCACACCGAGCACGACATCGGCATCGGTGATCGTGGGCTCGGTACCACCGAAGCCGAAGCAGGCAGGGCCGGGTTTCGCGCCCGCGCTGTGCGGACCGACCTTGAGTTCGGAGCCGTCGAGCCAGGCGATCGACCCTCCGCCGACGCCGAGCGGAACGAGGTCGGGAAGCGGGAAGGAGATCTCGACGTCCTCGACCATGCCGTGCTCGCGCATCGGCACCTCGCCCGCACTGAGGATGCCGACGTCGAGGCTCGTCCCGCCCATGTCAAGGGTGACGAGGTCGTCGAACCCGTAGTGCTCGGCGACGGTGCGGGCGCCGAGCAGCCCCGCCATCGGACCCGAGTTGTAGGTCTTGCCCGCGATGGTCCTCGCCACTCGCGCCGCACCGCCGTCGTTGTGCACGATCCGCAATGGCCGCTGGTAACCGTTGTCGCGCAGGTAGTCCTCGGCGCGGTAGAGATAGTCGGCGACGTCCGGATGTACGTAGGCGTTGAACAACGCCGTCGACCTCCGGCGAGCGACGTCGGGGTCGGCGGCGACCTCGCCTGCCCGCAGCAGCGGCACCGCGTCGAGGCAGTGCCGGGGATAGTGTTCGGCGAAAGTGTCGGCGAGCGCTTGTTCGTCCTCGGCCGCGTCGTCCGAGCAGGCGACGACAAGCCCGCGCGCTCCGTCTTGCAGCAACGAACGCAGCGCAGGCAGGGCCCGCTGCCCCGGGTCGCCCTCACCCGCCGGTATCGCCGCGACCATGGCGGGTTCCACGAACAACCGCACTCCGGCGTCCTGCTTCAGGTCGGCCGAATCGGCGTCGGTGAGCAGGCCGATTCGCGGCCCGCGCCGCTGCACGACGGTGTTCGTTCCCACGGTCGTGGCGTAGCGCACCGAGACCGTCTCGCGCAGCAGGTCGGGTACGGTCAGCTCGACAGCGGCCGCCGCGCCCTCGATGGTCTCGCGAAAGCACACCGCGAGATCGTGGGGGGTCGTCAACGTCTTGATGGTGTGCGCGATGCCGTCCCGCACGACGAAGCCATCGGTGAACGTACCCCCCGTGTCGATATCGATCGTGATGACCGCCATGTCACTCCTCTCCAGACACTCCACGAGAGACCGAACCGCGTCGTGCGCGGCACCGGCATAACCTTGGTCACCATCACGCGACCGCTCAATGGGCTCCGATGACACCGTGCGGTGGTGCCCACGAACATCAGGGCGAGCGTGCGCCGGAGGGGAAGTGTCGTGCGCCGGAGGGAATGTTCCGCGCCGGAGGCCCGATTAGCCTCTCGACATGGGCAGGTCAATGACGATCGATCGGCGGAGCGGCGTGGATTCGCAACGCCTCGGCTGGCTGGCGGGTTGGCTCGACGCGGAGTTCGACGCCCTGCTCGACGCCCTTGTGGACGGCGAGCTGGCCGACGTTCCCGAACTCGCGGTCGCAAGGCAGGACCCGCGCGGCGAGATCAGGCACTCGGTGCGAGTCCATCTCATGGCGTTCGCGGACAGCGTCCGGCACTCGGTGTCCGAAACAGACGTGGCGCTACCGGCTTTCCTCACGCGACACACCCGTGCGCTGGCTCGAAAGGACATGCCGACGCTGCCCGCGTTGTTGCGGGCCTTCGAGAAGATCCACGCCGGTCTGTGGCGACGGATCGCCGCCGCCTTGCGCAACGGCCCCTACAAGCTGGCACCCGAACAGCGAGCCGAGGTCCTCGAACTGGCTTCGGCCCGCCTTTTCGCCTATTTCCAGGTCGCGAGCGGCGAAACCGCGGCGGCATACGCCGCCGAACGCGCGCTGCTGCAACGGAGATCGACGTCACAACGCTCCGAGGTGGTCACGGCGTTGCTCGCCGGATCAGTGACTCCCTCCGCCGCGGAGCAGGCACTCGGCTACGACCTGAACGCGACCCACGTGGCCTATGTGGCCTGGGTCGACGATCTGTCCAACCTGGACCGGCTCGACAGCGTTCTCTCCACACTGACCGAGCACATCCGGCCACGTCAGCATCTAAGGGTGTCCACGGAGGACCATTGCCAGTTCGGCTGGATCACCTGCCACAACGACACCTGGCTCGGCGTCGTGCGCGACATCGGATTGCCGGCAGGCATTCACTGCGCGTGGGGTTCGCCGCAACAGGGCGCCGAAGGCTTCCGCGCCAGCCATTTCGACGCGCTGGAAGCACGCAGGGTCGGCGAGGCGACCGGACTCGCCGAACGGCCGGAGCCCGTCATCTTCGACAACGTGGCCGTCGCGTCGCTCGCTTCCCGTGATCTCAGTTCCGCCACCGCGTTCGTCCACCGCCAGCTGGGCAGGCTGGCGGGCACGGACGAACTCGCTGCGCGCCTCGTGGGGACGCTGCGCGTGTACCTCGACGAGCTAGCGAGCCCGACCAGGACCGCGCGGCGGCTGCACGTTCATCCCAACACGGTGGTGAAGCGGGTCGAGCGCATCGAGGCCATGCTCGGCAGGAAGGTCGATCCGGCCAGCCTTTCCCTTCGGGTCGCCGTGGAACTGGCGCCGCTTGCCCGCTCCACCCCACCCTCGTGACCCAGGTCGGGTCCCTAGCGCTCACGCGCAGTCCACGACGCCGCCGTCGAGCGGAAGCACGACACCGGTCAGGTAGGCACCCGCGCGCGAGGACAGGAACTGGACGACGCCCGCGATGTCCGATGTCGTGCCGACCCTTCCCATCGGGATGGACGCTTCCAGCTCCCGTTTCGTGTCGGGGTCGTTGAACACGAACGCGCTCATCTTGCTCTCGAAGTATCCGGGCGCGATGGCGTTGACGGTCACGTTGTCGCCGGTGAGATGCCCGGCGAGGTGCCGGGTCAGCATGTGCACTGCCGCCTTGGTCGAGCTGTAGGCGTAGTTCTCCAGGGAAGTCACCCGCAGCCCGGCTATCGAACCGATGTTGATCACTCGTGCCGGGTCTTGCTCGCTTCCGGCCGCGCGCAACGCATCCAGCAACGCCACCGTCAGCCGGAACACCCCGGCCAGATTGACGTTGACCAGTTTTTCCCATGCGGCGTCGGGAAATTCCGCAAGCGGAGCCCCCACGTCGCCCCCGCGTTGTTCACCAGGATGTCGAGTCCGCCTTCGAACACGTCGTCCACCGCACGAGCCAGTGTCTCAGCACCCTCGGGCTTCGAGACGTCGGCCGCTATCCCTGTGCACTCGCCGAACACGCCGAGCCGATTCGCCGTGTCCTCGCACACGTCCGGCTTGCGGGAGGCGACGATCACGCGCGCTCCCGCACGCACGAGACCTTCGGCGATCATCGACCCGATACCGCTGGTACCTCCGGTCACCACGGCGGTTTTCCCCGCGATACCGAATATGCCATTCGTGAACTCGCTCGCCGTCAAAGCGTCACCGAGTAGCCGCCGTTGACGGGCACGGTTTGTCCCGTGATCCAGGACGCCGCCGCAGAAGCGAGGAAAACCACCATTCCCGACGCGTCGGCCGGTTCGCCGAGCCGGCGCACCATGTACTGCGACAGTATTCGCTTGTTCCGCTCGGGATCGGCCAGAAACTGCTCGGTCGCCGGGGTGCGGGTAGCACCGAGCGCGACGGAGTTGGCGGTGACCTGATACCTGCCGCCGAGCCGAGCCAGTGCCCTTGTCAGACCGGCCGCGCCTGCCTTGGCGCCCGAATACGCTTCAAGCCCGCCGATCTCGCCGACCCGCCCCGCGTCGGAGATGACGGTGACGATCCTTCCTCCCGTTTCGCTCTCCACCATGTGCGCGAGAGCGTGCCGGGAACAGTTGAGGACGCCGTGCAGGTTGACGCCGACGGACGGCGCCCACTGCTCAGGTCCCTGTTCCCAGAACGGAACCGACGGTGGCGGCGCGTCGCCGCCCTGATTGCCTGCGTTGTTGACCAGAACCCCGACCGGGCCGTAGGAGTCCTTCGCCGCCGCGAACATCGCGCCGACGGCATCGAAGTCGACGACGTCGCATTGCGCGCCAACGGCTTTCGTGCCCGTTCGCCTGATCTCTTCGGCGACCTGTTCCGCGCGTCCGGCGTCGATGTCGTTGACCACCACCGCACCGGCCCCGTGTGCGGCGAGATCCAGCGCGATCTGGCGGCCGACTCCCTGCCCTGCCCCGGTGACGACGGCAACCCTGCCCTGGACGTCGAGTATCTGCCGGGTCTCACTCACGTGTCAGCGCCCCTTCCATTCCGGTTGCCGTTTCTCGGCGAAGGCGGTCATTCCTTCGTGGTAGTCGGCCGAATTCAGCACCTCGTCGACGAACGGTTCCTGGTTCAGCCAGCTTTCGGTGTCCGTCCACTCCTGACTACGGCGCACGATCGCCTTGCTTGCCTTCACCGCGACCGGCGCCGCCGCGGCGACCTCACCCGCGAGCACGAGCGCGACCCCAAGCGCTTCACCAGGTTCGGCGAGGCGGTTGACGAGCCCCAGTTCGTGGAACCGTTCGGCCGACCACGTCGCGCCGGTCACCGCGGCTTCCATCGCCATGGCGTAAGGAATCCGTTTCGGCAACCGGAACAAACCACCGCCCATGGCAGGGAAACCGCGCTTGGCTTCCGGCAGACCCAGTTTTGCCGTACGTGAGGCGACGACGAGGTCGCAGCTCAAACAGAGTTCGAGCCCACCGCCGACCGCGTGCCCCTCGACGGCGGCGATGATCGGTTTCTCCGGCGGCTGGGCCATGATTCCCGCGCCACCACGACGATCCGTCTTGCCCAGTTCCCCCTTGCCAGCCGCGATGATGTCCTGCCCGGCACAGAAAACGTCGCCCTCACCGGTCAGCACGGCGACCCTGAGTTCGTCGTCGCGGTCGAATTCGTCGATCGCCGCTTCCATCGCGTAGGCCGTCGCCAGGTCGAACGCGTTCTTCCGCTCAGGCCGGTTGATCGTGATGACCGCGATGGCGCCCTTGCGCTCGAACCGCACCAGTTGAGTCACGCGGCCGCCTTCCGGTAGATGGTGACGACGCCCGCGCTGCCGAGGCCGAGGTTGTGCGCCAGCCCGACGCGGGCGTTCTCGACCTGGCGGGCGTCGGCCTTTCCACGCAACTGCCAGCTCAGCTCGGCGCACTGCGCGAGTCCGGTTGCCCCCAGCGGATGTCCCTTGGAGATGAGCCCGCCGGAGGGGTTGACCACCCACGCGCCGCCGTGGGTCGTCTCGCCGGCGTCGACGAGCGCACCGCCCTCACCCTCCCCGCACAATCCCAGCGCCTCGTAGGTGAGGATTTCGTTGATCGAGAAGCAGTCGTGCAGTTCGATCACATCGATGTCGTCAGGGCCGAGCTGCGCCTGTTCGTAGGCTTGCCGCGCGGCGCGCTTGCTGACCCCGGCGCCGACGATGGTGAACGCGTTGTCGTAGGCGTCCTCGGTGTCGGTCGCCAGCGCCTGCCCCACGATCTCGACCGCCTGGTCCGCGAGGCCGTGCCGCTCGACGAACTCCTCGGAGACGACCACGGCCGCGGCCGAACCGTCGGACGTCGGCGAACACTGCAACTTGGTCAGCGGATCGCACACCAGCGGCGAGGACAGGATTTCCTCCAGCGAGTACACGTCCTGGAACTGCGCGTTGGGGTTCGCCGCGGAATGCCGGTGGTTCTTCTCGGCGACCTTGGCGAACTGTTCGGCCGTCGTGCCGTACCGCTCCATGTGGTCCAGCCCGGCGGCGCGGAACATCTCAAGCACGACGGGACCGCCGGTCGGTTCCCGCAGTTTCGCCGCCGCGGCCATGAACTTCTCGACCGGGTTCGTCGCCTGTGGATGGGCCGGAGTGCCGAGCGAACCACCCAGCATCTTCTCGAAACCCAGTGCCAGCACGCAGTCGGCCAGGTTTCCCGCGACGAGCTGCCGTGCGTAGAACAGCGCCGACGACCCGCTCGCGCAGTTGTTGTTGAGGTTCAGCACCGGTATTCCGGTCATGCCCAGCTCGTAGACAGCTCGCTGGCCGGCCGTCGAATCGGCGTGCACGTAGCCGACGCACGTTTGCTCGATGTCCGGGTAGCCGATGCCCGCGTCGGCAAGCGCCGCGGTCACGGCCTCACTGGCCAGCTCGGGGTAGTTGGGATCGGGCTTGCCAGGCTTGACGAACTTGGTCATGCCGACACCGACGACGAATACGCGTTTCATGGATTTGGCCCGTTGCCTCACTCCGTGCCACCCGGCCCGTACTGGTCGCGCACCGTCCTGCGCAGCACCTTCCCCACCGGGCTCTTCGGGAGTTCCGTACCGAAGCGGACGCTGGTGACCCGCTTGACGGGGCCGACCTTGTCGCGGGTCCAGGCGATCAGTTCGTCCTCGGACACGTTTGCGCCGTCGGCGAGCACGACGAGTGCCATCGGGGTCTCACCCCATTTGTCGTGCGGAATTCCGACGACCGACGCCTCCCGCACCTCGGGATGTGCCACCAGGGCGTTCTCCACCTCGGCGGGCCAGACGTTGAAGCCACCCGAGATGATCATGTCTTCTTTGCGGTCGGTGATGAAGAGGTATCCATCCTCGTCGAGATAGCCCATGTCGCGGGAGAGAACCGACCCGTCGGCGAGCTTGCGCGCCTTCGTCGCCGCCGGGTCGCCCCAGATCTCGGTGAACGCGCCAGGCGTGTCGAACGCGATCTCGCCGATCTCGCCCTGTGGCAGCTCGGCACCGTGTTCGTCGACGATCGTGATGCGGCTGTTCGCGGTCGCCCTTCCAGCCGAACGCAGGTACTTGCCGTCCCGCGCGGTGTGGTCCTGCGGCCTCAGCCAGCTCGCCGGTGCGCCCTCGCTCTGTCCGTACAGCTGCACCATGATGTCGCCGAACACCGAGCGGGCCTCGTTCAGCGCGGTCTCCGTCATCGGCGAACCGCCGTAAATGATGGCCCGCAGGCTGCTCAGATCTCTCGTGCTCGCGTCGGGGTGCCTCGCCGCGAGCTGCACCATGGTCGGCACGCCGAAGGTCACCGTGCAGCGATGCCGCTCCACCGCCGCGAGGAACTCGCCCGGTTCGAACGCGCGCAGCACGACGATGGACGCACCGGCCGCCAGCACGCCTGGCACCGGCATCATCGTGGCGTGGGACAACGGGCCACCCGCGAGGTAGGAGTCCGAGGTGCCCAGCTCCGGAAGGAGTATGGCCGTCTCGGTACCCATGCCGGTCCACGCCCGCACCGAGTGCAGGATGCCTTTCGGCTTGCCCGTCGTTCCCGCCGAGAACCGGATGGTCTGCGGCGCCTCCGGCGGCATGACGATTCCCCTGTCCCGCTCCGAGGACGCGGCCAGCAGTTCCTCGTAGTCGAGAGCGCCGCTGGGCGCCGCGCCGTCGAACACCAGTACGTGGCGAAGCGTGACTGCCTGCTTGAGGTGGGGCGCGATGGCGTCGTAGTAGTGTCCCTGCACGATCAGCACGCTCGCGCCGATGGTGTTCAGCAGGTACAGGTTCGTCTCTGCGCTGTTGTGGGTGTAGAGGGAGGCTCTGACGTAACCGCCGAGCGCGATGCCGAGGACCAACTCCAGCGCTTCGGGGCTGTTGTCGGTGAGCGTGGCGACCCGTTCACCCTGGCTGACGCCAAGTCCGGCAAGCGCGTTGTCCAGTCGGCAGGACCGCAGATAGACCTGTCCGTAACTCTGGGTAACGCCCTGGTATATGATCGCAGGCTGACGCTCGTACCGCGTTCCTCCCGTACGAACCAAACTCGCAAGGTCCATCACAAGACCTTCCCGTGAGATGTCCGGATGCCCGATTCGCGACGGTCGCGTGGGCCGTGCCGTCACGCTAGGAGCCGCCGTGGCGCGCAACAATGGACCGAACCGACACCCGGCGGTGGTGCATCGGCACAGGGCTCCGACGCCGCCGACACGCCGAATGTGTTGCCGAGGTGGGTTACGCTGCGGCAAAACGGAGTACTCGAACGACCGGAGTCAGCCGTGCCCGACACCTCGCTGTGCAGCCAGACGGCGTCAACCCTCGGGATGGCGCCTGGCGAGTCACGCGAGTTCTGGCGGCTGACCGCCACGAGCTACCAATGCAACATGACCTGCGACTTCGCCGACGACGACGAGTCGGGAACGAGCACGCTGACCCGGTTGCGGACCGACCAGAACCAGGTACTGGCCTGGAACTCGCCTCAGGTGCGGTATCGCAGGAAGCCCGAGCACATGCGGCAGGACGGCATCGATTCCTACGTCCTGGTCCTGCCCGTCGCCGGTGCGGTGGACGTCGGTCTCGGCAACGGCAGGATGACGCTGCGACCCGGCCACGCGGCTCTCATCACCACGACAAGGCCGTTCGACGTCACCCACACCTCGGACGCTCGGCTTCGGGCGATCACGATCCAGCGCAGGGTGATTCACCAGCGGTTGAACAAGAAGACGGAGTTCGAAGCGCCCATCGACCTCGTCGACGGGCTTGGCGGGGTCGTGCACGACCTGATGAACAGCGCGCTGCGAGCGGCTGACCAGCTCTCCGCGAACGAATTCGACGCGGTGATCGACCGGCTGGTCGAGCTGGTGTGCGTGCTGGTGGGAACCGGCATGGTCGACGCGGGTGATCACTTCGGCGAGATCGAGACCGCGATCCGCCGCTACGTACGCGACAACGCGCACGACCCCGATCTCAACAGCGAACTGCTCGCCTCGGCGCTCGGCTGGTCGGCAAGGCAGATCCAGCTCGCGTTGCAACGATCGGGAACCACCTGCCGCGAACTGATCAAAGAAGAGCGGCTTTCCCTGGCGCGCCACCGGCTCACCAGCCCCGCCTACGGCGGGATGTCCATCACCGAACTCGCCCACCGGTGCGGTTTCTCCTCGCCGGGCAGGTTCAGCACGGCGTTTCGGGAGCGGTTCGGCAGCACGCCGCGAGAACTGCGCCGTGGCGAACACTGATCAGCGCTGACCTGGGTAAGCTTTGCCGATCAGGATTCGGTAGAAATGTCCGTTATGAAGAGGTTTGGCGCGACACCGTGACGGCTCTGCTCTGGGCAGGAGCGCTCGGGACCTGGCTGTTCGTGATCACGTTCCTGATCGACGGCCTCACCCGGCCCGGCTACCACCCGGTTCGTCACCCGGTCAGCGCACTCGCGCTCGGACCGCGCGGCTGGATACAAACGACCAACTTCGTCGTGTGTGGTCTCGCCGTGACGGTCGCCGCCTTCCCATTGGCCGGAGCGTTGGACAGCGGGATTCTCGCGGTCGCCGTCGGTGTCTTCGGCGCGGCGCTGGTCGCGTCAGGGGTGTTTCCGATGGATCCCATGCGCGGCTACCCGCCGGGCGCGCCCGATGGCACGCCTTCGGAGACCTCCCGGCGCCACGCCTTGCACGACTACGCGGGCATGGTGGTGTTCTTCGGCCTTCCGGTGGCGGCCGTCATCGCGGCCATCGTGGTCCCCGAGACCGGCTGGCGGTGGTACTCCGGTGTGACGGCCGCGCTGCTGTTCGCCGGGTTCGGCGCGTTCGGGACGGCGTGGGAGAACGACTCGCCGCGAGCAGGATTGATCCAGCGCCTCGTCATCGGGGCCGGCTGGCTCTGGCTCGGCCTGCTTTTCGTGCACGCCGCGACCTGAGCGGATCGGCACTCAGGAATCGGCCTGCTCGAAGTGGAAGACGACCATCGCGGGCACTCCTTCGTTCGCGGCGCGTGCCGCCTCGGGCACCATGGCGGCCAGGCTCCACGGCCACACGTCCCACGGGCCCGTCGTCGTTGCCGCCTGCCCCCGCGAGCCTGGCTCGACCGCGCGCGGCTCTTCGCAGCCGCGGAGCCGCAATCCCGCCGAGAGGGCGGCACGCAGATAGTCCCCGATGCGGTGGCGGTGGCTGATCACCCGTCCTGGACGACCATCAGCGCGGCGCACCGGCGGGATCGAACCGCGCGCGACCGCCTCGGGATGCACGTCGGCGATCACCAGGTGACCGCCAGGGCGCAGCACCCTGGCGAACTCCGCGATGACCGGTTCGAGCACGGGGAGATGCGTCAGCGCGAGACCGCAGACGACCAGGTCCACTTCGGAATCACCGACCGGAAGCCGGCGCAAGTCGCCGAGCAGGAACTCCCCCCTTGGCACCCGCGCACGGGCGCGCGCGAGCATCTCTGGGGAGCTGTCCACCCCGATGACCCGATGACCTCGCTCGGAAAGCCATTGCGCGTAACGGCCCGTGCCGCACGCGGCGTCGAGTGCGGCACCCGGCAACAGCTGATCGACGATTCGGCTCACCTCGGGCTCGTCAATGAGGAACGCGGCGTTGCCAGGCTGGTCGTACGTCTCGGACCAGATGCGGTATCCCTCAACCGTTTTCACGCGTTCCACATCCACGGCCGCCGTCGCCAGCGACTCGTCGTCGAGCAACCGGCGAACCTCGGCGATCCGCGACTCCACGAAGTCACGATCCAATTCCCCGGTGAACCCGCGCATCAACGCGAGGCCCTCAAGGCCGAGCAGGTAGGCCAGCGGATGTTCATGAATCACGAGGAGCGACGTTAATGACCAACGCGTGAACGGGCCACCGATTTATCGTCAGCCACTCACCCGAGTTCACCGTCGCGCGCGATCACCTTTCCAGCCCTGACAACGAGATCGCGGGCTGGAACGTCGACGACGATCTGCGCAAGGCATTCGCCCCGCACCAAGAAGAAGTCGGCAGGCGAACCCGGCCGCAAGTCCACTGCGGACAGTCCAAGTAGGTCTGCGCCGAACTCGGCCGCGGCGAGGAAACCCAGCTCCAGCTCGTCGTCGAGCCTTGCCCGCAACGAACTCGCCATGAGGTGGGCGCGGTGCAGCATGTCGGCGTTGCCGAACGGACTCCACGAATCGCGTACCCCGTCGGAGCCGAGCCCGACCTTGACCCCGAGTTCCCGCAGGCGGTTCACCGGCAGGGTCCGGCCCGCAGGGGCGACGGTGGTCAGGCCGACTCCGGTGACGGCGAGGTCAGCACCGAGCCGGTCCAGCTCGCCCTCGGTGAGATCGACCAACGCGAAGGCGTGGCTGATGGTAACCCTGCCGCCGAGCGACAGCGCACGGGTTCGGTCGATCACGTCGGCGATGACGTCGAGCCCGGCCCGTTCTCTGTCGTGCAGGTGCAGGTCGATGCCGATGCCGTACCGCTCAGCAAGGCCGAACAGCAGATCGAGCTGCCCGGCCGGATCGTCGTCGAATCCGATCGGATCGATGCCGCCGACGAAATCGGCGAGACCGCTTCTGGCGGCCTCCGTCAGCAGTTCGGCGGTGCCTGGCGCACGCCGCACCCCGTGCTGCGGGAACGCGACCGTCTGCATGTCGAGCACACCGGCAAGGTTGGCGCGTGCTTCGGCGACCCCCTCAAGCCCGGCGAGGCCGAAGTCGGGGGCGACATCGGCATGTGCCCTGACCGCCCTCGTGCCGTGGGCCGCGGCGTGGGCCAGCAATCCGCGCGCCCGTTCCTCGACCGGGGCGGGCAGGGTGCGGAGCAGCTCCGCATCCGCCCGCCCGAGCTCGGCGATTCCGGCAGCGGGCCGCCGCGAGACCCACGGCTGGCCCCATGCCGTCTTGTCCGGATGAATGTGTGTGTCCACCATCGTCGGCAGCGCGATGCGCCCGCCACCTTCGACGACCCGCGTCCCGGTGCCCTGCCCTGCCGCCGCGTGCCCGGTGATCACGCCGTCGGTGACGACGAGGTCCACCGGATCGGCGCCGAACGGCCGCACATTGGCGAAAACCGTGCTCGCATTCTCGCTGCTCATAGTGGGTTCGACCTTACTTGCCGGGCGCGTCGACCCCGGCCTGAACGAGGGAAGCGTAGAGTGAAAGCTGTGTTGGGCAATCGACCAAGGCGATTGCCCAGGGCCCGAGGAGCGGCATGACGTCCACGGCGGCGGATCGGGGCAGGGAGGTCCGGCACCGGTTACTGCGTGCAGCGGCGGAGCTGATCGCCGAACGCGGCTGGACCGCGGTGAGCACGCGGGTGGTGGCGGAGCGGGCCGGGGTGGCGCCTGGACTGGTGCATTACCACTTCGCTTCGGTGCAGGCATTGCTGTCGGCGGCGGCGACCGGCGCGATACGGGAGTCACTCGACGCGGTCGGGCCAATGCTGACCCAGGCCCGGACGCCCGCCGAACTGGTTGAGCTTTCGGTGGCGTCGCTGGATTCCTTCACCGGCGACGACCCGGTGTCCGTGCTGTTCATCGAGACCTATCTGGCGGCGACCCGCGACCCTCGGCTGCGAGACGCGGTGGCGGCGATCCTTGCGGACTTCCGGGAGCGGTACGCCGCCTGGTTCGGCGCGCACGGGGTCGCGGCCCCTGAGGCGACCGCCGTCGTGCTGGGGTCGGCCTTCGACGGTCTGGTGATGCGGCGAGCGCTTGACTCGACACTGACGGCCGAGGCCATCGCACCGGTGCTGACTCGAATGCTCACACCGGCGAGCGAGAAACTAGGAGGCAACGCGTGAAGACAACGAACGGACCTGAACCGGCACAAGTTTGGTCCACAGTGGACCCTGAGACGGGCGCGGCCGGAATGCCGGGAACTCCATCATGGCGGTGACCGATCGCAAGCCGAAAAGACTGCTACGACTGCTGCTGCGCGCGCCGATCTGGCTTTACCGCGCCCGCCTCGGCGCGCTTGCCGGGCACCGGTTGGTCTACCTCGCCCACCGAGGCCGCCGTACCGGCGCACGCCGCGAGGTCGTCGTGGAGGTCGTGCGCTACGACTCGAACATCCCCGAGGTCGTCGTTGTCGCGGCCTGGGGCGGTGCCCCTGACTGGTATCGCAACCTGCGCGCGGCCCCCGCGATCGAAGTGCGGCTGGGACGCCGACGGTGGCCGGAGCCCGAACACCGGTTTCTCGAAGCCGACGAGACCCTGCGGACCCTGCTGGCCTACCAGCGCGCCCATCCGCACGCGTGGAAGCGCATCGCGCCGCTACTCGGTTTCCCCTCCGATCCGGCCGATCCGCGCTGGCCCGAGGTCGCCGAGGAAGTGCACGCCATCGCGTTCACCCCGAGGACTGGTTAGGCCACATCACGCGCGGTGCAGCGCCAGGACCGGAATGGTGCGGATACCTTCGGTCTTGCGGCTGTATTCGGCGAAGCCGGGATAGCGATTGGCTTGCTCGGCGTAGACGCGGTCACGCCGCTCGCCGGTGATTTCCTCGACGGTGACCGGATACGTGTCGGTACCCACTTCGACGTCGCCGGTACCCGAAGAGGTCAGGTTGTAGTACCACGCCGGATTTGTCGGCGCTCCGGCTTTGCTGGCGAAGATGTAGATGGTGCCGGAATCGTGCTCGTCCGGCAGATACATCAGTGGAGTCACCAGCTCCTTTCCGCTTTTGCGCCCTCGATGGTGAATCAGGACCATCGGCGCGCCCGCGAACGGGCCCCCCACCCGGCCTTCGTTCTCCCGGAACTCGGTGATGATCTGGGTATTCCAGTCCGTGGAAGTGCTCATGGAAAGAATCCTCCTGTCAGGCGCACCGATCGGCATCTCAGTCGATCACCTGCCCGAACGACGTTGTGCCGCCGGGTATTCCCACCCTCTGGCATTCGACCGGATCAGGCGCTGCGCGCAGAAAGAAGCTCCCATAGCGAGCAATGCGAGCGCGGCGGCCAGCAGGCTGACATACCGGCTGCCGAGAAGTTCGATTCCGGCGGCTCCGACGAGCCCGGACATCGCGAAGGCACCCACCACATAAAACCCGACGGCCACGAGCGCCGCGCCGAAATGCCCGGTCGCCAGTGGCACTACGAGCAGCCCCGCCGTCAACCAGATAAGCGCGACGGCGACCACCCGAGCCCCACCAAGACGGTCGGTCAGGAATCCGGCGGCGAGATTGCCGATCGCACCGGCAATGCCGCCGACGAGCATCAGCAGCGCCAGCGCGACACCACTTCCGCCGGTGGCCGGAGCGTAGATGACACCGATGTAGGTGTAGGGGACGAACACCGCGGTGAAGGCCACCGGAATTGCGCGCTTGCGTCCAACCTGTGTCAGTGACGAAACGAAGGTCCGCTGCTCTGAAGAAGGCTCCACTACTGGTCATGCCGCCGGACCTGGTGGGCAGTCCACCGAGGTCCCTGGTGTTGAAGAAGCCTTCCCAGGCCACTGCTCTGCTCGTGCTCATCAGTCGGGCGCCCTGTTCTCACTGATGTTGTCGGTCGATTGGTTCACCGCTGCCCGCGAGTCGTCGTTGATGTGAGCAGACGGGAGCACTGCCGAAACTTGCCCCGCCCCTGGCGCGTCGGCCCACGAGGAGAAGGGCTGCCGCGGTGGCGGCGAGGACGATGGCTCCGGTGGCGCTGGCGGCTGTGTGTCCGGCGAGGTCGGCTTCGGCTGTTTCGGAGCCGTCGGTGGAGCGGCCACGGGCGGTCAGCAGCGCGATGGAGGTCAGCACGGCGGTGCCGATCGCGGCTCCGAGCTGTTGGGTGGCGTTGATGAGTGAGCTGGCGGTTCCGCTGAGGGAGCCGACGTCTCGGGTGGCGATGTTGGAGCCGGTGACCATGACAATGGTGCCGCCCGCGCCGAGGAGGACCATGGCTGGGAGGACGCCGGTGAGGTAGGTGGACTGTGGTGTCAGCAGCAGAAAAGTCCCGAGGGCGACGGCGGCCAGGGACAGGCCCGCGGCAAGGAGCCTGGCCGGTTCGGCGTCTGCTCGGGTGAGTCGGACAAGAAGGAAGGAGGTCAGGGTCGCGCTGAGACCGAACGGGATGAACGCCAGCCCGACGCTGAACGCGGAGTAGCCGAGGGGGCCTTGGAGGAAGGTCGTCAGCACCCACATGCCGGCGAACATGCCGGCTCCGAGGATGAAGACCGCCGTGAACGCGATCATCCTGCGGCGATCGGTGATCAGCGGTGTGGGAACGAGGGGATCGCTGGAGCGGCGCGCACTGAGCACGAACAGCGTCCCCAGCCCGAGAGCGGCACCGAGCAGGCTCGGGGTGAGTGGGTGAGTCCAGCCGACCTGGCTGGCGTAGTTCAGGCCGGTCACCAATGCGGCGACGGCCGCGGTCAGCAGCCCGGCACCGAGAATGTCGATGCGGCCACGAGCAGGCGCCTGGCCAGGTGGCGCGGTGGCCCGCAGCCCGATCGCGGCGACCAGGGCGAGAGGGATGTTGATCAGCAGGCACCATCGCCACGAAACGGTCTCGATCAGGGTTCCGGCGAGCAGGAAGGAACCGGCCGTGCCCATTCCCATGACAGCGCCGAGGATCGCGAACGCCTTCCGTCGCTGCGTGCCCGCCGGGAACATGACCGACAGCAGCGCCAACGCGGTCGCGGCCACCAGGGCGCCGGCCGCGCCCTGAACGCCGCGGGCGACCAAGAGCACCGCCGACGTCGTCGCGAGCCCGCCAAGCAGGGACGCGGCAGCGAACCCGACCAGGCCGGCGAGCATGCAGCGACGCAGCCCGAGAGCGTCGGCGATGCGTCCGCTGATCAGCATCAGCGCCCCGAAGCACAGCGAGAACACCGTCAACACCCACCCGCGGGTCGCATCCGCCATGCCGAGTTCGGCCTGGACCGCGGGCACCGCGGTGTTCATGATCGTCACCGCGCCGAACACGGTGACGTTGCCGGTGAGCACGAACACCAGCCCCCACCACCGGCGCCCACCGGCAGTGTCCGAGGGAGTGCGCGCCTGAACCTGTTCGCTCACGCCGCCGCCAGCTCCTGCCGTGCCGCGGCCAGCGTCGCGGCCAGCGTGGCCAGTCGGCCGCCCTGGTACCGGGCCAAGGCGAGTACGTCCTTGTTGGGCGGCCCGTCACCGCCGATGCTGCTGACCCCATAGGGGTTGCCGCCGGCGGCGTGGGTCAGGTCGTAGTCCACATACCCGGTTGGCACGATGATCGAGCCCCAGTGGAACAGCGTGTGATACAGCGCCAGCAGGGTGGACTCCTGACCTCCGTGACGCTCGTAGCTGCTGGTGAATCCGGTCGCGGGCTTGCCGGCCAGTTCGCCCGCGTTCCAGGCATTGCTGGTCGTGTCCAGGAACTGCTTGAGCTGAGCGGCGGGCTGACCGAACCGCGTCGGGGTGCCCAGCGCGAAGCCGTCGGCCCACACCAGGTCCTCGACCGTCACGGTCTCGATGTGCGCCGTGGCCTCAAGATGTGCCGCCCAGTCGGCGTTCTTCGCGATCACCTCCTGAGGCGCGAGTTCAGCCACCCGGCGCAGCCGGACCTCGGCACCGGCCTCCGCGGCGCCGGAGGTGAATGCCTCGGCCAGCGCGTGCACTGACCCGGTCGAGGAGTAGTAGACGACGGTCATGCGTGCCATGAGCTCTCGATCCTCCCAATTAGGAAAATGACATTGCACAATGTAATGGTGTAAAATCGGTGACGTCAAGAGGAGGGAACGAATCCATGGCAGTGCGAGGCAGGCCCAGGGACGAGGCGGCACGCGAGCGCATCGTGGCCGCGGGGGCCGAGCTGTTCATCCGCGACGGCTACGTCGCGACCACCATCGGCGCGATCGCCGAGCGGGCGCAGGTCGCGGTCAAGACCATCTACGCCGCCTACGGCAACAAGCTCGGCGTGCTCTCCGCCGCCCACGACCAGGCAGTCCTCGGCGACACCGAACCGGTCCGGCTGCTCGACCACGACTGGGTCTCCGCACTCACCGACGCCGGATCGGTCCAGGCCGCCTGGGCCGATGCCGCCATCCACCTGGCCGCTTCCACCGCCCGCGCCGCGCCCGTCCTGACCGCGATCCACGCTGCGGCCGCCGACCGCGGCGTGGCCGACCTGCTGACCGACCTGCGCCGTCAGCGCCACGCCTTCAGCCTCGGGCTCGCCCGCATCCTGCTCGACCTGCCCGGCGCCGTCCCACCGGAGTCGACCAGCCGTGTCGCCGACGTTATCTACGCCACCATGACCGTGGAGTCCTACACCCTCCTCGTCACCGAACGCGGCTGGAGCCTCGATCAATGGCGCGACTGGGCACACGACACCATCGCCCGAGAACTCACACCCGGGCCTTCCTCCGCGCGGTAGCGCGTGTGCGAGTCGGCAGCCTGCGCTCGGACCGACACCGACACCGACGCCATCCCGGCCGAACCTGCTGCGCCGCGCAAGAAAGCGATCGGCTGACTGCTGCTGTACGGCAACGAAAAGGCCCCTTCCGACTGATCGGAAAGGGCCGTGCAACCTGCTGTGGGCTTAACGTGTCAGCAATAGAACCGGGCGAGCACACGCCCCGGACGCAACCTGGGGCCGCCGTCAGGAGAGATGACGATGACCGCCAGACAGTGAAGGCGTGCCCGCCGAACAAGGCGGGCGTCAAGATCGGGTGGAGCTAAGGGGACTTACCCTCTGATCTCCCACCGCCAGCAAGGTGGACTAGACCACCTACTAGCCCATAGTGAGTGCACAACCGTCGCCACTCCCTGTGGGCGTCAAGCGTGGCTGGCATCGTCCAGGCGCCGGGCCAGCCTATAGCGCAGCCGACCGTCCTATTCGCCTGTGCGTTCAATAATGCTTGACCCGCCGGTCAATCCGGCGCGTGGCACGCCGTCGGCATGAAGTGCCTGCTCGTGCGAGTGAACAGGAAATCATAGTGGTCGCGGAGTCGTCACCCTGGAGCTGTCGGGTGCCGCGAGCGGCACGTACTTCCTGTCGCCGGCACGGGCCACGGCATCGAGGAAAGCGCCAGCACGGGCGAGTCTCCGAGCGCTGACGGGATGACTTTGCCTGCGGGCGAGCGCGGGCCCGAGGGCGCGGGTCAGGACCGTGAGGGCGGGAAGTGGCCGGACCGCCAGGGCGATTCGAGTGATCGCGCCGTCGCCGTCAAGTTCGAGGTGCTGAAACTCATGGATCTCGACCCCCGCGATCCGCGCTCTTGAGGTGAGGAAAGCTTCGCTGTCCCCACGCACGTCGCGTTCATACCGGTAGTCGGAGGCTACCTCGAACACCGCCTGTAGGAGTTGGTCGATTTCATCACGGCCGCGGAACCTGAACTGGTCGGTCAGAGGCGACACGAGCTCGGCGTCTGTGGTCAGTGCGGCTACGGCCGCACCAGCATCACGTGCTGCGCCAGCCTGCTTCCATGCATCAATCGCGTTCACTCCAACCGCCTTCGTGTCGACGAAGCTCGCTATCAGGATACGCCCGGACACGGCATCGTCCCCTGCCCTCACCACCGTTTCCGGCATGCACCGGTCCGTGGCTGCCGGGCAGTACGTCGTCGTTCAAACAGTTGATGACGACGACATTGCCGACACGTCGCGTGCGATCCACGTCCCCTCGCCACCATCAGTGGATCGAGCTGCGGATTTTCGAGATGACCGCGGAGTGACGTTGCAAGCAAGCACCCTCTGGCCGAACGATCTGAGACATCCTCGACTGCTGACTCCGCAAGCCGAAGCGACAGCGTTGGTCTTCCGACGAGGAATCAGCCAAAGTAGACGACGACGCGCTCTATACGGCCTACGTCTTGGTCGTCGTCTCCTGGCAACTGCAACGTGTCCAGCGACAGCTCTTGCACCGGAAACCAAAACGGCCACGTGAGGTAGCCGACGCTCCGGTCGAGTGCGGGCTGATGTTCACCACGGCCTACGGCACGCCGTTCGAGCCCCGAAGCTTCCTCCACTCTTGGAAGGCGCGATGCGTCAAGGCTGGCGTCCGATACATCAACGGTGCATGACGGGCGCCGCTTGTGCGGGTCCTTGCTGGCCGATCTTGATGTGCACCCACGCGTCGCCATGCGCAGTTCGCGGTGACCACACGATGGGGGTCCGGGGAACGCCCCGGGTGGGGTGTCTGAGGGCCACACCCTCAGAAAAGATGACGATGACCGCCAGACAGGGAAGGCGTGCCCGCCGAACAAACGGGCGTCAAGATCGGGTGGAGCTGAGGGGAATCGAACCCCTGACCTTCTCGATGCGAACGAGACGCGCTACCAACTGCGCTACAGCCCCTGATGAAGCTCGATGAGCATAGCAAGCGACGCCACACTCACCGAGCAGGGGGTCCTACTCTCCGGCAGCCCGCCGGTACGGCAACTGGCCAGGATCGTCCAGTTCGTGGAAGGCGGGATCCTCGTCTTCCACGTCGACGACCACGGCGTTGCGGCGCATGCGCGGCACCGGCTTGCGCTCGACTCCGGCCAGGTCACGCCTGTCGATCGGGTGGACCTTGACGTCCGGAAGTGGTTCGACGGGACGCCGGGGTGTCCTGCGTGCCGTCGTCGGCGCGTTGTTGTACCTGGCGAGGCGACGTTGCCGGATCTCGTTCTCGATCCGGACCTGCCTGCGCAGGTAGCCGAGATAGCCGATGAGCCCGACGTCGACGAGCCCGTGCACCCACCAGACGACGGGCATGACGAATCCGGCGACGACCGCCGTCACGACGACGGCGAAGAGCAGACCGAGCACGACGCGCTGCCGGAAGGCGTACTTGGCGCGCGCGGCGATCTCGGCGGCCTCGGGGTCGAACCCGCCGCGCCCAGGGCGATACCGCCGCGGGGTGCGCTCGTCGTCCGAGTCCTCATAGTCCTCGCCGTCTTCGGCGTAGTCACCGTAGTCGGCGTCGTCCGCGACGCGGCGACGACCGGCACGCGGCTCCACCTCGGACTCCTCGTACTCGTCGTAACCCTCGTCGAGGTCATCGAGATCGTCGTCGTAGTGGGAGTCGTCGTATTCGGAGTCGATCAGGTCGTCGTCATCGGCCGTCTTCGTGCTTCCCGGCTTCGCGTCCGCGGACACGGCGAACTCCTTCCGCCTCTCGCTGCGCGTGCTCCCGCTGCGCACGACCCTCGCCGCCAACGCGGAATCGTTGGTCTGCGTGATCACTTGGCGCTTCCGCGCGATCATGGGAACGAGGACGACAAGCCACGCCGCGGCGAGCCCGACGATGATCAATGAGCTTGGCATCTCCCGTCACCTCCCCCGACTGTTGATGCACTGTCGTAGCGGAGCGGCGCCAAGCGGCGGGTTGCCGCCTACCCGTTCTCACTTCGACACTTCGTCACGCTAGTCACAGGAGTAACAGAAACCCCGGAGGCTCGCCGCGCCGTTCTGTAAAAACGCTCACTTAATCAGGTGAAAAACTCACAAGGAGCTAACGCGGGGCAGGTCGCGTGGCCAGTCCACCTGCGACGAGCCGAGTGGCGAAGCCTTCGCCGATTTCCTCTGCGGTCACCGCGAAACTGAGGTGATCTCGCCAATCACCCGCGACGTCGAGATAGCGAAGAAAGAGCCCTTCCTGCCGGAAACCCGCTTTGGTCAGCACGCGGACGCTCGCCCCGTTCTCCGGCCTCACCGTCGCTTCGAGCCGGTGCAATCCCGCCGAGGTGAAGGCGTGATCGGCAAGCAACGCGACAGCGGCCGTGGCCACGCCACCGCCAGCGAGTTCCGACGACACCCAGTACCCGACCCACGCCGATCGCAGCGAAGCCCTGATGACGTTGCCTATCGTGATCTGCCCAGCGAACGCGCCGTCGACGGTGATGACGAACGGCAGGCACTGACCACGCCGAGCGAGCCCGCGCAGCGAGAGCCACTGGGACGGCCATGCCCACAAGGCGTTGCGCTCACTCCACGGACCGGCTGCCGTTGGTTCCCATCTCTCAAGATAGGTGTGGTCACGCAGGCGGATCCTGCTCCAGTCACCGCCGTCGCGGAGCCGGATGGGCCGCAGCATCACCGTGCCCGCCGCGACATCGAGCGGGCCGAGCCTGGCAGGCCAGCCGGGGTGGCGAGGTTCGGCGCCGTAGGGGGTGCCGTACACCTGCGATGCCATTGCGGGGTCAGGCGCGCTGCGCCAGGAAAGTCACCTTGACCTGCTCTCCCGCGGCAAGCTCCACGACGTCCTCTTCCACGTTGATCAAGCAGTTCGCCTCGGCGAGCGAGGCGAGCAGGTGGGCGCCCGACGTGCCGAGCGGCTGCACGAGGTACTCGCCGTTGTTCTCGTCCCGCAGCAACTGACCTCGCAGGAATCCCTTGCGCCCCTTCGTCGAGGTGACCGGCGAGAGCAGCTTCGCCTCGACCGTCCTGCGATGTGGGTTGCGGGTGCCTCGCGCCGCGCGGATGAGCGGCCGGATGAGTACCTCGAACACGACGAGCGCGCTCATCGGGTTGGCCGGGATCAGGAAGGTCGGCACGGAGTCCGGGCCGAGCCTTCCGAAACCCTGCGCGGAGCCGGGATGCATCGCGACCCTGGCCATGTCGATCTGTCCGAGGTCGGAAAGGGCCGCGTGCACTTCTTCGCCGAGCGCGCCACCCGCGCCACCGGCCACGACGACCACCTCGGACATGAGCAGCCTGCCCTCGACGGTTTCCCGCAGGCGTTTGGGGTCGAGCGGAACGATGCCGACCCTGGAGACTTCGGCACCGGCGTCTCTCGCGGCCGCGGCCAGCGCATAGGAGTTGACGTCGTAGACCTGTCCCACCGACGGGGTGCGGTCGATGTCGACGAGCTCGTCGCCCACCGAGATGATCGACACCCTCGGCCTCGGGTAGACGAGGACCTTGGATCTGCCGACCGCGGCAAGGAGCCCGACCTGCGCTGATCCGATGGTGTCGCCTTGGCGCACCGCGACGTCACCGATCTGCACGTCCTCGCCTGTACGCCGGACATAACCAGCCGATGGGACGGCCCTGTGCACGGTGACCTTGGCGTGGTGGCCGTCGGTGAAGGCGGTCGGCACGACCGCGTCGGCCAGCGTCGGCAGCGGCGCGCCGGTGGCAACCCGCACCGCCTGCCCCGGCTGCAGTCTGCGTGGCTGCCTGGACCCCGCCGGAATCTCGCCGACGACCGGCAACTGCACGGGTTCCTCACCCGCGGTGCGGACATCGACGCTGCGTATCGCGTAACCGTCCACCGCGGCCTGGTCGAATCCAGGCAGCGCATGCTCCGCGACGACCTCTTCCGCGCAGAGCAGGCCCTGCGCCTCGGAGATCGCGACCCGCACCGGACGCGGACGTACCGCCGCGTCGAGGGTGTGGGAGAGCTGCGCGCCGACCGACCGGAGTGGTCGTTCCTCCGGTGCCTCGGCGGTGATCGGCTCGCGTTCGATCATGAGTCGGTTTTCTCGATTCGTTCGGTCAGCCACGCACGCAGCGAAGGCCCGTACTCGGGGTCGTGCAACGCGAAGTCGACAGCGGCCCTCAGGAAACCACCTGGGTTGCCGAGGTCGTGCCTTCCTCCACGGTGAACGACGATGTGCACGGGATGATCTTCCTTGATGAGCAGCGCGACCGCATCGGTG
Source organism: Prauserella marina (assembly GCF_002240355.1). Taxonomy (GTDB): domain Bacteria; phylum Actinomycetota; class Actinomycetes; order Mycobacteriales; family Pseudonocardiaceae; genus Prauserella_A; species Prauserella_A marina. Next base: position 5,966,365 of record NZ_CP016353.1, read on the forward strand.
AGCTGCAATTCTCCGCCCGAACCGGGCTCGATCCTGCGGAGCGCGTCGAAGATCGCCCTGTCGAGCAGATACCTGCCCGCGGCGGCGTAGGTGGAGGGCGCGTCCTCCGGCGCGGGCTTCTCGACCATGCCGTGCACGCGCTTGACGTCGGCATCGTCAGTGTCGGAGACGTCGAAGACCCCGTACGGCGAGATGTGTTCCTTCGGGATGTCGAAGGCACACAGCACACTGCCGCCGAAGCGGGCCCGCACCTGCGCCATGCGACTCAATACACCCGAGGGAAGCACCAGGTCGTCGGGCAGTAGCACGGCGACCGCCTTGTCCTCCTCGGTGAGGTTGGGTTCGGCCTGCGCCACCGCGTGACCGAGCCCGAGCGGTTCCTTCTGAATCGCGACCTCGACGTCGAGCAGGTCCGGTCCGCGCCGCACCTTGGCGAGCAGGTCGTTCTTGCCCTTGCGCTCCAGGTTGTCCTCAAGCTCCGGCTGGTGCTGGAAGTAGTTGACCACCGCTTCCTTGCCAGGGGAGGTCACGATCACCATGCGGGCCGCGCCCGCTTCCGCGGCTTCCGTCGCCACCAACTCGATGCCGGGGGTGTCGACGACCGGCAACAGTTCCTTCGGCACGGCCTTCGTCGTCGGCAGGAATCTCGTGCCGAGACCGGCTGCCGGAACGATGGCGGTTCGGAACGTGTCGTGAGTCGTGGCGCCCGTCATGGGCGCAAAGCCTAGCCTGACCTCGTGACCGATACGGACAATGACAGACCACGGCGAGTGCCCGAACCTGCTGGAAAGGCTCGGTGGAGGGCGGAGTTGGCCGCTCGGCGCGCCGCGATCGGCCCTGGTCAGCAGGTCAGCGAAGCACACGCGCTCGCAGGCAAGGTCGCTGAGCTGACCGCGGGGACCGTCTGCTGCTACGTGCCCTTCGGCTCCGAGCCCGGTGCGATCACCCTGCTGGATGTCCTGCGCGAGGCGGGGGCGCGCGTGCTGCTCCCGATCGTTCCTCCCGCTCCGGGCCCGCTCGACTGGGCCGAGTACACCGGCACGTCATCGCTCGTCACTGGCCGGTTCAAGGGCGTGCTCGAACCGGATGGCCCGCGACTTGGTCCACGTGCGCTCGCGACGGTCGACCGGATCCTGCTGCCCGCGCTCGCCGTCGACCACAGCGGCGTGCGCCTCGGCAGGGGCGCCGGCTATTACGACCGCTCGCTGCCCCTTGCGGCCGCCACCACCGACCTGGTCGCGGTGATCCGTGACACCGAACTGGTCCCTTCGCTGCCTGCCGAATCGCACGACGTGCGGATGAACGCCGCGCTCACCCCGGGTGAGGGGCTGATCCGGCTGCCGCTCGGCAATTGAATGTGAGATGGACCTCGATTGCGCCGGGGGAATGCCATCAAGCAAAATTGGGTTAGCACTCTCGGGAAGCGAGTGCCAACGCCGAAGGAGCGCCTGTGCCGACCTACCAGTACGCCTGCAAGGAGTGCGATCACCGATTCGAGGTGGTCCAGTCGTTCTCCGATGCGAGCCTCACCGAGTGCCCCCAGTGCGAGGGAACGCTCAGGAAGCTGTTCGGCTCGGTCGGCGTGATCTTCAAGGGCAGCGGGTTCTACCGCAACGACTCGCGCTCGGAGAGCAAGTCGAAGTCCGCGTCCGGCTCGTCCAACGGTGACAGCGGCGGTTCGGCCAAGAGCGAAAGCTCGTCGTCGGACTCCGGGTCGAATTCGACTTCGTCTTCGTCGAGCACGTCTTCTTCGTCGTCGTCTTCCTCTTCGTCCACTTCGTCTTCCTCTGGCAGCTCGTCCTCGTCCGGCTCTTCGAGCGGAAGCAAGACCACGAGCACGGCGAGTACGTCCTCCTGAGGTACTGACAGCACGACCGGGGTTGTCCACAGGACCCCGGTTGTCCACAGATTCACGAATTGCCGCTACCCCGAGCAGGTTCTCGCTCCTAGCGTCGGTTGAGTCGAGCGGCGGAACGCCCGCCCTCGTCCAGACCGATGGGGGAAGGCAATGCGTGACAACTCGCTTCGCGGCTTCGGCAGCTCCCGGCACCGCCTCACGACGCGCCTGCGTGGCAATTCGGCTGCGCGGGCGCGTCGCGTGCTCGCGGCTGGGTTGTTCATCGGTGCGGGTGTGCTGGCGGTTCAGCCCGCTGTGGCAGGCGACCTTTCCGCCCCCGCCGAGTCGGAAATCTCGCTTCTCGTCACGACAAGGGATCTGCCGCTCGGAACCACCCTTCACGCCTCCGACGTCAAGTCGGTCATGATTCCGGAGTCGCTCCGACCCGCCGGGGCACTCGACAATCCGGCCTCCGTCGAGGGCAGAACACTCGCCGGCCTCGCCCGTGCGGGTGAACCTCTGACCGACGCCCGGCTTCTCGGGCCCAGCACCAGTCCGCCTGGCACCGCAACGGTTCCCGTCCGGCTCGCCGATGCCGCCATCGCGGGGCTGCTTCGCACTGGCGCCACCGTCGACGTGGTCGCTCTCGGCTCCGACTCCCAGGCCGGAAACGCGGTGGCCACCGACGCGAAGGTGCTGACCGTCCTTTCGCCGCCCGGCCACGCGCGGGACGGGCCGCGCGACTCCGAAGCCGAACCGCTCGTGTTGCTCGCGGTGCCAGAGGAGGCGGCAGCCGAACTTGCCGCGGTTTCGTTGGCACAACCGGTAACCGTTACCCTCCGCTGACGCGCTGTTGCGGTCCATGTGCGACTCGTGCTCGTCGTGGCGTTGTTCGACCTTCTCGATCACCATCGTTGCCGCGTGCTCGCGCGGGCAGACAACAGCGGACAACCGTCTTCTGTGGAAGGAGTGCGTGTGCTCAAGGGCTTCAAAGACTTCTTGATGCGCGGGAATGTCGTGGAACTGGCGGTGGCCGTCGTCATCGGCACCGCGTTCACCGCGGTGATCACGGCGTTCACCACCGGGTTGATCGAGCCGCTGATCAACGCGATCGGGGGACAGGACGCCGTCGACGGGTTCGGTGTCCGCGTGCTCGCCGAAAACGAGTCCACGTTCCTTGACTTCGGCAGCGTGATCAACGCGGGGATCAATTTCGTGATCATCGCCGCCGTCGTCTACTTCGGCTTCGTGCTACCGCTTCAGAAGGTCCAGGAGCGTCGCAAACGCGGCAAGGAGGAGGGGCCCGCCGAAGCCACCGACGTCGAACTGCTTACCGAGATCAGAGATTTGTTGCAGGAGCAACGCGCGCGGCAGTGAGCCGTCGCCTCGGGCTCAGCCGCCGTGGTGCGGTGGCCGGTTGTCGAGATACCACTCGTCGCTCGCCTGCCGGTCCTTGCGTGGCTCCCGCTCGTCCGAAGTCGTTTCCGGCAGAACGTCGCCGAAAACATCGTCGAGCCGGCGATCGCGACGACCCGGCCCGGTCGGCTTCTCGCCTCCGGGACGGGTCGGTCCCTCACGTTTCGCCTGCTCGTCGGCCACCGGCCTCGGTCCCGTCAGCTCTGGTCCAGTCCGGACAACTCGTCGATGACGTGTGGGACCAGTGCCGACAACGTCGCCATGCCGTCCCGCACGGCGGCGCGAGAACCGGCGAGGTTGACGACAAGGGTGCTGCCCGACACTCCGACGAGGCCGCGCGAGATTCCGGCGTCGATGGCACCGGCGGCAAGGCCGGACGAGCGCAGGGCCTCACCGATACCGGGAATCGGACGGTCGAGGACTCCGGCCGTGGCGTCCGGGGTCACATCGCGCGGGGACACTCCGGTGGCCCCGGTGGTGATCACCAGGTCGACACCTCCGATGACGGCGGTGTTGAGTGCGTTGCGGATCTCGACCGTGTCCGCGCGCACGGCGACGGTGCCGTCCACGATGAACCCGGCCTCCTCCAACAACTCGGTCACCAACGGGCCGACGTTGTCGTCATTGTCCCCCTGAGCAGCACGGTCGTCGACGATCACCACGAGGGCGCGGCCAAGCCGCTGTGCACTCCGTTCCATGCTCTCCACCGTAGTAGAGCGGGTGGCCGGGAATCACGAGGCACAGCGGGAAAGGGTTCACTGAACCCGGGCACCCCGAGCCGGCCTTCGCGGCGCTGGAAGCGAGGCGCCTCGTGGGCGAGAGAGCGTGCGCTCCCGGCGGGCGTGACGCTCCCAGCGGCTTGACCGCGCGGGATCGGAGATCACCCGCATCGCCAAGGGCGAGAACGTGCGCGGTTTGTCCGATGTGGACCTCGATGGCGGTTACCGGCGGAGCCGTACGGTCATGGCGGCCGCCGTGGGGCGTCCGGCCCATCGGATGGTGTCGCGCGAGTGAACGGCTGGAACTCAAAGCCACGCGCGACCGGACAAGGGGAACCGGTCGCGCGTGACCTCTCCCGGCTCGGTATGAGCCGGAGTTGGTCTCGGCCGCGCCCGCGGCCGAGCGTTCGGGTGCTGGTCAGTTACCGGAGACCTGCTGGCCGCCGAGCGTGACCTCAAGGGTCTTGTTGTTGGCGAGCGTGAAGGTGACCTTCTCGCCTGGCGCCCTCGTGCGAACGGCGGCGACCAGCGTGTTGGCGTCGTCGATCACCCGGTCGTCGATCTTGGTGACCACATCGCCCGACTTCAGCCCTGCCTTTTCGGCGGGACTGCCCGACGTGACCTCCCCGATCACGGCGCCGCCAGACGGGCTGTCGCCGACCGTCGCGCCGATATAGGTCTGGGTCGCGTGCCCCGACCTGATGATGTCGTCGGCCGTCCTGCGAGCCTGGTCGATCGGGATGGCGAAGCCGATGCCGACGTTGCCGCCCTCCGACTGGCCGATACCGCCTTGGGTTTGCGGGCTGTAGATCGCCGAGTTGATTCCGATGACCTGGCCCGCGCTGTTGGTGAGCGGGCCACCGGAGTTGCCGGGGTTGATGGCCGCGTCGGTCTGGATGGCGTCCATGACGGTGGTCTGATCGCCCTGGCCACCAGCGGAAACGGGTCGGTGCAGCGAGCTGACGATGCCCGAGGTGACCGTTCCGGCCAGCTCGAACGGCGAGCCGATCGCGACGACCGGCTGGCCGACCTTCAAGTCGTCGGAGCGGCCGAGGTCGACGGTGGGCAGGTCGCTCTGCCCTTCGGCGCGCACCACCGCGATGTCGGTTGTCGGATCTCTTCCCACGACCTGGCCCGTTGCCTTGTTGCCGTTCTGGAACACCACGGTGATCCGGCCCGAGTCGGCGGCGGGCTCGATGACGTGGTTGTTGGTGAGGATGTAGCCGTCATTGCTGATGATGAAGCCCGAGCCCTCGCCCGACACGGAGGCGCCTTGCACCTTGAGCTGCACGACGCTGGGAATCAGTTTGCTCGCCACGGCCTCGACGGAACCGGGAACGGCGGATCCGGTCTGTTTGGCAGGCTGCGGCGCGTTGAGCGAATTGACCGATTCGCCACCGGAGGAATCCGCGGCGAGATAGCCGCCCGCGACTCCGGCGCCGCCACCGACGAGCAGAGCGAGCAGGGCGACTCCCGCGACGAGCCTCGCGGGCCCCTTTCGGTCCTGATGACCGGGGCCGTGCCGCTCGTACTGCTGGGGATAGGTCGCCGTCGGGTAGGTGGGAGGCACCGAACCCGGCCGATACGGGTAGCCACTCGACGCTTGACTCGCCCCACCGGGGTAAGCCGCGCCAGGGTGGCTGGCTTCGGGCCGGCTCGCCTGAGCCGACCAGGGATTGGGGTCCTCCCTCGTCGGCCAACTACCCTGTTCCGAGTTTCCGGCTGCCGGGACATCTGGCCTGTCCTGAGCAGAAGGGTCGTTCTCGGTCATGCGTCCATCATGCGCCATGGTCCTGAGAGCTTGCTGAATTCAGCCTGTGGACTAGGCGTGAGATCAACGCGGCGCGCAGGCGGCGCGGAGCCGTTCGGCTATCTGCTCGGGGGTCGCGTCGTTCACCCAGACGGCCATGCCGGACTCGGAGCCGGCGAGGTATTTGAGCTTGTCCTTCGAGCGCAGGACCGAGAACAGTTCGAGATGCAGCCAGGAGAGGTCACGGCCCCTGCGCACGGGCGCCTGATGCCAGGCCGCGACGTAGGGCAACGGCCTGTCGTAGAGCGCATCGCAGCAGCGGAGCACCTTGAGGTAGACCTCGGCGAAGTCGGTGCGTTCCGCGCCGGTCAGGCCGGTGAGGTCGGGTACCTGACGGTGTGGAACGACCAGAACCTGCACCGGCCAGCGCGCGGCTGGAGGCACGAAGGCGGTCCAGTGCTCACCAGCCGCGATGACCCTGCTGCCGGTTTCGCGTTCGGCGGCCAGTACGTCGCCGAGTACGTGCCTGCCGTGGGCCGCGTGGTATTCGGCGGCGGTGGCCAGCATGCGCTCGGTCCGGGGGGTCACGAACGGATACCCGTAGATCTGACCGTGTGGGTGATGCAGGGTGACCCCGATTTCTTCACCGCGGTTCTCGAAGGGGAAGACCTGCTCAACGCCGTCCACTGTAGACAATGTGGCGGTACGGTCCGCCCACACGTCGACGACGGTGCGCACCCTTTCCTGGCTGAGCTCACCGAATGAACGATCGTGATCACTCGTGAAGCACACGACTTCGCAGCGTCCCTTGCCCGGCGCGACGGGAACGAGTCCTCGGCCGTCGAGGGTGCCCTTCTCGCCGGTGACGCTCTGCGCGAAGGAAGGGAAGCGATTCTCGAACACCACGACGTCGTAGTCGGATTCCGGGATCTCGCTCGGCTTTCCCGGTTTGCTGGGGCACAGCGGGCACAGATCGGCCGGTGGCTTGTAGGTGCGGGTCTGCCTGTGCGCGGCGAGCGCGACCCATTCCCCCGTCAACGGGTCCCTGCGGATCTGCGAGTCGGCCGCGACGGCGGGAAGGTCCCTCGTGTCGAGGGCGTCGCGCGGCGGCGGCTTCGCGCTGTCGTCGAAGTAGATGATCTCGCGACCATCGGCGAGGTGGCGAACCGTCTTTCTCACGCGTCGTCTCCGGTCACGCTTGGCACGTCGGCGATCAGCAACTCCCCGACGTGCTCGCCGAGCGTCTGGCGTGCGTCTTCCGGGAGTTCGGCGTCGCTGACGACCACGTGCGCCTCGTCCAGTTCGGCGATCGTCGAGATACCGACGGTGCCCCACTTGGTGTGGTCGGCGAGAACGACGAGCCGCCTTCCCGACTCCACGAGCGCGCGGTCGGTTTCGCTTTCGGTGAGGTTGGGGGTCGTGAAACCGGGCCCTTCCGCCATGCCGTGCACGCCGAGGAACACGATGTCGAGGTGCAGGCTGCGCAGGCTCTGCACGGCGACGGGACCGACGAGGGCATCGGAGGGGGTCCGTACGCCACCGGTGAGGACGACGGTGCGATCGAGCTGCGCCGAGTCCCGCAGGACGTCGGCCACCCTGATGGAGTTGGTGACGACGGTGAGACCGGGGATGGCTTCGAGCGCTCTGGCAAGCGTCCAGGTGGTGGTGCCCGCCGAGATGCCGATGGCCGTTCCTGGCTTGACGAGTCTCGCCGCCGTGACCGCGATGACCTCCTTGTGCAGGCGCTGACGCACCGACTTCGCCTCAAAGCCCGGTTCGTCGGTGCTTCTGCTGCTGATCGAGGTCGCGCCGCCGTACACCTTTTCGACAAGACCACGGCTGGCGAGGACATCGAGGTCGCGGCGTACGGTCATGTCGGAAACACCGAGGCGGCCGACGAGGTCACTCACCCTGACCGCCCCGGTCCTTCTGGCCTCTTCCAGAATGACCGCTTGCCGCTGCCGCGCCAGCACCGCCTTCTCCGTCCCGCGAAAACACCTCAACTACACAAAATCCTACACGAACCAACATCGCACTGGCTTCCACTCGCCCATCGCGACCCTCGAACGAGAGCAAGGGAGCTTTGCTATCGGTTATCGGCAGCAAAGCTCCCTTGCTCATGCACGAACTGTGACAATCCGGTCACAGTGTGAGTACAGGCGTGGGGAGTTCGCCTCAGCCGGGAGCGCCGGGGAGGCGAATCGTCATCAACGCGCCGCCCTCGGGATTCCGTCCCGCGTACACAGCTCCGCCGTGCCGCTCGGCCACCTGCTTGACGATCGCCAGCCCCAGCCCGGATCCGGGCAGCGTGCGGGCCTCGGAAGAGCGATAGAACCGATCGAAAACCCTCGGCAGGTCCTCGTGCGCGATGCCAGGACCCGCGTCGGCCACCTCGATCACGGCGGAACCATCACCGAGCGGTCGCAACACCACTCGCACGATCGACCCCGGCGGCGAGAATTTCACGGCGTTGTCGAGCAGATTCAGTACTGCCCGCTCCAGCGCGCTCGGGTCGCCGGTCAACACCCACGGCTGCAACGTGGTGTCGAACTCGATCTCCCCTGCCCTGCGCCGCGCCCTGTCGAGGGCCCGCTCGACGACCTCGATCACGTCGATCCGTTCAGCGGCCTCTCTCGGTTCGCTCTCTCTCGCCAGTTCGACGAGGTCACCGATGAGTTGGGTCAATTCGTCGAGCTGACCGCGGATGTCGCTCTCCATCTCGATCCTGTCCTGCTCGGGCAACGCGGGCGCGCCGTCCCTGCTCGCCGAAAGCAGAAGTTCGAGATTGGTCCGTAGTGACGTCAGCGGTGTGCGCAGTTCGTGCCCCGCGTCGGCGACAAGGCGCCGCTGCCGTTCCTGCGACTCCGCGACGGCACCGAGCATCGTGTTGAAGCTCTGTGTCAGCCTCGCCAGTTCGTCGTCCCCAGTCACCGGAATCGGGCGCAGGTCCATCGTCCGCGCGACCCGCTCCGTCGCCGATGTCAGCCGTTCCACCGGACGCAGTCCCGCCCTTGCCACCGCCGTTCCCGCGACGGCGGCGACGATGATTCCGGCCCCGCCGAAGAGGAACAGCACGAGCGAGAGGTCGCTCAGTGAGCGCTTCATCGGCGCGAGTGATTGAGCGAGGACCATGGCCTCACCGTTTCCCCAGCGAAGCGCGATAACCCTCATGTCGGTGGCCTGGTCGGTCCGCAACGAGGAATCGGAGGTGCCGACCGCCACGGCGAACTCCCGCTCTCCCCACGGGGGCGGGGTCGATCCCTGCGGCGCGACCATGACCCCGGAAGCCTGCAACAGGCCCATCTGAATGTCGTTGCTCGCGAGGAACGCGCCGGGGATCTGCCGTACCTCGTCCTGCACCACCGGGCTGCGCACGGCCGCGCTCGCCCTCTCGATCAGGTTGTCGTCGAGCTGCTGCGCCAGATTGCCCCTCACCGTCAGATAGGCGCCGAACGACACGAGTGCCACCGCGCAGCCGACACAGATGGCCGCCAGCAACATCACCCTGGTCCTCAGCGAAAGCCGCTGGTGCGGGCGGACGGGGTGGCCGCTGTCCTCCGACGCGGATCCTTGTTCAGAGGCGGGTGGAGCCTGGGTCACGGTGGCGTCTCCCGCAACACGTAGCCCACTCCGCGCACCGTGTGGATCAGCCGGGGCTCACCACCGGCTTCGGTCTTCCTCCGCAGGTAGCCGACGTAGACCTCCAGCGCGTTTCCCGAGGTCGGGAAGTCATAGCCCCAGACCTCCTCCAGGATGCGACCGCGGGTCAGCACATGCTTCGGGTAGGACATCAGCAGTTCGAGCAACGCGAACTCGGTGCGCGTGAGACTGATCGGCCGGTCGCCTCTTCGCACCTCGCGAGTACCGGGATCGAGGGTGAGGTCGGCGAATTCGAGCGTCACGGAGTCCGGGCCTGCGTTCGCTTCCGCGCTGGCCCTGCGCAGCAAGGCCCTCAGTCTGGCGAGCAACTCCTCAAGCGCGAAGGGCTTCGGCAGGTAGTCGTCCGCACCCGCGTCGAGCCCCGACACCCTGTCCGAGACGGTGTCCCGCGCGGTCAGCACCAGGATCGGCAGGTCGTCTCCCGCGCTGCGCAGCCTCCTGGCGACCTCCAGCCCGTCGAGCCTCGGCATCATGACATCGAGCACCATCGCGTCGGGACGGTCGGTCGTCACCTTGTCGAGCGCCTGCGCACCGTCGCTCGCGACATCGACCCGGTAGCCGTTGAATTCGAGGGAACGGCGAAGCGACTCCCGAACGGCCCGATCGTCGTCGACAACAAGAATGCGCATGTGCACAGTCTTACCCGTCGAGCTGAGACGCTCCTTAACGGCGCGAAGCTGTCACCCGCTCGCGGCCTTGGGGTCAGTCCACGAGGCCGCCGCGATAGGCCAGCAGCGCCGCTTGCACCCGGTTGGCCGCGCCGATCTTGGAAAGCACGGCCGAGACGTAACCCTTGACCGTCGCCTCGGAAAGATGAAGGGCACCACCGATCTCCGCATTGGAAAGGCCCTGACCGATGAGGCCGACGACCTCACGTTCCCGTTCCGACAACGAGGCGAGCATTTTGCGCGCGGGGGCGGCGGCTCGTTGGCCGTCGCGGTGGGCGTGGACCATGCGCACCGCGACGCTGGGGTCGAGCACCGCACCGCCGCGAGCCAGATCGCGGACCGCGCGAACCAGCACGGCGGGTTCGATGTCCTTCAACAGAAACCCGTTGGCGCCGAACCGCAGCGCGAGACTCACGTACTCGTCGATGTCGAACGTCGTCAGCATCGCGACGGAAGGGGGCTCCGGCAATGTCTGGATGGCGCGCAACGCCCTGATCCCGTCGTCGGGCGCCCGCATGCGGATGTCGAGCAAGGCGACATCCGGGTGGAACCGCCGTGCGGCGTCGACCGCCGATCTGCCGTCGACCGCCTCGCCGACCACCTCGATGTCCGGTGCGGCGGACAACATGGCACGCAGACCTGAACGAACAAGCTCCTCGTCGTCGGCGAGCATCACCTTGATCAACGGCGGCCTCCGGCAGTCGGCGGAGCGGGGTTCCCGCGTCCGGCGCGCAAAGTTACTCACTGGTAGTGCAGGTATTACAGTGGGCAACGGGCCCAAGTCAAGGTCTGCCTCCCCCAGCCCGGGGGACACGCGTTAAGCTGTCGCCGGTAGGCTCGGCGCAGCAACGCTGAGACAACTTCATTGCCCTCGTAGCTCAGGGGATAGAGCACCGCTCTCCTAAAGCGGGTGTCGCAAGTTCGAATCTTGCCGGGGGCGCATCCGATAACCAGCACTGACCTGCACAAACCGCCCCTTGACCAGCACAAACGCGGCCAAGGGGCGGTTTCGTTGTGTGACTGTCAGCGATCTTTCGCACCCAAATACAGGACGCGCCGAAGCTACTCCAGTACCAGCGTCAGAAACGTGCTGTTCGGGTCATCGCTGTAGGAACCGAACGGCGGACACGGAGTGAACCCGGCTTTGCCGTAGAACGCTCGCGCCGGTGCGAAGAAAGCCATACTGCCGGTTTCGAGCGAGATCCGGCGAACACCGCGCGCTGTGGCATCGGCAAGCAGATGGTCGAGCAGCCGGGAGGCGATGCCGGTGCCACGCCTTGCTGGGTCCGTGCGCATGCTTTTCAGCTCGTCATGACCGGGCTCCAACGCCGCCAACGCGGCGGTTCCGACGATATCCGCCCCCTCGCGAGCGACCCAGAGCCTGACGTTCGGCTCACGCAACGCGCCCAGACTCAACGCGTGCTGACTCTCGACAGGAGCCGTTGGCGCGATGTCGTCGAGGTGCGCTCGGAGAAACGCGGCCAGACCCGGGTCTTCGAAATCAGCGAGAGCAATTCGAACGTTCACCGTCACAGCGTCTCACCGCGATGTTTCCGGGGCATGACGGGAAGCGCACGCTCTGACCTATGACGCCGCTTGATCCGTCGACTGGTCCATGACGTAGATCGTCGCGCCGCCCGGGTCCTGATAGGTGGCCAGGCAACCGCCCGGAATGTCCGACGGCTCTTCCAGGACCACGAGGGACTCCGGCCGAGCCGCGTGGAATGCCTTGACACTGTCGACGACGAACAGCGGCCCTACCGGTGCCTTTGGGTCGTTGGCGTCGAGCATGACCTGCACGTCGCTGCCGGGAAGGGCCAGCGCGACGGTCGTGTCGCCCTCACGCCACACCTCGGTGAAGCCGAGGGTGTCGCGGTAGAGCGCGAGGGAAGCCGCCAGGTCCGAGGTCGGGGTGAACAGAAATTCGAGCTTCATGCCGGATCCTCCGTGTCGTAACTGGATTTTGGCTCAGCATAACCGCATTATGTAAGTGTGCGCGAGTGGATACCGGTATCGACCTCTCCCAAGGGAAGACTTGCCCTCGCGGCGGTGAAGCAATTCGGAGCCAGCCCCTTCGACGAGGTCACGGTCACCGACTTGGCGTCGGCCGCGAAGGTCACCACCGGCGCGCTCTATCACCATTTCGGCAGCAAGCTCGGGTTGTATGCCTTCGTCAGAGACGACGTCGAGCGGCGCCTCCTTGACCGGATGGAAGGCGCGCTGGCCGCTACGAGGTCGGATCCCGCCGAAGCCGTGATCTCCGCGCTGCTCGTCGGGCTGGACTTCGCCGTCAGGGAGGACTTCCTGCGCATCCTGGGTGACCCTCCGGCCGGAACCGGACACGACCGGCTGGCCGACCTGCTGGGCGCCGCCGTGCCCGCGACACCGTTACTCGGCCCGGTACTCGCCGCGGCTTGGCGCGCGGCACTGTCGGCGATCGCCGACGGCGCCGACCCCGAACAGGCCCGCGCGGCCGTCGCGGCGCTCAGGCTCCACCTGCCCCGCGACGAATGACGCTCCGCCTTGCCGCCATCCGAACGGACCGATCTCGCGGCGCGCCACGGGCGACCGTCGTCGGACCGGACCTCGTCGCCTCGACGCAGAAAACCAGTCGTTGACACACCCTCCTCGTAGGCTGAGTCTCGAAGAATCAGGAGGGAGGTACGGATGGCTGAGACGACGGTGACCGAGGTGATGACCGAGCTGGCGGCACTTGAGGACCCGAAAGCGCTCGCGGTGAACAAGAAGCACGGTGACGATCACGCCGTGAACCTCACAAAACTGCGCGCGGTCGCGAAACGGCTGAAAACGCAGCAGGAACTCGCCCGCGAACTCTGGGCGACCGACGACACCGCCGCGAGACTGGTGGCGCTGCTGATCTGCCGCCCGAAGGCATTCGAGCGCGACGAACTCGACGTCATGTTGCGCCAGTCGCGCACCCCCAAGGTGCACGACTGGCTCGTCAACTATGTCGTGAAGAAAAGCCCCCACGCCGAGGACCTGCGCGTGGCCTGGTTCGCCGACACCGATCCGGTGGTCGCGAGTGCGGGCTGGGCGCTGACCACCGAGCGCGTCGCCAAGAAACCGGACGGTCTCGACCTCACCGGTCTGCTCGACAACATCGAGTCGGACCTGCGAAAAGCCCCTGACCGCCTACAGTGGGCCATGAACCACTGCCTCGCCCAGATCGGGATCGAGCACGCCGAACTCCGCGCCCGCGCGATCGACATCGGCGAACGCCTTGAGGTGCTGAAGGACTACCCGACACCCCCGAACTGCACGTCCCCCTTCGCGCCCATCTGGATCACCGAGATGGTCCGCAGGCAGAACGGCAAGTAGCGGCACCAGCCCGGATACGACGTCCGATTTCCGCCGGACTCGGCACCGTGAGCACGGAAACGTGATCACGGAAAGCACGACCACATCCGGGAAAGGCACTGCCGATGTCCCCCAAGAGCGGTTCCCGCTTGCTACCGCTCCAGTTCACCGTGCTGTCGCTGGCGTGGGGTTCGAGTTTCCTGTTCATCAAGGTCGGCCTCGATGGCCTTTCGCCGCTACAGGTCGTCGCCGCACGCATGGGACTCGGCGCGCTCGCACTCGCGCTGATCGTCGCCGTCCTGCGAGTACCACTGCCGCGCTCGGCTCGGGTGTGGACACACATCGGCGTCGTGTCCTTTTTGCTGTGTGTTCTGCCGTTCTCGCTGTTCGCGTGGGCTGGCCAGCACATCAACTCCGGCTTGTCGAGCATCTACAACGCGACGACACCATTGATGACGTTGCTCATCACCCTGGTCGCGCTGCGTTCCGAACGCCCGCGTCGCGGCCAGCTCGGAGGTTTGGCGCTCGGCCTGATCGGCGTACTGGTCGTGCTTGCCCCGTTGGCGCATGCGGGCGGACCGGATTCCGGCGGCGTCGCGCCTCAGCTCGCGTGTCTTGCCGCGACCGCGAGCTATGGCCTCGCTTTCGTCTATTTGCGCCGTTTCGTGTCACCACTCGGTGTTCCCTCGACGGCCGTCGCCGCGATCCAGGTCGGTATCGGCGCGCTCGCCCTGCTCGCGACGGTTCCGTTCATCGACGATCACCCGATGACGCTGAGCCTCCCGGTCGTCGCGAGCATGATCGGGCTCGGCGTTTTCGGCACCGGACTCGCCTACATCTTGAACACCAGCATCGTCGCGGGGTGGGGCGCGACGGTCGCGTCGAGCGTCACCTTTCTTACACCCGTCGTCGGCGTCGGTCTCGGCGCACTTGTTCTCGGAGAGAGCATCAGCTGGAACCAACCGGCAGGGGCCGTGCTCGTCATCGCGGGGATCATCGTCACGCGGCGACCCGCACGGGCACGGAAGAGCGAGTCACCACCGCTCGTGTTGCCCCGGCGCTGATAAGCCCGCATTCTGCTGCGTGGGCGCGACAAGCCGTGCCATCACGAGCGCGAGGGGAGCCCGATGGCCGCCAGCCGCATCGGCGCGAAGGAAGCGCGCGAACTCGCCCTGCCGACCAAAGAACCCTACCCGACACTGTGGCCATCGATCTCGATCCTCGTCGCGGTCCTGCTGCTGGTGACCGGCCTGCACATCGTGGACTCGGCGATCCCAGGCGAGCAACCGATTCCGGCTGGAACGACCATCCACGCCGGACCTTCAGTGTCCTTTGTGCCCGCAAATGGCTGGGCGCTCGACAAGGGCGACGGCGGCCCCGGTTCGCTGATCACCACGTCCTCGGTGATCAAAGAGGACAACAGGGTGGCCGTTTCCGCGGCGGAATGGCAAGGCACGCTTGAACAACAGGTCGAACGCAACAAGCGGCAGATCGCGGTCTCGGTCAAACATTCGTGGCAGAGCGAGGAGCAGACCTTCACCACGGGCAGCGGCCTCGTGGGAAGCACCTTTTCCTTCCGGAGCGCGAAGAAAGACGGGCAACTGTGGATCGCCGTCGACGACAGGAGAGAACTCGCCGTCGTCGTCACGGCTTCCGGCGGGCCTGAGTCCTTTCAGGCCGCGCGCGGCCAGATCGAGGGCATGGTCGGCAGTGTCCGGATCGGGGTCAGGTCATGAACAGGGCCACGCGACTCGACCGGCCGGAACAGTGGCCGGTCGGGGTCGACGGCTTCAACCAGCCGAGAAGGGCCGCGTTCTGGATCTACCTCTTCCTCGTCGCCATCGGTGTCGTCGCCACGGTTTCCGGCTTCTTCGACGACTACCGGCTCGTGCCGACGGCGGTGTTCGTCGGCATCGTCGTCTGGGTGCTCTACGGACTTGTCTTCCTCGCGTTCTTCCGGAGCCTCGACCTCTTCGAACAGCATCCACCGCTCGGCTTCGTGATGGCCTTCGCCTGGGGCGCCTTCGCGGCGACCTATCTGGCGATCTCCGCCAACCGGTCACTGCTCTCGATCATCAGCAAGCTCGGGGAAACGGGATTCGCCGACGAGTGGGGCGCGGCACTGGTCGGCCCCACGATCGAGGAGACGCTGAAACTCTGCGGCGTCCTGCTTCTCGTCCTCATCGCGAGGAGTCAGTTCCGCACGATCGTCTCGGTCGTCGTCGTCGGAGCGCTGGTCGGTCTGGGATTCCAGCTGCTGGAAGACCTGAGCTATTCGGTGAAGGCGGCCGTCCAATTCCCGACAAACGACCAGATCGCTCCCGTCATCCAGATCTTCTTCGTCAGAGGAATCCTCAGTGGATTGTGGAGCCACGCGCTCTACACCTCGATCGCCGCCTTCGGTATCGGCTACTTCATCACGAGGACATACCGTCCGTTCGCCGCGAGGCTCGCCGTCGCCGTCGCCTCGTTCGCGCTGGCCTGGTTCGTGCACTTCTTCTGGAATTCTCCGTGGCTCACCGACCTTTTCGGAGACAACCCGCTTGGCGCGCTCGCCCAGATCGTCATCAGAGGCATTCCCATTCTGATCATCGGTTCCGCGATCTGGTGGCTGGCCGGACGCGACGAGAGCACACATCTTCGGGTGCTGGCTGATCACTACGTGAGCGACGCGTTGATTTCCGACGACGAAAGGAAAGGACTGACCTCGCTGCGGTACCGCAGGCAGCTCCGCAAGAGACACCGAAAAGCTCACGGCAGAAAGCAAGCCAGAACCTACCGCGCCCTGCAACGCAGACAACTCCGGCTCGTCATGCTCTTCGGCCAGTACGGGCATGGCAAGCAGACCGAGGAAGCGGAGACCGCCGTGCGAGCACAGCGCGCGAAGCTTCCCGTGAGCACGGCGGCCTGAAACCGCCGCTACTGGTTGTCGCCGCCGTCCCTGAGTCGCTCGTTGTAGAAGCCGTTGATGTGCGCGTCGACAAGATCGGCGGCAGCGGTGCCGTCGCCCTTCTCTATGGCTCGCAGGATGTCCTCGTGCTCGCCGACGAGTTTCGCCGCGACACTCGGCCAGTCCGGAAGCCGCTCGAACACCACGGTCATCTCCGACTTCACCGCGTCGCGCAGGGCCTGCATCAAATCGCTGGCCAACGCGTTGCGGGAGGTCCGCGCGATGCTGACGTGGAACTCGGTGTCCAGCTCGTTGAACTCCTGGTACTCCAGCTTCTCGACGCGCATCGACTCGATGAGCGAGCGAAGGTAGGCGATGTCGTTGGCCGTCCTCCGCTCCGCGGCCATGCTCGCCGCGTTGCGTTCGAGCTGCACCCTGATCTCGACAAGATCGGTGATGCTGGTCTGGGCAAGAGCCATGTGAAGCCGCAACAGGTTACTCAGCGCAGCGGTGGATCGCCCCGCGACAATCGAACCGGCGTCCCTGCCCGACCCGACGTTCGCTTCGATGATGCCCATCGCCTCCAGCGCGCGCAGTGCCTCGCGCACACTGGTGCGGGAGACGCCGAGTGCTTCGACGAGCTCGCGCTCGCTGGGCAGTTTCTCGCCGACTCGCAACCTGCCGTCGAGAATGCGTTGCTCGATCTGGGCAAGCACTTGCTCGTGAGTGCGCACCTTGCGCACCGGTTCCCACGACGATTCGCTAGTCACACCGACCGCCTCCCCCGAGGCACGCCGCAACGCGACATCGACATCCTTGCCATCTACACGACCTCCTTGGGTTCACGCGACCCAGTCGAAGGAGCGACGGAGGAGGGTCTGCCTTTCGAATCGTGTCGCACGCCGGCTGACACGTACTCGATCACAGTGGCGCGACCGGCCCGGATTTTCACCGGAGTTCCTCACACCGTCGGGATCACCGAACGTAATGAGAGTAGACCACACTATTGACATACGTCGATGTCGGTCCGACCACAGCTCGATCAGGGCATCGTGTCCTCCGATCCGCACATCACGGCAGGTGTCCGCTGCCACTCGTCGTCGTCCGGGCCGTCCTGGAGCAGCCACGCCGCGAGCAGGTCGAGCCGGGCGGCCCGCTCCTCGTCGCCAGCCTCCGCGAACCCTTCGGCCGCACGCAGGACGGCGATCGCCGCGCGCCGCAACAGCACCACACCACCCGGTGACTCCTCAAGACCGGCCCGCTTCGTATCGGTCATGGCACCATCCAGGACAGCAGCGGCGTCGTCTGGAGATAGACGAGCAGACACATCATCGGCACGAAAATCGCAGAGGCGACCAGTACCTTGCGGAACAGTTCGCCCTCCCTGCCCGCGAGGCCGACGGCACCGGCACCGATGGCGAGGTTCTGTGGGCTGATCATCTTGCCGAGCACTCCGCCCGAGGTATTGGCCGAGGCCATGAGCGTGTCGGAGAGCCCAGCGCCATGTGCCGCGCTGACCTGAAGCGCGCCGAACAGCGAGTTGGACGAGGTGTCCGACCCGGTCACCGCCGTGCCGAACCAGCCGAGCAGCGGGGACAGCACGGAAAAGAACGCCCCGGTTCCCGCGAGCAACAACCCCATGGTCGCCGTCTGTCCCGACGCGTTCATCACGTAGGCGAGCGCGAGCACGGCCATGACGGTCACCGACGCGGTTCTGAGCTGATGCAGCGTCCTCCCGTAAGCCGAAACCACCTCCCTTCTGCCGACCTTGAGGATCACCGCGGACACCAGGCCCGCGATGAACAACACCGTTCCCCCTCCGGCCAGCCAGTCGAACTTGTACTGGATCAGGCTGAGCGGTTCTCCATCGGCGGAGGTGACGTGCAGACCGGGCCACGCGAACGTGATGGTCGTCCTGCCGAGCAGATCGGCGACCGCGGGTATGGCGACGACGGAGAAGAACCCGATGATCACGAGGTAAGGGGCGAACGCCTTCGCGACGTCGGTACGGGTGTCGACGGGCTGGGCGCGCACCGAGGTCGTCACTCCGCCACCGCCGTCCGGCGGGGACTCGCCCCCGATCCGCTCGGCCTTTCCACCTTCGGGGCGCCACACCCGCAACAGCGCCAGTACCGCTGCGGCGGAAACCAGCGCGGCGGCGATGTCGGTGAGTTGTACCGGACCGTAGTTGGCCATGAGGAACTGCACGACGGCGAACGAAAGACCACACACCAGCGCGGCTGGCCACGCCTGTTTCAACCCACGCCAGCCGTCGAGGACGACGACGAGGACGAACGGCACGAGGACCGCGAGCACGGGGACCTGCCGTCCCGTCATCGCGCTGAGGTCGTCCATCGGCAGGTCGGTGACTCTGGCCAGGGTGATGATCGGCAACCCGACCGCACCGTAGGCGACGGGAGCGGTGTTGGCGATCAACGCGACCGTCGCGGCCTTCACCGGACTCAGCCCGACGGCGACCAGCATGACGGCGCAAATGGCCACCGGTGCGCCGAATCCGGCCAGCGCTTCGAGCAGCGCGCCGAAGGAGAACGCGATGATGATGCCTTGGACGCGTTGATCGTCGCTGATCTTCGCGAAACTTCGCCGGAGTACGTCGAAATGCCCCGACGTCACGGTCAGCTGGTAGATCCAGATCGCGTTCACCACGATCCACAGCGCGGGAAAGAGGCCGAACGCCGCGCCTTCCGCCGCGGCGTTGAGTGCCTGCCCCACCGGCATTCCGTAGACGATGAGGGCGACCAAAATCGACAGCGCGAGTCCGATCAACGAAGCGAGCCACGCGCGAACCCGGAACACGCCGAGCAGTACGAACAACACGAGCAGCGGAAGGCCCGCGACGAGCGCGGACCAGCCGAGATTGCCCAAGGGGTCGGGAACCTGCTGGTACATCAGTACCTCCCAGTCCCTCTTCGTCGAGGGGTGAGTCGGAGCACTGGCGTCAGAACACCGGGGTTTCGGTGTAGGAACCGAAAACGTCACGCAGCGCACCGGTGATTTCGCCCATGGAAAGGTGGGCTTCGACGGCCTCGATGGTCGCCGGCATCAGGTTCGCGTCGTGGTCGCCTGCCAGCTCGACAAGCCGGTCGAGTGCCGCTTTGGCTCTGTTCTCGTCTCTCGTCGCCCTGACATCGGCCAGCCGCGCCAACTGCCGTGCCTCCGACTCGGGATCGAGCTTGTGTGTCTCGACTTTCTCGCCCGCGCCTTCGTCGACGTACTTGTTGACGCCGATCACCGGCCGGTCCCCGCTCGCCTTTCTCCGCGCGAAGTCGTATGCGGTATCGGAGATCTCGCGCTGGAAGAAGCCCTGCTCGATCGCGGCGACAACTCCGCCGAGTTCGTCCACTGTGGCCATGTAGTCGTCGATCCCGCGTTCCAGCTCACTCGTGAGGTGTTCGACGTAGTACGAACCGCCCAGCGGGTCGATCACGCTGGTGACGCCGGTTTCGTCGGCGATGATCTGCTGAGTGCGCAGTGCGACCTTCATCGCCTGCTCACTCGGGATCGTGTATGCCTCGTCGAGTCCGTTGGTGTGCAAGGACTGCGCTCCACCGAGCACGGCCGACAGTGCCTGCAACGCGGTACGGATGATGTTGTTCAGCGGTTGCGGTTTCGTCAACGTCGCCGCCGCCGTCTGAGCGTGGAACCGCAGTCGCATCGACTGCGGATTTTCCGAGCCGAAGCGTTCCCGCATCATCTTCGCGTAGTAACGGCGGACCGCCCTGAACTTGGCGGCCTCCTCGAAGAAGTCGGCCTGACTGACGAAGAAGAACGACAGCCGCGGCGCGAACTGGTCGACGTCGATACCTGTGGCGACGACATCGTCCACATAGGCACGCGTGATGGCCATGGTGAAAGCGATCTCCTGAAGCGCGTTGGCTCCGGCTTCGCTGATGTGGTAACCGCTGATGTTGACCGGGTTGTACCGGGCCATGTGCTGCGAGCAATAGGCGATCGTGTCCCGCACGATGCGCATGCTCGGACGAACGGGGAAGACCCATTCCTTCTGTGCGACGTATTCCTTGAGGATGTCGTTCTGAATGGTGCCCGACAGTTTGTTCAGGTCGTAGCCTCTGCGCTTCGCGACGGCGATGTACATCGCGAGCAGAATCCACGCCGAAGGGTTGATCGTCATCGAAACACTGATCTCTTCGAGGTCGATGCCGTCGAAGAGCGCTTCCATGTCGGGAAGGGTGTCGATCGCGACGCCCTCCCTTCCGACCTCACCAAGGCTCATGGGGTTGTCACTGTCCAGTCCCATGAGTGTCGGCATGTCGAAATCGATGGAAAGCCCGGTCTGTCCCTGCGCGATGAGGTACTGAAACCGCTTGTTCGTCTCCTCGGCCTGTCCGAAACCGGCGATCTGCCGCATCGTCCAATTGCGACCTCGGTACATCGTTGGGTAAGGGCCCCTGGTGTAGGGGTAGCGTCCAGGGAAGCCGATATCCGCCCATTCCGAGGGGAGGTCTTCCGGCGTGTAGACCCGTTTGACGGGCATCCCGCTCCCTGTGCGGTACTCGTCCTTGCTCTCCGGCTGCCTGCGCAGGAAGGCGGCCAGTTCGTGGGACTCCCAATCGGACAGTTCGGCCTTGACGGCTGCTACCAGTGCCTCTGTCGCCAGTTCGCTGTCCACAACAGGCTCTCGTGCGTCCTCGGTGGTCACGTCTCTCGCCTCCGCTTTCGGTTTCCTCGCTGTTGCAGGCCGGCCGTTCACATCCGGCGGATCAACCGCTCGGCCGCGGAGACCGGGTCCCCAATCCGGGCGGTCACCTCGTCGACCGCGCGCTCGAAGTCGGGGTTGCCCGGCTTGAGCCGGTCGAGAACGAACTCCTCGGCGAGCCATCTGATCCTGGTCGCGGTGTTGCGCCTTGCCCGAACGTCGAGCTCACCACTGCGGGAAAGCCAGCTCAGGTGCTCGGCGAACCGCTCGGCGAGCTCCGGCACTCCCTGCCCTGTCGCGGCGACGGTCTGCTCGATCGGCACGTTCCACTGGCCAGGCTTCCGCTTGCTGAGCCTGAGCATGTCCCGTAGTTCCGCGACCGTCTTCTGCGCGCCCTCCCTGTCGGCCTTGTTGACCACGTGGACGTCCGCGACCTCCAGCAGTCCTGCCTTGATGGCCTGCACGTCGTCCCCCATGCCGGGCACGCTGACGACGGCCACCGTCTGCGCCGCGCTGATGACGTCCACTTCGGCCTGTCCGACACCGACGGTTTCGAGCACCACGACGTCCTTGCCCGCCGCGTCGAGCACGGTGACCGCGTCGAGCGCCGCCCTGGAAAGGCCGCCGAGCGCGCCCCTCGTCGCGATGGATCTGATGAAGACGTCCCTGTCACCACCGAGAGCCGACATCCGGATACGGTCGCCGAGTATCGCTCCGCCACTGAACACACTGGACGGATCGACCGCGATGATTCCGACGGTCTTGCCATGGCTCCGGTAGTGCTCGGTCAACGCGGCGACGAGCGTGCTCTTTCCGCTCCCCGGAGGTCCGGTGACGCCGAGAACGTGCGCGGAACCCGATGCGGCGTGCAGCGAGGCGAGCGCTTCGTTGACCCCTTCCGTCCGGCGCTCCACCGCCGTCAGCATGCGCGCGATCGCGCCGGGTTCACCCGCCTTGACCCGTTCGGCGACGGTGCCGGGAGTCACGGTGCCTCCTCGGCGCGAAGCTGGTGCAGCATCGACCGGTCGTCGATGACCCTCCTTGCCTTGAAGGCGGTGCGATCGAACGTGTTCTGCTCGACGGGAACGACCGTTGCCCCGACACCGAGTACCGCCCGCAGTTTGCCTGCCAGCCGGTCGGCCCACGCCCGGGTGTCGGTTCCGAGCTCCGCGCGGTGTTCCGCCTTGACCACCAGTGTGTCCATGATGGACTCTCTGCTGATGATGATCCGGTGCTCGCCTCCGTATTCCGGATCCGCCATCACCACGTCGTCGATCGCACTCGGGTAGATGTTCTCACCGCGCACGATGAACATGTCGTCGATCCGGCCGTAGATTCCGCGCGGCAGAAAGGGATAGGTACGTCCTCTTTCGATCGACGGTGCCTCCCAGCGCGTCAAATCATTGGAGAGCAGGCGGATCATCGGCTGGCTCGTCCGTTCGAGCGTCGTGTAGACCGGAGTTCCCTCGTTGCCGTAGTCGACCCTGGTGTGATTGGCAGGGTCACACACTTCGGTGTAGACGAGGTCCTGCCAGCACAGCACACCCGGCTCGTCAGCGGCGGCTCCGAGGTGCATCCAGGGACTGACCTCCGCCATGCTGCCCGAGTCGTACACCTCGGCGTCGAAAGCCTCCGCGATCCTCGCCCGAATGGAAGGAACGCTCGCGCCGGGCTCACCGGAGAAGAAGAGCTTGCGCACCCCGAGTTCCGCCGGGTCGATGCCCTCGGTGCGAGCGACCTCGGCGACCCTCAGCGCGTACGACGGCGTCGCGTAGAACACCGTGACGCCCATCTGCTTCATCCAGTGGACGGTGCGCGTCGTCTGCCCCGAAACACCTGCCCCGAAAGGAAAAACTCTCGCCCCGAGCCGTTCGGCACCGATGTAGGCGCCCCACGATCCCCAGTAAAGGGTCAACGGCGAAGCGACGAGCACCGTGTCGGATGGCCGGATTCCCATTGCCCACATGACCCGTGCGTGCGCGTTGGCCACGCTGCGCCAGTCCCGCTCGTTGATACCGAACGCGGTCGGCCTTCCCGTCGTCCCCGAGGTGCCGTTGACGTGCTTGACTTCCTCCGGCGGCACGCATAGGTAGCTGCCGAACGGTTCGTTCTCCGCTTGGTCGGCACGTAGTTCTTCCTTGCGTACCACCGGAACCTTCTCGAAGTCGGCAAGCGACTTGATCGAGGAAGGGTGGATTCCCGCCTCTTCCCACTTCCCGCGGTAGAACGGCGATCGCGCCCACGCGTAATCCATGACGTCCTTGATCCTGGCGAGGATCAGTTCGTCGCGCTGCCGCGCCGGCATCGTCTCCCTGCGGGGAAACCAGTGTTTCGCGCCCTCGGCCGGCCGGTAGTCGTCGTCATACCGGGGCGGCCAACTCCATTGCTCCATGGGTTTCTCCATCCCCGTGCTCACAGCGTCGACGTCTGTCCACCGACGAGCGCGCGAACGGTGTCGACGATCGTCTCCGGTGTGGTGTCCTGGCCGAGTACGGCCGCGACCCCCATCCGCAGCAGTTCGGCCTCGTCCTCTTCCGGCATCACCCCTCCGGCGACGAGCGCGAAGCGGTGTGCATCGGGCAAAGCGCCGAGCAGTTCGAAGATCCGCGTGAAGATCGGCATGTGGGCGCCGGAAAGCAGGCTCACCCCCAGCACGTCGACGTCTTCCTGTACGGCGGCTTCGATCACCTGCTCCGGGCTGCGATGCAGCCCGGTGTAGATGACCTCCATGCCGGCATCGCGCAGGGTTCGGGCGACGACCTTCACTCCGCGGTCGTGCCCGTCGAGACCGATCTTGGCCAGCATCACCCTGATCGGATGGTCGTGACTTTCGTGCGCTGCCATCTCACACTCCCGATCCCGGTACGTCCTCTGTGTGGTATGACCATAGGTGTGGTCGCAGACATAGACAAGGCTTCCGGAGAAGAACCGGTGATCTGCCGCCGCACCGGCAGACTCGGGCGCGTCACGCTCAACCGGCCGAGCGCACTGAACGCACTGACCCTCGACATGATCACGCTCGCGACCCGCACCCTGCGTGAATGGCTCACCGACTCCGCCGTCGAGCTCGTCGTCGTCGACGGCGCGGGAGAAAGGGCATTCTGCGCGGGCGGCGACATCACCGTCGTGCACGGCGCCGCGGAAGGCGATCAGCGAATCGCGAAGGAACTCTGGCGAGCCGAGTACGAACTCGACGCCCTGCTCGCCCACTACCCGAAACCCGTCGCCTTTCTCATGGACGGAATCGTCATGGGCGGCGGGCTCGGATTGAGCGGTCACCATCGGGGACTGCGCATCGTCACCGAACGCACCGTGCTCGCGATGCCGGAGGTCGCCATCGGGCTCGCGCCCGATGTCGGCGGCGCGCTGCTGCTCACGAGAACCCCCGGCCTACTCGGAACCCATCTCGCGCTGACCGCTGGCCGGATCGGGCCTGGCGACGCGATCGCATGCGGACTGGCCGATCACGCGGTCGATTCGAGTCGGCTACCCGAAGTGCTCGGCGCACTGGAGCGCGGCGAGCCGCTCTCCGAACTGACCTATCCCGCGGCGAGCCCCCTGCTCGGCGACGGCCCCTGGATCCAAGCCTGCTACTCCGCACCAACGGTGACCGAGATTCGCAAACGTTTGCGCGCACGCCCGGAACCTGCCGCCTCTGAGGCCGCCAACGCCGTCGACTCCGCTTCGCCCACGGCGCTCGCGGTCACCCTTGAGGCGCTGCGAAGGGCCAGGACCATGACGGACATCGAGGAATGCCTCGTGCAGGACTACCGGCTGTGCTCCCGCTTCCTCGACAGTCCTGACCTGGCGGAAGGCATCCGCGCGGCCGTGATCGACAAGGACCGCGCTCCTCACTGGAACCCCGCCTCCCATGAGGAGGTGAGCGCGGAAGCCGTCGCCTCGTACTTCGAACCCCTTCCGGAGGGCGAACTCCAACTCCCGCCCAGACCTTGTGGTCCGACCACACGCTAACTACGCTGCGGCTTCAAGTGCCCTACCAACATCGATGTCGGAGGCCGAAGCGTGAGCAGTGAAGCCGCGGCGCCGAGCATTCGGCGCCTGCACACCCACGAGCAAGTACTGGCCGGCATCCAACAGCGAATTCTCGGCAGCAGGCTCGTCGCGGGGGACGCGTTGCCAGCCGAACGAGACCTCGCCGATTCGCTCGGCAGCAGTCTCTCGGGTATCCGGAAAGCGCTGCGCGTACTGGAATCGCTCGGCCTCATCCGCGACGAAGCGGGAAACTGGGTGCTCACGGGAAACTCTACGACGGCGCTCGCCAATCTGCTTCGGCTTCGCATGGCACTGGCAGGTTTCCGGCTCACCGATCTTGTCGAGGTGCGGGTGCAGCTCGAACGTTCGGCGGCGACCCGGGCCGCCGAGGCCGCGACATCGCAGGACCTCGGCCGGTTGCGCGACATTCTCGAAAACATGAGTGAACCCGGCATCTCGACCAACCGGTTCAACGCGCTCGACACCGAGTTTCACGTCGCGCTTGCCCGCGCGTCCCACAACGCGCTCGCCGTCGAGTTGATGCAGTCACTTCGCGACGCGGTCCAAGCGGGAATGACGACGGCTTTCGCTTCAATCACGGACTGGCCGGGCACCGCACACCGGCTTCACGAAGAACACGACGCCGTACTCGACGCGATCGAGACGGGAGACGGCGCGCTGGCGGCACGCAGAATCGGCGCACACGTCACCGATTTCTACCGCGCGGCGGGGTAGGCACGACCCGGACCATCCAGTGTGGCCGGTCCCAACCTCATCGAAATTTTCTTGGCATCACTGGTTTTCTCGTCATGATTTTGGCTTCTCAGTCTGGATCAGTAGCATCATTGCTTCTGCCTCCCATGTCACGAGGAAGCAGCCGGACGAGAGGACCGCACCTTGGCGAGGCAGCTTCGCGCGGAGGTCACCAGAAACATGATCCTGCGCGCGGCGGCGGACGCGTTCGATCAGTACGGCTACGGCGGGACGAGCCTCAGCGATGTGCTCAGGTACGCCGGAGTCACCAAGGGCGCGCTCTACTTTCATTTCACCTCCAAGGAACAACTGGCCAACGCGATCGTCGAATGCCAGCAGGCGTGGTCCGTCGCACCGGCGAAGGAGAACTTCGACCGAGGGGCGCCCGGACTCGAATCGGTCGTCCTGCTCTCGGTCCACTGGGCGGTGGGGCTGACCGAAGATCCGATGCTGCGAGCGAGCATCCGGCTGTCCTTGGAAACCGGAATGTTCAGTCGGCCAGACTCGGATCCCTACCGGGAATGGCTGGAGGAAACAGCGAAGCTGCTGCGCCGCGCGGCCGATTCAGGTGAACTTCGGCGCGGGATCGACCCCGAGGTGCTCGCCCGGTTCGTCGTCGGCGCATTCACCGGAGTCCAAGCCGTGTCTCAGATCCTCAGCGGACGAATGGACCTCACCCGGCGGGTCGGCGAGATGTGGGAGCTGCTGCTCCCCTCGCTCGTCGATGGCGAACGTCTCCCCTACTACCTCGCCCTCGTCGACACGGAAGGCACGCGGCGGCGGCAAGAACCAGCCGCGCAACGGTAACTCAACCGGACGCGGTCACAAGCCTTCCTTGACCGCCAATCTGGCTACCCAACGCAATGTGCGTTCGGATTCAAATCGACCCCTTGCCACTGTCAGGTGTCACCCAATTGAGAGGTCTTCTCACGAACAGCAGCTGCCTGAAAACTGTTCAGGTTTTGCGCGAAGCGGGATACGACCCCCTCGTGAATAGTCATCCCGCAGACCCCTACGATGCCTCCGTGCGTCGCCATTGACAAAACCGGTCAGTTGGTTTGTTATTGGTCGGCCTCACCGGAAGACGTTGTCAGGCCGAGAGGTGCGGACACCGCGCAACCGTCGCCGCGGATGCCCGAAGACTGGGAGAGGTGAGAATTGAGTTCTGAAATCAGGCGGCTGAATTCTCTTCACAATGGACGTCGAACTCCCCGTTCAACCCGTGGATCAAGGAAACCGTGTCCGATCATCTGACCATTGCCGCGCCTGGCGCGAGATACTCCAGCCAATTGGTACCGATCACCGGAGACCGGCTCATCTATCCTTCGGATCTGCAAAGCGACGCAGCGCGCATCGTGCTTCGCTGGGGGCGTCGGTGGGCGCCGCAGACCTGGGCGGCTCGCGCGCACTTCGCCAAGCAGGGGCACGGGAATCTCACCGACGAAGTGACACCGACCTACAGCGACGAACTGGTGACCGGGTGGTTGCTACTGCCACCCGAGCCCGCGAGCCTCGCCGCACGAGTGCGTTCAGGCGAGCTCGATGTCGCCACCGCGTTGTGCGTCGAAGCGGAAGCATGGGGACGGCGGCTCGACTGACCATCGCGATGACGGAAACCCGCATACAGAAACGGCTCTGCGTCGGCAGTGACTGCCGACGCAGAGCCTGTGACGTGCCACGGGGCCGTACCCGTGGCGGTGGATCATCAGCCGAGGCCGGAAGCCAGGCTGGTCACGTTGTGGTTGGCGGCACCAGCGGCACCGGCAGCCGACTGCGACTGGTGGTACAGCGAACCGAGCGGGCTCGTCGCGCTGACCACGTCACTCGAAGCGGCACCCAGGCCCGAAGCAACGGAATCCCAGTGGTGGTGGGCAGCCGCGCCATGGACCGCGATGCTTTCCGCACCGGAGGACGCGGCACCCTGCGGACCGGCGGCCGAGATCCAGTCGGCATACGCGGTGACGCCGTCACTGGCAACGCTCGCCACACCGGCGGAACCGGCTCCACCCGGGCCGGCTGCGGATCCGTTCGCAAGGTAGGCGGCGCCACCGTCACGGGCATCATCCCGTGCGGCAACGGTGCTCACCTCTTCGGCAGATGCCGACACCTGCTGGGCAACCGGTTCCGTCGCCTCGACGGCAGGGGCGGCCTCGGTGACGTCGGCACGCTCGGCAGCGACGGCGGACGTGTCCGCGCGGCTGATCGCGTCCGCCGCAACCGATCCCATCTCGAAGGTTCCCGCTCCGCCGATTCCGGCGAAGCTGCCCCACGCGCCCCAGTAGGAGCCGCCGAGGCCAGTCGTACCGGACGCGACGCCGCCGGTACCGGCACCGCCAATTCCGGCGTAAGCACCAGACGCCTCATAGGCGGTACCGCCGGGGTGGGTCATCCCGTCGGCGTTCGCGACCCCTCCGAAGGCCACGACCAACGGAAAACCAATGGCTCCCGCCGTGATGAAGCGTCTCAGCATAGACATCGACATGAATCCTTTCCACTTTGGACAGTCGACACTCTCCGGGAGAACCCGGAAGTGGCCGCGATAGGTTCCGCGCCGGCGCCGGAGCGGCCTCACCGAATTTACCGAGATCTCGCGCTCTGTCCATTCAGGAAAGTAGTCGCGCAATCACTTCAGGTAATCTTCCGGGGGACCTCATGGAGTCATCTGCCGTCTATGGGCGCACTCTGAGCAGAACCGGCTTCACCGAGACACCCGAAGGTGTTCCACCCGACCCTCGATCTCGATCATGAGTCAGGACGAGCCGGGCGGATCTTTCAACCACCGTAACGGTTTTTGACTTGATGCCAGTAAACAGAGAAGGGGCCGGGCCACTAGTGGCCCGGCCCCTTCTTCAGAGGGTCTGACGTCAGTTGTCCTGAACGCTGCCGCCGTCGATGATGGTGCCCGAGGAGCAGTTGTACGGGGACGCCGAGCCGGCGGCGTTCTGTCCCGGCGAAAGCACCGGAACGCCGATGCCGTTGGCAACGTCGCGAACGGGGACCTGGACGCCAAGCACGTTGACGTTATTGTCGCAGAAGCCGACCGGCACGTTGACGTTGTGCGCGATGTCGGTGTTGTTCAGGTTGACGAGGCCAACCTGACCGTGCTGGTCGAGGTCAGAAGCGCCACCGGCGGCCTGGCCGGCCGAAGCCACTCCACCGAGGAGCACGCTGGAAACGGCAGCGACACCCGCCACAAAGCCGAGCTTCTTGTACACGTTATTTCCCTAGGGTTTGTAGTTGCGATTGACTTGCGGTGAGAAAAGAAGGGTGGAACACGGGGCGGCCTGAGCGCCCGCACTCCGTGTTCCACCCCTACGACGACTCGACAATTGTTGTCCACCGACGCCACGAAGCATCCTCCGCAGCGGGTTTCGGTTGTCCGGCAAGTATCGTTCGAGCCGTCCACGTCGTAGTGCACTGCACTGGCCCCACCGCCCATCCGAAGAGGCCGGGAGTCCACTTCCTAGCGGGAATCCGTCAGTACACCACGAGGTTTTCAGTTGTCCTGAACGCTGCCGCCGTCGACGATGGTGCCCGACGAGCAGTTGTACGGGGACGACGAAGCGGCGGTGTTCTCGCCCGGCGACAGGACCGGAACGCCGATGCCGTTCAGCGCGTCGCGGATCGGCACCTGCACGCCGAGGACGTTCACGTCGTTGCCGCACACACCGACCGGAACGTTCACGTTGTGGAGCACGTCGGTGTTGTTCAGGTTGACCAGGCCGACCTGGCCGAACTGCTCGATGTCGCCCCCGTGGTGGGTGCCGCCCGTAGCGGACGCCATTCCACCGAACATCACGAGGCCGGCTGCGGTTGTGGCGGTCACGATGCCAAGCTTCTTCAGCACAACGAACTCCTTGGAGATATTGAATGTGTGTGAACCGGGATCCGTTCTCGTCTCACCCACACGGAAAACTAGCCATTGATCTTCGTTCGCTCCAACGGCAGACACGATCGTGATGGGGTGCAACCCTGTGACCACGGACCCCATCACCTAATCGGATGGCGGCGCGATCGGGCCCGGCTGTCCGCAGTGCTCGACGTCCGATTCAACGACGTGCCAACAAGTCCGGGTCCGGGCTCGCTCCCCAGGGAAGCGCACGCTGTCCACTCGGCACGGCCGATGTACCGCCGCGCGGCCCCACCAGATCGGCGTTGTCCCGTCGGCGCTATCTTTTGGGAACGTGGGGCTGGTTCCCCGGTAATCGCCCCCGGCGAGGTACTGGATCGATCGGTGCCATGGAACGACTTCCGCCGCGAACGACAGCAAAGCTCCCTTGCTTCGCCACGAGGCGGGCAACCGCAACGCGGGTGGGCATCAGGTTGGCGGGGAAGGAGTCGCGAGACCCGCATTCGTTGGGGTTACGCGAGAGTAGCCAACATCGTCAGAGGTAGCCGCCGATGTTGGGCGGTCGGCGCAGCGCGCAAGGACTACGGTTCGGATCTTGCCGGGTGCTGTGACGAGACAACTCACGTTAGCAACGCGGTGCCCCACACCGGAAGTCACCGACCAGGTGCATCTCTCATCGCTCAACGGCGGAAACGGCAGCCCGCGCGTCGCTGCCGTGGCCGCTACAGCGGACGGTGCTTGGTCCAATCGTTCGCCAGAATGGCCCGGTATGACGGCGCGTTCGTTGTCATGGCTGCGCCGTACGATCCTCGGTGATGACCATGCAACCCGGAACCGACTCCCCTTCGCGGCAACGACGGCGACGAGCCGACGCGCGGCGCAACCGCGAGCGGGTACTTGAGGTCGCCCGCGCCGCCTACGCCACGGAAGGCCCTTCCGTGTCGGTGCACGAGATCGCGAGGAGGGCCGGGGTCGGAAACGGTACCGTCGGCAGGCACTTTCCCACGAAGGAAGCGCTGTTGGCCGCTGTCGTACGACACCGGCTCGCAGAGCTCGTCGGCTATGCCCGCGAGCTGTCGAGCACGACCGATGCCGGAACCGCGTTCTTCAAGTACTTCGCCATCATGGTGCGAGAAGGCGCGGCGGACAGATCGTTCGTCGACACACTGGCCGGTTCGGGGATGATCACGGCGGCGATGGCCGCGGGCCCGGAGTACGACTTCCGTGGGGCGCTGGCAAGCTTGCTCGCCAGCGCGAAGGCGGCGGGTACGGTGCGGGCCGATGTCGACGTGGCCGATGTCGAGGCGCTCGCCGTCGGGTGTATGACCCGGCGGAGCGACAGGGGTGACCATTCGGCGAGGGAGCGGCTCGTCGAGGTCGTGTCCGAAGGCTTCCGTCCTCGACACGCCTGAGCGTGTCGGCCGCCCATGCGCGAGTCCCCCGCCCAGCACACCGAGATCCGCAGCCAGGGCGGCGAGAACCGCACCCAGG
Organism: Prauserella marina; assembly: GCF_002240355.1. Taxonomy (GTDB): domain Bacteria; phylum Actinomycetota; class Actinomycetes; order Mycobacteriales; family Pseudonocardiaceae; genus Prauserella_A; species Prauserella_A marina. The sequence continues at coordinate 5,997,388 of NZ_CP016353.1, forward strand.
TCGGCGAGTTCTGCGCCCAGGCTGGCGAGATCCCCGGCCAGGCTGGCGAGAACCGCACCCAGGCCGCCGAGTTCGCCGTCCGGGGCGGCGAGAACCTCGCTTGGGTCATTCAAGCCCGCGTCCGGGATCGTCAAGGCCGCATCGGCCCGAGCCGGGGGGCCTGGATCGGTAGTTGCAGCCGGAGCGTCCCGCCCACCCACGACGGTCAAGTCACCGGTGGGCACCCGGCACCGGAGCCCCGGCATCCGGCATCCGGCATCCGGCATCCGGCATCCGGCATCCGGCATCCGGCATCCGGCATCCGGGGATCCTCGGCATGGCGCGGGCGGGCTCGCATCCTTGCAGGCGGGTCCACTGCCAGGATCATGGTGGCGGGTTCACGATGGTCCGAACGCGGAACTCGATGACCTGAGCGCGGGACTCGCGCGCGAACGGCGGGACTCACGCACCTGGACGCGGATCTCACCGGCCTGAGTGCAGAACTCGGCAACCTGCTCACCTCGCACGACGGAACAACTCATCACCAGCGCCGCGTCCGGCCACGAACTCGGCTACGGAAGACGGTCGGCGCGAGGTCACGGATACGAGCAACGCGGACTCGCCCAGCTCCCGGTTTCGCGGCTTCACGAGGGAAGATTCGGCCGGATGTTCCGGCTCCCTCCCTACTTCCCCAGCGAAACCAGGATCGCGGATATCGCCCAGAAAATGCTGGAGAACGCGACGGGACCGAATCCGACACAGGACAATCCGACAATTCCCGCCGGTTACACCTATCTCGGGCAATTCATCGATCATGACCTGACATTCGATCCGGTCTCGAGCCTGACCCGGCAGAACGATCCAGACGCCCTGACCGATTTTGGCAGTCCGCGATTCGACCTCGACAGCCTGTACGGCAGGGGCCCCGCCGACGATCCCTTCCTCGACAAGTCCTCGGGCGGCGAGAAGTTCCTCATCGGTAACCACGACAACAAGGACGACCTTCCGCGAAACGTCCAGGACACGGCCTTGATCGGCGATCCACGCAACGACGAGAACATCTTCGTCGGGCAGCTTCATCTCACAATGCTGAAATTCCACAACAAGGTGATCGACAGAGTCGGCACGGATCTGTCACTGCGCAGAGGCAGCGAGACGACTTTCGAGGCTGCGCAACGGCTCGTCCGATGGCACTACCAGTGGATCGTCGTCCACGACTTCCTGCGCAGGATCGTCGGCGACGACATGCTGGCAAAGGTCCTCGACGAAACGGGCAAGGTTCCCGTACCACGGCTGAAACTCCTCAACTGGAGGAAAGCCCCGTTCATGCCGGTCGAGTTCTCGGTTGCCGCCTACCGCTTCGGACACTCGATGATCCGCGGCCGTTACAAGCTCAACACGTTCGTTCCCGCGCTGCCCACGTTCTTGCCGGGCAGCGTCAGCGTCAACCCACTCGGACATTTCGGCGGTTTCCGCATCCTGCCACCGTTCTGGACGATCGAGTGGGGACGGTTCTTCGACGTCAAGGGCGCGGGGTCGGCCGAACTCCAGCAGTCGAGGCTGATCGACACGAAGCTCGCCGATCCGCTCGCGGACCTTCCCGTCGAGATCGCCAACAACCCTTCTTCGCTGATCATCCGCAACCTGAAGAGGGGCGCCCGGCTGTTGCTTCCCTCGGGGCAGGCGGTCGCGGGCTACCTGGGCGCCGACGTACTGACCGCCGAGGACTTGCAACTGCCGCACCACGGCCCCGCGCCACTGTGGTATTACGTGCTCCGCGAGGCGGAACTACGGGCACAGGGCCGCCATCTCGGCGAAGTGGGCGGCAGGATCGTGGCCGAGGTGCTCGTCGGCCTGCTCGCCGCCGACCCCTCCTCCTACCTGCGCAACGAGCCGGCCTGGCGACCGGTCCTGCCCTCGGAAACGAGCGGTGACTTCACCATGCCCGACCTGATCGCCTTCACCGGCCACGGGCTCGACGTGATCAAACCCGGTCCGTGATCCCTTCGGTTGTCCGGCGGCGGGCCGCCGGACAACCGAGCAGGTCGGCGAGTGACCGATCTCGGTTCTTGTCTCGTAGGATCGCCGGGTGACTTCCCCCGAGACACTGCAAGTACTGAACCGGGTCTTCGGTTATGACTCGTTCCGGGAAGGCCAGCAGGAGATCATCGATCACGTCGCGGGTGGCGGCGACGCACTCGTGCTCATGCCGACCGGCGGCGGCAAATCGCTGTGCTACCAGATTCCCTCGTTGGTTCGCGAGGGTGTCGGCGTCGTGATCTCGCCGCTCATCGCGCTCATGCAGGACCAGGTCGATGCTCTACGGGCACTCGGCGTGCGGGCTGGTTTCCTCAACTCGACCCAGGACCCCGGCGAACGCAGGATGGTCGAGGCCGAGTTTTTGGCCGGCGAACTGGACCTGCTCTACCTCGCCCCTGAACGGCTGAAGGTCGATGCCACCGTCGCTCTGCTCGACAAGGGTTCCGTCGCGTTGTTCGCGATCGACGAGGCACACTGTGTTTCCCAGTGGGGTCACGACTTCCGGCCGGATTACCTCGCGTTGTCGAGTCTGCACGAGCGGTGGCCGGAGGTGCCGCGCATCGCGTTGACAGCCACGGCGACGAAGGCGACGCACGCGGAGATCACGCAGCGGCTCAAGCTCGAAGAGGCCCACCATTTCGTCGCGAGTTTCGACCGGCCGAACATCCAGTACCGGATCGCGCCGAAGAACGAGCCCCGCAAGCAGTTGCTCGACCTGGTCCGCAACGAGCACGCGGGCGAAGCGGGGATCGTGTACTGCCTGTCCCGCAAGTCCGTTGAGGACATAGCGGAGTTCCTGGTACGCAACGGTATCGACGCCGTGCCCTACCACGCTGGACTCGATGCGGGAACCAGGGCAGAGCATCAGGCCCGGTTCCTGCGCGAGGACGGTCTCATCGTCGTGGCCACCATCGCCTTCGGCATGGGGATCGACAAGCCGGACGTGCGATTCGTCGCTCACCTCGATCTCCCGAAGTCGGTGGAGGGCTACTACCAGGAAACCGGTAGGGCCGGCAGGGACGGGCTGCCTTCGACGGCCTGGCTCGCCTACGGTCTCCAGGACGTCGTCCAGCAGCGCAAGCTCATCGACAATTCCGAAGGCGACGTCGCTCACCGCCGCAAGCAGAGCGCGCATCTCGACGCGATGCTCGCGCTGTGCGAAGCGGTGGAGTGCAGGCGGGTTCAGCTGCTCGGCTACTTCGGCCAGAGCGCGACGCCGTGCGGCAACTGCGACACCTGTCTCGCTCCTCCCGAGTCGTGGGACGGAACGGTCGCGGCGCAGAAACTGTTGTCCACCGTGGTGCGGTTGCGCAGAGAACGGCGGCAGAAGTTCGGTGCCGGGCAGATCATCGACATCCTGCTCGGCAAGAAGACCAGCAAGGTCACCCAGCACAGCCACGACGAGCTGAGCGTGTTCGGCATCGGTACCGAGCTTTCCGAGCCGGAATGGCGAGGCGTCGTGCGGCAACTGCTCGCGAAGGGACTACTGGCCGTCGAGGGCGACTACGGGACGCTGGTGACGACGGGCGAAAGCGACGAGGTCCTATACCGGGGCAGAAAAGTACTGCTGCGCACCGAACCGAAGCGCGCCGCGAAACAGGCGAAGCCGCGTCGCGCCGAGGCCGCCGAACTGTCGGAGGAAGCGGCCCCTGTCTTCGAACGGTTGCGGGCATGGCGCGCCGCGACGGCGAAGGAACAGGGTGTCCCCGCGTACGTCATCTTCCACGACGCGACGTTGCGGCAGATCGCGACCGACCGGCCTTCGAGCATGGCCGAACTGGGCGCGGTGAGCGGCGTCGGGGAGAGCAAGCTGGCCAAGTACGGCGAGCAGGTGCTGGAGACGGTCGGCGGATAGCCCGGTCAGGCCGCGTCCTGTTGGTCGCCTTTCGCCGCGCGCCTGCGTTTGACCAGAACAATCACAGCGCCGACGGCGACGATGACACCGAGCACGATCCAGCTTCCGGCACCGATGGCGTTCTCGATGCGCCGCGCGGCGTCTCCTGCCGCCATGCCGACGCCGATGTGCAGTGCGCACCACGCCATGGCCGCGAGGACCATCGCGGGAATGAACTTGCGCAGCGGCAGTTTCGCGGCGCCTGCCGAGGCGGGCACGAGCGTGCGCAGAACAGGGAGGAAGATCCCGATGACGACGGCGTAGGCGCCCCGTTTCCTGAGTACCTCGGTCGCCCTGTCCCAGCTTTGGGCTCCGTGTTTGCGGATGACCTTGGTCTGGCGCAGTGTGGGGCCGAATTTCCAGCCGATGAAGTAGCCGAGCGAGTCGCCCGCGATGGCGCAGGCCGTGGTGACCAGCCACATCAGCAGGAAGCCCGACGGGCTCGCGACGGTGGTCCCCAGTATGAACAGCCCGGTCTCACCCGGCGCGATGAACCCGAGCCCGAGCGTGGTCTCGCCGAAGACGAGCAGGCCCGCCGCCGCGACCAGCCCCGCGGGCGGCAGGCTTTGCAACCAGTCGAGGATGTCGTTGACCACGGTGGCGAGCACCCTTCGGAGACGGCGGCTTCGCGTGCCTTCCGAGCCTGCCGCACATCCGGGGGTATCGCGAACCGTGCGCGATCAGTCGAGCAGCGCGGGATCCGTGGCGACCGACCGCAGTCTGGCGAGCATCGCGCCAGAGGCCATGCGGTAGCTCGCGGGGTCGGAGTAGAGCAGCGCGTCCTGGCTTCCGCTCCTGCCGAGTGCGTCGAGTTCGAACGCGAGCTGTCGCACGTCGGTCTCCGCCGCTATCTCGCCGAGATCGCGGGCTTCCTCGATGGTGCGCGCGTAGAGCCGTTGCCAGTCGCGTCTCGCCGAGGCGACGGCGTCGCGGACCCTGCCTGGCCTCGCGTCGAACTCCGCGGCCGCCGAGATGAAGAAACAACCGCCCGAGAAGACGGGTTTGCGGGCGTAGCGCAGCCACGACTCGCACAACGCCCGCACTCTGCGGACACCGGAAGGGGCGCGTAGCGCGGGTTTGACGACCTCGCCGACGAACACTTCGACGGCGGCCCTGACGGTCGCGAGCTGCAACTCCTCCTTGGAACCGAACTGGGCGAACACCCCGCTCTTGCTGAATTCCAGCTCGGCCGCGAGGCGGCGGACGGAAAGGCTGTCGAGTCCTTCGACGGAGGCGATGTCCATGGCGCGGCCCAGCACGGCCCTGCGCGACTGCTGCCCTCGCTCGATGCGCTTGTCCACCCGGTTGCCGCTCATTCACTCAGTCTAACTCACCGGACAGTCGTCCAAGATACTTGGAAAAACTGACTAGGCAAACGCGCGTCACGAGTGCAAACTATTAGTACGGTCGTCCACCTACTTTGTCGAGGAGCCGAAATGAACGAACGCACCGATCCGCATTGCCTCACCGACGAGGTGCTGTACCCGCTGCTCTACGGAGCGGGCTGGCGCAGACTCGTCGTCCTCGGCGACAGCGTCGCCGAGGGTGCTGGCGACCTTGACGACCCACCCGGCTATCCGAGGCAACCGTGGGCCGACCGGCTGGCGGCGGTCCTCACCGCGCACAACCCCGCGCTCGCCTACCTCAACCTCGGCAAGTACGGAGCGTTCGCCGACGAGGTCAAGCACCTGCAACTGAGCGCGGCGCTCGCGTTCGAGCCCGGTCTCACGGTCGTGGCCTGCGGCGGCAACGACATGCTGCACCGCACTTTCGACCCCGGCGCGGTGGAAGCGGTACTCGACAGCATCGTCGGGGCGTTGCGCGGCGACGTGGTCACCATGGGGCTCTTCGACATCTCCCGCTCACCCGCGCTCTCTCCGGAGCGGGCTGCCGCGCTGCGGCCGAGGCTGGCCGCGCTCGCGTCGCTGACCCGGTCCGTCGCCGACCGGAACGGCGCGTGGCACGTCGACCTCGCGAACCATCCCGCCTCGGCGGACGCCTCGATTTACAGCTCGGACGGCATCCACGTCAACGCGAGGGGGCACGCCATCGCGGCGACCGAGACGCTTCGGCTACTCGGCGGCATTCTCGGCTGAGATGGCAGCCAGCAGCCGTTCCGCCAGCTCCGGCCTACAGATCACCAGGTCGGGAAGGTAGGGGTTGCTTTCGTTGTATCGCAAGGGTGATCCGTCGATCCGGCTCGCGTGCAGCCCCGCCGCGAGCGCGACGCCGACCGGGGCCGCCGAATCCCACTCCCACTGCCCTCCCGCGTGGAGGTAGGCGTCGACATCGCCCCGCAGCACCGCCATGGCCTTCGCCCCTGCGGAGCCGAGCGGGACGACTTCCGCGCCGAGGGCGGAGGCGACCCCTGCCGCGAAGGACGGCGGCCTGCTCTGGCTCACGACGATGCGCACACCTTCGGTGACCCGGTCGGCGAGCACCGCGGTGTCACTGGAATACACGACGTCGAGTGCGGGCAGGGACACCGCCGCAGCCGTGATGCCCTTGCCCGCTTCCCACAGCGCGACGTGCACGGCCCAGTCGACGCGGTCGCGCGTGCTGAACTCGCAGGTGCCGTCGAGCGGGTCGACGATCCACACGCGTTCGGCTTCGAGCCTTCTCGGGTCGTCGGCCGACTCCTCGGACAGCACCGCGTCGTCCGGTCGCGATTCGGCGAGCCGGGTCGTCAGCAACGTGTTGGATTCGGTGTCGCCGAGCCTGCCGAGGGCCGTGCTGTCGTCGCAGCCTCCCGCCCTGACCGAGAGAAGGAGCCTGCCCGCCTCTTCAGCCAGCCTTGCCGCGATGCGTACGTCAGTGGTCACGATTCCAGGAAACCAAGAATGGCCTCAGCCATGGCCGCTGGGTCACCATCGCCGGGCCGGAACACCAGTTCGGGCGCGGAAGGCACCTGATAGGGGTCGTCGATTCCGGTGAAGCCGGTGAGCGAGCCCGCCCTCGCCTTCGCGTAGAGGCCCTTCGGGTCGCGTTCCTCGCACACGTCGATGGGGGTGTCGACGAACACCTCGACGAAGGGCAGCCCGGCCGCGTCGTGGACGGCTCGGACCCGGTCCCTGTCGGCGCCGTAGGGACTGATCAACGAGGCGATGGCGACGACGCCCGCGTCGGCGAAGAGACGGGCGACCTCTCCGACCCTGCGCACGTTCTCGCTCCGGTCGGCGGCGGTGAACCCGAGATCGGCGTTGAGCCCGTGCCGCAGATTGTCGCCGTCGAGCAGGTAGGCGGCCCTGCCCGTCGCGATGAGCTTGCGTTCAAGTTCGACGCCGACCGCCGACTTACCGGAGCCGGAAAGGCCCGTGAGCCACACCGTCGCACCCTCGGCTTGTCGCTGCTGCCTGGTGACCGCGCTTCGCTGCCAGGCGAGCTGGACCTCGTCGGCGCGCGGGCCGGTGATCATGCCGGCGGCGACGGTGTCGTTGGTCGCCTCGTCGACGAGGATGAAACTGCCCGTCGTCCTGTTGCGCCGGTACGGATCGAAGAGCAACGGTTGCCTGCTGGTCAGCCGGATCCTGCCGATCTCGTTGAGCGCGAGGGCATCCGCGTGCTCGTCGCGATGCAGGGTGTTGACGTCGAGCCGGTAGTCGAATTCGCGGACGGTCGCCTTGACGCTTCTCGTGGTGTGCCGCAGCACGAAGGTGGAGCCGACGGCGAGCTTGTCCCGCTCCGCGAACCAGCACACCATGGCGTCGATGTCGGAGCCGACGTGCGGCCGGTTTCCCTTCCTGCACAGCAAATCGCCTCTGCCGACGTCGAGTTCGCCCGCGAGCTGAACGGTCACCGCCTGCGGTGGAAACGCTTCCGCGAGCGGCACCCCACCCGGCCCCCAGATCGCACTCACCGTGCTCTGGTGGCCGGAGGGAAGCACGAGCACCTCGTCGCCGGGCTTGAAGACTCCGCCGGCGACCGTGCCGGAATACCCCCGGAACTCCTGACTGCGGATGACGTACTGCACGGGAAGGCGTGCGTCGACGAGGTTGCGGTCCGAGGCGACGTGCACCTGTTCGAGGTGGTGCAGCAACGATGTTCCCTCATACCACGGCATGCTGGCGCTTCGGTGCACGATGTTGTCGCCGAGCAGCGCCGAGACCGGAACGAACGTCAGGTCGTGCACGTCGAGCTTCATCGAGAACCGGCGGAAGTCCGCGCAGATCTCGTCGAACCGGTCGCGGGACCAGTCGACCAGATCCATTTTGTTGACGCACAGCACGACGTGCGGGATACCGAGCAGGCTCGCGAGAAACGCGTGTCTGCGCGACTGTTCGAGCACGCCCTTGCGCGCGTCGACGAGCACAAGCGCGACGTCGGCCGTCGACGCACCGGTGACCATGTTCCTCGTGTACTGAATGTGGCCGGGAGTGTCGGCGATGATGAACTTCCTTCGCGGCGTCGCGAAGTAGCGGTGGGCGACATCGATGGTGATGCCCTGCTCCCTCTCGGCCCTGAGACCGTCGGTGAGCAGGGCGAGGTTCGGATAGTCCTCGCCACGTCGCCTGCTCGCCAACTCGACGGCGGCGAGTTGGTCGACGAACAGCGTTTTGGAATCGTGCAGGAGCCTGCCGATGAGCGTCGACTTGCCGTCGTCGACACTGCCTGCCGTCGCGAGCCTGAGCAACTGGGACATCAGAAGTAGCCCTCGATCTTGCGGTCTTCCATACCTGCCTCTGAGATCCGGTCGTCGGCTCTCGTCGCTCCTCTTTCGGTCACTCTCGTCGCGGCGATCTCGGCGACCACGTGCGCCGCGTCGGCCGCGACGGACTCGACGCAACCGGTGCAGGTCGCGTCGCCGACCGTGCGGAATCGCACAGTCGCCTCGTAACCGTGCTCGTCAGGCGACGGGGAAAGGTGTTCGGTAACGGCGAGCATCATGCCGTCCCGCTGGAAGACCTCGCGCCGGTGCGCGTAGTAGAGCGAGGGCAGCGCGATGTCCTCCTCGGCCACGTAGGTCCAGACGTCCAGCTCGGTCCAGTTGGAAAGCGGGAAAACCCTGATGTGCTCGCCTTTTCTGTACCGTCCATTGTAGAGATTCCAGAGTTCGGGCCGCTGCGCCCTTGGATTCCACTGGCCGAACTCGTCGCGGAAACTGAACACTCGCTCCTTCGCTCGTGCCTTCTCCTCGTCTCTCCTCGCCCCGCCGAAGACGGCGTCGTAGCCATTTTCGCGAATGGTCCGCAGCAGGGTCGCCGTCTGGAGCCTGTTCCTGCTCGCATTCCTCCCTCGCTCCTCGACGACGGCGCCGCTGTCGATGTCCTCCTGCACGCTGCCGACGACGAGCCGCAGGCCCAGGTCCCGCACGACCCGATCGCGAAACTCGACGACCTCACGAAAGTTGTGCCCCGTGTCGATGTGCAGCACGGGAAACGGCAGTGGAGCGGGCCAGAACGCGCGGGCGGCGAGGTGCAACATGACGACCGAATCCTTGCCGCCGGAAAACAGCAGCACCGGATTTTCGAAGGTCGCCGCAACCTCCCGGAAGATATGCACGGCCTCGGCTTCGAGCGCGCGCAACTGCGTCAGTTCGTAGGTCGTCCGCACGCTGACCACCTTTCGGAATCAGCAACGAAACTAGAACAGGTTCTTGCACTTGGTCAAGGGAGCGCGGAAGCTGGAGAGCATGGACATCGCGACCCTTTCGGCCATCGAGGAGATCAAGCGAGTCAAGTACCGCTACCTGCGCTGCGTCGACCTCAAGGACTGGGACGAACTCGCGGGAACGCTCGCCCCTGACGTGACAGCCAACTACGGCACTCCCGCGATGGGCGAGCCGCTGAATTTCACCGGCCGCACCGAGTTGATCGACTTTCTCAGCACGACACTCGACGAGAAGATCACCACCGTGCACGCGGCCGGTCAACCCGAGATCGACATCGAAGGCACGAGGGCCCATGGCGTCTGGAGTTTCCAGGACAAGGTCATCGCCAAGGAACACAAGGTCGTCATCGAGGGCGCCGCGTTCTACGAGGACAGCTACGTATTCGAAGAGCAAGGCGGCTGGCTCATCCGGCACACCGGCTACACCCGCACCTACGAGGCGACCTACTCGTTCGAGAGCATTCCCGGATACCGACTCACCTCGACGCCTGGACGATTGACCACGACATAGAACGAGTTCTACTATCATCGGGTGCTGACGAAGCCGTTCGCCGATTCGATCGCCGATGCCGAGAAGATCATTACCGACGCACCACACGTCAACGGCGAGCCGGATCTCGTCGAGGGCTACGACTACCTCGCTGGCAGCATCAGAGCCGCGTTGCAGCTCGCGTGGGCCTATGAACGCGATTTCCCCTACTTCGTCCATTCGACGGGCCCCTACACGAAAATGGGCCTCGACAACCCAGATGCTCTCTACTTCCATTCCTATCTTCGCGATGACGCCGAGTACGTCGTCATCGGAACCAGAGGCAGCACGAGAGACCTGAGTTTCCAGGTACTCAACGGCGACTACTCACCTGCCGACGTACCCGACAGCCTGACCGCCTTCGACGACCGTGCCGTCGAGATCGCTCCCGACGGCACCTTCGAACTGCGCTTCGGCCCCGACCGGGACAAGGCGGGGCCCGGCTACGTCGTACTCGGCGAGGGGTCCGCGATGCTCGTCATCCGCGAGGTCTACAGCGACTGGGGCAACGAACAGCGAGGAACCCTGCGGATCAGGAGGGCTGATCTCGCAGGCAGCGCGCCTGCCCCGAAAACGAAGCGAGACCTGGAAAAACGGTATCGAGTCGCGGGCAAGATACTGGTGTCCCGGCTCAAGACGTTCCTCGCGTTTCCCCAGTGGTACTACCTCAATCTGCCGGTCAACACGCTGACCGAACCGAGGAGAACACCGGGAGGGCTCGCCACCCAGTATTCCTCCGTCGGGCACTTCGACCTCGCCGACGACGAAGCGATGATCGTCACCGTCCCCGCATCGGATGCTCCTTACCAGGGCATTCAACTCGGCAGCATGTGGTACATCTCGCTCGACTACCAGAACCACCAAACCAGCCTCACCGCCGACCAGGCGCTCGTTGATCCAGACGGGATGATCCGGTTCGTCATCAGCGAGCGGAACCCTTCACATGCCAACTGGCTGGAACGGCTCGGGCACAACCGGGGTTACGTGCAGCTTCGCTGGCAGCGGCTGTCCCGCGAACTGGAGCCTTCGGACGGGCCGACGGTGAAGATCGTGCCGGTCTCCGAACTTCCCGAAGTCCTTCCCTACTACGAAAAGGCCGCCGTCACCCCGCACGAATGGGAAGCTCGGATCGCGGCGAGACAACGCGCGGTGGCAACCAGGATGCTCGGATGAACGCGGCCGGAGAACTGCTCGCCGACAAGGTCGTCGTGGTGTCAGGAGTCGGTCCCGGCCTCGGAAGGTCGATCGCCGTCAGGAGCGCGTTGGCCGGGGCGAAGATCGTGCTCGCGGCACGAACGAGCGAACGACTCGACGAGGTCGCCAAGGAGATCGACGAGCTGGGAGGGCAAGCTGTCGCGGTGCGCACCGATGTCACCGACGACGACTCGGCTTCCGCGCTCGTCGAATCCACGTTGGCTCACTTCGGCAGGGTCGACACGCTTGTCAACAACGCGTTCGCGATCCCGCCGATCACCGACCTCGCCGACGTCGACATCGACGCGGTGCGCGCGGGTTTCGAGACGAACGTACTCGCCGCTCTGCGGCTCACCAGGCTGTTCACCGAAGGGCTCTCCGCGAGTTCGGGGTCTGTCGTGATGATCAATTCGGCCGTACTGCGGCATTCGCGGCGCACCTTCGGCCCCTACAAGATGTCGAAAGCGGCCCTGCTCGCGCTGTCGCAAAGCCTGGCGACCGAACTTGGGCCCCTGGGTGTCAGGGTGAACTCCGTCGCCCCCGGCTACATCTGGGCGGGCTCGTTACGCTGGTATTTCGGCTACCTCGCCGAGAAGCGCGGGGTGAGCAGGCAGGAGGTCTACGACGAGGTCGCGGCGACGACCGACCTGCGCAAGTTGCCGGATCCCGACGAGATCGCCGACGCCGTGGTCTTTCTCGCCTCCCCGCTCGCGCGCGCGATCACCGGCCACTGCCTCGACGTCAACAGCGGCGAATACCACAACTAGGGGCGTCACATGGTTGTAGCGACGATGGATGAGCTGCATGAGGCGGCGACGCGGATCACAGGGCTCGACGACTTCGGCTCCGACGACTACCGCGAAGGGCTCGCGGTGTTGCTCGACTCCTACGAGCGAGAGGCGAGCCTCACCCCGCACGGCGCAAGGGTCGCCAAGGCATTCCTGCGCGGAGCGCTGGTGGCGAGGTCGCTGAGCGAGGCGGCGTGGCGGGCTTTTCCCCGCCACACCGACGTCACCATCGAACGACCGATCTTCGTCACCGGTCTCCCCCGTACCGGAACGACGGCCCTGCACCGGTTGCTCACCGCGGATCCAGCCCACCAGGGCCTTGAGGTGTGGCTCACCGAGTTCCCGCAGCCTCGGCCTCCTCGCGACACCTGGGAAGCCAATCCGGTCTTCCAGCGCATCCAGGCCGGTTACGAGCAGTACCACGACGAGCACCCCGAATTCATGGGCCTGCACGCGATGTCGGCGGCCCAGGTCGAGGAATGCTGGCAACTGCTGCGCCAGTCGGCCCTTTCGATTTCCTACGAATGCCTCGCACACATACCTTCCTACTCGGCTTGGCTGTCCACACAGGACTGGAAAGCCGCGTACGAGCGGCACCGGCGCAACCTCCAGCTCATCGGCCTTCCCGACGCGAGCCGCAGGTGGGTTCTCAAGAATCCCAGCCACCTTTTCGCGCTCGACGCACTGCTCTCGGTGTACCCCGACGCGCTCGTCGTACAGACGCACCGCGCGCCGAGCACGGCGATCGCCTCGGTGTGCAGTCTCACCGCCCGCGCCACCGAAGGCTGGTCGGACGTCTTTCGCGGTGAGGTCATCGGCGCCGACCAGCTCGCGCTGTGGTCGCGCGGGCTCGCGACGTTCACCGCCGAACGCGCCAAGCACGACCAATCCCGGTTCTACGACGTCGACTACGCCGATTTCGTCGCCGACCCGCTCGGCACGGCCGAGGCGATCTACGACCACTTCGGCATCCCGCTCGGCGACGAGGCGCGCTCGGCCATGCGGCGGCTGCACGGGGAGAGCACGAGCGGGAGCGCGGCACCCTCGCACACCTACTCGCTTTCCGACTTCGGGCTCACCGCCGAACAGGTCGAGGCACACTTCGCCTGACACGGTCACGCGTCGCGTTTGCTGATGGACAAGGCGGCGGCTCCCAGTGCGAGCACGACGTAGCTCGCGAGGGCGACCGCCGCTCCCGCCTGCGAAAGCGGCATGCCCGGCAGATCGCCCGCGAGCTGATGCGGCAGGTTCAGCAACAGCACCGACGAAACACTGGTACTCCACGGCGCGGGCAAGAAGAACACCACGACGGGAAGCACGTAGAGCAGCACCGTCATAGTCACGAGCGAACCGGCCGCCGAGCGAATGGCGGTGCCGAGACCGAGCCCGACGAGCGCGACGACCATCACCGTGACAGAGGAAGCCAGCACGTAGGGCACCCCGTCGGAGATCGAGGGCCACGCCGCGATGGGTGCGGGACGGTCGCCGACGATGAGGTCGACGGCAACCAGCATCGCCGAGGAGAGCACGAACCCGACGGCCAGCGCGAGAACACCGACGACAACCGCCTTCGCCGTGAGCAACCGCAACCGTTTCGGCACCGAGACCAACGCGGACCTGATCATCCCGCTGCCGTACTCGGCGGTGATCGCCATCGCGCCGAGCGCACCGAGGCTGAACATCATGAACGGCAGGACCATCACCGACATGTCGGCGCTGCCGAAAGACGCCTGCTCGCCGGGAGGCGCGCTGTCCCAGTCGGCCACCATCAGCACCGAAACGACGCAGCCGATCGCGAACACCGCCGCCGTCGCGGCGAGCAGCCAATACGTCGAGCGAACCGTGCGGACCTTGAGCCATTCCGAAACGACGACGGTCATCGGACACCTCCCTGCGCGCGGTACTCCACCGCGTCATCGGTGATGTCGAGGTACGCGTCCTCCAGCGAGGCACTGCGCGGAGTCAGTTCGTGCAGCAGGATTCCGGCGGCGGAGGCGAGTTCGCTGATGCGCCGCGCCCGCATTCCCGTGACGGACAGTCCGCCTTCGGGCACCTCGTCGACTCGCGCGCCCTCGGACCTGAGCACCCCGGCCAGTTCGGCGTCCGCCCCGGTGCGGACGAGCACGTCCCTCCGGTACTGCTCGGCCAGTTCCGCGATCGAGGTGTCGGCGATGAGCCTGCCCCTACCCACCACGAGCACCCGATCCGCCGTCAACGCCATCTCGCTCATGAGATGACTCGACACGAGCACGGTCCTGCCCTCGTGAGCCAGTGCCCGCATGAGATCCCTGATCCAGCGGATGCCTTCCGGGTCGAGCCCGTTCACCGGCTCGTCGAAGAGCACGACGCCGGGATCGCCGAGCAGAGCCGCCGCGATGCCGAGGCGTTGTCTCATCCCGAGCGAGAAGCCGCCGACCCGCCGCCGGGCCACCTCGCGAAGGCCCACCTTGTCCAGTACGGCGGTGACCCGTGCGTCGCCGAAGCCGTTGCTCCTCGCGAGGCAGCGCAGGTGATTGACCGCGGTGCGTCCCCCGTGCACGGCCCCCGCGTCGAGCAGCGCTCCGACCTCGCTCATCGGCTGCTTCGACGTCGCGTATCGCCTTCCGTTGACGAGTGCTTCGCCGTCGGTGGGCCGATCGAGCCCGAGGATCATCCGCATGGTCGTCGATTTGCCTGCCCCGTTGGGACCGAGAAAACCGGTGACATGTCCCGGTTCGACGGTGAAGCTCAGTCGGTCGACGGCGACGGTCGCGCCGTAGCGCTTGGTGAGTTCTCGTACTTCGATCACCTCATCAACGGTGACCGCGATTCGCTCAGGACACATCGGACCCCAGCGTGAACCGTCCGCTCCAGGTCAGACCTGGGTATGACATCCCACGAACCGACGCGAGCGAGCGGACGACCGGCTAACCTCGTGCCGGTGTCCGATCCCGACGCGAGGCCGCTGCTCACCGGAAAGCTGAACCACAAGCACCTTGTGGCACTCGACGTCATCGCCGCGTTCACACTGTCGGGCACGGCGGCGGGGAACCTCGCCGCCGGATCGTGGGGGCCCGGTGTCGGACTTCCCGCGTGGGTCGCCTGGGTGAGCGCGCTACTCATCGGCATCCCGAGCATGACGAGACGATTCCGGCCCCTCACCTCACTGTGGGCGAGCCTTTTCTACTCGCTGCTGTGTGTGCTCACCGGAGCGCTCGAAGTGGTGTTCTTCGCGATGGTGCTCCCTATGCACACGGTGGCGAGCAGGGAACCGCGAAACCGGTCACTGCCCGCTCTCGCGGTGACTCTGGTCTTCACATTCGTCACGAACTCGGTGCCGGTGCGACCCATGACGCTGGCTGGAATCGTGTTGAGCTGGACCTTGCTCTGCTCGGTGTGGCTGCTCGGCAGGGCGAGCAGGGAACGAAGGCAACTCGCGGCGATCGCGGCCGAGCAGAAGGCCCGCGAGGCCGTGATCGGTGAACGACTCCGGATCGCGAGGGAGCTACACGACGTCGTGGCGCACAACATGAGCATGGTCGCCGTCAAGGCGGGGGTCGCCCACCACGTCGCCGAGCAGCATCCTGCCGAGGCCAAAGAGACGCTGGGCATCATCGAGAGCACGACGAGGGACGCACTCGTCGAGATGCGCCATCTGCTGGGGGTACTACGGTCCGAACAGGAGCAGGGAACCGAACTTTCCCCGGCACCGGGGCTTTCCGGGCTCGTCGAACTCGCCGAACGCGCGAGGTCGACGGGGGTCGAGGTGGAACTGTCGGTGGACGTGAAGGAACCGCTGCCGGAAGGGGTCGAACTGTCCGTCTACCGGATCGTCCAAGAATCGGTGACCAACGTGATGAAGCACGCCGCGCCTGCCCGCTGCACGGTCTCGGTTCGCTCGGAAAGCGGATCGGTGCACGTCGGCGTGCGAGACGACGGCAGCAGGATCACGTGGGGCGCCCAGGGGCACGGCTTGCTCGGCATGCGCGAGCGGGTCGCGGTCTACGGCGGCACGTTCAGCGCCGGCCCTGTCGAGGGAGGCGGTTTCGCGGTGTCGGCTGTGTTGCCCCATGGCTGACATCAGGGTCGTCGTAGCCGACGACCAGGCACTCGTGCGCGGCAGCTTCGGGATGCTGGTCGGTAGTTCCCCAGGGCTGAGCGTCGTCGGCGAAGCGGGCAACGGGGTCGAGGCGATCACCGTCGCGAGGAAACAACAACCCGACGTCGTGCTCATGGACGTCCGCATGCCGGACATGGATGGCATCGAAGCGACCCGCCACATTTGTGGCACGGCGCAGACGAACGGAGTGAGGGTGCTCATCCTGACCACGTTCGACCTCGACGCGTACGTGTTTTCCGCGTTGCGGGCAGGAGCGAGCGGGTTTCTGCTCAAGGACACCCCACCTGCCGACCTGCTTGCCGCGATCAGGATCGTCGCCGACGGCGAGGCCCTGCTCGCGCCGAGCGTCACCCGCAGGCTCATCGCGGAGTTCACCAGCACCCCGCCGTCGCCCCGGCCGTTCGCGCGAGGGCTCGACGGCGTGACGGACAGGGAAAAGGAGGTGCTGCTGCTCGTCGCGAGTGGCCTTTCGAACCAGGAGATCGCCGCCGAGTTGCGGGTCAGCCTCGCCACGGTCAAGACGCACATCGGCAGGTTGCTCGCGAAGCTCGCAGCCCGCGACAGGGCTCAACTCGTGATCGTCGCCTACGAAAGCGGGTTGATGCACCACTGAGCTTTGCAAGAAAAGTTGCCTGTTGTACTCTGACTGCAATAGAGGAGGCAGGGATGATCAGGCATTCAGCGACCCTCGCGCTGAACGAGCGACTGAGGGCAAAGCAAGCTGCGGGCGAACGAGTACTGCACCTCGGGTTCGGCGAAGCGGGCCTTCCGGTGCTGCCCGAGGTCACGGAAGTACTCACCTCGGCACGGAGACGCAACGAGTACAGCCCCGTCGCGGGAACAGCCGAAGCGCGCGCCGCCGCTGCCGGTTACTTCACGCGGCGCGGCATCCCCACCGAACCTGATCACATCGTTCTCGCGCCCGGTAGCAAACCCTTGCTGTTCACGCTGCTCACGATCCTGCGTGGCGATCTCGTCCTGCCAAGCCCCTGCTGGGTCAGCTACGCGGCGCAGGCCGCGATCGTCGGCAAACGGGTACTGTCCGTCGACGTTCCGGCCGAGAGCGGTGGAGTTCCCGACCCGGAACGACTCGAAAGGGCGTTGCAGGAGGCCAAGGCGGCAGGCCACACGCCGGGCATCCTGCTGCTGACGCTGCCGGACAACCCGACCGGCACCGTCGCGGCCCCCTCGCTCGTCAAGGATGTCTGCGCCGTGGCGGCATCCCACGGACTCACCGTGCTCTCCGACGAGATCTACCGCGATCTCGTCCACGGCGAACAGCAGGTGCACAGTCCGGCTCTCGAACTGCCCGAACAGACCGTCATCACGGCGGGGCTCAGCAAGAACATGGCGCTCGGCGGCTACCGCATCGGCTTCGCGAGGATCCCCGATCCCGAACTGCGGTCCTCGACCGTCGGCGTGGCAAGCGAAATCTGGTCGAGCCTGCCCGCGCCGATGCAAGAAGTAGCGACATATGTGCTGAACGAACCCGATCCGGTTCGGGAGCACGTCAAGGCGAGCGTGGCACTGCACTCCGCCGTGGCCAACGCCGCGCACACCGCGTTCACGGCCGCCGGAGCGACCTGTCGACCACCCGAGGCCGGATTCTACCTCTACCCCGACCTCGAACCCTTGCGAGAAAAGGGCTTTCGCAGCGGCGCTCAGCTCGCCGGCCACCTGCTCGACCAGCACGGCGTCGGTGTGCTCGCCGGCGCGGAGTTCGGCGACGACCCCGCCGCGCTTCGCTTTCGCGCGGCCACCAGCCTGCTCTACGGCAACGATTCCGACCAGCGCTGGGCTGCTCTGCGTAGCACCGACCCCGTCTCGCTGCCCTGGATCGCCGAGTCACTGACGCAATTGCGCGACGTGTTGTCCGCCGTTTTCCACGGTGAGTAGACGAAGAAGAGAACCCGCAGGAACTTCAAGCACCTCTTCCAGATAATGCAGTGCCGCAAGGGACCCTGGCCGTTCCGGACGGCATCGGCCGGATTGCCAATGGCTCAATGTCGCCAGGCTCACCGGTACGCCTTTGCGGCGCAACCGATACTGGATCCGTTCGAGTCCGAGACCACGTGCCCGGATTGCCGCTCGCAGCGCCACCGCGAAGGGGCCGGTAGCCAACAACGCCTCGACCTCGCGTGTGGCGTCGGCCCCCCTGTCCGTTTGTTGTGTTCGCTGACCGGTCATCTTGGCTCCCGCTCATTGGAGAACCGGTGCAGCGTATGAGACGGGAGAACGCCGAGGTAAGAGGCAAAAGTCCCTTGTCAAGCTCCTTGTAGCCGCTCGATGACGGCGGCGAACTCGGTCAGATACATCGAGCTGACCGTGAAATAGGAAATACCGAACTCCTCGCGTCGCCTGAGCAACGTCTCGGCCCCTTCCTCAGGCGTTCCCCTCAACAACGTCACCGCTCCGGCGCGACGCAGTTCCTCGTCGGAAGTGCCGGTCCATTTTTCGAGCCACGGCGCGGGCTTGTCTCCGACGGAAAGGAGGTTGGCGGCTATTTCGATCTCCGAAAGCCGATTTCCAGCCTTCTCCCTTACTCCATCCACAATGGATCGCGCAGCCGACTCGGTGGTGTTCGGCATCCAGGCGAGAGCGAGAATGTCGGCTTCGCGCGTGGCGAGCGACTGCATTTTCGGCCCGCCCGCCGCGAGCATCAGCGGCGGTCGGTCGGCCTGCGCCTTGAGGTATCCGACGGTTTCGGCGAGTTCGCCGACCCTGCGGCCGGGAGAGTCGTAGGGAACCCCAAGTCGCTCGGCGAAACCGCCGTTGTCAGGACGGCCCGTTCCGATGCCGAGTTCGAACCGTCCTCCTGACAACTCGTGCAGGCTCCGCGCCTGCCAATCGAGCATTCGCCGATCGCGGAAGGCATCCACGAGCACGAAGGTGCCGACGTGGAGAGTGCTGGTGACCGCGAACGCGGCGGACACGACGGTCATCGGATCCTTGCCCATCAGCGGGTCAGGCGTCAGTACGGTGTCGAATCCCAGATCCTCCGCCTGCCTTGCGAGATCGACGAACGAACTCAGGTCCGCGACTCCGGCGACGAGGCCGAAGCGGAAGGGGCGCTCAGTCATACCCTGATCATGCTCCTGGCATGGCTCGGCGCGCATCCGTCCGCGAGCGGTATTCGCGGCTACGTTCCTCGCCGTATCCCCGATATTCCCGGCGGGAAGACGGATCTCGCCGTCCTGGACGGGGACACGCGGGTTACCGCACGGCTACGGAAAGCGCCTGCGCGATTTCCTTGCCGAGCGCGTGTGTCGTCGCTTCCTGCGCGGCTCCGATCCGCACCACGATGGGCCCGCCGAACGGCTGCCGCTCGACGACCTCGATGCGCTCCCCGAGCGCGATGGCGTGCTCGGCGAGGTACCGCAGCAGGTCGGGATCGGTGTCCCAGACCCTGACGATTTCGCCGATCGCACCTGCGGGCAACTCGTCGAGCAGCCGGGTCGACAGCTCCTCGATACTGCCGTCGACAGCGGGAATCGGGTCGCCGTGCGGATCACGGACAGGGTTGCCCAGCTTCGCCGCGATGCGCTCGACCAGCAGATCCGACACGACGTGTTCGAGCTGGTCGGCCTCGCTGTGCACCTCGTCCCACGTGTAGCCGAGCTCGGAAACGAGGTACGACTCGATGAGCCGGTGCCTTCGCAGGACGGAACGGGCAAGCAACCGGCCGTCGGGGGTCAACTCGATGCCGCGGTAGGGGACGTGTGCGACCAGGCCCTGCTGGGACAGTTTCGTGACCATGCCCGACGCCGAGGAAGGGCTCACTTCGAGCCTGCCGGCGAGCGACGTGTTGGTAACCGGCTCACCACGCTCCGCAAGGCCGTAGATCGCCCGCACATAGTCCTCTATCGAGGACGAGCGCCGGTTCGAGTCGTCAGCCATGGTGTCCACGATACGGGTCATCCGGACGTCCTGATCTCCTCAGGTGGGCAGCCAGCGGTACTTGATCCACTCCGGTGCGGGCTCGGCTCCGAGCTTGGCGTAGAAGGCGGCCGCCCGTTCGTTTCCCTCCTGCATTTCCCACTCGACCCTGCCTTCGGTCCTCGCCCTCAGCTCGGTGAGCAGGGCTTTGCCGAGCCCGTGCCTGCGAAACTCCGGCCGCACGAAGAGATCGTCGAGCCAGATGCCCGGCTTGGCTTCCCAGGTGGAGAAGTTCCACGAGCACAGCGCCATTCCGGCGACGGCGCCGTCCGCCTCCGCGATCAGCACCCACGCTTTCGGGGAGTCACCGAAGAGATGCCGCGCCATGTCGGCGCGGTCGAGCCGCAGCTCGTCGTTACCCTCGTATCTCGCGTGCTCCTCGATGAGCGCGCAGATCTGTTCGGTGTCCTCCGGTACCGCATCCCTCACAACCATGAGAAAAGAGACTATCGATCGATCGATCGCGTCGCTACGGTGGAACCATGGAGACCACCGTTGAACTGGCCGTCGACGACGGTGTCGCACTCGTCTGGCTGAACCGTCCGGACCGGCTCAACGCCGTTTCACCCGAACTCGTCGATGACCTGATCAGGACGCTGAGGGCCGTCGCCGACGACGACACGATCGGGGCGGTCGTGCTCGCGGGAAGGGGAAGGGCTTTCTGCGCCGGTCATGACCTGAAAGCGGCAGCCGACCCCGGCGACGAGTCGCGGAAGCGGATCGAGCGACTACAGGAGGTCACCCGCCTGTTGCGCGGTCTCCCTCAGCCGGTGATCGCGGCGGTGCACGGCTACGCGATCGGAGCCGGTGCCGAGTTCGCGCTCGGCTGTGACCTCGTCATTGCCGCCGACGACGCGGTGTTCGCCTTTCCCGAGGCCGGTCTGGGGCTCAGCGTCACCGGCGGGGCTTCACGGCTGCTCCCGCTGCTCGTCGGCCCGCTCAAGGCCAAGGAACTGATCCTGCTCGGGGAACGCGTCGACTCCGCGACGGCCAAGGGCATGGGCCTCGTCAACCGCAGGGTCGGCAAAGAGGACCTGCTCGACGAGGCAATGACCTTGGCGAACCGGCTCGCCGGTCAGCCGCGTTCTTCGGTCACCCTCGCCAAGCGCGCACTGGACAGGGGCATCGACAGTGCCGTCGAAACCGCGCTGGAACTGGAGGTCAGCCACGCTCTGCTGACTGAGAACTCACCGGCTGTCACCGAGTCGATCGAACGGTTCAGAACCGATGACTGAACCAGCCACGCCGACTGACCTGCTCGGCCTGCTGCGGGCCGCCGCGGCGGCCTGGCCCGGCCGCGACGCGTGGGTGTTCGACGAGACGGGGCAGCGGCTGACCTTCGCCGACGTCGACCGTCGCAGCGACGAGTTCGCCTCCGCCATCGCCGCGCTCGGCGTTGTCGCGGGCGAGCGGGTCGCGGTGATGCTGCGAAACCAGCCCGAGTTCCCGTTGCTGTGGCTCGCGCTCTGCAAGATCGGCGCGATACTGGTGCCGGTCAACACCGGTTACCGGGAAGCCGATGGCGCACACGTACTCGCCCACTCCGGCGCGAGGCTCGTCGTCACCGATGACGAATTCGCTCCCCTGCTCGACGCGATCGCGCCCGGCGCATCCGTCGTGACGGTCGCCGAACTGCGGCCGTCGATCGAGGTACCGAGATTCGCGGCGACTCCGGAGTCGCCGACCAACATCCAGTACACATCGGGCACGACGGGCTCACCGAAGGGTTGTGTACTGCCGCACCGCTACTGGACGGCGCTCGCCTCCGAACTCGTGAACGGCTTCCCGCGCATCGCGGGCGACGATGTCCTGCTCACCGCGCAACCCTTCCACTACATCGATCCGCAATGGAATGTCGCGTTAGGACTCGCCTCCGGCGCGACACTCGTCGTGCTCGACCGGTTCCACCCTTCGACGTTCTGGGCGAAGGTCCGCGAGTACGATGTCACCTGGTTCTACTGCCTCGGCATGATGCCGACCCTGTTGCTTCGCATGCCGGAATCGCCTTCCGACACCGAGCACAGGGTGCGCGCGATCTCCGCATCCGCCATTCCGGCCGAGTTGCACGCCGCGCTGGAACGGCGATGGGGCGTGCCGTGGTTCGAGGCGTTCGGGATGACGGAAACGGGATCGGACATCCGCATGACGCCGGAGGACCACGACGAGTTCGTGGGAACAGGATGCCTCGGAAGGCCGGGAACACTTCGAGAGGTCATGATCGGCGACGAGGAGGGAAACCCGGTGCCGAGAGGTATGAAGGGGGAACTGCTGATCAGGGGTGTCGGGCTCATGCACGGCTACCACGCCGACCCAGGCGCGACGGCGAGCGCCTTCCGGGGCGGCTGGTTCCGTACCGGCGATCTCGCGAGAATGGACGGCGAGGGCAGGGTCTTCCACCTCGGCCGCACCAAGGACATGATCCGCCGTAGCGGCGAGAACATCTCGGCGGACGAAGTGGAGCGAACGTTGCTGGCACACGAGGGCGTCGCGGCCGCCGCGGTACTCGCCGTTCCCGACGAGGTCAGAGGCGAGGAGGTCAAGGCATACGTCGTCGTCGCGGAAGGCCACCGGGTCGACGCGGGCCTGCTCGCCGACTTCTGCGCGCGACGGCTGGCCTCCTTCAAGGTCCCGCGCTACTGGGCGTTCGTGGACTCACTTCCGATGACACCGTCGGAACGGGTCGCCAAGGGCGAATTGCGCCGGGCGAGCGACGATCTGCGCGAGGGCAGCTACGACAGGATGTCCGGAACATGGCTGTGACGACGAGGGAACGAGTCAAACGGGCCGCGGTGAAGCTGTTCGCGGACAAGGGTTTCCACGGCACCGGAATCCGGGATCTCGCCCAGGAGGCGAAGCTGTCCTCGGCGAGCCTGTACCACTACATGGGCACAAAGGAGGAGTTGCTTGCCGAGATCATGCGCGACAGCCTGGGCGCGTTGCTCGAATCCGCGAAACAAGCCGTCGCCGATGTCACCGACCCCCGGCAACGCCTCTCAAGGCTCGTCGCGCTGCACGTCACGACGCACGCGAGACAGCCGAAGGAGACCAGGGTGGTCGACCACGAGATTGGTGTCCTCTCGCCGAAGGCGCGGCGTACCGTCGTCGGATTGCGTGACGAATACGAGCGACTGTGGTCCGACGCGATCGCCGACGGCGTCCGCGAAGGCGTCTTCGACACCGCCGAACCCACCATCACCCGAATCGCCCTTCTGGAGATGTGCAATGGTGTGGCCAGGTGGTATTCGCCGAAGGGCACGCTCGGCCTCGACGCGCTGGCCGGGCATTATGTGCGACTCGCCATGCGCGCGCTAGGGGTGAGCGACGGCCGCCACGCTGTGTCCTGACGAACCCTAAGCTTGCCCCGGCGCCGATGCTGAGGGACGCTCGTGGGGTGAGTGAGGAAACAATCCAGCTCGAACTCAACGATGCGGGTGTCGCACCGGGTCTTCCACTCCCAACCGACCCACGCGATCAGGTGCAAGACGTCCCTTACCGCCCGGTCGAGTTCCGCGACGACGATCTTTCAGCAGCATTGGAGCGCTGCGCCGACTGGCTCAGGAAGGCGGGGCGGTGGCTAGGCGAACCCGTGGACGTCATCTCCATCCACCTCGACTACGACGAACGGGATGGCTTCCCGTATTACGACGTCAAGCTGTTGTGCAATGAGGAAGACCTCGCGGGAGCGCCGCTGGCGCTACGAGAACACGGCGATACCGTTCCTTCTTGATTCATGATCCTCGCTGTGGGGGCGCGTTGCCGCGTGCCCCCGCAGCGCGACCTGATCCGCGGCGGATGCCTTCTCAGCCGAGCACTCCGCCGACTTTGGCGTGGCCTTTGAGCAGGTTCCTCGCGATGGTGCGGCGCTGAATCTCGTCGGTTCCCTCGTAAATGCGCAGCAGGCGCAACTCCCGGTACCACCGCTCGATGGGCAGTTCCCTCGTGTAGCCCATGCCACCGTGAATCTGAAGCACCCTGTCGACGATCTCGTTGGCCTTGATCCCGCCGTAGAGCTTGGCGATCGACTGCGCGTGCCGCGAGTCCATTCCGGAATCGACCTGCCATGCCGCGTGCAGCACGAGCCAGCGCAGCGCCTCGATCTCCACCCCCGAGTCCGCGACCATCCATTGGATGGCCTGCCGCTCCGCCAGTCGTTCGCCGAAGGTCTGCCTGGTGTTGGCGTGTTCGATGGCCATGCCGAGCAACCGTTCGCAGGAACCGATCGCCCGGGCCGGCAGCAGGTAGCGCCCCCTGCCGATCCATTGCATCGCGAGCGCGAAGCCCTGCCCCAGCTCGCCGAGGATCTTGCTCTCCGGCACCCTGACGTCCTCGAAGATCAGCGATGCGGGGCCCCACTCGCCCATCGTGTCGATGTACTCGGAGCGCCAGCCCATGTCCCTGTCCACGAGGAAGCAGGTGACCCCGCCTTCGGCTCCCTTGCCGGGGTCGGTGATGGCGAAGACCATGGCGAAGTCGGCTTCGTTGCCGCCGGTGATGAAGGTCTTCTCGCCGTTGATGATCCAATCGGCGCCGTCCTTGCGCGCGGTGGTCCTGATGGCCTTCGCGTCGGAGCCCGCGCCTGGCTCGGTGATCGCGAAGCACGAGCGGCGCTTGCCTTCGATCGTCGGCAGCAGATACTCCTGCCGCTGCTCCTCGTTGCCGTGGAAGAGGATGTTGTCGGCGGCGCCGCCGAACCGGAACTGGACGAACGTGCGGCCGAGTTCGGCTTCGAGCAACGCGGTCATGACGGCGGAAAGCCCCATGCCGCCGTAGGAGACCGGGGTCTGCACGCCCCAGAACCCCGAATCCCTCGCTTTGAGTTGCAGTTCGGTCAGCTCGTCACCGGTGAGCCCCTGCTGCCCTGCTCTTTCCCTGCGAAGCACCTCTTGTTCGAGGGGGACGAGCTCGCGCTGGACGAAGGTACGCACCCAGTCGCGGATCTCGCGCTCTTCGACGCTCAGGCTGAAATCCATCGCCGCACGACTCCCTCTACTAAGCGGTTGCTTAGCAATCACGGTAGCTGACCGCACGCCGTAGCGGCAGCCCCTCGCGAGCCCGTAGGTTCTGAAGGCGTGATCGACTGCGAGGTGTGGTGGGCACGGCCGCTGCCGGGAACCGATGCGCTGACGGCGTTGCTGACCAGCGCGGAACGCGAACGCTACGAGACCTACCGCCGTGAGGAGGACAGCAGGCGCTTCCTCACCGGGAGGGTGCTCGCCAAGACCGCGGCAGGGGACCGGCTCGGCCTTCCGGCCTCCTCCGTCGAGTTCGACGCCACCTGCGAGGACTGTGGCAAACAGCACGGACCACCCCGAGTCGTGGGCGGCGGTGTCGCGCTGTCGATCTCGCATTCCGGCGACCGGGTCGGCGTCGCGGTGACCTCGGGCGAGCCGGTCGGCCTCGACGTGGAGACCACGAAACGCAACGCCGACGACGCGCTGCTGGAGTACGCGCTCAACGAGCGCGAGACCGCGGAACTGGCCGGACTCTCAGCCGACGAGCGGGCAGCGGCGTTCTTCGTGTACTGGACGCGCAAGGAAGCGGTCATGAAGGCGACGGGAAGGGGACTTCGCATCCCGTTGCGGAGCCTCACCATTTCCGCGCCGCACGGGAAACCCGAACTGATCGCCTCTGGTGAGGACACGCTCGCTCCCGAGGCGACGAGGATGGCCGACCTCGACCCCGGCGACGGTTACCGGGCAGCGGTGGCCGTGCTGACCGGCGACGAACTCTCCGTCGTCGAGCGATGGTGGGAACCATCCGAGGTGTGGCGCGGTTAACGCGGGGCACCCCGGTTTCCCGGCGGACAATGGAACCGATGGACGCGGCGCGATTGCTCGGTGACTACTCGCGGGGGGATTTCTTTCTCACCACCGCGCAACGCTCCATTTTGGGTACCGGGGTCGCCGCCGGCATCACCGACTCCGACGAGCGACGGCTGTGCGAGCGGGTCGCCGCCGCGCTGGCGGACGAGCCGTCGGCGATCGCGGTGGGGGTGCTGCCGTTCGCCACTGGCGCCGGCAGCCCGGCGCGCATGGTGCTGCCCGCGCGAGCCAGGTTCGCGGGACCGGCCCACCCCGCTGTCGCGAAGGCTCAACGGCGAACGATCGGCACCCCGCTGCGCACGACGCCCGTTCCGACCCCTGAACAGCACGTCAGGGCCGTCGCGGAGGCGGTGAGCGCGCTTCGGGAGCGCGGGCTGCGCAAGGTCGTGCTCGCTCGTGCGCTCGACCTCGATTTCGGCCGAGAGGTCGATCCTGCCGACATCCTCGCCAACCTCGTCAAGGACAACCAGCGCGGCTACACGTTCGCGGCGGGGCTGCCTGACGGAAAGGACCTGGTCGGGGCGAGTCCCGAGCTGCTGCTCTCCAGGAAGGGCAACCTCGTGGTGTCCCATCCGCACGCCGGTTCGATGCCGAGATCGGCCGACCCGGTCACCGACATGGAGAACGGCAAGGCACTGCTGGCCTCCCGCAAGGACCACATCGAGCACACCGTGCTCGCGGAAGCCGTCGTGGAGGCACTGCGCCCGTTCTGCACCCGGTTGACCGCTCCGACGGTCCCCGAACTGGTGTCGACGCCGACCATGTGGCATCTGGGCACGACGATCACCGGTGAACTGGTCGACGACGACGTGACGGCACTGCGGCTTGCGGCAGCCCTGCACCCGACGCCCGCGATCTGCGGAACACCGACGGATTCGGCTCGGGAACTGGTCACCGAACTCGAACCGTTCGAACGCGGCTACTACGCGGGCGCGGTCGGCT
Organism: Prauserella marina; assembly: GCF_002240355.1. GTDB lineage: Bacteria > Actinomycetota > Actinomycetes > Mycobacteriales > Pseudonocardiaceae > Prauserella_A > Prauserella_A marina. The sequence continues at coordinate 6,024,218 of NZ_CP016353.1, forward strand.
GGGTCGACGGCGCGGGCGATGGGGAATGGGCGGTGTCCATCCGCTGCGCGGAGGTCGCACAGACCTCGCTACGGCTGTACGCGGGTGGCGGCATAGTGCCGGAATCCGACCCGGTCGCCGAACTCGAAGAGACATCGGCGAAGTTCGCCACGCTCCAGCGGGCGATGGGGGCGCCATCATGAGTGGCCGAGGGCGTGCCTGACGGATCGCTTCCTGCCAGCGCGCATCAAAGGCGCCATCAGACACGCCCAGGCCGGGCTCAAGGCGCGAGTACGGCCGGCCCTCTCCCGGAGCGGCCGGCTTTCGAGAGCGCTACTTGAGCGCGTTGATGAGCGCCTCGCGCTGGCGCTCGCCGAGACCGGCCGCCCGACGGTCGGGGTCGATACCGGCCTGCTCAAGCAACGCGGCGACCTTGACCGCACCGAGACCGGGTACCGCCTTCAGTAACTGCGTGACCTTCGTCTTGCCGACGGTCTTGTCTTCCTTGGCCCGCTTGAGCACCGATTCGATGCTCTGCTTGCCGGACTTGATCGACGCGAGCAGCTCCGAGCGCGCCTTGCGAGCCTCGGCCGCCTTGGCCAGGGCTTCGGCCCGCTGTTCCGGAGTCAACGTAGGCAGAGCCAACGTACTAATCCTTTCTTCTCGGGTGTCCGCGTAAATCGCGGCGATGACCATTGCCGAAGTGCTTGCACAAGCAAGCGCAGGCCAGGCCATCACGTACCACGGGCCCCAGTAAACGCCAAGACCAGCGAGAGCGCGAAATCGACACGCAATGACCCCCCAACCGGGCCACGCAGGTCAAGGCGACAACCCGCAGCGCGGAACAGCTCGACCGCTCTCGGTAACGGTTGTGCATTCAGCACATGTCCTGTGTCCGAATCCGGCACTACAGTCGCGCGTAACCCAGTTCACTGTCGAACGAGTCGCGGGAGCACCGATGTTGAGCACGATGCAGGACGACCAGTTGTCCATCGCCAATCTCCTCCGGCACGGGTCGACGCTGCACGCACGAAGCGAGGTCGTCACCTGGACCGGCTCGGGCGCGCGGCGGGAGAGCTACGGCGAGGTCGGCAGGCGGGCGGCCAAGTTGGCCAACGCCCTGCGCGGCCTCGGCATCACCGGTGACCAGCGGGTCGGCACGTTCATGTGGAACAACGCCGAGCACCTTGCCGCCTACCTCGCCATCCCCTCGATGGGCGCCGTGCTGCACACCCTGAACATCCGGCTCTTTCCCGAGCAGCTCGTCTTCGTCGCCAACCACGCGGAGGATCAGGTCGTCATCGTCGACGGCACGCTCGTGCCGCTGCTGGCCAAGCAGTTACCCCTGATGGAGACCGTCGAGCACGTGATCGTCGCGAACGGCGACAAGGCGACGCTGGAGGCCCCTGAGGGGGTCAAGGTGCATTCCTACGACGAACTGCTCGACGCACAGCCGGATACGTTCGATTGGCCGGTCATCGACGAACACTCGGCCGCTGCCATGTGTTACACCTCGGGCACGACGGGTGACCCGAAGGGTGTCGTCTACTCGCACCGCTCGATCTGGCTGCATTCGATGCAGGTGTGCATGAGCGACAGCATGCGGCTCGACCAGTCCGACTCGGCGCTGGTCATCGTGCCGATGTTCCACGCGATGTCGTGGGGAATGCCATACGCGGCCTTCATGGTCGGCGCCTCGATGATCATGCCGGACCGGTTCCTCCAGCCGGAACCGATCGCACAGATCCTCGCGGCCGAGAAACCGACCTTCGCCGGAGCCGTTCCGACGATCTGGCAGGGCCTGCTCCAGTACCTCGACGCGAAACCGCAGGACATCACGCACCTGAGGGAGGTCGTCGTAGGCGGCTCCGCGGCTCCACCCGCGATGATGCACGCGTTCGAGGAGCGCTACGGCGTTCCGATCCTGCACGCGTGGGGCATGACGGAGACCTCGCCGCTTGGCAGCGTCGCGAGGCCACCCGGTTCGGCGGACGGCGAGGAGTCCTGGCGCTACCGCTACACGCAGGGCCGCTTCCCCGCTTCGGTGAGGGCGAGGCTGATCGACGACAACGGCGACGAGGTGCCGTGGGACGGCACGAGCGTCGGCGAACTGGAGGTGGCGGGGCCGTGGATCGCGGGTGCCTACTACCGCGAAGCCGACAACGAGAAGTTCCACGACGGCTGGCTGCGCACCGGTGACGTCGGCAAGATCACCCCTGACGGATTCCTGACACTGACCGACCGCTCGAAGGACGTCATCAAGTCCGGCGGTGAATGGATTTCCTCCGTCGACCTGGAAAACCAGGTGATGGCTCACCCCGCCGTCGCGGAGGCGGCGGTGGTTGGCGTTCCCGACGAGAAGTGGGACGAGCGGCCCCTGGTCGCGGTCGTGCTCCGCGAGGGAGAGCGGGTGAGCGCGGCGGAACTTCGCGAATTCCTGGCCGACAAGGTCGCCAAGTGGCAGCTTCCGGAGCACTGGACCTTCATCGAGGAGGTTCCGAAGACCAGCGTCGGCAAGTTCGACAAGAAGCGGCTGCGCGCGGCTCACACCGAGGGGAAACTGGACATCAGCCACTTCTGAATCGGTTACCCGCGAGGTAATCGACGCGCGCCGCCTGGCGCGGCAGAGTCGGCTCATGTCCGCCAACGAATCACCCGCCCCGTCTGACGCCGCCACCGCGCTCTTCCACGAGGCGATGCCGTTCACGAAGCGGCTCGGCGTGGAGGTCGTCACGAGTACGAAGGAGCTGGTGCGCGCTCGCATCGCATGGGAAGCGTCGCTGTGCACGATCGGGGGAATCCTGCACGGCGGCGTTCTCATGTCGCTCGCGGACGCGACGGGTGCCATGTGCGCTTTCCTGAACCTCCCGGAAGGCGCGCAAGGCACGACGACGATCGAATCACACACCCACTTCCTCAGACCGGTCCGCGAGGGATTCGCGACGGCGTCGGCTCGCGCGCTGCACGCGGGAAGGCGCGTGATCGTCGTCGAGACGGAGATTCACGGAGAGAACGGCAAGCCGGTCGCGAAGGTCACGCAGAGCCAGGCAGTGGTCTAGACAGCATACCGGCGGCGGTTTACAAGTCCGCGATGAGCGACGAAAATCCTTTGCCACCAACTGTGGTGAGGGGTGAGGTTCGGATGCGCGGACGTCTGTTCACCGTCCTGCTGGCGACGGTCGCCGCGACCGCGACGACCGTCGTGGTGCATCCCGCTGCCGTCGCGGCACGCGAGGACGAGGACATCGACTATCGCGGCTGGGCCTCGCCCGCCGACCTGGGAAAGGGTGAGCTCGCGGGGGTCGAACTCGGCGAGGACGGCATTCGCATCGGTGAGCCCGCCGGAACAGAGAACGGTTACGAGTACGGCAATTGGACATCCCCTCGCTACACCCCCGGGTTCGACGCGACCGAGCTGATCGCGTCGTGGAACGCCGCGACGCCAGAGGGAACGTGGCTGCGAATCGAGGCGAAGGCGCTCACGAGCGACCACGAGGACACCGCGTGGTACGTCATGGGCGAGTGGGCGTTCGGCGACAGCGACATCGAGCGGACGACCGTGACCGGCCAGTACGACGAGCACGCCACGGTCAACGTGGACACCCTCGCCGCGAAACCGGGTGTCGGCTTCCGCGAGTTCCAGCTCAGGGTCTCCCTCTTCCGCGAAGCGGGGAGCACGGCGACTCCGGTACTGCGCGCGGCGGGCGCGATGACCTCTCGCGTGCCCGACCGCTTCGAGGTGCCCATCTCGGAGCCGGGCCCCGCGACGGGAATCGAACTGGCCGTACCGAAGTACGCACAGAACCTGCACAAGGGCAACTACCCCGAATACGGCGGTGGCGGCGAAAGCTGGTGCAGCCCCACCTCGACCGAAATGGTCGTCGAATACTGGGGGAAGGGGCCAAGCGAGCGGGAACTCGACTGGATCCCCGATGGCTACGTCGATCCGAGCGTCGCGCACGCGGCGAGGCACACGTTCGACTACTCCTACGACGGCACCGGAAACTGGCCGTTCAACACCGCCTACGCCGCGCACTACGGGCTCACCGGGCACGTCACCAGGCTGCACTCGCTCACCGAGCTGGAGACCTACATCGCCAAGGGAATCCCGGTGATCACGTCGCAGTCGTTCCTTGAGAGCGAACTCGACGGCGCCGGATACGGGACGGCCGGACACATCATGGTGGTCGTCGGCTTCACCGACGACGGCGACGTGATCGTCAACGACCCTGCCTCCGACACGACGGAGGGAGTACGCAACGTGTACCCGAGGGCTCAGTTCGAGACGATCTGGCAGCGCACGAAGCGATACGACGCCGAAGGCAACGTTGCGAGCGGGCCAGGCGGCATCGCCTACCTCATCACTCCCTGAGCGGGCAACCCTCTTTCCAGTGACCGTGAGCGGCGTGGTCAAACCCATGCGGATGTCGCCATAACCACATCATCCGTGGCAAGCTGCGGCTTGCCGGCAATGTGGTCGAAAGGACGTGGCGAATGCCGTATGAGGTACAGGGCGTGGTCGCACGCGCCAAGGGTGAACCCGTCTCGCTGGAAACCGTGCTCGTGCCGGACCCCGGCCCCGGCGAAGCCGTCGTCTCGGTCAAGGCGTGCGGGGTCTGCCACACTGACCTGCACTACCGCGAGGGCGGAATCGAGGACAAATTCCCGTTCCTGCTTGGCCATGAGGCCGCCGGATACGTCGAGAGCGTCGGTGAGGGCGTCACCGATCTCGAACCAGGCGACTTCGTGATCCTGAACTGGCGGGCGGTGTGCGGTACGTGCAGGGCATGCAAGAAAGGCAAGCCGTGGTACTGCTTCTCCACCTTCAACGCAGAGCAGCCCATGACGCTTGCCGACGGGACACCGCTGAATCCCGCTCTCGGTATCGGCGCCTTCATCGAGAAGACGTTGGTCCACAGCGGACAGTGCACGAAGGTCGATCCGAGTGTCGAGCCCGCCGTCGCCGGACTGCTCGGCTGCGGTGTGATGGCCGGTATCGGAGCCGCGATCAACACCGGAGCGGTCGGCAGGGGTGACTCGGTCGCCGTCATCGGCTGCGGCGGCGTCGGTGACGCGGCCATCGCAGGCGCGAGGCTCGCCGGCGCGACCACCATCGTCGCGGTGGACATGGACGACAGGAAACTGGAGTGGGCCAAGGATTTCGGGGCGACGGCGACGCTCAACGCCACGGGCAAGAGCCAGGACGAGATCGTCGAGGCTGTCCGTGAGCTGACCGGTTCCTTCGGCGCCGACGTCGTGATCGACGCCGTTGGCAGGCCGGAAACGTGGAAGCAGGCGTTCTACGCGAGGGACCTCGCCGGTACCGTCGTGCTCGTCGGCGTTCCGACGCCGGACATGCGGCTCGACGGCCTCCCGCTGATCGACTTCTTCGCTCGCGGCGGTTCGCTCAAGTCGTCCTGGTACGGCGACTGCCTTCCCTCGCGTGACTTTCCGATGCTGGTCGATCTCTACCAGCAGGGGCGGTTGCCGCTCGACAAGTTCGTCACCGAACGCATCGCGGTCGACGGTGTCGAGCAGGCGTTCGCCAGGATGCACACCGGTGACGTGCTGCGCAGCGTGGTGGTGTTCGACTGATTCTGTTCAGCGACACGGATTTTCCGGCCGACCCCTATCCCGGTGCGCGACCAGCATGCTCGTTCGTGCACCGGGAAGGGGCGGGCCATCCGTTCGACGAGGCACCGGAAGGCTGGCGCGAGAACCGGATTCCGGTACTGGCCTACGGTTCGAACGCCTGCCCAGCCAAAATCACGTGGCTGCGCAGGTCGCTCGGGTTGACCGGGCCTGTCCTCGTCGCGCGTGCCGAATGCCGTGACATCGCAGCGGTGTGGGCAAGCGGGCTGAGAGCGCGGGACGGCCAGCGTCCCGCGACGCTCACGGCCGCGCCCGGCGTCACGGAATGGCACGCCGTCTGGTTCGCGACCGAAGACCAGGTCGCTGTCCTCGACGTGTGCGAGGGACGCGGAGTGCGCTACGAGCTGGCGCGGTTGCGCACCGGCACGATCACACTCGACGACGGCTCACGCGTCGATCCCGTGCTCGCCTACGTCGCGGCAAGCGAGGCGAGGATGCCGCTGCTCGTCGAAGGGGTCGCCGTCCGCACGGCCGACGTGCCACAGGCCCGCGCGCGCCTGCTGACCGGCGTCCCCGCCACGAGTCACGGTCTCGCCACGAGCCCGCCGTGAATCAGGGGACGAGCTTGCCGGGATTGAGGATGCCCTTCGGGTCGACCGCGCGCTTCGCCGCGGCGAGCACGGAAGCACCGATCTCGCCGATTTCCTCGGTGAGATAGGGCTTGTGATCGATGCCGACGGCGTGGTGGTGCGAAATCGTCCCGAGCCCTTCCACCGTGATGGCTTCGCTCGCGGCCTGCTTCGCCCTCTCCCACTGCCCAGCCGGATCACGCTCGTCCCTCGCGGCGAGGACGGTGAAGTACAGCGAGGCACCGGTCTCGTATGCGTGCGAGATGTGGCAGAGAACGAGCGGGCGGTGCAACGCCGACCGCAGTGCGTCGCTCACCCGCTCGTAGAGCGGGCCGATGTTCGACCAGTAGGCAGCCGTCTCCAGCGTTTCGACGCACACGCCCATGTCCAGCAGCGCGTCCCGCTGCCTCGGTCCGGCGAACCTGCCGCGCAGCCAGGTTCTGCCAGGCGCGCCGCCGAGGTTGATCGCGCCGACGGCGCGCAGGCCGCGCACCGCTTCGGCCCTGCGCGCCTTCGCGTTGCCGTACCAGCCGAGCACGAGCAGGCACGGCTCGGCGATCCCCCTCGCCCGGAGGTAACGGCGCAGTGCCGTGGTCTTCCAGTTCGCCGACAGCGCGAGCGCGGAATCCGTTTCGTCCACATCGGACAACCTGGTGACGTCGGCGAGCAACCCTCGCTGAGCGAGGTGCCGCACGATCGTGGTGCCACGTTCCCAGCCGTCGATCGCGAACGCCTCGAATCGCTCCTTCTCCGGCAGCTCCCTCACGCGAACGGCGACCTCGGTGAACACCCCGAGCGTGCCCTCGCTGCCGACGGCGAGCTGCCGCAGGTCGGGACCGGCGGCGGAGGCGGGAGCGACCCCGAGTCGCCACTCGCCGCTCGGGGTCGCCAGCCGCACCCCGGTGACCATGTCCTCGAACCTGCCGTAGCCACTGGACTCCTGCCCCGCCGACCGCGTCGCGGCGAACCCCCCGATGGTGGCTCGTTCGAACGACTGCGGGACGTGACCGAGGGTCAGGCCGTGTTCGGCGAGCCGCTGCTCCACGTCTGGCGTTCGCATGCCTGCCTGCAGAACCGCGATCCTGGAAACCCGATCGACCGAAACGAGCTGGTCGAGCCGGTCGAGATCCAGCGCGATGACCGCCTTCTTGTCGCCCCGCAGCGCCGTCACGCCGCCGACGACCGACGTTCCTCCACCGAACGGGACGACACCGACGTCGTATTCGGCACACACGTCGACGACGCGCTGCACCTGTTCGGGGTCGGCAGGGAGCACGACGGCGTCGGGCACCGCGATGCCGGAGGCCGGATCGCGGCGGCGCAGCAGGTCGAGATACGAAAGGCCGCCCGCCCTTCCGAGTCGCTCCGCGCGGTCGACGAGGACGTTCTCCGTCCCGACGACGTCGGCGAGCGCGACGGCCTCGGCGTCGCCGAGCCGGGAAGGCTCGACACCGATGGCGGAATCCGGCGCGATCGGCGCGCCTTGCGGGCATGGGCCGATACGCTGGCCGAGCCAGCGCACCGCTTTGGGGACCAGGTGGACCGCGGCGGCCCCTTCCGGGGTCCACGCGGCGCGCAATCGGTGGTCAGCGATCTCATTCACCGCTAAAGTGTGACACATGCAAGCCGAACGTCACACTGTTGTCGTGGGGCGCAGCGCGCTCGCGGGCAGCCGCGACCGCGGCGGGGCGACCCGCGTACCGGACGACCTCCTCCTCGACGCCGCGAAAAGCTGCGTGCTCAACTCGGGGGTCCGGCGCACCACGCTGGCCGAGATCGCCCGCACGGCCAAGGTCAGCAGGATGACGCTGTACCGGCGGTTCCCCGACGTGCACAGCATTCTCGCCGCGCTCATGACCCGCGAATTCGGTCTGCTGCTCCACGGCGTCGCGGCGGAGGTCCCCCACGCGGCGACGGCGAGGGAACGACTCGTCCGCAGCGCGGTGGCCGGGGTGAAGGCGCTCGTGGCCGACCCGCTCATGCGGACCGTGCTCGACGTCGACGCCGAACTGGTGCTTCCCTACGTGACGCAACGGCTCGGGGCGACCCAGAAACTCGCGGAGGAGGTCCTCCGCGATCTTGTGGTCACCGGACAGGAAGACGGCTCCGTCCGCATCGCGGAACCCGCCGTTCAGGTGCGTTCGGTACTACTCGTCGTGCAGTCGTTCGTGTTGTCGCTGCGACCGGCCACCGCGGGAGTCAGCGAGCAGGCCCTGCTCATTGAACTCAGACACATCCTCGACGCGGCGCTAGCCCCATGATCAGGGCATCGCTTTCCGCACGGCGGAGAACGGCCGAACTGAGCGCGCTCGTCTCGGGTGAACAGGTCGACGTACTCGTCGTCGGCGGTGGCGTCACCGGGGCGGGCATCGCACTCGACGCCGCCAGCCGAGGGCTTTCGGTCGCTCTGGTCGAGGCGAAGGACCTGGCGTTCGGGACGTCCCGCTGGTCGAGCAAGCTCGTACACGGCGGGCTGCGCTATCTCGCGAACGGCGAGGTGGGCCTCGCCATGGAAAGCGCGAGAGAACGCGGAATTCTCCTCACCACGACCGCCCCGCACCTGACAAGGCCGCTCCCTCAACTCTTCCCCCTCTACGACGACACCGCGCTGGCGAGCAGACTGCTCACCGACGCGGGGCTGCACGCGGGAAACCTGCTGCGCACGGCCGCGCGAACCCCGGGAAAACTACTGCCGAGGCCACGTTCGGTTCCCTCTGCGGAAGCACTCGCGCTCGTGCCGGGACTACGCAGGACCGGCCTGCGGGGCGGGCTGCTCTCGTTCGACGGCGCGCTGACCGACGACGCCCGCCTCGTCGTCACCCTCGCCCGCACGGCCGCCTCCTTCGGGGCGAAGGTATTGACCAGGCTCGCGGCGACCGAACTGCGCGGGGACAGGGTCCTCGCGCAGGACACAATCTCGGGTGACACCGTCGAAATCCGGGCCCGTCAGGTCGTCAACGCGACCGGCGTGTGGGCAGGCCAGCTCGTACCCTCCGTGAAACTGCGCCCTTCCCGTGGCTCGCACCTGATCCTCGACACCGCACGCACCGGCCTCGCCGAATCCTCCTTGCTTGTCGGTGTCGCGGGTGAGACCAATCGCTTCGTATTCCTGCTTCCGCAACCACACGGGGTGACCTACGTCGGCCTCACCGACGAACCGATCGAGGGCGACACTCCCCCTGGCGTGGTCACCGCACCACAGTCCGATGTGGACTTCCTGCTGCGGACCGCGTCATCGGTCCTCGATCGCCGGCTGGGCGCCGACGACGTCATCGGCACCTTCGCCGGGCTGAGGCCGCTCATCGAGTCGGAAGGCAGGAGCGCTGATCTTTCCCGCAAGCACGCCGTACTCACCGACCCCGACAACGGAGTCATCACCGTCGTCGGAGGCAAACTGACCACATATCGCAAGATGGCGGCCGACGCGGTCGACGCCGCTCTCGCAAGCACCGGCCTCGCGGCAGACCAGTGCCGGACGGCGAACCTACCGCTGCTCGGGGCGGCAACCCGGCCTCAACTGTCCATGGTGGACGCACCGGCGAGACTCGTTGCCAAGTACGGAACCGAGGCTCCGAGGGTCGCCGCGCTTGGTGAGGTCGACCCCGAACTCGGAAAGCCGTTGTTCCCCCATTGCGACATCACGGCCGCCGAGGTCGTATGGGCCGTGCGGCACGAGGGCGCACTTGACGCCGAGGACGTCCTGCACAGGCGGACCCGGCTCGGCCTTGTCCCCTCACAGGCCGAGGCCGCCCGGGAGACCGTGGCCGACCTCGTCGGCCGTACCCTGCGCGGTATGGGCGAATCCGGTTGACGGCAACCCCGCTTGACGTCACAGTCGGATCTGGGCCCGAGCGCGGTACACAATAGAGTTGTCAGAGTTCTCCCGGCGCTCGGAGTTGCCGGAGTGCCCAGGTTTCAGCATGCTAGCGGCCCGAGGAGTCCGATGTCAGAGCGAACACTGGAAATCGACCGCGTTTCCAAGCGGTTCGGCGACATCACCGCACTCGATTCCGTCAGCTTCGACATTCGGCCTGGTGAGCTGTTCGGCTTCGTCGGCAGCAACGGTGCGGGCAAGACGACCGCGATGCGGATCGTGCTCGGCGTGCTCGCCGCCGACTCCGGCGAGGTGCGGTACGACGGTGAGCCCGTCGGCCACGAGACGCGAACACGGATGGGCTACATGCCGGAGGAGCGTGGCCTCTATCCGAAGATGAAGGTGCTCGACCAGCTCGTCTACCTCGCCCAGCTTCACGGCCTGCCCGCGAACGAGGCGCACCGCAGCGCCGAAGACTGGATCGGCAGGCTCGGGCTCAGCGAGCGGCGGGGTGACGAGGTACAGAAGCTTTCGCTCGGCAACCAGCAGCGCGTCCAGCTCGCCGCCGCGCTCGTGCACGATCCCGATGTGCTCGTGCTCGACGAACCGTTCTCAGGGCTCGACCCGATCGCCGTCGACGTGATGAGCCAGGTTTTGCGCGAAAAGGCAGCGACGGGGGTCCCCGTCGTGTTCTCCAGCCACCAGCTCGACCTCGTCGAGCGACTGTGCGACAGGGTCGGCATCATCCGAAGTGGACAGATCGTCGGTTACGGCTCCGTCGCCGACCTTACAGCGAACGCGGCACCCCGGATCACGGTCGTCGCACCCGGGGCACCATGGGGCTGGGCCGCCGCGCTACCGGGGGTCAGGGTGATCTCGGAGCAGCCGGAAAGCACTGTGGTCGAACTCGGTCCCGATGTCGACGACCAGGCCGTGCTCACCGCCGCGCTGGCGACAGGGCCAGTGCACGAGTTCGCACGGCACCGGCCCTCGCTCGCCGAATTGTTCCGCAACGCGGTCACGGAAGGATCTGTGGCATGACGGCAGGCAAACGTTCGGTGTCACCGGCGACGGCCGTCCGGCTCGTCGCGACGCGGGAGCTCAACGCCCGCCTTCGCACAAGGGGCTTCCTCATCGGCACGGCGGCCATCCTCGTCGTGATGATCGGTTATCTGCTCTTGCAGGCCAACCTTTTCGATCGAGCGGACCGGACGAAGGTCGGACTCGCCGGGCAAGCCGCTGCCATCAGCGAACCATTGCGCGCCGGCGCGCAACAGGTGGGGGTGGACATCGAGACGGTGAAGGTCCCCGACGCCGAAACAGGCAGGGCCGAGGTGGCTGACGGCGAACTGGACGTGCTCGTCACCGGGAGTCCCGCCAGCCTCCACGCGCTCGCAAAGTCCACTGTGGACCAACAAACCGAGGCGTTGCTCAACGCGATCTCGCGACAGGAAGTGCTGAGCGCCAAGCTGATCGAGTCGGGCCAGGTGCCCGGCGACGTGATGCGGGAGGTCAACTCGGCGAGCGTCGAGGTCAGCACGCTCGAAACCGCCGACCCCGACGAGGGACAGCGTATCGCCGTGGCTCTCGTCATGCTGTTCCTGCTGTATATGAGCATCACGACCTACGGATCGCTTGTGGCGCAGGGCATCGTGGAGGAGAAGGCGAGCAGGGTGGTGGAGATCCTGCTCTCCACCGTGCGACCGTGGCACCTGCTTCTCGGCAAGGTGATCGGACTCGGTGTCGTCGGTCTCGTGCAGCTTCTGATACTCGGCGGCGTCGGTCTGGTCGTCGCGACGGCGACCGGGGTGCTCACGATCGCGGGCGTCGCGACCAACACGCTGCTGTGGGGATTGCTGTGGTACGTGCTGGGATTCTTTCTCTATGCCACCATTTTCGCGGCGGCGGGTTCGCTTGTGTCGCGGCAGGAGGACACGCAGACGGTGCTGACCCCGGTGACGATCATCCTGCTTGTCGGTTTCATCGCGGGCTTCACGGTCGTCCAGCAGCCTGACGGGGCGGCGGCGGTCGTGCTGTCGCTCATCCCGTTGCTGTCGCCGATCCTCATGCCGAGCCGGATCGCGACGGGGGCGGCGGGTCCGTGGGAGATCGTGGCCGCGCTGGTGCTGACGTTGGCGGCGATCGCGGCGTTGACCTGGCTCGGCGGCAAGGTCTATCGGGCCGCCATCCTGCGAACCGGTAGCCGGATCAAGCTGGCCGATGCTCTGAAGGGCTGACCGCCTCGCCCCGAGGCCCGGCCGACCGGCGCGCGGAGCGGCCGAGGCGCCGGGCGCGGAGCGCGAGCGAGCGGCGCGGAGCGCGAGCGAGGGCGGTGGCGAGGCGCGCGACGGGCGCGAGCGAAGGCGGTGGCGCGAGGCGGCGACAGGGCAGGCGGGCGCGGAGCGCCGGGCGCGGCCGGGGCGGGGCGGCGCGGAGCGACCGGGGCGCGGCCGGGCAGGCGGGCGGCGGCGCGCAAGCGCGGACGGGCGGGGCGCGGCGGCCGGGGCGGGGCGCGGAACGCGCGAGCGAGAGCGGTGGCGCGAGGCGGTGACGGGGCGGGCGCGCGAGCCAACGGGCGGGCGGGCGAGCAGGCGAGCTGCCGGTTGACACGAGTGGCCCGTTGCCGTCCGCAAACATCGGCGAGTCCCCCGTCCAGGACGTCGAGAGCCGCACTCGGGATGGCGAGTTCTGCACTCAGGACGTCGAGGTCCGCGCCGAGGACGCCGAGATCCACATTCGTGCAGGCGAGTTCTGCGTATGTGTGGGCGAGATCCGCAGTCGTGCACGCGAGAGCCGCGCCCGGGACGTCGAGAGCCGCACCCGGGCTGCGAGGTACTACGCGGCCCGAAGCGAGACATGGCGCGGCCCGCGGGGCCGGAGCTAGCCGGTACCCGGGCACAGGGCCCGAACGCGCGGACGCGGCCGCCGAGCGCAGATCTCACCATGCCAGAAGCGGATCTCGATGCCCTGAACGCGGAACTCAACGTCCTGGATGCAGAACTCGGCGTCCTGAGTGCGGATCTCGGCGTCCACGGGGCACGGGCATGGCACACACAGGCCCCCAAGGTTTGTCTTCGCGAAACCTTGGGGGCCTGTGTCAGTCAGCGAGTCAGCGGTCGCCGATCGCCTTGTACTCGCGCTGCTTCTCGCCCGTGTAGATCTGCCTCGGCCTGCCGATCTTGGTCGCCGGGTCGTTGATCATCTCGCGCCAGTGCGCGATCCAGCCAGGCAGCCTGCCCAACGCGAACAGCACCGTGAAGAACTGCGTCGGGAAACCGAGCGCTCGATAGATGAGGCCGGTGTAGAAGTCGACGTTCGGGTAGAGCTTGCGCTCGACGAAGTAATCGTCGGAAAGCGCACGCTCCTCCAGCGCCTTCGCGATGTCGAGCAACTCGTCGCCGCCCGCGATCTTCGACAGAATGTCGTCAGCGGTCTGCTTGATGATCTTCGCGCGCGGGTCGTAGTTCTTGTAGACCCGGTGCCCGAAGCCCATCAGGCGGACACCCTCTTCGCGGTTCTTGACACGGTTGACGAAGTCGTTGACGTCGCCGCCGTCGGCCTTGATGCCCTCCAGCATTTCCAGCACCGCGCTGTTGGCACCACCGTGCAACGGACCGAACAACGCCATGATCCCAGCCGAGATCGAGGCGAACAGGTTCGCTTCCGACGAACCGACGAGCCGCACCGTCGAGGTCGAACAGTTCTGCTCGTGATCGGCGTGCAGGATGAACAGCAGGTCGAGCGCCTTGGCGATGTCCGGGTCGATTTCGTAGGGCTCGGCAGGAAGACCGAAGGTCATCCTGAGGAAGTTCTCGACAAGCCCCAGCGAGTTGTCCGGGTAGAGGAACGGCTGGCCGATGGACTTCTTGTAGGCGTAGGCCGCGAGTGTGGGGACCTTTGCCAGCAGGCGGATCGTGGACAGCTCGACATTCGGTTCGTCGAATGGGTTGAGCGAATCCTGATAGAACGTCGACAGCGCCGAAACCGCGCTGGAGAGCACCGGCATGGGGTGCGCGTCGCGCGGAAAGCCGTCGAAGAACCGCTTGAGGTCTTCGTGCAGCAGGGTGTGCCGGTTGATCTTCGACGTGAAGTCGTCGAGTTGGGCCTGCGTCGGCAGTTCGCCGTAGATCAGCAGGTACGAGACCTCGATGAACGTCGAATTCTGCGCGAGCTGCTCGATGGGGTAACCCCGGTAGCGCAATACCCCTTGATCGCCATCGATGTAGGTGATGGCCGAGGACGCCGCTCCGGTGTTGACGAAGCCAGGGTCGTAGGTGATGTAGCCGGTCTGGGCAAGCAGCTTCCCGAGTTCGATGCCAGGGGCGCCCTCGACAGCGCGGACGACCTTCAACTCGTGCTCGCCGTTCGGAAGGCGGAGTACGACGTTCTCGCCCCCGGACTGCGCCGCAGTCGCGTCGGACATGCAAATGCCTCTCACGGTCACACGGGCCGGTGGTGACCGCAGGTTCTGCTGGTCACCGGGTTCGCACACGAGAGGACTTTGCACCTCGCCGCACACCGCCCCGCTGGGGTATGGAATTCCCCCTTACGCTAGTCCAGAAGACGCCCACTTCGCAGCCGTGGCGTTACCCACAGCTAACCGTTTGCGATCAGGTTCACACGGTAGGCGTTCGGCAGGCCGAGGTCCGTGATGCACGACTCACCGCGCTCGCGCGAGTTCGTCGGCCGTCGGCGGTTCGGCACCGCTTCGCGACACCGTGATCGCCGCCGCGGCAGCGGCATGTTCGAGCGCTCGCGACCAGTCGACCTCACCGAGTGCCGACAGGTCGGTCACTCCGCGCTGATCGAGCCAGGCGAGTAGTGCACCTTGGACGGTGTCGCCGGCGCCGATCGTGTCGATGACGTCGACGGGAACGGTCGGTGTGGTGACTATCTCGCCTTCCGAGGTCACCACGGAAAGTCCTTCACCACCCTTGGTAAGCACGACGGCATCCGGTCCGGCTTCGAGCCACTCGCCCGCCGAGGCAAGGACATCACCGCCATCGGCAAGCCATTCCGCGTCGTCCAACGACACCTTGAGCAGATCGACGTACGGCAACCAGGACAGGAATCGCTTCCGGTACTCCCGCGCGTCACTGATCATGTCGGCCCTGATGTTCGGGTCGAGCGCGGTGAGTACGCCGCGCTCGGACTCCCTTCGCAGAACGGTCTCGTACACGGTGGCGCCGGGTTCGAGCACCATGCCGAGTGTGCCGAGCGAAAGGATCGTCACCTCGGCGGGAAGCGGTCCTGGATCGACAACAAGCCGATCGGCCGTTCCCTGCGTGTAGAAGCTGTACCTCGCCGCGTTCTGTTCGTCGAGCGAGACGACGGCGAGCGTGGTCGGTTCGTTCCCGCGTTGCACGAGCGAAAGATCGACACCGGAGTCACGCAGCCGGCCGACGAGCGCATCCCCGAAGGCATCGGTGGAAATCCTGGACAGGAAAGCGGAGCGGACACCGAGCCTCGCCGCGGCGATGGCGACGTTGTAGGGCCCACCGCCGAGCCTCGGCGCAAGATGGTCCACAGTGGACTCAACGGGTACGAGATCGACGAGTGCTTCGCCGCCGGAGACAATCACGGCCGCGATGCTAGCCGAGGACCCCCGCACTCTCCACAATCGATCAATGCGGGCGCAGTCCGCCGAGCAACAGTTCCGACAGTGCGGTGAACGCCTCCGCGTCGGTGACTCCGGCTCTCGCCCTCACGATTCCGGTCTGAATTCCGTCGATGAGCAGGCCGGCCATCTCCGCGATGAGCGTGGCGTGAACATCGCGGAAAACCCCGTCGGCGACGCCCTTCGCGATGAACGCGCTGATGCGTTCGGCCGCCGCCTTCGAGTTCATTTCGTACGTCGCCCTCGCGGGTTCGAACGCGGCGACGTCGGCCATGAACACATCCGAGGCGCGGTTGAGCTCGTCGGAAACCCCGGCGAGATAGACCTCGATGATCTTGCGGGCATCGCCGATCCCGTCGATACGTACCTCGATGCGCTCGGCCGCGCTCTTGAAGAAATGCGCCACGACCTTGACGGCGAGCTGTTCCTTGCTCGGCGCGAGCGCGTAGAGGGTCGTCTTCGAGCAATGCAGCCTGGCCGCGACGTCGTCGAGGGTGAATTCGACGAATCCCTCGGCAAGGAAGAGTTCGGCGAGTTCACCGAGCAGCCGCCGCTGCCTCGCGGTCGGCTGCCTACGGATCCGGGGTTGCATGACACCCATCCTGCAACAGTACTCTTCTGGACACGCCAGTATCATTTTCAGTACAGTAAATCGACTCGGTACCCAGCCACGGAGACGACGATGCCCGCGGAACGACTGCTACCCACCCCCGAGGCCGAAGACCTTCTCTCGCTCGCCCGCGAACTCGCCCGCGAGGAACTCGCACCGCTCGCGGCCGACTACGAGGCCGCGGAACGCTTCCCGAGGGAGCAGTTCCGCCTGCTCGGCAAGTCCGGCCTGCTCGGCCTGCCTTACCCGGAGCGCTGGGGTGGCGGCGACGTGCCCTACGAGGTCTACCTCCAGGTGCTTGAGGAGATCGCGAGCGCGTGGATGACGATGGGCGTCGGGCTTTCCGTGCACACGATGTCCTGCTTCGCGATCGCGCACGAGGGAACGGAAGCCCAGCGCGAGAAGTGGCTGCCAGCGATGTTGGAAGGCGACCTTCTCGGTGCGTACGCGCTGTCCGAGTCGCACGCGGGGTCCGACGCGGCGGCGCTGTCGACCAGGGCCACGCTCGATGGCGACCATTACGTGATCAACGGGTCGAAGGCATGGATAACGCACGGCGGTGAGGCCGACTTCTACACGACGATGGTGCGCACCGGCGAGGACGCCATCTCGTGCCTGCACATCGACGCCGCGACCGAGGGCCTTTCGGCCGCGCCCCCCGAACGCAAGATGGGTCTGACCGGGTCGACGACCTCGGCGCTACTCTTCGACAACGCCAAGGTGCCTGCCGAGCGTCTCGTCGGCGATGAGGGCAAGGGCATGCGCATCGCGTTGTCGTCACTCAGCTCGGGACGGCTCGGTATCGCCGCCTGCTCGGTCGGTCTCGCGCAGGCGGCGCTGGACGAGGCGCTGGCCTACGCGGAGACCCGGACCCAGTTCGGCAAGCCGATCATCGAGTTCCAGGGCATGGAGTTCCTGCTCGCCGACATGGCAGCCGCCGTGGAATCGTCGAGGGCCACCTACCTCGAAGCGGCAAGGCGCCGCGATCGCGGCCTCCCCTTCGCGAGGCAGGCTTCGATCGCGAAGCTCGTCGCCACCGACGCGGCGATGCGGGTGACCACCGACGCCGTCCAGGTGCTCGGCGGCGCGGGCTACACCCGCGACTTCCCCGTCGAGCGCTACATGCGGGAGGCGAAGGTGCCGCAGATCTTCGAGGGCACCAACCAGATCCAGCGCGTCGTCATCGCCCGCGAGCTGCGCAAGTCGTGACGGTTCATTCCCGGTACCTGCGGTCCGCGACGACGCCCTCGCCGCTCGCCTCGTCGAACCGGTAGACGTCGCGGCCTCGCACGAACACCCTCGTCGCCCTGTTCATCACGTCGAGCGGGTCGCCAGACCACAGTGCGATGTCGGCGTCGAGACCCGGCTTGAGCGCGCCGACCTTGTCCCCGAGGCCCAGCATCTCGGCGGGGTTGACGGTCAGCGCCCGCAACGCCGTTTCCGGGTCGAGTCCGTCCTTCACCGCGAGGGCGGCCTGGTAGACGAGGAAGTTGATCGGAACGACGGGAGCGTCGGTCGTGATAGCGATGCGGACGCCCGCCCTCGCGAGGATTCCGGGCGCGCGCAGCGTGCGGTGACGCAACTCGACCTTCTGCCGCGAGGTGAACAGCGGCCCGAGGATCACCGGAATGTCGCGTTCCGCGAGGAAATCCGCGATGAGGTGCCCTTCGGTGCCGTGATTGACGACAAGCTTGTAACCGAACTCCTCCGCGATGCGGACGGCGGTGACGATGTCGTCGGCGCGGTGGGTGTGCTGGTCCCAGTACAACTCGCCGTCGAGCACCTCGGTCAGCGTTTCCATCGTGAGGTCGGTGTCGAACGGCTTGCCATCGGCGATGGCGTGGTCGCGTTGAGCCACGTAGTTGCGGGCCTTGGTGAACGACTCGCGCAGCACCGCGGCGACCCCGAGCCTGGTCGACGGGGTTTGACCTTTCTCGCCGTACACGCGCTTCGGGTTCTCGCCGAGCGCGCTCTTCACGCTGATGTTCTCGGCGAAGAGCATGTCGACCACGGTGCGGCCCCAGGTCTTGACGCCGACCGTCCTGCCGCCGATGGGGTTGCCGGAGCCCGGTTTGATCACAACGCTCGTGACCCCGCCCGACAACGCGTCGTCGAAGCCGAGTTCGTAGGGGTCGATGCCGTCGAGCGCCCTGAACCTGGCGCCGTTGGCGTCGGTCATCTCGTTGACGTCGTTGCCCGACCAGCCCTCGCCTTCCTCGTGCACGCCGAGATGAGCGTGGGCGTCGATGAATCCGGGCAGCACCCAGGATCCGGACGCGTCGATGAGTTCGGCACCGTCGGGAACGTCGACATCTGCTTCCGGTCCGACCTCGACGATCTTGCCGTCGGAGATGAGTACCGTGCCGCCTTCGACCGGGTCGCCGTCGACCGGCACCACGTAGCCGCCAATGATCGCACTAACCATGGTTCGCTACGCTAACGAACTCTCGACGCGAATGCCCCAACTTCCCTTCCACGACTCGCCGGGCGCAAGGGTGATGAGGTCGGTCTTCGAGTTGAGCGCGTCGGCTGGGCAGGTCATGGGCTCGATCGCGATCGCCCTTCCCCTTCCGACGAGGTCGCTTGGCGTGAAGATCTGCACCCACCGGAAATCCTCGCCTGACCACAGGTCGAGCGTGCTGCCACCACCGGAGAGCAGCACGTGGTGTTTTCCGTCCTCGCCTTGCGCGAGCTCGCCGAACGCGGTGTCGAGTTCGAGCGTGCCGACCGGAGTCGCCGCACGCAGGTCGTATTCCGTGCCGTCGACGCCGGTTTCCTCGCCGTAGGGCAACTGCGCTTCGTCCACATAGGGCCGGACCCGCCCAGCGGGCACCGTGAGGGTGAGCTCGTCGGTGGGCACGTCACCGACCCGGAGGTAGGGGTGCGTACCGACGCCGAAGCCGATGGCCCGGTCGCCGTCGTTGCGGACCTCGTGGGTGACGGTCAGCTCGCGCGGCGCGAGGTCGTAGACGATCCCGGTGCGCAGTGGCACGGGCCAGCCGTGGCCTTCGGGGATGTCGAGCGCGAGCGTGATCGAGGACTCGGCGTGTTCGAGCAGTTGCCATTCCCTGCCGCGCACGAGGCCGTGGATCGCGTTGCCCCGCTTGGGTTCGGTGACCTCCAGTTCCAGCTTCTCTCCCTCGAAGGTCCACGTCGCGGCCTTCGTCCTGTTGGGCCACGGCAGCAGCACCTGACCGGCACCCTTCGGCGGCTCCTCGGCCGCGTCGAACGTTTCGAGGTAGGGCACGCCCGCGATCTCGAACGCCCGCAGGCCCGCGCCGATCTCGGTGACGACGGCGCGCGCGTTGCCACGGGTCAGCTCGAACTGTTCCCCAGTCGGATTCGCCATGGCCCGAATGTAGTCAACCGGTCACCGGCTCACCGGTCGCGGGCAAGACCCGCAAACTTACTAGACCGGTCATCATATTTCGGCTAGGTTTGCCTCATGGTCAGGCGCACCGACACCCGCGACCGCATGCTGCGGTCGGCTGCCGCTCTCTTCCGAGGCAAGGGCTACCACGCGACAGGGCTCACGCAGTTGCTCAGCGAAGGCGGAGCACCGAAGGGCTCGCTCTACTTCCATTTCCCAGGCGGAAAGGAACAGCTCGCCGCGGAAGCGCTCGCCGGAGAAGGCGCGAGGCTGTGCGAGCAACTGCGTGCCACGCTGGAAGCGGCACCAGACCCGGCGAAGGGAATCACGGCGATCGTGGAGTTCCTCGCGGGGGAACTCGCGGCATCGGACTTCCGGCAGGGCTGTCCACTGTCGACGGTCGCGCTGGAAGCCGCTGCCGAGAGCGAAGCCATCAGAACGGCCTGTGAAACCGGATACGCCTCGTGGCAACAGGTATTCGAGGCCGCGTTCACCGAGGCGGGAATGCGTGTCGAGCGGGCGAGTGAACTCGCGACGATGACGCTGGCCTCCATCGAGGGAGCTTTGCTGCTGGCCAAGACCCGGCGCGACACCACGCCATTGCGGCTCGTCGGCGGGCAACTCGCCACGACAATCGAGAGAGAGCTGAACTAGCCATGCGGGTACACCACTTCAATTGCGGAACCATGCGGCCACCTGGGGGCCGACTGCTCGACGGCAAGGGCGGACTGTTGCATCGCGGCAGGATGGTCTGCCACTGCCTGCTCGTCGAGACCGGCTCCGAACTCGTTCTCATCGAGACGGGCATGGGCTCCCCCGTCGTCACGAGGCCGGAGGAATGGCTCGGCGACCGCTTCGTCCGGCTCACCAAGCCTTCCCGCGACGACAACGAGACCGCGGTCAGCCAGATCAGGGCACTCGGCTTCGATCCGGCCGACGTCGGTCACATCGTGCTCACCCACCTCGACCTCGACCACGCGGGCGGCCTCGTCGACTTCCCCGACGCCACCGTGCACGTCTTCGAGCGGGAACTACAGGCACTGCGCAATCCCATCGACGCGGCCGAACGGGGTCGCTATCGGACAGTGCAGTTCGCGCACGGCCCGAAGTTCAGCGCCTACGGCGAACTCGGCGAGAGCTGGTTCGGTTTCGACGCGGTCCGCGACCTTCGCGGTCTGCCTCCCGAGATCCTGCTGGTCCCGCTCGCGGGCCACACCAGAGGACACGCCGGGGTCGCCGTCGACACCGGCGACGGCTGGCTGCTCAACGCGGGCGACTCCTATTTCTTCCATGGCCAGGTCACCGCGAAAGGGCCGCAGTGCCCACCAGGGCTGGCCTTCTTCGAACGCTCGGTGCAGACCGACAAACTCGCCCGCATCCACAACCAGCTCCGGCTGCGAGAACTGGTCGCGGCCGACAACGACGTCACCGTGTTCTGCGCGCACGACGCGACCGAGTTCGACCGGCTACGACGAGACTGACCGCTGCTTTTCCTGTGCCCGCAGCAAAGCCCAGTTGATGCCCCACAGCAGCAAACCGACGCCGAGCAAGATGACCGCGACGACGTAGTCGCGGGACGGCCTTCCGGAAAGCGGGCTCGCGAGGTAGACACAGAACACGGCGGCGAGAACGGGAATGATCGTGGGCGCCCGGAAGTGCTTGTGCGCCACCTTGTCCTTGCGCAGCACCAGAACGGCAATGTTGACGACGGCGAAGACGACGAGCAACAGCAATGCCGTCGTCCCGCCGAGCACCCCGATGTCCACTGTGGAAACCAGGACCATCGCGATGACACTGGTGAACACGATCGCGATCCACGGGCTGCGGCGAAGCGGGTGCACCCTGCCGAGCGCCTTCGGCACGATCCCCTCGTTGGCCATTCCGTACACCAGCCTGCTCGCCATGAGCATGTTGATGAGCGCGGAGTTGATCACCGCGAAAAGGCCGATCGCGGAGAAGATCTCCCTCGGCATGCCCGGTGCTCCGACGTCGATCACCTTGAGCAGCGCGCTGCTCTCGGCCGCCGCGAGTTCGTCGGCGGGGACCAACAGCGACGAGGTGACCGAGACGAGAATGTAGATCGTGGCCGCGATGACCATTCCCCACAGCATCGCCTTCGGGAAGATCCGGACGGGGTCCTTGCATTCCTCCGCCATGTTCACGGAATCCTCGAAACCGACCATCGCGAAGAACGCCAGCGAGGTCGCCGACGTGATCGCGACGAGCCAGGTCTGGTCGGCGGTGTTGAACTCGACGAGCCGTGACGGCTCGCCGCTGCCGTTGAGCACTGCCCACACGCCGACCCCGATGATGATCAGCAGGCCGGCGATCTCGATGCAGGTGAGCACGACGTTGGTCGTCACCGATTCCTTGACACCACGGAAGTTGATGGCCGCGAGCATGAGAATGAACAGGATCGCGACGAGTGGCATCGGTGACGTGATGAACTCGGCGAGGTAGGTGTCACCGAACGCGACGGCGGCCGACGAGGCCGACGTGATGCCGGAACACATCACGGCGAAGGCGACGAGGAATGTCAGGATCCTGATGCGGAACGCGCGGTGCGTGTAGAGCGCGGCCCCGGCGGCTCTCGGATACTTCCCGACCAGTTCCAGGTAGGCGAACGCCGTCATGAACGCGACGATGAAGGCGAAAAGGAAAGGCAGCCAGAGCGCGCCGCCCACTCTTCCGGCCACCTGACCGGTGAGCGCGTAGATCCCGGTTCCGATGATGTCGCCGACGACGAAGAACAGCAGCAACTTGGAGCCCATGACTCTGCGCAGCGAGGGCTGGCCGCTGTCGGATACGTCCTGCGATGTGGTTGTCGCGTCCGTCATCCGAGGGAGTGTCCCGTATCACCCCGCCGACGCATACACCGCAAAGGAGCGAACTTGGTTACGACTTGACGACGGGCGCCTTGTATCGCCAGAACGCGGGAAGCAGTACGACGGCGATCAACACCAGCACGATGACGAGCACCCCTCCTCCGCTCGCGGCGGCCGCGGTGCCCGCCCCGGCGGCAGCCCAGCCGTGGCCGAGGTCCGCGAGCCGGGGACCGCCAGCGACGACGACGGTGAAGGCGCCCTGCGTGCGCCCTCGCATCTCGTCGGTCGCGGCTGTTTGCAATATCGCCATCCGGTAGATCGCGCTCACCATGTCGGCGGCGCCACCGATGGCGAGGAACACGATCGCGAGCCAGAGCGTCGAGCTGAGCCCGAAACCGATGACCGCGGCTCCCCAGACACAAATCGCCACGGTGACGGCGACTCCCTGCCGTCGCACCCTGCCTGCCCAGCCGGACATCAGGCCGATGAGCATGGCACCGAGTGGCATCGCCGCGAAAAGCCAGCCGAGCGCGAGTCCGCCACCCGCGGGGTCGCCGAACGTGCGCTCGGCCATCTCGGGGAACAGCGCGCGGGGCATTCCGGCGACCATGGCGATGATGTCGACAAAAAACGAGGCGAGCAGCACCTTCTGTGTCGCCATGTATCGGAAGCCGTCCACGACGTCGCGAAGCCCGGCCTTGCGCACCTGTCCGGAAAGCGGTGCCATCGTCGGCAGTTTCCATACCGCCCACAGCACGGCGACCAAGGCGATCGTGTCGACAAGGTACAAAGTGGACAGCCCGATGACCGGGATGAGCGCACCGGCCGCGAGCGGTCCGAAAACGGCACCGAAGGTGGTCATCGTCCCGGTGAGCGCGGCGGCGGCGGGTAGCAACTCCTGCGGAACGAGCCTCGCGACGACCGCGTTGCGCGTCGGCATGTTGACCGCGAAGAACGCCTGGTTGACCGCGAGCAGCACCAGCACGAGCCACACCGAGTCGACGGCGAAGAACGCTTGCGCCCACAGCAATGCCGCGGTGAAGGCGATCCCGGTGTTCGAGATCATCAGCAGCTTGCGCCGGTCGACCGTGTCGGCGATGGCGCCGCCCCACAACCCGAAAACGAGCAGTGGAACCAGCCCGAAAGCTCCAGTGAGTCCGACATAAGCGGACGAACCGGTGATGTCGAAAACCTGCTTCGGTACGGCTACGGCGGTGAGCTGGCTTCCGACCGCGGTGACGATCGAACTGAGCCACAACCGCCGAAAGCCGGGAATCCGCAGTGGCCGCGCGTCGACCACGATCGAACCGAGAAATCCGCGCTTTCCCTTTTTGGGATCACCCTCGGGCGCGACCTCGGTCTGCTCACTCACGAATAGTTAGCCTACGTCAGCTAACGAAGGGCTCCTTCGCCGGTCACGGCGCCACGCGATCGATTCGCCAGCCGTCTTCCGTCCTCACGAACCGCAGTCGGTCGTGCAGCCTGTCCTGCCTGCCCTGCCAGAACTCGACACTGTCCGGCCTGATCCGCCAGCCGCCCCAGTGCGGAGGTACGGGTACCTCCTCGACGCCGTCGAACCTGCGCTCGATGGAGTTCAGCGCGGTGTCCAGCGCTCGCCTGCTTTCCACGACCCTCGACTGCGGAGAAGCCCACGCACCGAGCTGCGAGCCTCGCGGGCGGGAGTTCCAGTACGCCTTCGTCTCCGTGAGGTCGACCTTCTCGACCTCACCGCGCACGGTCACCTGCCGGTGCAACGGGTACCAGGGGAAGGTGACGGACGCGTACCTGGTGCTGGTGAGGTCGTGACTCTTGGCCGAGGTGTAGTTGGTGTAGAAGACGACGCCGCGCTCGTCGAGGCCCTTGCACAGGACGGTGCGGGACGAGGGAAGGCCGTCGGCGTTCGCCGTGGCGAGCACCATCGCGTTCGGCTCGGCGAGACCGGCGGAGATGGCTTGGTCGAGCCAGCTCTGCAACTGCTCGGTCCAGGTCCCGGCGAGCGAGGACTCGTCGAATGCCTCGCCGTCGTAGGAAACACGCATACCGGGCAAC
Source organism: Prauserella marina (assembly GCF_002240355.1). Lineage (GTDB taxonomy): Bacteria > Actinomycetota > Actinomycetes > Mycobacteriales > Pseudonocardiaceae > Prauserella_A > Prauserella_A marina. Next base: position 6,048,703 of record NZ_CP016353.1, read on the forward strand.
CGCACGGTCACGCCCCCCGTGTCGGTGACCCCGTTGCCCATTTTGTCGAGTTCCGGCATGCCAACCTCCGAGCCGAGTCGCCCGAGGCCCGGTAGGACCTCATTCCGCCGACGTTAGGGGTTCTCGGCGCCGCGCGAAACCTCTTGATCGGTGACGGGTGCCACTGGTGGCGGCTCACTTTTCCGGGATGCGGCAGAACGGCCTCGCCCCGGCCGCCACCAGGCAGGAGGCGACTGGCGACCGAGGTCACCCATCAGTGCCACGACCGTCGCGTGAACAGCTCGTCATCAACGTGACGAACGGCCTTCGGCGCGGTGCTCGCCGACGAGTTCTCCGGCGGCGCGCGGAGCCGCCCACCGGAGTCTCGCGATGGTCCGACGAATTGGGCGCTGCGCACAACCGGGACGCCGGATTGATCCACTTTTACGATCAAGCTCCCCTGGGCCTCCGCGACGAGGGCGAGCGTGGCCTCCCGCGACCAACGCGCATCAACCCTCGGTGCGCGTCACCCCGAAGAACATAGGATTTACGCACGAAAGGGCCTTTCGCGCTGAATCGTTCTCGTAATCGTGACCGAAACCACCGCATCTTTCGATTGCCCGGAGCCGGTAAGGGGTGCAAAGTTGCCACAACCGTGCAATGAGGCACCCCGCGCGTGGGCCTCGCACGGGGAGACCACAGTCGGGGAACGTGCTTCGAAAGGTCCAGTCCTGTGACATCCACGATCAGTCAGCCCCAGACACCATCCGAGCAGCCGGACGACGGCTTCCGCCCAGGTCTGGAGGGCGTGATCGCCTTCCGCACCGAGATCGCCGAACCGGACAAGGACGGCGGGGCGCTGCGCTACCGCGGCGTCGACATCGAAGATCTCGCGGGCAAGGTGAGCTTCGGCGAAGTGTGGGGCCTCCTTGTGGACGGCCGCTTCGGCAAGGGCCTTCCTCCGGCCGAGCCGTTCCCGATCCCCGTGCACACCGGCAACGTCCGCGTCGACGTGCAGGCCGCGCTCGCGATGCTCGCCCCCATCTGGGGTTACGAGCCGCTGCTCGACATCTCCGACGAGACGGCCCGCGACCAGCTCGCTCGCGCCTCCGTGATGGCGCTGTCCTACGTGGCCCAGTCCGCGAGGGGCACGAGCGTTCCGGCGGTGCCGCAGTCCAAGGTGGACGAAGCAAGGAGCATCACCGAACGCTTCATGATCAGGTGGCGTGGTGAGCCCGATCCGGCACACGTCAAGGCCGTCGACGCGTACTGGGTGTCGGCAGCCGAGCACGGCCTCAACGCGTCGACCTTCACCGCGCGAGTCATCGCGTCGACCGGTGCCGACGTGGCCGCCGCGATGTCCGGCGCCGTCGGCGCCATGTCGGGACCGCTGCACGGCGGCGCGCCGGCGAGGGTGCTGCCGATGATCGAGGAGGTCGAGCGCACCGGCGACGCGCGGACCTACATCAAGGGCCTGCTCGACCGCAAAGAACGTCTCATGGGCTTCGGGCACCGGGTGTACCGCGCGGAAGACCCTCGCGCGAAGGTGCTGCGCAGGACGTGCCGCGAGCTGGGTGCCGAGCGCTACGAGGTGGCGGCGGCGCTCGAACAGGCCGCACTCGCCGAATTGCGCGAGCGCAGGCCCGACAGGGCCATCGAGACCAACGTCGAGTTCTGGGCCGCCGTCATCCTCGACTTCGCGAAGGTGCCGCCGCACATGATGCCCGCGATGTTCACCTCGGCGAGGACGGCGGGCTGGGCCGCGCACATCCTCGAACAGAAGCGGACGGGCAGGCTGGTGCGCCCTTCGGCGACCTACGTCGGCCCCGGTCCTCGCACGCCGGACCAGGTCGAGGGCTGGGACGAGACGACCGCACTCCCCTGAGTCAAAGGGTCACCGGCTCGTACGCGCGCCGGTGGCCCCCGGGCTCGCCGGGCCGGAGACCGCGAGGTCTGGCATGCTGCCCATCGGTTTCCCAAGAGCGATCAGTTGGACATCCGATGTGGAACACGCGACGCCTGCTGCCGGTACTCGCCTTCGTTGCCGGCGCCCTCGTCGGCTGCTCGGGACAGGCTGGTACCGAGCACCTTGTGATGAAGGAAGAACTACAGGACAGGGTCGCCGACGCGGTCGAGGACGACGGTGACGAACGGCCCGACGACGTCGACTGCCCGAACGACCTTTCCGCCGAGGAAGGCGAGCAGACCAGGTGCATCCTCACCAGGCAGGCCACGAACTACGGCGTCGACGTCGAGGTGACCTCCGCCGAGGGCGAGCGGGTCAGTCTTTCCGTTCGAGTCGACGAAAGCCCGATGTAGTAGCGCGGCCCGGATCGTGTCGCGCCGTCGCCTCCGCCATGGCGACGAGCTGATCGACGAGCCATTCGCCGAGAACGGCCTTCGGCACGTCACCTTCCCTCAGCCGGTTCAGCATCGCCTCCTCGACGACGGCAGTCCAGCAACGCAACGTCGTGAGCAGCATCGGTGAGGGATCGGCGACCTCGGTTTCGGTGAGGATGAGGTCGACGGCGCGGCGGCGGACCTCGTCGATGATCGCGCCGGTGTCCGAGGTCGCGACGGCGGAACCGTGCCTGAGCAGTGCGACGTAACCCGCCCTGTGCTCCTCCGCGACGTCGGCGAACACCGTCACCGCCGCGCACAGCCGCTGCCTCGGCGAATCGCCCCCGACCTCGGCGAGCCTCGTGAGCAGGCCGTCGACCACCCTGCGCAACGCGGTGAGCCTCAGCTCCCCGACGCCACGGAAGTACCGGTAGAAGAGCGGGCGGGACACTCCGGCCCTCGCGGTCACGTCGTCGACGGTGACGTCGCCGGGCGAGCGCGTCGCGAACAGTTCGAGCGCCGCCGAGATCAGCTCGTCGCTGCGTGCCTCAGGCGACATGCGCCTCGGCTGTCGCGTCCTCACCTGGCCGCGGCCGCCCTCAACAGGCCAGGGGTCAGCCGCGAAAGCACGAGCGCCGTCTTCGCTTCCGGCGTGGAAGGCGCGAGCGCCGTGTTGCGCTCGACGGCGCGAAGTATGTCCTCCGCGACGCGTTCCGGGCCGAAGCCGCGCATCGCGTACATGCGGGTGCCCTGCTTGCGCCTCCTCCGCTGTTCGTCGGGCGCTGTCCCGACGAACGTGGTCGTCTCGGTGATCGAGGTGCGCACGATTCCAGGGCAGATCGCACTGACGCCGATGTCCTTTCCTGCCAGCTCCGCGCGAAGGCACGCGCTGAGCGCGAGCACGGCTGCCTTCGTCGTCGAATACGCGGGAAGGACCTTGTTCGGCAGGTAGGCGGCGATCGAGGCGATGTTGACGATGTGCCCGCCCTCGCCGCGTTCGGCCAGCAGCGGCGCGAAAGCGCGGCAGCCGTTGATGACGCCCCACAGGTTCACGTCGATGACGCGTTCCCAATCACCGGCCCCGGTTTCGAGAAACGGTCCGGCCATGCCGATGCCCGCGTTGTTGACGACGATGTCCGGGACACCGTGTTCGGCGCGAACGGTGTCGGCGAAACCGGAGACCTGTTCGCCCTTGCCGACGTCCACTGTGTACTCGGCGGCGGACCTGCCGGTCGCGCGTACCAGCCGCGCGGTTTCCGCGTTTCCGCCAGAATCGACGTCGGCGAGCACGAGGTCGGCTCCCTGCTCGGCGAACGCGAGCGCGGTCGCCCTTCCGATCCCGCTGCCCGCGCCCGTCACGACGACGAGGTTTCCCGGAAACCGGCCGCCCGGCGCGGGGTTGACCCTCGCCCTGCGCAGCGCCCTCGTTTCGGCGCCTCCTTCGACGTGGTCGACGAATTCGGCGGTCGCGGAGGCGATCAGTCCGGGGTCGCTCCTCGGCACCCAATGGGTTCCGCTGATCCTCCTGACCCTCAGGTTCGTCGCCCACCGCGCCACCTCGGCCTGTAGCGGGCCGGTGACGAACCGGTCGCCCTTCGGCACGAGTACCTGCACGGGAACGTCGGTGCCGCGTTCGGCGGGCTTGCCGATTCTGGTGAACATGTTGGCCCGGTACAGCTCAAGACCGTTGATCCCGTCGCGCTTGTCCTGCTTGCCAGCCGAAGGGTCGAGCCGCCTGATGAGCAGGGGCATGACGCCGAGTCGCCAGCTCGACTCGGGGATCACCGGCAACTGGAAGAAGGCGATGTAGGCCGAATGCGCGAGCTGGGCGAACGCGTTGCGCAGTCGTCGCGGGGTCGGCCTGCGCAACTGCTGCCGGAACCAGTGACCGACGTGGTCGAGGTCCGGTCCGGATATCGAGGTGAAGGAGGAAATCCTTCCGCGAAGCCGGTCACCGGTCACCGCGTGCCACGCCTGGATGGAACCCCAGTCGTGCGCGAGCACGTGGAAGGGCCGGTGCGGGCTGACCGCGTCGGCCACGGCGGCGAGGTCGTCGGCGAGCTGGTCGAGCCGGTAGCCGGAACGCGAGGGCGGCGCCTCCGACGCGCCCGCCCCTCTGACGTCGTATCGGACCACGCGGTACCCGGTGAGGCGGTCGGCGACCCCAGACCACATCGCCGAGTTGTCCGGATATCCGTGCACCAGCACCACGGTCGGCGCCGTTTTCTCGCCGGTCACGTTCACCGAGAGCCTGACACCATCGCTCGCGGTCACCCACAGTTCGGCCACCTCGTCATGTTAGACAATCTGTCAACAAGCGTGTCCGTCGAACGGTTGACCCTCGCGAGGCCCTGCGCGCGGCATGATCGATACCCGGACGAGCCCGGCGCTCAGAGGGGGAGGCGGCGGGCTCGTCCGGCAAGCGGAAACGGGGAGTGGCCATGGCGAGCAGCGAGCCCGGCGCCGCGACCGAAGCACGGGAACGGCCGACCGGCGAGGCTATGGTGTCGTGGTGACCGCGCAAGCGCCGATCACCCGGCGGATGCTGGGTTACTGGGAACTGTTCTACGCGCTCGTCTACATCGGGGCGGCGGTCGCCGCATTGCTCGACCCCGGCTATCCCACAGCCAGCCGCATCGGCAGTGTGCTGCTGCTCGCCGCGCAGGCCGCCTGGTACTGGCTGGCGGGGCACCGGCCGCTCAGCGCGAGCGACCACGACCAATCCGTGCCGCTACGCGCGGGCCTTCGCTGGTTCTGCGGGGCACTGGTCCTGTTCTGCTGCGCGATCCTGCTCGTCGGCGCATCGGCGTGGGTCACGCCCGCGCTGCTGTGCCAGACATTCTGGTTGCTTCCGTTTCGCATCGCCGCGCCTTCCGTCGTATTGGTCAGTTTCGCGCCGACGGTCAGGGACATCGTGGCCGGCGACAGCGCGGCGGACGTGATCCCGCGATTCGCACCGGCCGCGGCGATCTTCGCGGTGCTCAGCCTCCTGCTCGGCTACGTGCTGACCAGAATCGGAAGGGACAACGAAAAACAGGCCGAACTGATCGCGTCGCTCGAAGCGAGCAGGGCCGAGGTCGCCAGACTTTCACACGAGGCGGGCACCTCCGCGGAACGCGAACGCCTCGCGAGGGAAATCCACGACACCCTCGCGCAGGGCTTCACCAGCATCGTTGCACTCACCCAAGCAGCCGAGTCCGAATTGGACAACGAAAGGGAGGCGGCGAGGAGGCACCTCGCGCTCGCGACGAGAACCGCGAGGGAAAACCTCGCCGAGGCGAGGGCCATGGTCGGCGCGCTCACCCCGACCGCGCTCGGCTCGTCCTCGCTCGCCGAAGCCGTGCGCAGACAGGCGAAACTCTTCACCGACGTGAGCGGAACAGCGGCCTCCTGCACGATCGGCGACCCGCTGCCCACTCTCGAAACGGCCAAGGAGGTCGTGTTGCTCAGGGCGGTACAGGAAGCTCTCGCGAACGTGCGAAGGCACGCGGCGGCGAGCACGGTGGAGGTCCGGCTGCTCGCGAGTGAACACGGCGTGATGCTGAGCGTGCACGACGACGGCAAGGGGTTCGCCGCCGACGCGGCGGCGACCGGTTTCGGGCTCGCGGGGATGCGCTCGCGAGCCGAACAGGTCGGCGGAACCCTCACCATCCACAGTGGAATCGACGAGGGAACGAAGCTCGTCGTGGAGGTACCCTCATGATCCGGATCATGCTCGTCGACGATCATCCCGTCGTCAGAGAGGGCCTTCGCGGGATGCTCGACGCCGAAGCCGATCTCTCCGTCGTGGGCGAGGCGGGCTCCGGCGAGGAGGCGGTGGCGCTGGAGCGGGTCAAGGAACCCGACGTGATCCTGATGGATCTGCGGATGCCCGGCCTCGATGGCGTCGGTGCCATCCAGCGCATCCTCGCGACGGTGCCTTCACGCAGGATCGTGGTGCTGACCACGTACGAGACCGACGCGGACATCCTGCGCGCCGTCGAGGCGGGCGCGGCGGGCTATCTGCTCAAGGACGCGTCGAGAACCGAACTCGCGGGCGCGGTACGCGCGGCGGCACGAGGTGAGACCGTGCTCGCGCCCTCGGTGGCAGGCAGGCTCGTGAACACGGTGCGGGCGCCCGCGCAACCCGGGCTCTCCGCGAGGGAGATCGAGGTACTGCGCCTCGTCGCGACCGGAAACACCAACGCCGACATCGGCAGGGCGCTACACATCAGCGAGGCCACGGTCAAAACGCACCTGCTGCGCGTGTTCGCCAAGCTCGACGTCTCCGACCGGACCGCGGCGGTGACGACGGCCATGGACCGAGGTCTGCTGCGCTGAGCACGCGACTCGCCTGCGAAAACGCCATGCGGCGCGACGCTCACCGACGGCAGAATGGCGGCCATGCTGCCTACCACCGAATTCGCCCTGCTGCGCAGGCTCGCCACCGAGCAGGTCACCGGTCGCGCCCCCTCACTCGTCGCCGCTGTCGTCAGAGACGGCGAGATCGTGTGGTCCGGCGCACGAGGCGAGGTCGACGGCGGCATTCCGGACAACGCGACCCAGTACCGCATCGGCTCCATCACCAAGTCACTCGTCGCGGCCGTCGTGCTCCGGCTTCGCGACGAGGGTGCGCTGGATCTCGCTGACCCGCTCGGCAAGCACTTGCCCGGCACGAGCTTCGGCGACGTCACCATCGCCCAGTTGCTCTCGCACAGCTCGGGACTCACCGCGGAATCGCCGGGATCCTGGTGGGAACGCACACCAGGCGGTGAATGGAGCGACCTCAACGCCTCGCTCACCGCACGCGAGGCCAAGCACCGGCCCGGACGCCGGTTCCATTACTCCAACGTCGGCTACGGCGTGCTCGGCGAACTCGTCGCGACGCTGCGGGGCACGAGCTGGCTCGACGCGCTCCGCGATGAGGTGCTGACCCCGCTCGGCATGACCGGCACCACCGAGCGGCCGGCCGAGGGACACGCACGCGGTTTCGCCGTGCATCCGTTCGCCGACGTCATCCTTCCCGAACCCGAGCACGACGCGGGCGCGATGGCTCCGGCAGGACAGCTCTGGTCCTGTATCACCGACCTCGCGAGCTGGACGGCGCTCGTCGGCGGGGACACCCGGGGAGTGCTCGACCAGGAAACCGTCGCGGAAATGCGGGAGGTCGCGGTCGTCGAGGACGGCGACAACTGGACCATGGGCTACGGCCTCGGCCTTCAACTCGTGCGCACGGGCGGCAAGCGGCTCGCCGGGCACACCGGCTCGATGCCCGGTTTCCTCGCCTGCACGCTCATCGACCCGGCCACCCGTACCGGCGCGCTCGCGTTCGCCAACACCACCTCCGGCATCGGCATACTGTCGCTGACGGTCGATCTGATCGGCATCGCCGACGACTACGAACCGGCGCTTCCCTCCGCATGGCGGCCTGCCGACATCGACCCGGCCCTGCTCGAACTCACCGGACTGTGGCATTGGGGCCCCACGCCGTTCCACCTCAAGGTGCTCGCGAACGGCTGGCTCGAACTCGCCCCTGCCAACGGAGGGGGAAGGTCCTCGCGGTTCCGGCCGCTCGGCGAGGGCAACTGGCTCGGCCTCGACGGGTACTACGCGGGCGAGACCCTCACCGTCGAACGCGATACCGAAGGCACCCCGACGCATCTCGACCTCGCCACGTTCATCTTCAGCCGCACGCCCTACGACCCTGGAACGCCCATTCCGGGCGGGGTCGACGAAAGAGGCTGGCGGTCGTGACCCACGCCATTCAGCCGTAACGGCACGCGTGAAAGACTGGCGACATGACCGAAGCCGCTGAGTTGATCATTCCCGCAGAGCTCAAGCCCTCCGACGGCCGGTTCGGGTGCGGACCGTCCAAGGTCCGCCAGGAACAGGTCGCGAACCTCGCGCGCGAGGGCGCGAACCTGCTGGGTACCTCCCATCGGCAGAAGCCGGTGAAGTCTCTCGTCGGCAGGGTCAGGTCCGGCCTGACCGAGTTGTTCGGTCTGCCCGAAGGCTACGAGGTCGTTCTCGGCAACGGAGGGACAACCGCGTTCTGGGACGCGGCGGCCTTCGGGCTCGTACGCGAGCGCGCCCAGCACTTCACCTACGGCGAGTTCTCTTCGAAGTTCGCGACGGTCACCGACAAAGCGCCCTTCCTCGGCGATTCGGTCATCGTCAAGGCAGAACCGGGCAGCGCGCCGGAGTTCGCCTACCAGCAGGGCACCGACCTGGTCGCGTGGGCACACAACGAGACCTCGACCGGCGTCGCGGTGCCGGTCGCGAGGCCGGAAGGCAGCGAGGGCGCGCTGGTGGCCGTAGACGCGACCTCCGGCGCCGGCGGACTTCCCGTCAAGGCCGAGGACTTCGACGTCTACTACTTCGCCCCGCAGAAGTGCTTCGCTTCCGACGGCGGATTGTGGATCTCGCTGATGTCGCCCTCCGCCGTGGCGAGGGTCGAGGAAATCGGCGGCTCCGGCCGCTGGGTTCCCGAGTTCCTTTCGCTCCCGACCGCGCTCGACAACTCCCGCAAGGACCAGACCTACAACACTCCGTCGGTCGCCACGCTCTTCCTTCTCGCCGACCAGATCGAGTGGATGCTGGGCAACGGCGGGCTCGACTGGACCGTTTCGCGCACGCGTGATTCCTCGACCCGGCTGTACGAGTGGGCGGAGAAGACCAGCTACACCACGCCCTTCGTCACCGACCCCGCGCTGCGTTCGCAGGTCGTGGGAACCGTCGACTTCACGGACGACATCGACGCGGCGGCCGTGGCGAAAACACTGCGCGCCAACGGAATCGTCGACGTCGAGCCGTACCGCAAACTCGGCCGCAACCAGCTCAGGGTCGGCATGTTCCCGGCGATCGAGCCCGACGACGTGACCGCGCTGACGCAGTGCGTCGAATGGGTTGTCGAGCGGCTCGGCAAGTAACCCGGCTCTCCGTGCGGCGGCTGTGGCGTGCGAACGTACGCCACAGCCGCCGCTTCGTAGATTCCCCTTATCGAGGTCTCGTTTCCCGGCGCGTCCGCCAGTAATGATTCACCCGTTTCCCGCAAGATCAAATGCGAATGTACGGGGACTCGGCGCGCCTCGACCGTCAAGGCGACGCGCCGTTCTACCGTAGACACCCACAATGGTGAACGCGCTTGGAGGCGGGATGCGAACGCTACGGGTGGTCGGGCTACACGAGGACGGTAAGTCCATCGTGTGCGAAGACCCGGCGCGCCGCGAACGATTCCTCCTGCCCGCTGACGAACGCCTACGTGCGGCCGCCCGCGGTGACATCACCCGTCTCGGCCAGATCGAAATCGAGCTGGAGAGCCAGATGCGTCCACGAGAGATCCAGGCCCGAATCAGAGCCGGAGAGTCCGTCGAGCAGGTCGCCGCCGCGGCGGGGGCATCGGAACAGCGCGTCGAACGATTCGCCTACCCCGTCCTGCTTGAGCGATCGCGAACGGCGGAGCTTGCCCAGCAGGCACACCCGGTGCGAGAAGACGGCCCCGACGTGCAGACGCTCGGCGAGGTCGTCGCCTATTCGTTCGGAGCAAGGGGCCACGACTACTCACAGGCGACGTGGGACTCGTGGCGGGGCGACGACGGCAAGTGGATCGTCGGACTGCACTGGCAGGCAGGCAGGTCGGAGAACAGGGCGCACTGGCAGTTCTCCCCCGGAGCACACGGCGGCACCGTGACCGCCATCGACGAATTGGCCGAAACGCTGCTCGATCCCAACACGCACCGCATGCCGAGGGCGGTCGAGCACAGGGAAACGACAGAGGAAATCGAACAACCGATGCTGGTTGGCTACGACGGCAGGGACAACGGGAGCAACGTCATCGAGGCCCCCATTCCCGAGCCCAACGAGGACGACACCACCGAGATGCCGAGGATCCCGGCCGACGACCCGCCGCCGCCTGGCCAGCAGGCCACGCTACCTGGCACGCAGGGCGATGGCGCACCCGCGAAGCCGAAACCGAAGCGGAAGAACCACCCCGCGGTACCGGCGTGGGAGGACGTACTGCTCGGCGTCCGGAGTCAGCGAGGCTGACCGGCACCACGACACGAGGGAGGCGCCCAGCCGATCGGCTGGGCGCCTCCCTTTTTCGGTGCTCGTCAGTTCTTCGCGCTTGCCCACTTCACCTTGGGCAGCATGTTCTCCATGTTCACCCTGTGCTTGTTCTCCTCGACGATGGGGAACAGCGACTCGATGAGGGTGTCGGAGAGGAAGTGCGGCTTGAGCCCCAGCTCGACAAGCCCGGTGTGCTTGACGTTGTAGTAGTGCTCAGCCTGCTCGACCCTCGGGTTCTCCAGGTAGTCGATCTGCACGGGACCGGCGAACCGCTCCGCGACCAGTTCGGCGATGTGCTTGACGGAGTAGCTTTCCGTCATCTGGTTGAACACCCTGAACTCGCCGCGATCGGCCGGGTTCTCGACGGCAAGTCGCAGGCACTCGACGGTGTCCCTGATGTCGAGCATGCCCCTGGTCTGGCCCCCCTTGCCGTACACGGTGAGCGGCTGGCCGAGCACGGCCTGGATGACGAACCGGTTGAGCACGGTGCCGAAGATGGCATCGTAGTCGAACCTCGTCGCCAGCCTCGGGTCGCGGATCGTCTGCTCCGTCTGCTGGCCGTAGACGACGCCCTGGTTGAGATCCGTTGCCCGCATTCCCCAGATCCGGCAGCCGAACTCGATGTTGTGCGAGTCGTGCACCTTGCTGAGGTGGTAGAAGGAGCCCGGCTTCTTCGGGAAGAGCATCCGGTCCTTGCGGCCGTTGTGCTCTACCTCAAGCCAGCCTTCCTCGATATCGATGTTGGGTGTCCCGTACTCACCCATCGTGCCGAGCTTCACCAGGTGAATCTCCGGGTTGAGCTCGGCGATCGCGTACATGACGTTGAGGTTGCCGACAACGTTGTTGTACTGCGTGTATACAGCATGCTCGCGGTCGATCATCGAATACGGCGCAGCGCGCTGCTCGCCGAAGTGGACGATCGTGTCGGGCTGGAACTCGCGCACCGTCTGGTACACGAAGTCGGCCTCGACGAGGTCCCCGACGTACATCGGGATCTCCTTGCCGGAGACCTCTTTCCAGGCTGCGACCCTGACACTCAGGTCCTCAATGGCAACAAGGCTCTGCGAGCCGAGTTCCTCGTCGTACTTTCTGCGAGCAAAGTTGTCGACGACGGCGACCTCATGGCCGCGGTCCGAGAGGTGGAGCGCGGTCGGCCACCCCAGATATCCATCACCACCGAGAACGAGGACTCGCACGACTCGACTGCCTCCAGATCGTCACAGATTGGTACTTCGGCTTGGTTTTCGATGACCGGTTCTTTGTCCGGTCCACCCTGTCTTAATAACATGATGACATCAACCCGCTGTGAGTTTCGGGGTGCCGCAAGAACCACGAAACGACCGTGTGCACAATGGGAAGAGTGAGCACCGGAACCGAGCAGACCGGTATGACCGACCCGGGGCAGGAGGAAATCCAAGCCCCAGCCGGTCAGCCACGGCGCCTTCGGGGCAGGCTGGCCAGGGCAGGAGCCAGTTCGGCGCTGGCGACCGCCCTTAGCCAAGCGACCCTGATCGGCCTGCTCTGGTGGGGCGCGAGCGCACCGCTCGCCAGCGGGATCGCCTTCATCGCCGGTGCCATTCCCAACTACTTCCTGGCCCGCCGCTGGGCCTGGGGACGCCGAGGAAAACCCCAGGTCAAGGGCGAGTTGCTGCCTTACCTCGCGGTGATCGCCATCGGCTGGTTCGCCTCGGTGGGGCTCACCACGGCGGCCGCGATGCTCACCGATCCGCTCGCCCTTTCCGGTTTCTGGCGCATCGTCGTGCTCGACGCCGCGTACCTCGGCGGCTACGCGGTGGTCTTCGCGCTCAAGTTCGCCGCGCTCGACCGGCTGGTCTACGCCAGGCTGCAAGACGTCAAGGACGCCGCCGTGGAACCGCCGGTTCCCGCCGTCCTCTCCCAGTCCCACAAGGTGGTCTGAACACTCCCGAAGGCTGGGAACTGTCCCGGTCCACAGTGGCCTGTGAACGCCGGAAATCTGGTGCGGCTTCCGCCCGGTCCTGTCACCCGCAAGCCGCACATACCCTCAAGCTCAACCTGAGCGTTAGCGCCGCGGCCGATCACTCTCGGCCACGGCGCTGACCTCTGTTGAGCCCCACTTCCGAGTGAGCCGCCAAGGACATCCCCTCAGCGGCGTGGCCGCCTCAAGTGGGCCCGTCACCCCGCACCGCCACGCAACCCATCAGGAACAAGCCGCTGCCTCAGCTGACGCCGGTCTTCTCCGGAGAGCGACGCTGTTCCTGCTGCTCGAAGGACGCCCGAGGGGTCATGGGGTGCCTCCTGGCGCCACCGAACACGTACTCGCGCAACCAGGTCCAGGTCATCACCCTCGCGTAGTTGGCGCCGTACCTGATGCTGCCGCCCTTCTTGCTCTTGCCGTTGTTGCGCAAATGCATGCTCATCGGCACTTCGAGCACCCTGGCGCCACGCGCGAGCACGCCGAGTAGCAATTCCGACGACTGGTACTGCGGTTCACGCAAAGTCACCGAGGCAGCCAATTGTGCGTGCATCCCGCGAAAACCGAACGAAGTGTCCGTTATCTTCCGCATTGTCAGAATTGAGGCAAGAACGGCGAAAACGCGAACACCGAGCCAGCGCACTTTGCTGTCGTGCTCTTCCGTGCCCATCCGGCGAGATCCGGTCACGAAATCGGCTTCGCCCGCGAGCAGCGGCTTGATCAGCATGGGCATTTCCTCGTTGACGTACTGCCCGTCCGCGTCGGTGGTGACGACGTACCGGGCACCACGCTCCGCCGCGAGGTGGTAGCCGAGCCGCAGCGCACCGCCCTGTCCCCTGTTTCGGGGAGCGACGCACACGTAGGCACCGTTGCGCTCGGCGATCTCGGCTGTGTCGTCGGTGCCCCCGTCGACCACGACCAGCGTGGAGATCGGAAGTCCCTCGCACTCCTTCGGCATGTCGCGCAGCACGGCGCCAATGCCCTTCGCCTCGTTGAATGCCGCGATGACCACCACGAGCGGCGTCAGCCTCGCCTCGCCGTACCTCCTGTGGAAGTCGGCGACCGCGCCGCTGTCGACCTCGTCGGGGTAGTCGCTGAGCTTCGGCCGCCGCACCGGGGCAGCCGGATCGCGCTTGCCCCAGCCGAGCATGGCCGCGAGCCCGAGTACTCCACCAAGCGGCATCAGCACGAGCGCGGGCAACTGGTAGCGCCACGAGAACTCGAAGGCAGCCGAACCGAGCAGCAGGATCAACCCGCTCGACGTCGCCAGGAAGGCCGCCGAACGCAGACCGGACCTTCTCGCCCTTCCAACGCCGAACGCGCCGAGCAAGCCGAGCAGTCCGAGCGCGGCGAGCGCCGGACCCCACAGGTACCCGCCGTGCAACTGGTAGTTGCGCAGGAACGTCGCGAGGTCGGTGTTCACGCTCGGGGTGACCCCGTCGAAGTACAGCGAGGTCTGGTTGAACATCTCCACGCTGTTCTCTCCGACGATGTAGTACGGATAGGTGGTCTGGAAGTGCCACCGCTCGGCCGGAACGTCGTTGAGCGAGGTCATCTTGACCGGGCCGAAGTTCTTCGCGAAGTCCTTGAGTACCGCCAGCGTGAAGTCGACGGGCTGTTCCCTCATGACCCGCTTGGCGAACTGGTCGGCGAGCGTCTGTTTCGAGCGATCAGGTGGCAGCTCGGTCGTGGGCCACGAGGGGTCGCCGTATCGGTAGTGGGTGTAGAAGTCGACGCCGAAGCGCTCGCCGAGCGGTTCTTCGGGGCAGAACAGCAACAGCGTCTTGTCCTCCTGCGGCAACTTGTCGCAGTCCGCGACGACGGCGGCCCTTCCGTACAGCACGTTGCCCTGCGCGCCCGTCAGTCCCCAGATGCCTGCCTGCGACTTGAAGTACCCGGCATAGGAAACCAGGACGACGGCGAAGGCCAGCAAGCCCGCTCCCGCTCGCACCCCGATGCGTTTCCAGCCTTCCTTCGACCGCCACGCTCCGCCCGCCATGATCAGGTACAGCACGAACGGCACGATCATCGTGATGCCGATCGTGCGAGTCAGCACCGCCGCGCCAAGCAGCACACCGGCGATCGCGGCTCGCCACCATTTGGGCTCGCCTCGCGACAGCAGCACCCACAGCGCGGCGACCAGCAGCGCCTGGAACCACACCTCCGACATCAGGTTCTGCTCGATGTGCAACTGGTAGGCGTCGAGCAGAACGGGCGCGGCGACGAGCGCCGCCAGCCACGTCCTCGACGTGTACCGCAGGGTGAGCAAATAGAGCACGATCGCGATCAACAGGCCGAGCACGTGCTGGGCGGCCGCGGCGAAGGCGAGGTTGCCGACGCCGAGCATCGCCTTGAGCACCACCGTGTACCCGAGCGGATTCAGGTCGGTCGGCCGTAGTGCTTCGAGGTTGTCGATGTAGCGGAAGGTGTCGATGTAGAGCAGCGCGGGCTGGTAGGCCAGCCACGTGATGACGCGCAGGGTCACCCCGCCCGCCAGCAGCACGAGCAGTAACCAATGGCGACGGAGGAATGCGAGCACTAGAGCACTTTCTGCCTGTCGTGGTCGAGGAAGTACTGCCAGGTCTCGGAGAGCCCGGCGGCGAGGTCGAAAGCGGGAATGTAGCCGATCGTCTCGGCACTGCGGGAGATGTCGACGACCACGGCGGGCATCTCACCCCCTGGAGCGGGAACGTGCTCCACCGGGATGGGGCATCCGGTGACCTCGCGAACGGTGTCGATCAGGTCGAGCACCGAGACCGAGCGCCCCGCGCCGACGATGGCCCTTCCGGTGTGCCGCGAGTCCCACGCGGCGAGGATGCCGTTCACCACGTCGGTGAGGTAGACGAGGTCTCTGCGCTGCTCGCCGTCGCCGTACACCTTGACGCCGGACTCGGTGAGCGCGGCGCGCATCAACCTCGGCACGAAACTGTCCTTGTGGGACATGCCAGGCCCGTACACGTTGGTGAAACGCAGCGCACAGGTGGTTATCCCGTAGGCGCCCGCGTAGCCGGAGAGCAGCATCTCGCAGGCCGCCTTCGTCGCCCCGTAGGGCGTCAGCGGCTGGAGCGCCAGATCCTCCGTGATCGTGCGGGTGCCGACGTCGCCGACGACGGCGTTGGTCGAGGCGAGGATGAACCTGCCGACGCCGTGCATCCTGGCGAGTTCGAGCAACTCGTGGGTGATGGCGACGTTTTCCGAGTAGGTCTTGGCAGGCATCTCGACGGAACGAAGCACCGAGGTGATCGCGGCGAGGTGGATGATCCCGTCGGTTCCCGGCAGGATCGCGCGTTCCCTGACCTCGGGATCGGCGAGGTCGCCTTGCACGAAGACGACATCGGGCCGTGGGTCGCTCGGCGGTTCGCGGTCTACGACGGTGACGTTGGCACCTCGCTCGCGAAATGCACTGACGACAGCTCTCCCGATGAACCCGCTACCCCCGGTAACCACGACATTACAGACGTCTGAGGCGATCGACGTAGCCATGCCGCTAAACTACCGGTCGTCCGAAAGGAACCTTTCAGTGCGTTCGAAACCGTTTCCCCGACCTGGGTAAACCTCACCCTTCCAGGTCACGAAGCAATCGTTTTGGTGCCACCACGCGATACGCGTCGGTGACGATCTCCGCGATTTCCTCCCAGTCGACCACCCGATCGAGCCATACCCCAAGCCAACCGCGGTGACCGACGTAAGGCGGCCGGAAGTATTTCAGGGGAGCCTCGCCGATCAACGCTTCCTGGGTTCCCGGTGGCGCGGCGCACCAGAATGCGACGCGATCGTCGTGATGATGATCGGCATACATGACAAACGTCTTTTTTTCGCCCGCGAACCAGGTCGGCTCGCCGTGACTGAGCCGCTCGGTCACTTCGGGCAACGCCAGGCACAGCTCGCGCAATCTCGGCAGCGCGTTTTCGGCATCATTCGTCACGTCCACCATGAGGAATGTCCTTTTCGGGCCGATCGTGAACAAAGCGGCGACACCAACCGGATGGGCCGGTTCAACCAAGTACAACAGACCGGTTTCCCCAGGGCCATGACTTATGGGAACTTCGCGATCCGGACCGGCGAAGCGGATTCTCGCCACCGGAACCGGCCGTATTTGACACAGAACTCACGAAATCACCGGAAGGCGATGACGAGCAGTCCGATCCAGGCGGCGACGACACCGGCGGCGGCTCCGAGAACGATCCAGCGCACGATCGGAACAGCCCTGCCAAGCCACAGCGAAGGCGCGAGGCCCCCCGTGACGACGACTCCCGCACCGACGGCGACCCAGTCGGTGGTCTCCGTCGCGAGCGCGTTGGCCAGCGCGAGCATCGCGACCGCGACGAACACGGCGAGGAAACCGGCGACGGTGAGCCCCGTTCCCCACGGCGTCTTCTCGTCGATGGCCGCCCGCGAACCGACGAGCCGCTCGGCGGAATAGCGCCGTTCCTGCTCCTCCGGGGGCGCCACGACGTGCGCTTCGCCGGTGAAGGGATCGCGGTATTCGACGGGGACACCCATCGCGAGGGCCACCCTTCCCGCGAGCTGTTTTCCGCGCTGCGAAACGACTTCCGAGCCCTGACCGCTACCGGTTCGCCGTACCGCGGACGCGACCTTCGCCCATTCGTGCAACGCCTCGGCGAGGTCGGGCGCGAGCGCGAGGCCGTGCGGATCGGCTTCCGTGCCGTTCTCGCCACCGACGAGCACCACCCGCTCGTCCTTGATCAACAGTCGCACCTCGGCGCCTCCCACGCTCAACCACGCCCCATGACCTGCCGCGCTTCGCCTCCGGCTTCCGAGGAACCAGCACGGCCCGCGAGTTCGTAGAACGCGACGGCGGCCGCCGTCGCGACGTTGAGCGAGTCGACACCACTCGACATCGGAATACGCACGGCGAGGTCGGCCGAGGCGATGGCCTCTTCGGTGAGCCCGTGCCCCTCGGAACCGACGAGCACCGCGATGCGCGGCCCTACCTCGCCTGGCAGCGCACGCAGGTCGATCGCGTCAGCTCTGGGCGTCAACGCGGCGACCCGGAACCCCTTGTCGCGCAACCGGTTCAACCACGAGGGCCACTCGGGCACGGAAGCGAAGGGCACCCGCAGCACATTGCCCATCGACACCCTGACACTGCGCCGGTAGAGCGGATCGGCGCAGCCAGGGCCGAGCAAAACGCCGTCGACCCCGAGCGCGGCGGCGTTGCGGAACATCGCGCCGAGGTTCTCGTGGTCCCCGACCCCTTCCAGCACGGCAAGCAACCGGGCGTCTTCCACGACCTCCTCGGCCGAGGGCCGCGGCACCCGGTCGGCGACGGCGAGCACCCCCCGGTTGAGGTGAAACCCGATGACCTTCGCCATGACCTCGGCAGGCGCCACGTAGGCCGGAACGTCGACAGCCGCGAGCTCGGGAGCGAGTTCGGCCAGCCTGCGCTCCGTGCCCAGCAGCGAACGGACGCGGTAGCGCGACGTCAGCAGCCGGCGAACGACGACCGTTCCCTCCGCGATCACGAAACCCCTTCCGCCGGGCCGGTCCGGCCTGCGGTCGGCTGTCGTGAGTTCCCGGAAGTCGTCGAGCCGCTCGTCGGCCGCGTCATCGGTGTAGATCAACAGGGCCACCTGCCGAGTCTCCCATCTGCCGCTCGCCACGGTCGCGGTGCTCCGAATGCTGGGTAGCATGTTGGTGCGAAGGGGTGCCGCTTGCGCTCCGTTAGGTCCAGGTGACAGACGGCACCAGTTTGGCCGCTAGCTCTGGCCCCCCGGCATATGCCACCGTTTCGGCCTGGCAGGTATCACGCCAAGGCGTTCGGGGAGCCGTGGCCGAAGAGAAACAAAGGGATACGCCATGGGTAAGGACGTGTCACCGGACTTCTTCAATCCACGGGACAGGGGGCGATACCGCAGGAAGGTCCAGCGCTGCCTCGACACGCTCGCGAGGATGCTCTCCGATGGCAGTTTCTCCTTCCCCCGCAAGCACATCGGCCTTGAGGTCGAGCTCAACCTCGTCGATCCGGGCATGCGTCCTTCCATGTCGAACACCGCCGTTCTCGATGCCCTCGACGATCCCTCCTTCACCACCGAGCTGTCCCAGCACAACGTCGAACTGAACGTTCCACCCCGCCCTCTCGACGGTGATTCCGCCCTCGCGCTGGAAGAAGACCTCAACGACTACCTCGGCAGGGCGGCAGACAAAGCGGAGGAGGCCGGTGCCGTACTCGCCGTCGTCGGCATCCTCCCGACGCTGAGCCACGAGCACTTCGACCAGAAATGGCTGACGAACAACGCCCGTTACTCGTTGCTCAACGACCAGATCCTCGCCGCGCGAGGCGAGCAGCCACTGCTTTCCATCGAGGGCACCGCCATATCGGGACACGAGCAGGAGCGGCTGCACAGCTACGCCGAGTCGATCCTCCCCGAGGCCGCGTGCACGTCGGTACAACTCCACTTGCAGGTGAGCCCGGAGGAATTCGCGCCGCACTGGAACGCGGCGCAGTGCCTGGCAGGCGTTCAGGTGGCGATCGGAGCCAACTCGCCCTTCCTGCTCGGCAAGGCGTTGTGGCACGAGACGCGGATCCCGCTGTTCTTGCAGTCGACCGACACCAGGCCGGAAGAGCTGAAAAACCAGGGCGTGCGGCCGAGGGTCTGGTTCGGCGAACGCTGGATCACCTCGATCTTCGACCTTTTCGAGGAGAACGTCCGTTATTTCCCCGGTCTGCTGCCGGAAACCGATCCCGAGGAGCCGATGGAGGCCCTCGAAGCGGGCAGGGTGCCGAACCTCGCCGAACTCCGGCTTCACAACGGAACCGTGTGGCGATGGAACCGGCCCGTTTACGACGTCGTGGACGGCAAGCCCCACCTCCGCGTCGAGAACAGGGTGCTGCCTGCCGGACCCACCGTGCTGGACATGATGGCCAACGCCGCGTTCTTCTACGGCGCGCAGCGGGCACTCGCCGAACAGGAACGCCCGCTGTGGTCGCAGATGTCGTTCCAGGCCGCCGAGGAGAACCTTTACGCGGGAGCACGAGGCGGCTTCGACGCCCAGCTCTACTGGCCTGGCGCGGGCTGGATCCCGCCCGACGAACTCGTGTTGCGGGTGCTGCTCCCGCTGGCCCACGAAGGTCTGCGCGATTCGGACGTGTCGAGCACGGCGGCCGACCGCTATCTCGGGGTCATCGAGAACCGGTGCATCCGGCGGCGAACGGGAAGCACGTGGCAGCGGGACGCCGTCGCGCGTGCCGAGGCTCGCGGCCTCGACCGCGACAGCGCGCTCGCGAGCATGCTGGCGCGCTACCTTGAGCTGGCGAAAGCGGGTGATCCGGTCCACGAGTGGCCGGTAGCCTGAGTCTTTCCCGAAAGGTGCGTGCATGCCCAAGATCATCGGCGGCTCACTGCCGGAACATCGCGAGCACGTGCGCGCCAGGGTTTTCGACGCACTGCGCGGGCAACTCTACGAGCGCGGGTTCGACGCCGTCACGCTCGCGAGCGTCGCGGCCGAGGCCGAACTCGGCAGGACGGCGATCTACAACCACTTCCGCGACAAAGAGGAGTTGCTCGTCGCCTTCGTCGAGCACGAGGCGGCCCGGTACGTCGCGCTGCTCGGCGCGGCCGTCGACGCGGTCGACGATCCCGTCGAGAAACTTGCGACGTTCGCGAAGCTCCAACTGCGCACGCTCGCCGAGTACCACCTGCCACCGGGCGGGGCGCTGGCTTCGGCGCTCGCGCCCTCGGCCTACCGCAGGATCGCGGCGCACGCCGACCCCATCGTCGAGAAGCTGAGGGCGATCCTCGCGCGGGGTGTGGCCGAGGGCAGGTTCGCCGACCACGACCCCGACATCGTCATCCCGATGGTCACCGCGGCACTCGGCGCGAGGCAGGTCGTCGACGTGCCTGCCGAGCAACTGGACACCGCCATCTCGGTCGCGGTGGGTTTCATCCTTCGCGCGGTCGGCGTAAAAACCCGCGACGATCAGGTTTGAGCATCGCTTTTTAGGCAACCCTCACCTAAGCTCTTTTCTGACAGCGTGTCAGAACCTCTTGGGAGGGCCGATGACCGAGCAGCCGTTCTCGCGGACACTGCGTGAATCCACTCAACAGGTGCACGAGCGCGCGCACCACTCGGCGTACATGGACGCACTACTCGACGGTTCCCTCACCCTCGCCGGATACGCGAGGCTCGCCGCGCAGTACTACTTCATCTACGGAGCGCTGGAAAAGGCGAGCGACGCCATGGCGGGCGACCCCGTCGGCGGCCCTTTCGTCATCGACGAACTACGCAGGATGCCCGCGCTGATCGCCGATCTCGAACACCTGCTCGGCCCCGGCTGGGAAAGCGCGATCACACCCGTTCCGGCGACCGAGCGCTACGTGCGACGCCTTGACGAGGTCGCCTCCACCTGGCCTGGCGGCTACGTCGCCCACCACTACACCCGCTATCTCGGCGACCTCGCGGGAGGACAGGTCGTCGGCTCGTTGTTGCACCGCAAACACGGCATCAGGGACGCGGGCGCGCGCTTCTACGACTTCTCGGCCGTCGGCAACCCCTCCGCGTTCCGCAAGCGGTACCGGCAACTGCTCGACACGGCTCCGTGGGGCGCGGCACAGCGGAGCGCGATCGTCGACGAGACCCTTACCGCGTTCGAACTCAACATCGCGGTGCTCGCCGATCTCGCCGACGACATCGAGCAACACGTCGCCGCATAAGGAGCCGGCGGCGGGCCCGAAGATCGCGACATGACCAACTTCCTGGAGACCGGCCGGTTGATCCTGCGCGCGTTCACAGCGGCCGATGTCGACCATCTGCTCGCCCTGGACAACGACCCCGAGGTCACGCGCTTCATCAACGGTGGTCGTCCCACCAGCCGCGAGGCGATCGAGACGCGCACCCTGCCTCGGCTCCTTCACGACTACCCGTGCTGGGGGACCCGTGGATACTGGGCCGCGCAGGAGAAGATCACCGGCACCTTCCTGGGGTGGTTCGAGTTCCGGCCGCTGGAGGAGCGCGACCCCGCCGTGGTCGAACTCGGCTATCGGCTGAACCAGGCGGCATGGGGACGTGGCTACGCCACCGAAGGCTCCCTGGCCCTGATCCACAAGGGGTTCACGGATCTGGACGTCGAGCGAGTCACGGCGAACACCATGGCCGTCAACGCCCGGTCCCGTCGGGTCATGGAGAAGTCGGGCCTGTTTCTCGTCCGGAACTTCACGGGTGACTGGCCGGAGGCGATCGAGGGCTCCGAGCACGGTGAGGTCGAGTACCAACTCACCCGGGCCGAGTGGGAACGGTCTCGGTGTGACTGTGGTTGTGATCACCGCCCCTTGACCTCCAGTTAGCTCGACGTTGGAAGGTCAACTCAGGGACGCCCCAGTTAGCCAGCCCTATCAGCAACTACTAGGTTTGGCTACGTAAAGGGACCTTGTGTCGAAACGATAAGAAGGAGGGCTAATGCCCACGTACGAGCTTCCTGCTCTCGACTACGACTACGGTGCCCTCGAACCGTACATCTCGGGTGAGATCAACGAACTGCATCACTCGAAGCACCACCAGACGTACGTGAACGGCGCGAACCAGACGCTGGAGAAGCTCGCTGCCGCGCGTGACGCCAACGACTTCGGTTCGATCGTCGGCCTTGAGACGACGCTCGCGTTCAACCTGGCCGGCCACGCCAACCACGTCGTGTGGTGGAAGATCCTCTCGCCGAGCGGTGGTGACAAGCCGACCGGTGAGCTGGCGGCAGCCATCGACGAGGCGTTCGGTTCCTTCGACAAGTTCAAGGCTCAGTTCACCGCGGTCTGCACCACGATTCAGGGCAACGGCTGGGGCGCGCTGTCCTGGGACCCGATCGGCAAGACGCTGATCACCCAGCAGCTTCGCGACCACCACAACAACCTGATCCTGCCGACGGTCCCGATCCTGCTCGTCGACGTCTGGGAGCACGCGTTCTACCTGCAGTACAAGAACGTGAAGCCGGACTACGTCAACGCGCTGTGGAACGTGTTCGACTGGGCGGAGATCGGCAAGCGGTTCGAGGACGCCAAGGCGGGCCGCAACGGTCTGCTGCTTCCCTGACCGATACACCGGCAACACAACGAGGGCCCCGCACCGGATCCGGTGCGGGGCCCTCGTCTGTTCCCGAACTGACTGCCGCTCCCACCACGAAGCGGACATGTATGAGGTTAGCCTAACCTCAGCGAATCGCGCAAGGGGGTTCGTCGCGCACGGTAGAGCACGAAGCCGCAGACCACCACGGCGAGCGCGGCGACCGCGCCGCCGATGTAGAACGGCGACCTCCCGCCGAACGTCTCGGCCATCCAGCCCGTCATCGGTCCGCCGATGGGATTTCCACCCATCAGCACCAGGACGTAGAGGCCCATGACCCTGCCTCGCATCTCCGGGCTCACTGACGTCTGCACCAGCGAGTTCGCGGTGTTGAGGAAGGTGATCGTCGCGATGCCGAGCGGCACGAGCGCGATACCGAAAGCCAGGTAGCTCGGCATGAACGCGGCGACGACCTCGATGATCCCCAGCGCGAACGCGGACAGGAAGAGCAACCGCACCCTCGGGGCCTTGCGACTACCCCTCCGCGCCGAGGCGAGCGCACCGGTGAACGTGCCGACCGCGAGCAGCGTCGACAGCATGCCGTAGCCGTCGGCCTCGGTGCCGAACACGTTGGCCGCGACGATGGCGAGCGAGACGAAGAAGGTGATCCCGAAGGTGCTCACGAAGAACACCAGCACCATGACGGTCATCAGGTCGGAGCGGCCGCGCACGTACCGCAGCCCCTCCATGAGTTGCCCCTTCGCCCTCCTCACCGCAGGGCCCCTGAACAGCTTCGCCGAGTCCATCATGGCCAGCCCCGCGATCACGGCCAGCGTGCTCACCGCGTTGGCGAGGAACAGCCAGCCGGTCCCGATGGCGACGATGGCGAAGCCCGCGATGGCAGGGCCGACGATCCTCGCCATGTTGAAGACCGACGAGTTGAGCGCGACGGCGTTGGGCACGTGATCCTTGCCGACCATCTCGGCGACGAACGCCTGCCTCGTCGGTACCTCCAGCGCGGAAAGGCACCCGAACACGACGCACAGCACGTACACGTGCCACAGCTCGACGACGCCAGCCACGTTGAGTACGCCGAGCACCACAGCCTGCGCGCACATACCCGACTGGATGGCGATGAGCAGCTTGCGCTTGTCGACCCTGTCGGCGAGCACGCCCGCCCACAACGACAGCAACAGGGTCGGCGCGAACTGGAGCGCGACGGCGATGCCGAGCGCGACCGCGTCGCGGCCGCTCAGCTCGAACACGAGCCAGTCCTGCGCGATGCGCTGTATCCAGGTGCCGATGTTCGAGATCACCTGGCCGGAGAAGAAAAGCCGGTAGTTACGCACGCGCAGCGACGCGAACATGCCGCTCTTGCGCTGCTTTCCCGGTGTCCCGGGTGGATCGTGGGTAGCGGTGTCCGTGGAGGGGATGGTCGCGTCGCTACCCGTGATACTCACGCCGAGTTGTCGCCTCCCGCGATCGAAAGGGGCGTCAGCCGTGGCCCGCCAGCCTGTCGATGATCTCGGCGGCTCTGGAGAGCACCTCGCGCTCCTCGCCGCTCAATTCAGCCAACCGTTCGTCCAGCCAGGCTTCCCTCGCGGAGATGGCGGCGTGCACGTAGGCGAGCCCTTCGCCGGTGACGGCGACGATGGCCTGCCTCCCGTCGGTGGGGTGCGGGCTGCGCTCGACGTAGCCGACCTCTTCGAGCGCGGCGATGACCCTCGTCATCGACGGCGGTTGCACGCCTTCCTTCGCCGCGAGCTGACCTGGTGTCATCTGGCCGCATTTGTGCAGCGTCGACAGCGCCGAGATCTGGGTGAGCGAAAGGTCCTGGCTGGTCCGCTGTGCCCGTAGCTTGCGGTTCAGCCGCACGACCGACAGTCGCAGGCGACTCGCCAGCGAGCGGTTGTCCACAGGCTCAGACACTTGCTTAGCATACCTTACGATTTCATCGTCCCTGGTCGATGGTGAGCGAGGCTACCTCGGCATACCCTGGCACATCTCGTTCGAGTGCATCGCCTGACCTGAGCTTTCGCGCGGTGTCGACCACTGCGGCGAGCGAGGCGCGAAACAGCAGCGAACCCGTGCTCACCCTGCGGACCCCCAGCGCGCTGAGTTCGTCGAGACCAGGACCTTCCGGGCGGTAGAGGACGTTGAGCGGCAGCTCGATTCCCTCCGTGATCGCGGCGATTCCCGCCGCCGATATCGCACCGGGAACGAACACCCCGTCGGCTCCGGCGTCGGCGTACCGGCGCAGCCGCTCCATGGTCGGCTCCGGTTCCGGTGTGATCCCCAGCCAGTAGGTGTCGGTTCTGGCATTCACGAACAACCCCGGAGCCACCTTCTTGATCGCCATGATCAGTTCGGCCTGCGCCGCGGCATCGGCAAGGCGGTTGCCCTGCCTTCCGTCCTCGATGTTGACACCGACGACGCCCTCGGCGGCCAGTTCAGCGGCCAGCCGCGCTACCTCGTCGGGGCGCTCGCCGAACCCGCCCTCGATGTCGACGGTGAGCAGGAACGGCAACCGCGAGAGCAGGCGCGCCGTCTCGACGGTCTGCGTTCTCGCCACACCGGCACCGTCAGGAAGGCCACGAGCGACGGCGACGCCAAGGCTCGTCGTGCCCACGGCGGGAAACCCTGCCTCGGCGAGCATCGCGGCCGACGCGAAATCCCACGCGTTGGGCAGCAGCAAGGGGTCTCCGGTGTGGTGGAGCGCCCTGAACCGCTCGGTGTTCTGGGGGCTGTTCATGGCCGACGTCCTCCCTCGATGGCGCCAGCCGCGATCGCGATGGCATGTCTTGCTCCTGGGCACTCGTGTTCACCCGCGCCGAAGGGCAACCCCGCCGAGGCGAGGTCCACGACACTGATCACACCGTCCGGACCCTGCCTGCGGGTTGTCCGCACCGGAGGCCGCCGCGCGAGCGTGTCAGCGACGAGCGCGTCGGCGGTTCCGGATCCGCTGTTCATGGCGGCTTCGATCAATGTCGCGGTGGCGGCGTACGCCTGCACCAGCAAGCCGATCAGTGCAGCCGTCCGTTCGTCGGCGACCCCGCCCATCACCGCGACGAGACGAGAAACGGCGGCATCAGCGTCGACGGTCTCCCCTGTGCCGGGCTGATAGTGCGCGGCGACCATCGCGACGTCGGCTGGGTCGACTCGGTGTCCGAGCGCGTCCGCGAGCAGTTCGACCGGCAGCGCGGGATCGGTCCGGTTTGCCTCACGGGCAGCTCGCCGCAACCACGCGGGATCGATTCCCGCCAGCGCCGAGATCACCAGCCCGCGCCGACGACGGTGGCGCTCGCCGGAGCTGAACCTCGCCACGTGCGCCCGCAACCACGCGATGCCCTCTCCCGTGCCATCGGGTACCGGAGGAACGACGAACCCGGCATCGACAAGTCTGTTCATGACCGCAACGGTAGGAGCCGGACGCTTCGGTGCCCGCCGAAGTGTTCGCGTGCGAGCCTTGGCACATGTCGCGTTCCAC
The DNA here is from genome assembly GCF_002240355.1 of Prauserella marina. Lineage (GTDB taxonomy): Bacteria > Actinomycetota > Actinomycetes > Mycobacteriales > Pseudonocardiaceae > Prauserella_A > Prauserella_A marina. The sequence goes on from NZ_CP016353.1 coordinate 6,074,520, forward strand.
CGAACTGGCAGGGCTCGCCGCCTTGATCGCCGACCCGACGAGGGCTGCGTTCTGCCTCGCGCTGCTCGACGGTCGCGCGTGGACGGTGACCGAACTGGCACGGCAGGCCGACGTCGCGGCATCCACGGCGAGTGAACACCTCAGCAGGCTCGTCGACGGCGGATTGCTCGTAGAAAGGCGACAGGGAAGGCACCGGTATCTGCAACTCGCGGGGCCACACGTCGCCGATCTGCTCGAAGGGCTCGCCGCGCACGTCGATCCCGTCTCCGAACCACGGCCGACACTGCGCGGTTCGCGGGTTTCGGCCGCGCTCGCCCGTGGCCGCACCTGCTACGACCACCTCGCGGGCAGGCTCGGCGTCACGATCACCGACGCGATGGCCGACAAGGGGCTGCTCGACCTCGCGAACGGCTGCGCCTTGACTCCCGAGGGCTCGGCCTGGCTCGTCGACAGCCTCGGTGTGGCGCCGAGCCGGTTGCGCGACACGAGGAGACCACTGGGAAAAGCGTGTCTCGACTGGACGGAACGCCGCACCCACGTAGCCGGGCTGGCCGGTGCGCTGGTGTGCCGCACGTTCATCGGCAACGCCTGGCTCAAGCGCATCGGCAGCGGAAGGGCCGTCGCTCCGACCGATTCCGGAATCGAGGCGATCGGCGAGCTCCTTGGCATCGATCTCGCTGTTCAGCGCTGAGCTTCTAAGCCAGGGCGGCTTGGATGGGGCCGATGGCGAAGTAGATGACGAAGAAGGCCGAGGTGACCCACATGAGCGGGTGTACCTCGCGGGCCTTGCCGGTCGCGGCCCGCAACACCACGTAGCTGACGAACCCGACGCCGATGCCGTTGGCGATGGAGTAAGTGAACGGCATGACCACGATGGTCAGGAACGCGGGAAGCGCGACCGCGAAGTCCCGGAAGTCGATGTCGGTGATCTGCCTGATCATCAGCGCACCCACCACGACGAGCGCCGGTGCGGCCGCCTCGATGGGAACGACCTCGTACAGCGGCGTGAAGAACATCGCCGCGATGAACAGCAAACCGGTGACGACGTTGGCGAGCCCGGTGCGCGCGCCTTCGGCGATGCCTGCCGCCGATTCGACGAACACCGTGTTGGAACTAGACGAAGCGGCACCACCGGCGACGGCGCCGAGCGAGTCGATGAACAGTGTCTTGCCGACGTTGGGCAGGTTGCCCGCCTTGTCGGCGAGGTTGGCTTCCCTTCCGAGCCCCGTCATGGTGCCAATGGTGTCGAAGAAGTCCGTGAGCACGAGGCTGAATACGAGCAACGCCGCCGTGATGGCGGGAATCTGTGCCCACGCCCCGAAGTCCACCTGTCCGATGAGCGAGAGATCGGGGATACCGAACACGTTGTCGGGAAGCCCGGGATAGCCGAGGCTCCAGCCCTTCGGGTTCGTTCCCCCCGACGGCCCCGCGTCGACGATGGCCTCGACGACGATCGACAGCACGGTGCCGAAGAGCACGCCGAGCAGGATCGCGCCCCTGATGTTGCGGGCGACCAGTATCGCCATCACCAGCAGCGTCACCGCGAAGACACCGGTCGGCCACGAGGCGATCGAACCGTCGATGCCGAGCTGCACGAGCGTGCCGGAGCCCGCCGTCACGAACCCCGCGTCGGCGAGCCCGATCAGGGCGATGAAGAGCCCGATACCGACGGCGATGCCGACCTTGAGCGCGGCGGGTACCGCGCGGAACACCATGGAGCGAACTCCCGTGACGACCAGCACCATCACGACAAGCCCGTTGACCATCACGAGCCCCATCGCGGAAGCCCACGTCATCTGCGGCGCGATGGTCACCGCGACGAGCGCGTTGATGCCGAGCCCGGCCGCCATCGCGAACGGGTAGTTGGCGATGATCCCCATGAGGATCGTCATCACACCGGCCACGAGCGCGGTGACGGCCGCGACCTGGGGAACCGGCAGGATCGCGCCGGTCGAGTCGAGCTTCGCCCCTGGGTCGTCGGCGGAGAAGCTGCCGAGGATCAGCGGGTTGAGCACGACGATGTAGGCCATCGCCACGAACGTGACAAGGCCACCGCGCAGTTCCCTGCTCATGGTCGACCCGCGTTCGCTGATCTTGAAGTAGCTGTCGAGCCGTCCCCTGACGGACCGCTGCTCACTGGCCTGTGCCATCGTCACCTGCCTCGTGTCGGATGATGCAGCGGTAGCCTGTCCTACGTGGACGAACCGAGCAACTCCCCCGGCGAACAGGGACGGCTTCGTCCTCCGCCTGAGCTACCGAAGTCACTGACCGATCTGTGGACCCCGGTGTTCGTCGGCACGGCGCTGTGGTTCGCGGGGTTTCTCGTGCTACTGGTCAGCGGCGTCGAGGGAACCTGGCTGTGGACGATGCTCGCCGGAGGCGGGCTGGGGCTCATCGGTATCCCGATCATGTTCTGGCAGCGCGCGGCGTCGCGGCGAGGCTCACGCGGCGCGCAGCACGGGCTCTGACCGCTATCCCAGCACGGTCCTCGGATCCGGATCGTCGATGAGGGCGGTGATGAGCAGCCGGTCGGGCCAGTGTCCGGCGCTCCACGCGAACGCTCTCGCGAGCCCTTCCGCCGTGTCGTCGGCGTGGAGTTCGCCGTCGAACCACCACGAAACGGCACGGTCACCGACGCTGAGCCCCTCGTGGACGACAACCCCACCTTCGGGAAGCTCCAGGTCGAGCAGTTCGGCCGCAGCGACGACGGCAGGCAGCTCACGCCACGACGCGAACTCGCCTTCGCTGGTCACCTCGGCGGTCGTCTCGTCACCGGCGAGCGCGAGCGCGAAGACGTCGGCGAGCACCGGCGCTGCCTCCCATTCGGCAACCGCGACGAGCCGGTCGGCAGGCCACACCGCGAGCAGCCACGGGGCGTCGAGAACCACCGCGTCGTCCGCGTCGACGACCGAACCGTCGAGTGCCCTTACCCTTCGCGGCGGGTCGAGTTCGCCCGCGAGCCCAGGGGCGGCGGCGAGCGCGGCGTGCGCCCGCATGACAAGTCCCGGCGACACCGTCCGCTCCTGATCGGCGAGCCGGTCGCACAGGTCCTGCGCGTCCTCTGCTCCCGAGAGCGAGAGGCCACTCCTCACCCCGAGCAGTTCGAGCAGCCTCGCGGACAGCCCGACATCGGGGACCTCCTCGTAGAGCCCGGCGAGGTCGTCGGTCCCGCTCAGCCGCCACGACGAGGGCGGTGCGTCGGCGAGCAACGCCGCCCTCGCGAGCCACCAGCGCGTGTGCCCCGCCGGTTCGGTGAGCGCGTGCCAGGTTTCGGGGTTCGCCGCGAGCAGTCGCACCGCGTCGGGCCACGCGTCGTCGGCGACGAGGTCCAGATCGCGCACCGCGAGCACCCTCGAAGGCGGCTCGGGAAGCGAATCCCACCACTCGTCCTCGTCGGGCAGCTCGTGATCGGGACCGGCCGGGTCCTCGTCCGTGACGACGGCGAAGGTGCCGAGCACGCCCGCCGAGGTCAGCACGTCGCTCGGCCACTCTGCCGCGAAGTCCTCGTCGAGCACGCCGAACGGGCTCTCCGAGCCAAGCGCCTCCTCGTCGAAGACATCGAGCAGCGGCGAACCCGGCATGACGAGTTCGTCGGCACGGCGCCACCCGTCGGGCGAAGGCAACGCGAGCGCGCCGAGACCTTCTCCGCCCGCGTAGGCGGCGAGACCGAGTACGGCACGAGCGAGCGGCAGTACGTCGGCACCCGACATCGCGTCGTCGACACTGCGGTCGACGGCGTCCAGCACGGCCGGTGCGACCAGCAACTCCGCCGCACCGGCCTCCTGCGCCCCGAGCCGCCGCAGCAGCGGATGAACGGCGTCGGGGTGCACGAGGTAGAGCCCGGGAATGGTGAGGTCGGCGAAGCCGGGCGGCGTGGGCGTGTCCTGCGTCAGCAAGGCCCCGCGCGGCCCTGGAACCGTGCGGCCGTCCGCGAGTGGGACGGGAAGCGCGCCGAGTTCGTCGAGGGTGATCAGGTGTTGCTCGACGCCGTCGAGCAACACCGAGTACAACGCGTGCCACCACGAAGGCGATCGCTCGATACCGGTGACCGCGTCGACGACCTCGGCGACACCGATCGGGACGGCGCCGACCGCGGCGAGTGTCCTCGCCGGTCCGTGCCCGCACAGCGGTGCCGCGACAAGCCCGGTCACGACGTCGGCCAGCAACGCGGGCAGTTCCGGCAGGTCGATGTCGAGCACCTTTGCGCTCGCGCCCGTCAACTCGACTCCGCCGGAGGCGGCGGGCAGCCAGGGGTCGGCCGCGAGCCGCTCGGCAATCAGCTCACGCAGCAGTGTGTCCACTTCGGACAGCGGGAAGGCCGCTCTCGGCACCAGCGCGATCCGGTGTTCGCCTTCGACGAGCCGCAACAGTCCCGGATATTCCGCGACCGCTGCCTCGAACGCGGCTTTCGTCGCTGGGCCTGCCAGCACCCTGCGCCGGGACGGTTCGACCGGCACCGAGGCGAACAGCCTCGCGGGAAGGGAAAGCCGCTCGTCGGTCGGTGTCGGGGTGTGCAGCACGTCCTCGGTGAGCGGCCTCGGCACGCCGTCGTCCGGCACCGCCCACACCGCGTGCTCGCCGCGATGGACGAGCCACCGCGTCGCGTGTCCTTCGGGCTGGGTCAGTGTGACGAAACCGGCCTCCGCCGTGCGGGTCCACACCGCGCCGTCGACATCGACCTCTGCCAGCCACGGCAACGCGAGCAGCAGGTCCGCGACCTCGGACGCGATGAGCCGCACCAGGCTCTCTTGATCGACGTCGGGGCGCAACGGCAACCGGACCTCGGTGGTGAAGCCTTCCGGCGGTTCCGGTTCCCCCTCCGGCAAAGCCCACGGAAGTCGCAGGATCGGCACGGTCTCCGGTTCGCCTGTTTCCGCGCGCGTACGGTCCTCGGAGAACGAGACTCCGCCGGTCCTGGACACGATCCGGGGAGCGGAGGTGACCGCGAGGACGGCGGCGAAACCGACCCCGAACCTGCCGACGGCCCCTTCCGGCTTCGCCGAGGCACGCAAGGAGGCAAGCGAGGCGACACCGGCGGCGTCGAGCGCCGCCCCGGTGTTGGCTACCCGCAACTCACCGTCCACAACGGACATCCGGATCCTGCCGGGTACGCCTTCGGCGGCCGCGGCGTCGGCCGCGTTCTGGGCAAGCTCGGTGAAAAGCCGGTCCCGGTACCCGCCGACCCTCAGGTCGTGCTCGGCGTTGGTGTCCTCGGTGAACCGGGTCGGCGAATCGCGCCACGACCGCAGGACGGCCGCCCGCAGTGCATCCGCGCCGAAGTCGCCTGTTCCGGCGCCGGGATCAGGACTCTGCTGGCTGTTCACCAACAGCCGGTTCCATGTCAAGCACGGAGTCGTCGTAGACCAGCTCGGCGACCGGAACCGACGAGGTCACCTCGACCTCGACCTCCGAGTGCGCGCCGCAGCCGTACTCGACGTGCACGACCCTGCCGTCGGCAGGCGCGATCTCGTTGCCGCACACCCCGAAGGCCGCGCGCAACGAACCGTCGAGCTGGAGGTAGAAGCCACAGGTTCCGCACCTGCCAGGCGCACTGCGGGCCATGTCGGAGCGCGGGCCGAACTCACCGCGATTCCAGCGGGTCGCCGCGTCGTCCCTTCCGTACCGCGACATCACCCGCTGCCTGCCCAGGCCGAGCTCCCAGCCGATCTCCTCGATCTCGTCGGCCGATTCGGCGTCGACCTCGGTGCTCAAGTAGGCCGGCACGAGCCGCAGATCGTCGGTGTCGGTAGGAAAGATGTCGCCGACCCCGAGATCACCGGGAAGGACCCTCCGCTCCCACGGCACCCAGCGGGGGGCCACCAGCGCGTCGGGACCCGGCCGCAACACCACCTCGCTGACCGTCACCGGAGCATCGAGATCGGCCGCGGCGACCGTCACCGACCAGCACCAGCCCCGGTAGCCGGGAACTCTGGCCGCGAAAAGGTGCGTGACGGACACGGCGTCCTCGTGCTCGACGTCGACGTGCTCGCCGACGCTGTCGGCCCCGGCGTCGAGCGCGGCGGCATCGCGCGCCAGCTCGACCGCGTCGACCAGTTTCCGGCGGACCTCGCCGTCGTCGAGGGTGAGCAGCAGGGTCATGCAGCCAATTGTGCAGTACGTAACTGTGCGCGTTCGTGCCAGGCTGGTGTGGTGAGAAGAACGCTGAGTGTGATCGCGGTACTGACCACCCTCACCGCCTGCGGCGCGACGCCCTCCACCGCACCCGGACAGGGGCGAGGAAACGACGAAAACGACCCGGTCGAGCGACTGCGGGTCGAGGTGATCGAGGACCTGCCTCACGACAGTGAGGCGTTCACCCAGGGCCTTGAGTTCTCCGGCGAGACGCTGTACGAGGGCACGGGCCTGCTCGGCCAGTCGACCCTGCGCAAAGGAAAAGCCGGAGCCGAACCCGACGTCACGGTCGCGCTGCCCGATTCGCTGTTCGGCGAGGGCATCACGGTTCTCGAATCGACCGTGTGGCAACTCACCTGGCAGGACGGCATCGCCATCGAGCGCGACAAGGACACCCTCGCAGAGGTGCGCAGGGTGAACTACGAGGGCGAGGGCTGGGGTATCTGCCACCAGGCGGAAGAGGGCAGGCTCGTCATGAGCGACGGCTCGGCGACGCTGACCTTCCGCGACCCGGAGACCTTCGAGGCGAAGGGGACGGTGAAGGTCACGGAGAACGGCGCGGAGATCGATCAGCTCAACGAACTCGAATGTGTCGGCGGCACCGTGTATGCGAACGTGTGGCAAAGCGACGACATCGTGCGCATCGACCCCGCGACAGGTGAGGTGACCGCGAGGATCGACGCTTCGGGCCTGCTTGAACCCGGGGAGGCGCAGGGGGCGGACGTTCTCAACGGCATCGCGGCATACCCGGGAACCGACCAGTTCCTCATCACGGGGAAGCTGTGGCCGAAGATGTTCAGGGTGAAGTTCGTCAACGTGGCCTGATGCCCAGCACAGGCGACCATCAGTACGGCAGGATTGAGGTTATGCGTTCCGGTCGGAGGGGTAAGCGGAAATGGACGCCCGAACCCGGGGCGAGCCAGCCGCCTGCCGAACGGGCGGAACGCACCCGGGTCGAGCGGCCCGCGCGGCAGGGCTGGGAACGCGCGCCGCAGGGTCCGCCTCCCGAACAGCCGCCCACTCGCAGGCAACCACCGTGGCAGCCGACGGCCGACGAGGCGCCGACCGGCGCCGTCCCTGTTCCACCGCCATACCACCCGCAACAGCAACCGCCGCGAGGTCAGGGCGCCCGGCCCTACCCTCCGCAGCAGCCCCGGCAGCCGCGTCCATGGCAGCAGTCGCCGCGCGCGCAGGGGGACTTCGAGCGCTACGACACGGGTGGGTACGCGCCGGGTCAGCCGCGCGAAGCGCAGGAAGGTCCGCCACCCGGTCAGCAACCACCGCCCTCCGGCAGGGGAGACCAGCAGACCAGGGTCGAACACGGCCTCGAAGGCGCCGAGGGCATGCCCCGGCTGCCGAAGAAGCTCACCGTCACCAGGGTCGCCGCACTACGCGGCAAGCAGCTCAGCGGCCAGGCCGTCGACGCGTTCAAGCGGGCGACGAAGGCCGACGGCGCCGACAAGTCGGGGCTGACCTCGCTGTCGTACGCGGTGATGCTCAACTACGCCAGTGACGCCGCGATGGCCGTCGCGCTCGCGAACACCCTGTTCTTCGCGGCAAGCAGTGGCGAGAGCAGGGGCAAGGTCGCCCTGTACCTGCTCATCACCATCGCGCCGTTCGCGCTCGTCGCACCGGTGATCGGTCCGGCGCTCGACCGCATCCAGCGTGGCCGCAGGCTCGCGATGTGCGTCGCGTCGGCGGGCCAGGCACTGATGTGCGTACTGATGGCGCTGCACTTCAACGACTGGGGGCTCTATCCGGCCGCGCTCGGCAAGATGGTGCTTTCCAAATCCTTCATGGTGCTCAAGGCGGCGGTCACGCCAAGGGTCGTTCCACCGGACATCACGCTGTCGAAAACCAATGCCCGTCTCGCCGTCTTCGGGCTCGCGGCCGGTGGTGTGTTCGGTGCGATCGCGGCGGGGTTGAACTCCGTACTCGGCTCGTCGGGAGCACTGTGGTTCACGGCGATCATCTGTGTCGTCGGCGCGGCGCAGGCCATGCGCATCCCGGCCTGGGTCGAGGTCACCGAGGGCGAGGTTCCGGCCGCGCTGACAGCGAGGGGCAAGGAACGGAAGAAACGCCAGCCCATGGGAAGACACATCGTGGTCGGCCTGTGGGGCAACGGGTCGATCAGGGTGCTGACCGGGTTCCTCATGATGTTCGCCGCGTTCGCGGTGAAGGCGCAGACCGAGGACGGCGGCCAATCGCCCTTCATGCAACTGCTGATGCTCGGTGTGATCGGTGCCGCGGCGGGCGCGGGTGGCTTCCTCGGCAACGCGCTCGGCTCACGCATGCACTTCGGCAAGCCCGACCAGGTGGTGCTCGGCTGTGTCGCGGCGGCACTCGCCTCGACCGTGCTCGCCGCGTTGCTCGCGGGGCTGGCGACGGCCGCGATCGTCGGCCTCGTCGGCTCCACCGCGAGCGCGCTGGCCAAGAACAGCCTCGACGCCGTGATCCAGCAGGATCTACCAGAGGAATCCCGTGCTTCGGCGTTCGGCCGTTCCGAGACCGTGCTCCAGCTCGCGTGGGTGTTCGGTGGCGCCGTCGGCCTGCTGCTGCCGCCGACCTACTGGATCGGGTTCCTCGTGGTCTCCGTATTCCTCGCGATCGGCCTTACACAGACCTGGCTCATTCGCAAGGGCTCGTCGCTGATCCCTGGTCTCGGCGGCGATCGACCGCTACGCCCCGATCCCGCCGGTGCCGAGGGCAGACCGTAGTCTGCGAATCATGCGACGTGCGTTGATGGCGCTGCTTGCGGGCGGTGCGGTGACCCTGGCCGGCTGTTCGGCCGCCCCGCCGCCCGAGATCACCTTCTTCGCCGACGGCGAAGCCGCCACCGCCGTACCACTGATGTACTGCGACGCGCTCATGCGTTCCTGCGAGCAGGGTGGCGACGCGGCGACGCTCAAGGTGCGTCCCGGCAAGCCGGTGCAGATCTCCGTGCCCACGGCGATCGCGGAAACGCCGTGGCTCGTCAACGTGCAATACGTCAACGCCGACGGCGAAGTCCAGCCGGTGAAACAAGAGGTCTTCACCACAGGCGACCGCCTCGCCTACACGATCACTCCCGACTCACCCGATGATCAGCTCATCGTCGTGGAGATCCAGCAACTCAGTGGCGCATACGCCGCCAACCAGCAGGACGAGCCGCTTCTCGACGAGAGCGGCCAGCCCCAGCTGGTCGTACGCGGCGTGTGGTCACTGCAAATCGACCCGGTCGCCGCCTGAGCACGCCTCAGGTTCCGCCACGCAAAACCGCCCGGGGCCGTTTCGACAGCGGCGAAGCCGCCAAAGAGCGGGCCGCCAACTCGCACTGAAGCGGGTTCTGAGGCGGTTTCTCGCGAGGACAGCGACGACGTGGTGTATGGGCATACATGAGGAGACGATCCCGCAGCGAGAAACCACCTCAGGTTCCGCCACCCGCACCGCCAAGCAACCCAGCCCGAAACCGGTCCCTACGGGTCGAGGTCTCTGGCGACGGCGCGCATGACGTCGGCGATGCGTTTGGTGTTCTTGCGATCCGGGTAGCGGCCCCTTCGAAGATCGGGCTGCACACGCATTTCCAGCAGCTTGATCATGTCTTCGACGAGCCCGTGCAGTTCCTCGGCAGGACGGCGACGGGCCTCGGCGACGGAAGGCGGCGGGTCGAGCAGTCGCACGGAAAGAGCCTGCGGACCGCGGCGCCCGTCGGCGACACCGAATTCCAGTCGCTGTCCGGCCTTGAGGGCCTCCACCCCCTGCGGTAGCGCGGCTTTTCGAATGTAGACGTCCTCGCCACCGTCCTGGGTGACAAAGCCGAATCCCTTGTCCGCGTCGTACCACTTGACCTTGCCGGTCGGCACTGCCCTCACCGTTCCTTCGCTACTCCGGCCGCGGGTCCGGCCATGACCGGCCCCGCACGACGAACGCGCCCCAGGTGCGTACCCAGGACGCGTGTCAGCCAAGCCTATCTCGCCACATGCGGTGGGGAGAAGCAGATTGCCCGCCTTAAGATGTAGGCATGGAGTCCGCCGTCCGCGAAACCCCGTCCACCAGCACTGGCGCCCCGATGCTCATGCGCGCCGGTATCGTGCTGTTCGCCGTCGGCATGCTCGCGGTGCTCGCCGTGTTCGTCATGTTCGCCGCCGGACTCGAAGAACTGCCCGTATGGCTTTCCGTCGCGGCGGGTGTCGTGACTCCGCTCGGGCTGGGACTCGGGCTCGTCTCACTGATCCGCGAGCATCGCAGGCGCTGACTCAAGCAAGGCCGGAAACTCGGCAAGCGAACCGAGTACCACGTCGGCGCCTTCGGCCAGCAGTTCCGCTCGCGAGCACGGGCCCGTCTCGACGCCGACCGCGAGCGCTCCCGCCGCGAGCGCGCCCCGGATGTCGCCCGTGTGGTCGCCGACGTAGATCTTCGCGCCATGCTCGGTGAGCGCGCTCGCCTTCTGCGTCGACCACAGGTCGCCGACGAGTTCGTCGACCGCGAAGGCCAGTGAGTTGACGTGCAGTGCCGCGTTGGGCGCGTACTTTCCCGTGACGACGAGTGTGCTGCCGCCCACCGCCCTGACCGCTTGGAGCGCGGCGGTGGCGCCGGGAAGCGCGACCGTGCGAGGAATCACGACGTCGGGATAGATCGCCCTGAACCTGGCTATGAGTTCCGGAATCCGGTCTTCCGGCGTTCCGAACTCGCGGAGCACGTGATCGAGCGGCGGGCCGAGGTTGGCGGCAAACGCCTCACCGTCCAACCGATACCCCGTCTCTTCCGCGAGTTGTCCCATCGCGGCGATCATGCCGGGCCTCGGGTCGATCAACGTCATGTCAAGGTCGAAACCAACGCACATCCCCACGCCGACACCGTAACCGGCCGCAGCTGTTGACAGCCAGGATGACCACGTCCAGCCCCTTGACACCGGAACCACCTGTGTCAAGATGAAGTGTGTCGCAGGTCACCAGCTTCTCCGAACGCACCAGGGCTTCGCTACGCGAACAACTACTCGACGCCGCGACCGATCTGCTGCCGGAACGGGGCTACGCGCGGCTGCGCATGGCCGACGTCGCGACCAAGGTCGGCGTCAGCAGGCAGACGGTCTACAACGAGTTCGGCAGCAAATCGGCACTGGTGCAGGCCGTCGCGCTTCGGACGACGGCGGAATTCCTCGAAGGCATCCAGCAGCGCCACGAAGCCGCGCCCGATGTGCTCACCGGCATCTTCGACGCGACGGTGTTCACGATCGAACACGCGAGGGAGAACCGGCTCGTCGCAGCGGTACTCGGCACGGAGGTCGCTGAAGATCTCGTTCCCTTGCTCACCACGAGGGGTGAGCCCATTCTTCGCGCGGCGACCGAGGTGTCGGAGGCTCACCTACGCGATCGGCTTCCCGGACTCGGCGATCCCGCTTTCGTCGCGGAGACCATGGTGCGCCTCACGCTGAGCCATCTCGTATTGCAGACCTGTCCGGCGACCGAAGTGGCCTCGGACGTCCGCACGGTGATCGCGGCACTCATCCGATCGTCCACAGTGTCCAACAGGAGTGACTAGGAGAGCTCATGACCGGCACCGTCGCAGTCCACCGGGCTGGATTTCAGTCACTGCGCAAGGGAGGGCTCAACTGGGATTCGTTCCCGCTTCGCCTCTTCGTCAAGGGAAACGCGAAGTTCTGGAATCCCGCCGACATCGATTTCAGCTCCGACAAGGCGGATTGGGAAACCCTCGACGACGACCAGCGCCGCTCGGCGACCTACCTGTGCGCGCAGTTCATCGCGGGCGAGGAAGCCGTCACGGAGGACATCCAGCCGTTCCTGAAGGCGATGGCCGCGGAAGGACGGCTCGCCGACGAGATGTACCTGACTCAGTTCTGCTTCGAGGAAGCCAAGCACACGGAGGTTTTCCGGCGCTGGATGGACGCGGTCGGCCTCACCGAGGACCTGCACTCCTACGTCGCCGAGAACCCCCACTACCGCAAACTGTTCTACGAGGAACTGCCTGAGTCGCTGCACGTACTCGAACACGATCCCAGCCCTGCCAACCAGATCAGGGCCAGCGTCACCTACAACCACGTCATCGAGGGAAGCCTCGCGCTCACCGGCTACTACGCGTGGCAGAAGGTGTGCACGTCGCGGAACATCCTTCCCGGTATGCAGGAACTCGTCAGGCGCATCGGTGACGACGAAAGACGGCACATGGCGTGGGGAACGTTCACCTGCCGCAGGCACATCGCGGCCGACGACTCCCTGTGGGACGTCGTGCAGCAGCGCATGGGCGAACTACTTCCGCACGCGCTCGGCATGATCGAGTGGGTCAACAGCCAGTTCGACGAACCGCCGTTCGGCATCGACAACGAGGAATTCGTGCAGTACGCGGCGGACAGGGCACAGCGAAGGCTCGGGGCGATCGAGTCGGCGAGAGGCGCCGATGTCGCCGCGATCGACCTCGACTACACGCCGGAACAATTGGAGGAGACCTTCGGCGAGGAGGACGCGCGGGCGTTCGCCGCCATCGCCGAACAGAGCTGACCGATCAGTCCATTGTGGTGGCTGTGACAAATCCACCACAATGGACTGACATCACGCGTGCTTGGTGTGTGCCGCGTCGCCGAGGCCGAGCAGTTCGATGGAACGCTGCCGCATCTCGACCTTCCTGACCTTTCCCGTCACCGTCATCGGAAACTCGTCGACGACGTGGACGTACCGCGGAATCTTGTAGCGGGCGAGCTTGTCCGCGCAAAACCGGCGCACGTCCTCGGCGGTGAGTTCGGCCGTCCCCTCCCGCATCCTGATCCACACCATCAGTTCCTCGCCGTAGCGAGCGTCGGGAACACCGATCACCTGCGCGTCGAGAATGTCGGGGTGGGTGTAGAGGAATTCCTCGACCTCGCGCGGATACACGTTCTCCCCTCCCCTGATCACCATGTCCTTGATGCGGCCGGTGATGTTCAGGTACCCGTCTTCGTCCATCACGGCCAGGTCGCCGGTGTGCATCCAGCGCGCGGCGTCGATGGCTTCGCTCGTCTTGCCGGGCTCCTCCCAGTAACCCAGCATCACCGAATATCCCCTCGTGCACAGTTCTCCCGGCACGCCACGCGGCACCGTCAGTCCCGTTTCCGGGTCGATGATCTTCGTTTCGAGATGCGGCCCGACCCTGCCGACGGTCGACACCCTGCGCTCGACGGAATCGTCACTTCTTGTCTGCGTCGACACCGGCGAGGTTTCCGTCATCCCATAGCAAATGGACACCTCGGCCATGCCCATGCGCTCGATCACCTGCTTCATGACCTCGACCGGACACGGCGAACCGGCCATGATTCCCGTTCGGAGACTGCTGAGATCGAACGAGTCGAAGCCGGGCTCCGCCAGTTCGGCGATGAACATCGTCGGCACGCCGTACAGCGACGTGCACCGCTCGGCCTGCACGGCGTCGAGCGTCGCGTTCGGGTCGAAGGACGGCGCGGGAATGACCATGCACGCGCCGTGACTCGTCGCGGCGAGATTGCCCATCACCATGCCGAAGCAGTGATAGAAGGGCACGGGAATGCAAATGCGGTCGGCTTCGGTGTAACCACACAGCTCGCCGACGAAGTAGCCGTTGTTGAGGATGTTGTGGTGGCTCAGCGTGGCGCCCTTCGGGAACCCCGTCGTCCCCGACGTGTACTGGATGTTGATCGGATCGTCGGCACTGAGCCGCTCACCGATCTCGGCGAGCCGGGCTGCGCCGCGTTCGGCTTCTTCCCTTCCGGAGGTGAGCAGCCGCTGCCAGCTTTCCGTTCCGAGCAGTACGACGTCGGTCAGTCGCTCGCAACGCGGTCGCACCGATTCGATCATCCCGGCGTAGTCGGAGGTTTTGAACTTCGCGGCGGCGACGAGCGTGCCGATACCAGCCTGGTTGAGGACGAATTCCAGCTCGTGTTCGCGGTAAGCGGGGTTGATGTTGACGAGAATCGCGCCGATCTTGGCCGTCGCGTACTGGGTGAGGATCCATTCGGCGCAGTTCGGGGCCCAGATCCCGACCCGGTCGCCCTTGCCAACCCCTCGCGCGAGCAGGCCGAGCGCGAGCGCGTCGACGTCGGCCGCGAGCTGCCGGTAGGTCCACCTTCTCCCGGTTTCCCGCTCGACCATCGCGTCCCGGTCCCCGAAGGCGGCGACGGCCCGGTCGAGGTTGGCGCCGATCGTGTCGCCGAGCAGCGGGACGTCGGATATTCCTGATGCGTAGCTTGGCAGAGCGGGCGCAGGCGACATGGGTGCCTCCTCGACGTCGGCGTTGACTGTCTTGCCCGAAGTGTAGGAACACCGGCACCCCGCCTGCCATCTGCACATGGAGGTTCGTCGCACGCGGCTGGTAGCGTTTCGTTCCATGTCTGGCGCTTCCGCTGCGGCCACTGCCGCTGTGACGAGGACGCACCGCCTCTAGCGGCGGCGCGCTCATCAACCGAACGTTCCGCCGCCCCGGTTTCCGACCGAAGCGGCCATTTCGTGCTGCTCGGATTCCTTCTTCGAGCAACGGAGCGTTTTTTCGTGAATCTCAAACTCGGCGACCCTCGCGTGAGCGAGTCCTCGTGGCGGCGGCCGTGGCTGACGCTGGGCTGCCTTGCCATGTTGCAGTTCCTCATCGCCGTCGACGTCACGGTCGTCAACATCGCCCTGCCTTCGATCGGCACGCATTTCGACGTCGGCACTCGCGGACTGACCTGGGTCGTCGTCGGCTACACCATCACCGGCGGCGGCCTGCTCATGCTGGGCGGCAGGCTCGGCGATCTGCTCGGCAAACGGCGGGTGTTGCTCGCGGGCACCTCGGTGTTCGGCGCGGCCTCGCTGCTGGCAGGGCTCGCGCCGACCTTCCCGCTGCTGGTCGTGGCACGCCTGCTCCAGGGCGTCGGCGAGGCGCTGGCACTGCCGTCGGCGATGGCGCTGATCATCTTGGCCTTTCCGGAAGGACCACGGCGCACCCGTGCGCTGAGTGTGTGGGCCGCGGTGGCGAGTACCGGGCTGGTGCTGGGCTTCGTGCTGTCAGGGACCATCACCGAACTGCTCGGCTGGCGATGGATCTTCTTGATCGCCATCCCGTTCATCGTCGTGGTGATGTGCGCCGTCCTGGTACTCGTCCCCAGGGACACGCGAGTCGCGCGAACGTCGTTGGACGTTCCCGGCTCGATCCTGCTCACCGCGGCGCCGTTGCTGTTCGTGTTCGGTGTCATCGAGGCTGGAGAAGAGAACGCCTCCCCGTGGCTCGCCTCGTCGGCATTGGCGGGGGCGGTGACGGCGGGCGTGCTGTTCGTCGTCGTCGAACGCACGGCGCGAAACCCGCTGGTCCCGCCCTCGTTCCTCGCCAACCGGGGCAGGGTGCTCGCCAACGGCGCGACGGCACTGCTCAGCGCCGCGCTGTCGACCTCGTTCCTGCTGTTCACTCTCCATTTGCAGGAACGAGCCGGTCTCACCCCGCTTGAGGCGGGCGTCGCGCTGCTGCCACTCGCCGTGGCGCTCGTCGCGGCCGTGACATTCGTTCCCCGCCTCATCGGCAGGTGGGGAGCCAGGACGTGCGCCGTCATCGGTATCGCGCTGACGGCCTTCGGGATGATCGCGATCGCCGTCGCCGCGAGCAGCGGTACGAATGCTCCCGCCATGCTCCCCGCGATGGTGTTGATCGCGGCGGGCATGGGATTCGGGCTCGTCGGCCTTCAGTACGCGGCCGTCACGGGAGTGACCGAGGACGACGCCGGAGTCGCCTCCGGCGTGCAAAGAGCAGCGGACCAGCTCGGCGGTTCGACGGGAATCACGCTCTACATCGGCGCCGGGTTCTCCCCAGCGCTGTCGGGCTTCGATCCGTTCGTCGCCAGCTCCGTGCTGGCGACGGCAGGGCTCGTCGCGGCCTGCCTGCTCGCGGCCCGCATCAGCGGGCGCCGCACCACGAGCTGACCCCGCACGACGAGATCGGGCGGTGCCGGTCGCATCAGACCGGCACCGTCCCGGAACGTCCGTGTCCGGAGAGCTGCCGTACGAGCACCACGCCCGGTTTTCCGGGACGATGAAGGCATGCGCACGCTACTGAACGTGATCTGGCTGGTGCTCGCCGGATTCTGGCTGGCGATCGGTTACGTCGTCGCGGGGATCATCTGCTGCATCCTGATCGTCACGATCCCGTTCGGGCTCGCGTCGTTCCGGATCGCCAACTACGCGTTGTGGCCGTTCGGCCGCACTCTCGCCGACCGGCGCGACGCGGGAGCGCCCTCGCTGATCGGCAACCTGATCTGGTTGATCTTCGCGGGCTGGTGGCTGGCTATCGGCCACCTCGTCACCGGGTTCCTGTTGTGCGTCACGATCATCGGGATCCCGCTCGGCATCGGCAACTTCAAGATGATCCCGGTGTCGTTGTTGCCACTCGGCAGGGAGATCGTGCCGGCTTCGGGAGCAGCGGCGGCAGCCGTCAGGCCCTGATCGCCGTCAGTCTTCCGGCTCCCACGGCAGTTCGACGACGAGGCAGGGGCCGCCGACGAAGAGACCACCGTCGATGCCGAGCGCCTTGCCACCGGCATAGAGGTAGGGGGCCTCGATCTCGGAGGGATGGATGCCGAGCTGGTCTGCGATAACACTGTGCCCATGCACGACGCGCTTGCCGCCGAGCTGGGCGAGCAGGATGTCGGCGAGGTCAGGACCGTGTGGGCCTCGGAAGGCATACCGCGTCGTCATCCGCCGCCAGACCTCCCACCACTTCGCGAGATCCTGGCCGCGAAGGACCTCGTGCACGGCGCCGTTGATCTCGTCCGGCGTTTCCCCCCATTCGAGGTATTCCAGGGTGTCCGAATGGACGAGCAGATGATCGGCGACGACCGCGACCACAGGGCGGGAGACGAGCCACTCCACGTGCTCCTCGGTCAGTTCCTCCTGATCAGCGGCGAGACCGCCGTTGATCTCCCAGCTTCTCGCGAAATTGCGCGGTCCGAAATCGGAGGGCACGGGTTCTTCGCCGAAGTTGTACATGCCGAGCAGCAGAATCTCGTGATTGCCGAGCAGGCTCTCCACGAAACCGCCTGAATCGGGCGCTTGCCGTTGCAGCTTTCTGACCAGGTCGATCGCGGCGATACCCGCGGGGCCCCTGTCGACGAAGTCGCCAAGAAACCACAGGTGGGCACTGCCGCCTGCCCAGTCGCCCGACTCGTCGACGAGACCACGCTTGGCCAGCGCCTCGGCCAGTTCGTCGCGGTGCCCGTGGACGTCACCGACGACGAACGTGGGGTCTTCCGTCACAGTTCGACGATAAGCCCTCGCGGCAACCCCCCGAAGATCAGGCCGACCCGAACGGGTCCTTCGTACGACCGACCAGGTCGGCGATCGAATTGACGACCAGCGTCGGCCGGTATGGGTAGCGGTCGGCCGATTCCCTCGTCGAAATGCCGGAGAGCACCAGAATCGTCTGCAACCCCGCCTCGATTCCCGAATGCACGTCGGTGTCCATCCGGTCACCGATCATGAGCGTGTGCTCGGAATGCGCCCCGAGTGACCGCAGGGCCGAACGCATCATCAGCGGATTCGGCTTGCCGACGTAATAAGGGGAACGGTTGGTCGCCCGCTCGATGAGCGCGGCGATGGAACCGGTAGCGGGAAGCAGACCTTCCCTGCTCGGGCCCGTCGGATCGGGGTTGGTCGCGATGAACCGCGCCCCGCCTTCGATCAGCCGGATCGCCCTCGTGATGGCGGTGAAGCTGTAGGTCCTGGTCTCGCCGAGGACGACGTAGTCGGGGTCGGTGTCGGTGAGCACGTAGCCCACCTCGTGCAGCGCCGTCGTCAGCCCGGCCTCGCCGATGACGTAAGCCGAACCTCCCGGCCGCTGATCTTGCAGGAACTTGGCGGTCGCGAGCGCCGACGTCCAAATCGATTCCTCAGGCACGTCCAGCCCGCTGCGCGCGAGCCTCGCCCGCAGGTCACGCGGAGTGTAGATCGAGTTGTTGGTGAGCACGAGAAAACGGGCGTCATTGGCACGTAGCTCGGCGAGAAACTCGTCCGCGCCGGGCACGAGATGTTCCTCGTGCACCAGTACGCCGTCCATGTCGGTCAGGTAGTTCCAGCGCTGGTCGCTCATGCCCCAAGCCTATTGGCCGAGTACGGGATGGATCGTCACCGAGGCGGCCTTCACCGAAAGGCGGACCGCAGTGCCCGGTTCGAGTGCGAGTTCGGCGACGGCGGCAGGCGTCAGATCCGCGCTGAGGCCGTCAGCCCAGTCCTGCCCGCCGACGGCGCGCAGTCGCACGACCGCCCCGTAGGGCTCCAGCGCGCCGACGACGGCCGCGACCGTGTTGCGCGGGCTGCCTGCCGCGGCCGAACCGGCCGGGTAGACGGACACCGCGGCTGGAGCGAAAACGGCGACGGCAGGCTCGCCGGTCACCGCGTCGGGCGCGGCGACGCCGCTGATCGAACCGCCGGAGCGGGTGAGCAGACCTTCGGGTTTCGCGATGCCCTCTACCAGGTTCAGCCCCGCGATCCTCGCCGTGAACGGCGTTCGGGGCGCCGAAAGCACCTGTCTCGTCGGCCCCTGCTCGACGATCCTTCCACCGGAGAGCACGATGACGTGGTCGGCGAGCGCGAGCGCGTCGAGCGGGTCGTGGGTGACCAGCACCGTCGCCCGCCTGTTGTCCTCGGCCCTCAGCACCCTTCGGAGCAGCCCGCGCACGGCGGGTGCCGCGTCGACGTCCAGCGCCGCGAAGGGCTCGTCGAGCAGCAGCAGGTCGGGTTCTCCAGCGAGGGCGCGAGCGACGGCGACCCGCTGAGCCTGGCCTCCCGACAATTGCGAAGGCTTCCTCGCCTCGAACTCCTCCGCATCCACTTCGGACAGCCAGCGTCGCGCCACCGCTCTCGCGCTGGCCGTCGACTTGCCTGCCGCCCTCGGCGCGAAGGCGACGTTGTCGACGACGGAAAGGTGAGGAAAGAGCAAAGCCTCCTGGGCCAGCAGGCCTACGGCACGATCATGGGCAGGCACGTGCACCTTGGGCGTCCTGGTGAGCGTCCGGTCGCCGAACGTGATGACACCTCGGTCGGGGAGCAACAGCCCGGCAAGGCTGTTCAACACCGTCGACTTGCCTGAGCCGTTGGGGCCGAGCACGGCGAGCACGGTGCCTCTCGGCACGTCGAAGCCGACGGAAAGGGTGAACTCGCCCCTCTCGACCTCGATGTCGGCGTGCAGTGTCACGCGCGCACCTTCCTCGTCCGCCGCTTGCCGCTACGGCTGTCACCGCGGTCGGCTCCGGCGCCCTCAAGCGCCCGCGGCCTCGCGACGGCTATCACCAGTATCGCGACGACAACGAGCAGCAACGCCAGCGCGACGGCGCTGTCGATGTCGGCCTCGGCCTGGTTGTAGACCTCAAGCGGCAAGGTGCGCGTGACCCCTTCGAGACTGCCGGCGAAGGTGATCGTGGCGCCGAATTCACCGAGCGCCCTCGCGAAACTGAGCACAGCGCCCGAGCCGAGGGCGGGTAGCAGCAGCGGCAGCGTCACCCTCCTGAACACGAGCCACGGCCGCGCACCGAGCGTCGCGGCGACCTGTTCGTAGCGATCGCCGGAATTACGCAGCGCGCCTTCGAGGCTCACCACGAGAAAAGGCATCGCGACGAACGTCTGCGCGATCACGACGGCCGCGGTCGTGAAGGGGATCCGTACCCCCGCGGTCACGTCGAGCAGGTAGCCGAGAAACCCGTTGCGGCCAAGCAGGAACAGCAGGGCGAGGCCACCGACGACGGGAGGAAGCACGAGCGGCAGCAACACCACCGCTCGCAGCAGGCGGACGAGTGGCCCACTCGATCTGGCAAGCACGACGGCGAGCGGCACCCCGAGCAGCACACAGGCCACAGTGGACAGCACGGCGGTCACGAGCGACAGCCGAAGTGCGTTCAGCGAGGCGGTGGAGGTGAGCAGTTCGGGCAGCCGCGCGAAGTCGGTACGCACGAGCAGCCCGACAACGGGAAGCACGACGAGCGCGAGTGCGACGGATGCCGGGATCCACAGCACCCACGGAACCGAACGGCGATTACGGCGAGCCAAAACCGGCCTTGCCGAGTTCCTGCCTGCCCGCCTCGCCGAGGACGAGTTCCGTGAACCGCGCCGCGAGGTCGGATTCCGAGGAGCCGGCGAGCACGGCGATCGGATACCGGTTGACCGCCTCGTCCGCCTCGGGGAAGTCGACGTGGTCGACGTTCCTGCCGTTGACGTCCGTCACGTAGACGAGCCCCGCGTCGGCCTCACCCGCCTCGACCTTGGTCAGTACCGCCTTCACGTCCTGCTCCTCGCTCGCCGGCGAAAGAGCGACGCCCGCGGCCTGCTCGACCTTCTCCGTCGCCGAGCCGCAGGGCACCTGCGGCGCGCACACGATGACGGTCAGGTCTTCCTTCGCGAGATCCGCGAAGGACGTGATCCCCTTGGGATTGCCCTTCGGCACCGCGATCGTCAGCGTGTTGGTCGCGAAAACGGTCGGCTCGCCCTCGACGTCACCGGACTCCACCGCCTTGTCCATGTTCTTCTCGTCGGCCGATGCGAACACGTCGGCAGGCGCGCCCTCCTGGATCTGCTGGACGAGCTTCGACGAACCGGCGAGGTTGAGTTTGACGTCGACGCCGGGGTTGTCGTCCTCGAATCGTTTCTCAAGCACGCCGAACGATTCGGTGAGCGAGGCCGCCGCGAAGACGTTCAGCGTCGTGCCGTCACCTTGTCCTCCTTGTGAGGCGGCGCCGCACGCGGAGGTGACGAGGACGGCGCCGAGGACGGCCGCGAGCCGGGACCTCATTGGGAACCTCCAGGAGTTTCGACGATCACCTGGGTCGCCTTGACGACGGCCACCGCGAGCACCCCCGGCGCGAGCCCGAGTTCTCGCACCGCCTCGGCGCTCATCAGCGATACGACGCGATGTGGTCCGCATTGGATCTCCACCTTGGCCATGACGGTGTCGGCGACGACGTCCGTTACGAGGCCGACGAACCGGTTGCGCGCCGACCTGCCGACATCGGAGGGGTCAGGAGCTTCCTCGGCCTGGCGGCGCGCGAAGGCGGCTAGTTCGGCGCCGTCGACGACCTTGCGTCCTGACGAGTCCTCACCGGCGGTGAGTTGCCCCGACTTGACCCACCGGCGCACCGTGTCGTCGCTGACGCCCAGCAATCTCGCTGCTTCCGAGAACCGAAAATGCGGCATATCCTGGAGATTATCTCCGCAGTCGCGGAAAAGCCATGGCGCCGGCGATCTTGTGTACAACGAACCTCACAACTTGCCCTGTTCCGGCACTACGCTGGGGTGGATGACAGCGGTAGAACTCGGGACGCCCCGGGTCCCAGGCAGGCACGCGATGGCGAGCGCACCGCGCCCTGACAACCCCGCGCTCATCGACACGTTCGGCAGGGTCGCGACCGACCTCCGGGTCTCCTTGACGGACAAGTGCAATCTGCGCTGCACCTACTGCATGCCGGCCGAGGGCCTTGATTGGATGCCGGGCGACGAACTGCTCGGCGACGAGGAACTACTCCGGCTCATGGGCATCGCGGTGCGACTGCTGGGAGTCACCGACATCCGGCTCACCGGCGGCGAACCGCTCTTGCGGCCGAACCTTGAGAAGCTGGTGGCCGGAATGGCCTCGCTCGAACCGCGACCGAAGCTGTCGATGACAACGAACGGCATCGGTTTCGCCAAGCGCGCCAAGGCATTCGCCGAGGCGGGGCTCGACCGCATCAACGTGTCCCTCGACTCGATCGAAAGGGCCACCTTCGAGCGCATCACGCGGCGAGACCGGTTGCGGCACGTGCTCGACGCGCTCGCCGAGGCACACGCGGCAGGACTCACGCCTGTCAAGATCAACGCGGTGCTCATCAGGGGGGTCAACGATCACGAAGCCGCGGGACTGTTGCGGTTCGCGCTCGACAACGACTACCGGTTGCGGTTCATCGAGCAGATGCCGCTCGACGCCCAGCACGGATGGAACCGGCAGGAAATGATCACCGCCGACGAAATACTCGACCTGCTCGGCGCCGAGTTCACGCTAACTCCGAGCCCTGCCGAACGCGGCGGGGCGCCGGCCGAACGCTGGCTCGTCGACGGCGGGCCAGGTGAGGTCGGGGTCATCCCTTCGGTCAGCAGGCCGTTCTGCGGAGCCTGCGAGCGCACGCGGCTCACCGCGGACGGCGCGGTCCGCTCCTGCCTTTTCTCCACGACCGAGACGGACCTTCGCGGCCTCCTCCGCGGTGGCGCGTCGGACGAGGACATCGCGGAGGCTTGGCGCGGCGCCATGTGGGGAAAGCTCGCGGGCCACGAGATCAACGAGGCGGGCTTCGCGCAGCCGATCCGGCCGATGAGCGCCATCGGCGGCTGACCCGCGCCCCGGACGCCGAGATCCGCATTCGCGCGACGGGACGGACCGCCGATGACGGTGCCGATGCGCTCAGCACAACAACTAGGCTTGCCTGGGGAAGCTCCACGATCGCGAGGCAGCGGTGGAGCGCCGACGACGTGAAACGGATGTCGCATGACACAGTCCAGTCCGCGCGCAGCCAGTGAAACCAGCGGTCCGATCGTGCCGGACGCTCCGGCAGGCGGCAGGGGCAACGGCTCCGCCGCGATCGAGAAGGTGGAACAACACGCGACAACGGTGCTGGTCCGTTACTTCGCCTCCGCACGAGCCGCGGCAGGGGTCGAAGAGGAATTCCTCCAGCTCAGCCCCGGCGCGTCCGTGGAGGACGCCATTGCCGAACTGAGGCTGCTGCACCCCGCCGAGCTGCCGAGGGTGCTCGACGCCGCCAGCTTCCTCCTCGACGGGATCGCGGTCCGCGACATCACTCGGGAACTCCCCGACGGGGCGGAACTGGACGTGCTGCCACCGTTCGCGGGCGGCTGACCCGCGGCGGCATCACGCTTTGGCGTGGTCGCGCCCCACTTTCTCGTGTTCCCCGGAAGGGGCAGGGCGCGAGAGTATTCTCGCTGTTCAGGCGGTTCTTGAGGGCGAAGTTGTTCGTCAGAACCGGTAGGGCGACGTTCTTCAGGTTGCGAGCCGACAAGCCGGGTACCCGAGTGTCGCCATTCCTCGGCTCAGGGTCGGTGACGGATGTCGCCGAAATGCGCATCGTGGTCCCCTGATCACCGTCTGCTGGAACGGTTTCCGGGTCGGCGCACGCGGCGCACGGCCCCCATTCGCCGCGCCAAGTGGCCGTCACAAACGGAGCATTCGAGCGCAAACGACGTGACACAAGCCTCACTTTCCGTGAAATATCTCGACTAGGAAACGGCTCGATAACGACAATCTGACCTGCGAAAACTCTGGAATCGCTCAAGGTTGCGCGTTGTTACTGTGATCTAGGTCACGTGCTTAAAGTTTTCCGAACCCGCTCGTCGTTACGTACCGTCGCTTCTCGGTTGGCCCCGACCGACCAGAGCAACACCCGGGATTCCGTTGCGCCGCACCCAGTCCGGCGGAAACCCGGAACCAAACCCCGAGCGAAAGAAACTTCCGGACTGGGACGAGAGGAAACGGAGCCGTAGGCGATGTGTGCCGGCTTGCGAGTCGGCCAGGTCCATGCGACCTGCCTCGCTGCGCGGAGGCGCGGAAGACAGAGACCGAGTCAAAAATGGCTTATCGAGGCAAGCACCGTAAGACCTCCGCCGCTTCCCGTCAGATTGCTCGCGTCGCTGTTGCGGGCCTGGCGGTCGGCGCCCCACTCGCTATCGCTGCGACCCCCGCGCAGGCCGACAGCGTCAACTGGGACGCCATCGCGCAGTGCGAGAGTGGCGGCAACTGGAGCATCGACACCGGCAACGGTTACCAGGGTGGTCTCCAGTTCTCCCCGAGCACCTGGCAGGCATATGGCGGCTCAGGCAGCGCCGCCGACGCTTCCCGCGAAGAGCAGATTGCCGTCGCGGAGCGCGTCCTTCAGGGTCAGGGCATCGGCGCGTGGCCGACGTGTGGCGCGCAGGCCGGTTCCGGCGCCAGCTACCAGGGCACCAACACCGATGGCGCGCAGACCTACTCCGAGCCGGTGCAGGAAAGCGCCCCCGCCGAGACCTACCAGGCTCCGGCCCCGGTCGAGGCTCCCGCACCTGCTCCGACCGGTGTCGCGAAGTCGAACCCGGACGGTGACTACACCGTCAAGGCGGGCGACACCCTGACCAAGATCGCCACTGAAAAGGGTGTCGAGGGCGGCTACGAGAAGCTGGTCGAGCTGAACGACGGTTTCATCTCGAACGCCGACTACATCCTGGTTGGTCAGCAGATCGCGACCAAGTGACCCGTTAGCGGTCAGATGCGTCAGCAACACAATGGCGCGGGTGCCGGCTGATTTCCCGATCATCGCCGGCACGCGAGGGCCCCACCGTGTCCCCCGGACGGTGGGGCCCTCGCCCATTCCAGGGGTCTGCTGATTCGCCGACACCGGAAGCGCCCAGCGCTTCGGTCAGCGGAGTCAGCGCGTTTCGAACAGTCGTCAGGGCGAGTTGACCCACTCGTCGGTGCCATCGGTGAACTTCTGGTGCTTCCACACCGGCAGCCTGGCCTTCACCTCGTCGACGAGCTCCGCACAGGCTGCGAACGCCTCGGCGCGGTGGTCGGCGGCAACCGCGCAGGCCAGCGCCACGTCGCCGATCTCAAGAGCGCCGAGCCGGTGGCTCACGGCGACCGCGCGCAGTCCGGGCCTGTGCCCGGCGACCTCGGCGACGACCCTGGCAAGCACCTCGCCCGCGCTCGGGTGCCCCTCGTAGAACAACGACGTGACCGACCGGCCGTCGTCGTGGTCGCGAACGACCCCGCCGAAGGAGACGACCGCGCCGGCACCGGCGTCCCTGACGAGCTGGGCATGCTCGTCGACGGACAACTCGGTCTCCGTCACCTGGGCGAGCGCGACCCTCGCGGGGGCGCCACCGCTGTCAGGAGGAGTGACCGGTTCGGCGTTCCTCGGGTGATCTCCGCCGGCGAGCTGGTCGACCGCGTGGTCGAGCACGTCGGCAAGCACGTCGAGCCCGTCGTTGACCCCACCGCGAGAACCGGGAAGGTTGACGATCAGCGTGCTGCCCGCGACACCCGCCGTGCCGCGCGAGAGCATCGCGGCCGGCACTTTGTCCCGCCCTGCCGCGCGTACGGCGTCGGCGAGACCGGGAAGTTCGAGTTCCAGCAGTCCGGCTGTGGCTTCCGGAGTGCGATCGGTAGGCGAGATTCCGGTTCCGCCGGTCGTGATGATGACGTCGACGCCGTCGGCAAGGCTCTCCCGCAGCGCCCTCGCGACCGGCTCACCGTCGGCGACCACAAGCGGCTCCGGCACGTCGTAGGAGCGCTCGGTCAGCCATTTCGCGATGATCGGTCCGGTCTGGTCGGCATACACTCCCGCGGCTGCCCTGTTCGAAGCCACGATCACCCTGGCTGTGCGCGTCATGCGTCGTCCTCTCGCCGCCAGCTTCCTGTCTTTCCGCCGTCCTTGGTCTCAAGACGTACCCCGTCGAGCGTCGCGGCGGGGTCGACCGCCTTGATCATGTCGTGCAGGGTGAGTCCGGCGACGGCGACCGCGGTGAGTGCTTCCATCTCGACGCCGGTGCGGTCGCTGGTGCGCGCGGTCGCCGTGATGTGCACGCTGTCGGGTTCCAGCTCGAACTCGATGTCGACCTTGGTCAGCGCGATCTGATGGCACAACGGGATCAGTTCCGACGTGCGCTTCGCTCCCATGACGCCTGCGATTCTGGCCGTGGCCAGCGCGTCCCCTTTGGGGAGGCCGCCAGCCGAAAGCAGGCCGAGCACCTCCGCCGTGGTGCGCACCCTGCCACTGGCCACCGCCGTGCGCGCGGTGACCGCCTTCGCGGAGACGTCGACCATGCGGGCGGTGCCCTTCTCGTCGACGTGGCTCAGTTCACTCACGACGTCGAGGCTACTTCTTCCTTCGCTTCTTTCTGCGCGGCCGTCTTGACGGCGTCGGCGACGGCTGGAGCGACGGCGGCGTCGAAGACGCTCGGCACGATGAACGACGCGTTGAGCCTGTCGTCGACGACGTCGGCGATGGCATTGGCCGCCGCGAGCAGCATGTCGTCGTCGATGTGGTGCGCTTGGGCGTCGAGCAGACCGCGGAACACCCCTGGGAACGCCAGTACGTTGTTGATCTGGTTCGGGTAGTCGCTGCGTCCGGTCGCGACGACGGCGGCGTGTTTCTGCGCTTCGAGCGGGTCGATCTCAGGGTCGGGGTTGGCGAGCGCGAAGACGACGGCGTCGTCGGCCATGGTCGCGACCTGTTCGGCTCCGAAGAGGTTCGGCGCGGAAACGCCGATGAACACGTCCGCGCCGACGAGCGCGTCGTGCAGAGTGCCCGACACGTTGTCCTTGTTGGTGTGCTCGGCGACCCAGCCGAGACTGTCGTCGAGATTGGACCGGCCGGGGTGCACGATGCCGTCGATGTCGGCGGCGATGATGTCGGCAGGCGACTTGCGCAGCAGCAGCCGGATGATGGCCGACCCGGCCGCCCCGACTCCGCTGACGACGATCCTGCACTTCTCGATCGGCTTGTTCACCACGCGCAGCGCGTTGCGCAGCGCGGCGACCACCACGATGGCCGTTCCGTGCTGGTCGTCATGGAAGACGGGGATGTCGAGCTGCTCGCGCAGTCTCGCCTCGATCTCGAAGCACCTCGGCGCGGCGATGTCCTCAAGGTTGATACCCGCGTAGACAGGGGCGAGCGCCTTGACGATGCGGATGATCTCCTCGGTGTCCTGGGTGTCGAGACACACCGGCCACGCGTCGACGCCCGCGAACTTCTTGAACAGCGCCGCCTTTCCCTCCATCACCGGCAACGCGGCCGCTGGGCCGATGTTGCCGAGCCCGAGAACGGCGGAACCGTCGGTGACGACCGCGACGGTGTTGCGCTTGATGGTGAGCCTGCGGGCGTCATCGGGGTTGGCGGCGATGGCCTGACAGACCCTCGCGACGCCGGGCGTGTAGGCGCGGGAGAGATCGTCCCTGTTGCGCAGCGCGACTTTGGGGTTGACTTCGAGCTTGCCACCGAGGTGCATCAGGAAGGTTCGATCGGAAACCTTCCTGACGTTCACGCCGGAAAGCGCGTTGAGCGCCTTCGTCATGTCCTCGGCGTGATCGGCCGACGAGACGTTGGCCGTGATGTCGACGACGATGGCATCGGAATGGGACTCGACGATGTCGAACGCCGTGAGCACCCCGCCGACCTGGCCAATCGCCGTGGTCAAATCGCCGGCCGCGCTTGCAGAGGGCGGTGCCTCAAGTCGCACGGTGATGGAATAACCGGGGCCGGGAACCGGCATGTGCACTACCCCCGCATCGAAAAAACGGCCGGATACGGGGAAAACACTAGTCCCGTGACCGGGACCACCGACGGCCAGGACCGGTGACCCGCGGGTAACCCCTACGGCGCGTTGTTGATGACCGTTTCGGGGTGCTCGTACGGAACCGCGGGCAGTGGGAACGTCACCTCGCCGAACGGCGAGAGCGCACCCTGCCGGTCAGCCGCGAGTTCGGAAACGGAGTGCTTCTCTCCTTCTGGTGCCTCGGGCCAAGTCGGGTCGATCCGCTTGCTGTTCCGGCTGTCGCCCTTCGCCACGTCGTCCTCCACACTTCGACCAACGATGACCACAGTGTGCCTGATGGCATCACGCACGGGATATCGTGGTTGGCAATGGCCGCACCCACGCTCGCGGAATGGCTACGCTCGGCCACCGACGACATGCTGACCGCACTGCTGCGTGCCCGGCGTGATCTCGCGACTCCGCCACCCGCCGATTCCGGCGTGTTGGCGACTCGCGCGGGTACCGCGGGGTCGATAGCCCGCGCCTGCGAAAACCTGGACACCGCGACCATCGCCGTACTGGAATGCCTGCTGGTGGCAGGCGCCGACGCCGAGCCGGTGAGCGAACAGGATCTTGCCGGGCTCATCGGCGGCCAGGAAGCGGATCCGCACGCCGAGGCACGCAGGCTCACCGCCATCAGCTCCGCCCTCGATGCCCTTCGCGGCCTCGCCCTCGTCTGGGGGACGGCCGATGAGCTGAGCGTCGCCCCCGCTGCCCGCGAGGTGTTCGGGCCGTACCCCGCCGGTTTGGGGACGACGGCGCCCGCGCTCGAACCGGCCGAACTCGATCCCGCGCTCGCGGAGGTCGGAGACGACGAGCGGGCGTTGCTGCGCACGCTCGCCGGGGGCCCGCCCATCGGCCGCACGAAGGACGCCGCGCTCGACGTTCCGCTCGCCTCCGCGACGACACCCGTCCAGAAGCTGCTGGCGAGGAGGTTGTTGCGGCGGCGTGACGATCAGACCGTCGAACTGCCTGCCGAGCTGGGGATCGTGTTGCGGGGCGGTGTCGTCCATCCCGGCGACGTGCTGACCGAGCCGGAATTGCCGGTGAGCCCGCATCAGCAGTCCACAGTGGATCAGGCGGCCGCCGGTGAGGCGATGGAGTTCCTGCGGCACGCCGAAACCCTGCTCCGGCTCTGGTCCACGCAGCCGTCCCCCGTGCTGAAGTCGGGCGGGCTCGGCGTCAGGGAACTACGCAGGATCGCCCGCGAGCTGGACGCGGACGACACGAGGGCGACGCTGCTCGTCGAGTTGCTTGCCGGTGCCGGACTCGTCGCGACCAGCGAGGAGGTGAGTTCCGAGTGGGTGCCGACGACACTGACCGATTCGTGGCTGGCCTCTCCGCCTTCGGGTCGCTGGCTCACGCTCGCTCAAGCGTGGCTCGACCTGCCGCGGCTGCCGGGGCTGGCTGGTGAACGCGACGCGAAGGACAAGGCGCTCGCTCCGCTGTCGGAGGACTTGAGGAGGCCACTCGCGCCTGCGGGGCGGCGCAGGGTGCTCACCGTTCTCGCCGATCTTCCAGAGGGCGCCGGGGTCAAGAGTGTCGACGAACTGGTCGCGCTGCTTGCGTGGCGCGCTCCCCGCAGGGGCGGGCGGCTCAGGGACGAGACGGTGCGCTGGGCGATGGCGGAAGCCACCGCGATCGGCGCCGTCGCGCTGGGCGCGTTGACTTCGGCCTCCGCGGCTTTGCTCGCCGACGACCCACACGGCGCGGCAGCCGCGATGGCGGATGCCATGCCGCGCCCGGTGGGGCACGTGCTGGTGCAGGCGGACCTGACCGTCGTGGCACCCGGCCCACTCGAACCCGAACTCGCGACGGAGATCATGGCCGTCGCCGATGTGGAGTCGGCGGGTCACGCGACTGTCTACCGGGTCACGGAGTCGTCGGTGCGCAGGGCACTCGACAGCGGCAAGACGGCCTCCGAACTGCAAGAACTGTTCCGGACACGGTCGGCGACGCCGGTTCCGCAATCGCTGGAATACCTCATCGACGACGTGTCCCGGCGGCACGGGCGGCTGCGAGGTGGTGCCGCGGCCGCGTTCCTGCGCTGCGACGACGAGGTGCTGCTGGCCGAGGTCATGAGCAATCAGGTCGCCTCGCGGTACGAGCTGCGCAAGATCGCCCCGACCGTGCTGGTGAGCCCCTATCCGCTGGCTGAGATGCTGGACGGGCTCAGGGCGGTGGGGTTCGCGCCTGCGGCGGAAGGTCCCGACGGGCGAACGCTCGACCTCCGACCGAGTGGCCGACGCATACCGTCGCGGGGCAGACAGGTGCGCAGGATCAGCGAGCCGGGTGCCATCAGCGCCGAGCAACTCGCGGCTGTCATCACCCATCTACGTGCGGGCGACCGCGCGGCGAGCAGCAGAAGAGGGACCGTCGTCCGGCTTCCCGCCGGTGGCGGGGCGGACACCTCGGCGACACTGGCGCTGCTGGCGCGGGCCACGCGCGAACAGCGCGAGGTGTGGATCGGGTTCGTCGACTCGCACGGCACCGCGAGACAACGCGTGGTGACCCCGGTTCGCGTCGGCGGCGGGATGCTGGAGAGCTCGGAAAACGAACGCTACCCACTTCACCGCATCACCTCCGCCGCCCTCGTCGAAGACGAATAACAGCGGCCTCGGCGCCACCGCAAATGAAGCAAGGGAGCTTTGCTGCCGTTTTCCGGAAGCGAGGGAGCTTTGCTGCCGTTACCCGTTAGTAAGGCTCCCTTGCTGCCGTTACCGGCTCACAGGGCTCGCAGGCCGTCGAGGATGCGGGACATGAAGTCCTGGGAGGAGCGATCGGTGAGCACGAAGCCGGTCTGATGGATGTCGACGGCGCCGGCGCGGGCGAGATCGTCGACGATCACCTTCACCACGCCAAGCGGAAGCCTCGCGTACGCGGCGATCTCGGCAATCGAGCGCACCTCGACGCACAGGTCGCAGATGAACTGCTTCTCCGGTGTCTCGGCCGCTTCGTACCGCCGTCCCGACGCACTCGTCGAGACGAGGGTGTCGAGGTTCAGCTCCTGCGCGGGCCGGGTGCGCCCACCCGTTCGCGCATAGGGACGTACCAGCGACCTGTGCTCGAACCTCGGCGGCTCCTGCTGCTCGGCATCGTGCGGCTCAGGCTCGGCAGGTCCGCCCTGCCGCGCGAATCCCCTGCCGGGTTCGACATGCCCTGCCGGTTGTCCGAACAGCTCGTGACCGCCAGCCGGAAGGTGCTGCTCTCGCTCGGAAAACGGGGCCTGTTTCCATTCCGGTTCTCGCGCTACCCGCCTCGGCTCGGCTTCCCACGGGTCGAATCGCCCGTGTTCCGACAACACGGCCGACTCGAACCTCGGCGTCGTCGGCTGTTCCGGATACCGCTCGAATTCATTCGCCTCGACATCGCCGGGCCAGATCTCGCGCCCATCCGGCTGCGATCCCGGCAAAGATCGCGATGCCGAGGGCGCCTGTGACTCTGCCACCGGTTGCCGCAACGCCGATGCGGTTTGCTCGTGCCCCGGCTCCCACTGTTCGAACGGCTGGTCCTGTTCGGGCCGCCGGTGTTTCGCCCTGCCCTGCTGCCGTTGCTGTCTCGGCTGCCGCGCCTGCTGGGGCTGATGCCGCACGGCAGGCCGTTCCTTGTGCGCCGGCTCCTGTTGAGCACGGCGAACCCGGTCCGTCGGCTGGGCCGCTGGATGCCGCTTGTCCTGGCGGACGGACTGCCTTCGCGCCAACGCGGGCACACTGCCGAGATCGAATCTGCCAGGCGAATCAAAAGTCTCTCTGCCTGTGCCCTGATGCAGTGCTTCCCATTCGTCCACAGCGTTATCCACGCATGCCGCCCTGTAGCTGCGACCGCATCTCAGGAGTCATCTGCTGCCCAACCCGTTCCACAAGCAACGTCATCTCATAGGCCACCGTGCCGATGTCGGAGGTCGGCGCGGCAAGCACCGCGAGACACGAACCATCGCTGATCGACATCAGGAACAGATAGCCCCTGTCCATCTCCACGACAGTCTGATTGACGTCGCCGGCCTCGAAACACCTGGCTGCTCCGAGTGTGAGCGAGACAAGGCCGGAAGCAACCGCCGACAATTGTTCCGCACGTTCCTGTGGCAGCCCTTCCGAGCCCGCGAGCAAGAGCCCGTCGGCGGAGACGACGACCGCATGCGCCGCTCCGGGCACCCTGCGAACGAAGTCAGTGATGAGCCAGCCGAAGCTACCCTGCTGAGCCGAAGCCGTCACCGTATCTCCTCGCGTCCGCGCACACACCCGCCTCGACGGTCAGACTATTAGCACGGTCAAACCACGGTGGGGCAACTCCCCCTTAACCGCGGCGGGTGCGCGCGAGTACGGTCCCGCTCAGCCCGCTTGCAGCGCGCTGTCGTGCTGGATGGCGTGCTGTACAACGGAAATCAGCACCTGCTTCGCCGATTCCCTGTCCCTCGCGTCGCACGCCATGATCGGCACCGATGGCGAGATCGTCAGCGCGTGCCGCACGTCCTCGATCTGGTGGTGCAGCAACCGATCGAAGCAGTTGATCGCCACGACGTAAGGAAGTTTGCGGTTCTCGAAGAAGTCGATCGAGGGAAACGCGTCGGCGAGCCTGCGCGTGTCCAGCAATACGACGGCACCGATCGCGCCGAGAGCGAGGTCGTCCCACATGAACCAGAACCGATGCTGGCCCGGGGTACCGAACACGTAGAGGACGAGGTCGGAATCCAGCGAGATACGCCCGAAGTCCATCGCGACCGTCGTCGTCATCTTATTCGGTGTCGCGGAGATGTCGTCTACCGAGACACTCGCCTCGGTCATGGACGCTTCCGTCGTCAACGGGGCGATTTCGGACACCGCTCCGACCATCGTGGTCTTGCCGACACCGAATCCGCCGGCAACCACGATCTTGGCCGACGAGGTCGGGCCCGCCGCTGCCGACATGTTCGCGTCGGAGTCAAATTCTCCGAAGCCCACTGAGCACCCTTTCCATGAACTCGATACTGGGCCGGTCTCCCACCATGGAGGTCGCGGAGTGCACGAGCACGAGCCCGAGACCGGCAACGTCACCAACCAGGACACGCACGACACCGAGTGGTAGCCGCAGCAACGCGGCGACCTCGGCTACAGACCGGGTGTCGAGGCAAAGCCCGCAAATCGACCGATGCTCGGGGACCCTGACTCGTTCAAGCTGCCGCCCCCGCTCGCTCGTCGAGACCAGCGCTTCCAGAGCGAGGTCGCGGTCCGGTTTCGTCCTTCCTCTCGTCCGGAAGTACGGCCGCACGAGCCCCGAACTCTCCACCGGAGCCTCGGCGTCGGCGTTGGCCTGCCTCGGAACGGGCGAGGGGACCAGATCCTGCGAAGGGGGGCCTCCTCCGTCGAGCGAGCGCTCCGCGAACGCGGTGAACGCGGCCGCGGAGTCGGCGTCGTGCATACCGCCGCCGCCCATTCCGTACAACTCGGCTCCCGGACCGCCGAGCAACCGCTGCCGGTACTCGGAGACGTCGAAGTCCGATGGCCCGCGCGCCTCCTCGTCCAGCGACCGCAGCCATTCGCCGGTGTCGAGCGACCGGTCTGGTTCCGGCCGTTCTGACCGGCCAGGCCGCCAATCGCGGTCGTCACGGTCGTGGTAGGCCATGTCGTTGTCCGACTCGTTTGGCCAGCGCCCGGGTGACCGATCTCTGTCGAGCCATCGGTCACCTCGCGAGTGCCCGGAATCCACGGCAGTCTCCTCAGTGCTCTCTCACTGGACTGTGCCGGTGCCGCCGCGTCCCCACACACGCATTGACCCCAGCCGGTCTCACCGCCGCGCCGCGCCCTGCAATTGGGCGCGAAGCTCCGGTGTCATCTGTTGGCCGACTCTCTCGACCAGCAAGGTCATCTCGTATACGACCAGCCCGATATCGCTGTCCGGTGAGCCAAGCACAGCAAGGCAAGACCCGTCGGAAACCGACATGAGGAACAAGAAACCGTTGGCCATCTCGACCACGGTTTGCGCCACCGCTCCGCCCTCGAACACCTGCGCCGCACCTCGGGCAAGGCTCGTCAGACCAGAGGCGACAGCGGCAAGCTGGTCGGCTCTGTCCTTCGGCAACCCGCGAGATGCCGCGAGCAACAGACCATCGGCCGAGACGACGACGGCATGTGCCGCGCCAGGCACTCGGTGCACGAAGTCCGTGATGAGCCAGGCAAAACTCCCCTTCTGACCGGAGTTGCCTTGCTTCGGCGCACCCGGCTGCGCTGAACCCGCCCGTGTCAACTCTTACTCCTTCGCCCCGTTGTCGAGGGATCGATCAGCCAATCCGCTCGACGTAACAGAATCGAACTCCGCACGATCATCCGGCGGCTGTTCCTTGAGCGCGTGACGACCACTCTGGTAGCCACGCTGGAAGCTCATCATGCGGTTACGTGCCGCATCAGCCGACCTGGCGATCGCGCCCTGTCCCGGCTTGCCGACCGTGGTGTCGGTGAACGCGCCACCCTCACTCGACCGGATAGAGCCAGGAACCAAGTATGCGTTGGGCACGCGCTTGGGCAGACCTGCCTCGGTGGTTTCCTCACTCTTCGACTCAAGTAGCGCGTGTGCCGCCTGCCAACCGCTGTCAGAGACACTGCGCCAATCGTCATCGTCGTCGTCGCTGCCGCTCTCCGCGATCCCGCTCGGTTCCTCCATCTGCCGTACCTCCCCCTGCTGCTCGTCCGGCTCAAGCGCTGCCTCAGCTTCCTCACTGAACCAGCGCGAGAGTACGGACTGATAGATCGGCAGGCGCCTGGTGGGCACATCGTCGTCGAGCGCGCTGCCATCGCCGCCCGCCGGTTCCGGCTCCACCGGCCGTTCGGGCACCACCGGCACGTACCGGGGCTCACGCTTGGGTAGCGCGAGCGGGTAGTCGTCGCCTGCTCTGCCGTTGGTCTCCGGTTCCGGCGATTCCACCGGCCACTCCGGTTCCTCGCGTGGTTGTGCGGCGGGTGGCTGCGCTGAGGCCGAACTGCGGAACGGTCCGGCCGCCCTTGTCGATCCGCCGACGAGGTCGTCGAGGCTGATCGGCTGGGCGAGCGGCGTCAGGCCGTTGTCTGCCTGCCCCTGTGGTGCCGGAGCGGCAGGGGGCGCCGCGGGGGCAGGCGGCGTCGGCGGCAGCTTCGTCGTTCTCGGTTCATCCGCGAACGCCGGGATCGGCGGCAGCGAAGGATGCGAAGACTGAGTCGACGACGAGGACGACGCTGCCTGTGTGGGAACCGACGAACGTGAAGGCAGTGAAGGCATCGAGGAGGAGGCGAGGTCTTCGTACGCCTCGTCACTCAGTCCTTCGAACGGATTCGGCCCCATCGTCGAAATGCCACCGAGCGGCTGAGCCGTCAGCAGCTCGGCCGGTACGACGATACGGGCGATCACGCCGCCCTCGATGTCCTCGTTCTCCCTCAGCCGCACCTCGATACCGTGCCGCTTCGCGAGCCGGGCGACCACGTAGAGACCCATTCGCCTCGTCACCGAAACGTCGAGGTCCGGCGGGTCGGCCAGTCGTTCGTTGGCCTCGTTGAGCTGGTCTTCCGTCATACCGACGCCCCGGTCGGTGATCTGGACGGCGAGTGCTTGCCGCCTCGTCACCACCGCACGCACGCTGATCTTGGTTTCCGGCTCGGAGAAATAGGTGGCGTTGTCGAGCAATTCCGCCATGACGTGCACGAGGTCGTGCACCGCTCTGCCGTGCACCGCGACCTCGGGAACTGAGCCGACCTCGACCCTCGCGTACTGCTCGATCTCGGAAACCGCCGCACCGATGACGTCGGCGGCAGGCACCGGCTTGGACATCGACTTCGCGAGACCGGCGCCGGAGAGCACCAGCAGACTCTCGCCATTGCGCCGCAACCGGGTCGCGAGGTGGTCGAGTTCGAAAAGGCTCGCGAGCTGGTCCGGATCCTGCTCGTCGGCCTCAAGCCGGTCGATGACACCCAGCTGCCGTTCCACCAGTCGCTGGCTGCGCCTGGAGAGGTTGACGAAGATGCCGTTGACGTTCTCTCGCAACAGCGCCTGTTCGGCCGCCATCCGGATGGCCCGCTCGTGAACAACGTCGAACGACCGCGCGACTTCACCAATCTCCTCGCGGCTGAACACCGGGACGGGAGCGACCGCGTTGCGGGAAGCCTCGATCGGGTTCGGGTCGGCGAGAATCCTGCGCACGGTCTCCGGGAGCCGGACGTAGGCGACTTCGAGCGCGCTGGACCGCAGCGTGCGCAGCGGCTTCAGCAAGGCACGGGCGATGACCAGCATCAGCGCGAGCGTGGCGACGAGCGCGGCGAGCATGATCCCGAAGAACACCCACGCGGCCTGTGTCGCACCATCGGAGAGCGCGACCGCCTGAGTCCTCAGGTTGTCGAGCAGGGTGCTCTCGACCTGGCGCATCTTGTCGACGGTCGCGTTGCCGTCCGAGGTCAGGGCACGCACGTCGATGTCGAGCGGAACACCGCTCGACGCGTTGGCGAAGGCGATCGCCTCGATCCGCTCCCTGTTGTCGACCTCGGCACCGGCGACGGTGTCGGCGAAGATCTGCTGCTCTCGCAGGGTTGCGTTGGCGTTGAACGCGTCGACCGACGCACTCGCGCTGGCCTGGGCGGCGAAGGTACGTTCGAGAAGGTCGGCGGGGAAGGCGTTGCGGCCTGCCGCGATCTGCAGGGAGGCGTTTTGCCTCGCCACGAACTCTTTGGCCTCGCTCAGCGCCTGTAGCGCGGTGCCCTGCCTCAGCAATTCCCTGTCGGTGACCGAAAGGTTCACCTCACGACCGAGCTGCACCAGCGAATCCAAAATTGAGGTATATGTCACAAAAGCGGACATATCCGGGAAAGCGGTGCGGCTGATCTTGTCGCGAAGCGGCCCCAGCGCGTCGAGACGCTGTAGTACCTGGGTGTAGCTGGCGGCGCTCGCGTCCTCGGGGTCGAGCTCGTCGACCGACGAACGCAAATCGCCGACGGTGCCGTCGACCCTGCCGATCTGCTCGTCGAGGGCTGCCCGGTTGGCCGAGCCATTGGCCATGCGCGCCATGGCTAGCGTGCGCTCGCTCTGCACCGCTTGTACGACCGCCGTCACCTTCGAAGCGACATCGACCTGCTCGACGGTTCGCTGGAACTCGCCGGCCTGATTGGCCTCGCTGAGTGCACGCAGGCTGCCAAAAGTCAGCGCGGTGACCAGTGGGATGATCAACACCGCCGCGAGCTTCCAGCGAAGCGGCCAGTTACTCAGCTTCCACCGCGCGCCGCTCGGCTCGGCCACCTGCTGGGCGTCAGCACGCTCCTGCGCGGGGGGTCGCCCTTCTACGGCCGCGGTATCTGTATTCGGCACCGCTTTACCACCATCGTTCTTCGAGCCGGATCCGAAGCCGGCCTGCCGGCCGAGCACTTCCCGCACGTTCCGCGCACATCAGCCCGCCAACCCTCACCCTGTTGGGGGTTTCACGGAGGCGTCGCGTCGTGCCACCACACCGATCAAATCGTTGTAGTGCAGTACCGCCATGTGGTCCAGGCCAACCTGACGAGCACCCCCAGGTGCAGGCAGGGTAGACGCCAACTCCGCCATTCAGTCACTCTCTCGTCACTACTTGGGTGGCCGATACCGCATGGGAGATACAGAAGGTAGCGAAGACCGCGTGAGGATGTAACCCTCACAGGTCAGATAACAGCAATTGACCGCCGCACTGCGGGCTTGCCAACGCCCTTTTACCCCACAGATGTGAACCAAGAGTTAATTAGACCACACTTCTAACCACCCAAACGAGTGGCACGACGTACACGGAGGCTCCACACAGGTACGCATTGTGATGACGCCGTGAAATCTCTACAGTAACCCTGGCTTGCTGAGTCCGGGGCGGCGTCACACTCAGTCGGCCTCATCTACCCAAGTACGGCTCATGTGCCAGATACCTCAGGAGTGGCATTGCTTCGACACGGTATTACCCCCGCAAGCCGACCGCGGAGACGCGCACGGCTGGTCACGCTCATCGCCAGCGCCGGGCTGCTGGCCTCGGTCAGCGGCTGTGGCCTGCTCGGGGGCGAGGATGAACCCTCAACTCCCTCCGGAGGCAACGGTTCTGTCGAGACCGCCGACATCACTGTGTCAACGCTACCGGCCATCGACGTCGCCCCGCTGCATCTTGCGATAAAAAACGGCTACTTCAAGGAAGAGGGCCTCAACGTCACCATCGACCAGGCCGCGAGTGGCCAGGCCGCGCTGACCAAGATGATCGGCGGCGACGCCGAAATCGCCTTCTCCAGCTATGTGCCCTTCTTCGTGGCGCAGAGCAAAGAAGCCGCCGATCTCAAGTTCGTCGCGGACGCGGTGTCCACCACGCCGGACGCGATCCAGATCGTCACGATGCCCAACTCGTCGGTGAAGACCGTCAAGGACCTCGAAGGCAAGACCATCGCGGTCTCAGCGCTGAACACCATTTCGGACGCACTCGTCAAGTCCGTCATGAAGACCCAGGGCCTCGACTACAACAACGTCGACTGGGTTCCCGTTTCCTTCCCTGACATCGCGGGCACGCTCTCGCGTGGGGATGCCGACGCCGGGCTCCTGATCGAGCCCTACCTGACGGCGGCATCGGAAACGGCAGGCGCCGTTCCGATCATCGACGCGGCGACCGGTCCCACAAAGGACTTCCCGCTCGCCGGATACGCGTCGACCGCGAAGTTCACCGAGGAGAACCCCAACACGGTCGCGGCCTTCCAGCGCGCAATGAAGAAGGCGACGGACGACGCCCAGGACCGCAGCACGATCGAGCCGCTCGTGGTCGATTACGCCAAGGTACAGAAGGACACCGTGTCATTGGTCAAGATGCCCAAGTTCCAGTCCACTTTGGATGCGTCGAGGATCCAGCGTGTTCCTGACCTGATGGTCGAGTTCGGCATCATCCCCGAGAAGATCGACGCGGCGTCGATGATCGTCCAGCCGGCGACCACCTGACAACGTGCGACCGATCTTTCGCAACCTGGTCGGCCTGGCCGCGTTCCTGGTTATCTGGGAAGCCGTGGTCAGGCTCGGCCTGGTCAACGAGCAAGACCTCCCGCCCGCGAGCGTCGTGCTGGGGCGGACCATCGAACTACTCGGCCAGGAGCCGTTCCTCCGCGACGTCATCGCGACCCTGCTCGCCTGGGCCATCGCGATGCTCGTGGCGATCGCCATCGCGGTTCCGGCCGGTTTGCTGCTCGGCAGTCTTCCCGGGCTCAGGAAGGCGACGACGGCGATCGTCGAGTTCCTCAGACCCATCCCTTCCGTCGCGCTGATCCCGCTCGCGATCCTCGTCGTCGGCGGCGGACCGGAGTCGAAGATCGCACTGGCGATCTACGCGTCGATCTGGCCCATCCTCTACAACACGATCTACGCGTTCGCCGAGATCGACCCGTTGTTGCTGGACACGGCCAAGTCCTGCGGGGCAAAGAAGGGCAGAGTGCTGGCTTCGGTCGCATTGCCGCACGCGGCCCCGTTCGTCTTCACCGGCATCCGGATGTCCTCAGCCGTCGCACTCATTCTGGTGGTGAGCACCGAGTTCATCGCGGGAGCGGCCACCGGCATCGGGAAGTTCATTCTCGAAGCCAGTTCCGGCGGTGGACGGATGGACCTCGTACTCGCGGGGACCGTGGTCGCGGGATTGCTCGGCTACCTGATCAACGAAGGGCTCGAACGATTGGGCAACCGCCTGTTCCGCTGGCACACAGCGACCACGACGGAGGCCGCATGACTCACAACCGGGAAATCCCCGCAGTTCGAGTCCTCACGGAAGGTCGGTGAGTGGCATGAAGTCGGTCACCGAATTCGTTCAACGATGGGCACTGTTCCTCGGCGCCGTCGCGGTGTGGGAACTGGTCACCAGGCTCGCGGACGACAACTTCTTCCCCCCTCCCACCAAGATCCTCGCCACAGCGGGCGAATTGTGGTTCACGGGGCCAAGTTCGCAACTGTTCCTCACCGACAGCGTGTTCGACGACATCCTGCCGAGTCTCAGCAGGATGTTCGGCGGCTGGGCCCTCGCGGTCGTGCTTGGTGTGGGGATCGGTGTCGCGCTCGGCCGGTCGAAGACCGGGATGGAGTACGTCGGCCCGCTCTTCGCCTTCATGAGGGCCATCCCGCCGCCGACTCTCATCCCCGTGTTCCTCGTGCTGTTCAGCATGGGAACCGGGATGAAACTGGCGACCATCATCTTCGGCTCGGTGTGGCCGATCCTGCTCAACACCGTCGACGGCGTGCGTTCGGTGAGCAACACGCAGCGGGAGACGGCGCGGTCGTTCCGCACACCGACGTCCTACTGGATCTCGATGGTCGTACTGCCCGCGGCAATGCCGAAGATCTTCGCGGGACTGCGGCTCAGCCTCTCGCTCGCCTTGATCCTCATGGTCGTCTCGGAGATGGTCGGTGTCACCGACGGCATCGGCTTCCAGCTCATCTTCTCGCAACAGCAGTACGACTTCGAGCTGATGTGGTCGTGGATCGTGTTGCTGGGTGTTCTGGGATACGGGCTCAACGCACTTCTACTCATGGTCGAGCGCAGGGTGCTCGGCTGGCAGCCCACCCGCGGTGACGCGAACGTCAAAACAGGAGCTTGATATGTCAACGATGCTGGAGGTGAACGGGCTCAACCACCGCTACGGCGGTGGAGAGGGCGCGCATGTCGCGGTGAACGACCTGTCGTTCACCGTGGAAACCGGGCAGCTGGCGTGCATCGTCGGCCCTTCGGGTTGCGGTAAGTCGACACTTCTGCGCTGCATCTCGGGGTTGATCACGCCCACCGGTGGTGAGGTGAAGCTGCACGGCGACAAGGTGGACGGTGTTCCCGAAGACCTCGCCGTCGTGTTCCAGGACTACAGCAGGTCGCTTTTTCCATGGTTGTCGGTGCGACAGAACGTCGAGTTCCCGTTGCGGTGGAAGAAGATGTCCCGAGCGGAGCGCAAGGAACGAGCGCTGGAAGCACTGGAGTGGGTCGGCTTGCCCGGCGTGAGCAACAAGTATCCGTGGCAGTTGTCCGGCGGTATGCAGCAGCGAGTCTCGATCGCGAGGGCGCTCGCGCGGCGTCCCGCGTTGCTGCTGATGGATGAGCCGTTCGCGTCGGTCGACGCACAAACCCGGTTCGACCTCGAAGACCTGCTCAGGCAAGTTCAGCTCCGCAACGGCAGCACGATCCTGTTGGTCACGCATGACATCGACGAGAGCGTCTACCTCGGTGACCGGGTGCTCGTGCTGTCGAAGTCGCCCGCCTCCATCGTGGCGGACCTTCCTGTCGATCTGCCCCCGGAGCGGGAGCAGATCTCGACCCGCGAGTCGTTCGCGTTCGTGACGATGCGCAGTGAGGTGGCGAGGCTGCTGCACAGCCCTCCGGGTTCCTCGGCGGCTTCGGCTGTTTCGGGGGTTGCAGCTTCGACTGTCTCGGCTTCGGCTGAGGCGAGCGCGGCCGCGGCGGACATCGCCGAGTCCGAGGCGGCGGAGAAGGCCGAAAGTTCGAGCGAAGCCGCTGTTGGGGAGAACGACAACGAAACGCGGACCGAGGCATCCAACTCGCACTGAACCGCGGTGCGGGCCGAGCAGGCTCGGTAGTTCGCCGGTCGGCGCCGGCAGCGCGCGTTGCCAGCGCGTTTTCACCCTGCTGGCAGGCGATCGCGGTTGTCCACGCCGACACACGTCGCGAGGGCGTCCTTGCTGGGTGACACCCAGCAAGGACGGCTACCGGAGCACGCCAGATCCAACACATACTCCTCACGGGCAGCGGAGCGACAACCTTCGCCCGCGCGAAGCCGGACCTGTTCCCCGCCCCACACAGCGCGCCCGAGCGCTTTCCTCCCCAGCTCACCCGAAGCCCGACGACAGCAAGGGAGCCTTACTAACAAGTAACGTCAGTAAGGCTCCCTTGCTCAGTTCCAAAGGTCAGTAGATCTTCTCCGGACTCGGGTCCACCCGGACATGAACCAGATTCGGCCGGAGATCGGCGAAGGCGGCGGCAAACGCGGCCTTCAGCTCGGCGGGTTGCTCGGCTTGGTAAGTCGCGCATCCCATGCCGTTCGCGAGCGCGACGAAATCGATGCCACCGAGGTCGACCCCCGGCAGCTTGGCGCCACCCATGGCCTCACCGAGGATGCGCACCGCCGCGTATTGCGAGTTGTCCAGCACGACAAAGGTCACCGGCACCTGTTCCGTCACCGCCGTCCACAATGCCTGGATGCTGTACATGCTCGAACCATCACCGAGCACCGCGACGACTTTGCGCTCGGGACGAGCGATACCGACACCGATCGCCGCCGGCAAGGCGTAACCGAGTGTGCCGCTCGCCCCGGCAAGGAAGCCCATGTCGCAGGACCTGATCGGCAAGTGATCATGCAGGGCGTTCCGGTGACTTGGTGCTTCTTCCACCACGACGGCATCATCCGGCAGCATTTCGGCGAGCACACTGTAGACGTAGCTACCGGAAACGGGAGTCGACTCGGCCGGTTGTGGTGGCCGAACAAGCGCGCGAGGCGACGGCCGAGTCACGGCGCCAGCCCGCTCGACCAGTGCCCGCACCGCTAGCCCCACCGTCGCCCGGACTCCGATCCCCTGAGGGGCTCTCG
This sequence comes from Prauserella marina, assembly GCF_002240355.1. GTDB lineage: Bacteria > Actinomycetota > Actinomycetes > Mycobacteriales > Pseudonocardiaceae > Prauserella_A > Prauserella_A marina. The sequence goes on from NZ_CP016353.1 coordinate 6,116,470, forward strand.
CCAGCACTTGCTCGTCGTCGCTCACCACATACATCGGTGGCAGGGCGGTCTCCGCCTCACCCCGATAGACGTGGTAGGTGAACGCCGGCGCACCCAGTACGATCACGAGGTCGTGCGAGGACAGAGTTTCACTCAGGGCAATTCGTTCGGGAACGAGGAACCCAAGGAACGACGGGTGATCCTCTGGGAACGAACAGCGGGACGACATCGGACTCTCGTAGACCGCAGCCCTTGTCCGCTCGGCAAGCGCAATAACCTCGTCCACCACGCCATCCTGATCGACAGCGGAGCCGACCACGATCGCCGGTGCCACGGCAGCATCAATCGCGGACACCAGTTCGGCCAGCACATCCGGATCCGCCGCGAAGCCGGGAATTCGTGGCCGCGCCGTGATCGGCGCCGTCTCGACGTCCCAGTCGTCGGCGGGCACCGACACGAACACCGGACCGTACGGCGGTTGGGTCGCGACGTGATATGCGCGTGAGAGCGCGGCTGGTACATCCTCGGCCCGCGCCGGTTCACAACTCCATTTCACGTAAGGCTGCGGAAAGACCGCCGCATCCGTAGCCCCGAGAAACGGATCTTCCGGTAGGAGCGAACGAGTTTGTTGCCCTGCGAGGATGATGAGCGGGCTGCGGTTCCGGTAAGCGGTGAAGACACTCCCGAGAGCGTGCCCGACACCTCCCGCCGAATGCAGGTTCACCACAGCCGGACGGCGCGCGGCCTGAGCGTAGCCGTCGGCCATCGCGACCACGACGGATTCCTGAAGCCCGAGGACATAACGGAAATCGGAGGGCCAGTCGGTGAGGAACGGGATCTCCGTAGTCCCCGGATTACCGAAGACCGTGGTCAAACCCCATTCTCGCAACAGTTCACGGGTGACATCGCGTACGGTTCCCACAACCTCACGCTAGCTGGTCACGCCATGGCATCACCCAGCGCGGTCATATCGTGATAGTCCCGCGACCACGCGATCTTTCCGTCTCGCACACAGACCACGAAGATGTTGTGCACAACGGACTCCTTGCTTGTCGCGCCCGCAACGACCCGGTAGTCGCACTCGGCAATGATCACCTCGGGATCCGAGCTCTCGTGCACAACCAGGTTCCGCACCTCGATGTCAATGGGAAGAGCGTCGGTCCGGACGAAATGTTCTTTGATGGCCTCCTTTCCTTCCAGTCGCAACTCATGCGGTCTCGCGAACGGTTGCTCGACAACAGCATCGTCGGCATACAGGCCGAGCACCGCCTCCCACTCCTTGCCCGCCACGCAACGGAGCTGCTCTTCGAGCACGAAACGAGGACTCGCGTAGACCATGGACCTCTCCCTCACTAGTATCGGAGTGTCAACTCCGGTTCTTTGAACGATACGGAGCGTCTACTCCGCTTGTCAAGGAGAAGAGTATGAGCCCCCGGGCTGACGCGGTACGCAATCGCACGAAGGTCCTCGCCGCAGCAGACGAAGTCTTCGCCGAACTCGGCACCGACGCACCCACTGACGAGGTCGCCAGGCGCGCCGGCGTCGGCATCGGCACGGTGTTCAGGCACTTCCCCACCAAGGAGGGGCTGCTGGCCGCGGTGTTCCAAGAGCGTCTTCGCCAGGTCGGCAGCGAGGCAGCAGCCATGGCGACCAGCGAGGATCCAGCGGAAGCATTCCACGAACTGTTCACGAAGCTCATCGGCAACTCGCGCACGAAACAAGCGCTCGGCGAAGCACTCACCGCCGCCGGCATCGACGTCGACGACGCGATCGCGCCGGTGCGCGACGAGGTCCGCGGAGCGATCGCCATCCTGCTCGCGAAAGCTCAGGAGGCGGGCGGTGTTCGCGGCGACATCGGGGTCGACGAGGCCATCGCGTTGCTGATCGGTGCGTCGCAGGCTTCGGCGGCCGTCATCGACATCAGCATGCGAGCCAGGACGCTCAACGTGTTCCTCGACGGTCTCCGCCCCTGACAACCATCCGCGAGTCCCCCGCTCACGACGGCGACTTCTGCATTCAGGGCAGCGAGTTCCACGTTCAAGCGCAGGGTGGCGCCACCAATCCATCGGGTCCGACACGGAGCCGACCTCAGGAATGCCTCGCGCACGCAGGCCCCGGATCCCGCGTACCGCACCACGGAAATTCGCCCACTCCGCAATACCGGTTCGGCCAACATCGACGCGGAACTCGCACCCCAGCGCGGGACTCGAACTAGTCGACTCGCGCGTGCCTTCCGCGCTCCATCCCGTCCTGGAAGCTGGCCATTCGCGAGCGGACCTCATCAGGCGTCCTGCCGACCGGAGGGCTGGTTACCGGATCGGCGACCTGATCCGCAACGGGAGCCTCGTCGTCCTCGGTCGGCCATTCGACGTCCTCCGCGCGCGGTTCCTCACCTTCCCTGAACCACTGGGAGAGCACGGCCTCGTACGCGGGCATCCGGTCGGTCGGAGCATCGTCTTCCAGGGAGAACTGCTCGTTGTCGTCCTGCGTCGGCCATTGGGGTGCCTCCGACCACCACGCGGCTGCCCTCGGCGGCACTTCCGGCCAGAACCACGCGTCGGCTCCCGACTCGGCTTCCTCGTAGCCGACGTGGTCCGTCTCCGGAAGCTGCTCGTTCTCGAAGAGAGGCTGCTCATCGAAAACGGACCCGCCGGCCGCGGCGACTTCACGCGGTTCATTCGGTGGGCCAGGCTGGGTGAACTCGTCCAGCTCAGCCAACTCGTCGAGCGCATCGAGCTCGTCCAAGCCACCTGATTCGACAGTCTGCCCCGGCGCGGGTTCTGACTGAACCGGCACGGGATCACCGAACTCGATCAGCCCGGCCGGCACGACGACGGTCGCCGTCATGCCCCTGATGTCGGCCGAGGAGAGCCACACCCGGATGCCGTGCCGCTGCGCCAGCCTCGCTACGACGAAAAGCCCCATGCGCCGGGAGACCTCGACGTCGACGGCCGGAGGCTCGGCCAACCTCGCATTCGTCCTCCTGATCTCGGCGTCCGGCATTCCGGCTCCGCGATCGATGATGTCGATGCGCCATTCGTCGTCCTGCGTCACGGAACTGACCACCGAAACCGGGCTTTCCTTGCCCGAGTACGCGGTCGCGTTCTCGAACAGCTCGGAGATGACATGGACGAGGTCGCCGACGACCTCACCTCTCACCGAAAGCCGAGGCGTCGCCGCGATCTTGATCCGGGGATAGTGCTCGACCTCGGAAAGCGCGGCGCCGACGACCTCGTCGGCCGGTACCGCGCCCGGCAGTGGCCTTCCGGCGTCCTGACCCGCGAGCACGAGCAGGTTCTCGCTGTTGCGGCGCATGCGGGTCGCGAGATGGTCCAGTTCGAACAGTCCGCTGAGGATGTCGGGATCCTGCTCGTGCTCCTCCATCCTGTCCAGAACGGAGAGTTGCCGCTCCACGAGATCCTGACTTCGCCGCGAGAGGTTCACGAACATCGAGTTGACGTTCTCCCTCAGCAGCGCCTGCTCGCCGGCCAGCTTCACGGCCTGGCCGTGCACGGCGTCGAAGGCTCTCGCGACCTGGCCCAGTTCCTCCCTGCTGAACACCGGAACGGGGGCGACACCGCGGAAATGCGGGCTCTCCGGTCTGGGATCGGGATCGGCGAGGATGCCCTGTACCGCGGCAGGCAGGCGGTGTTCGGCGACGTCGAGCGCGGTACGTCTGAGCACCCGCAGCGGCTTGAGCAGCGAGCGCGCGATGAGCACGGCCAGCACGGTGGCCACGAGCAGCACCCCGACCACGATCCCGGCATCCGTTATTGCCGACCGCCGCCCGTCGGCGGCCAGGGTGTCCGAACGTTCCTGGAGTTGTGCGTGCAAGGCGTCCTGAACGAGCTTCACCAGATCGACCGTGTACGTGACGGAGATGTCCCACTCGCGTGGGTCAAGCGCCGTCAGCCGCTCCTCGTCCTCGGTGGAGGCGAGGACAGCGTCCACGACGCGGTCGGCCGCGTCGACCACCGCACCGTCGACGGTGGCGCCGTACATCCGCTGCTGCTCGGGTGTGGCGAACTTCATGAAATCCTTGTGCGCGGCCGACCGTTCGGCCTCCGCCGCGAGAAGCGCCCTTTCCCTTTCACCGGAAAGTGTTTCGGCGGCCAGTGTCTCGGCGACGAGCGCTCTCTTCACCGACATCTGGTTCTTGACCTTGGCGAGTGCGCTCACCGCGAGCCTCGTGCGCGCGAGTTCGTCGTCCGTGCTGTTGGAAACTGCCTGGTCGCCGAGGTCGAGCAGGCTCGATATCAGCTCGCTGTAAGAATCCTGAATCTCCGAGGCCGAACCCGAACGCTCTCCCGCGTTACGCAGGCTTGCGAGAGCGCCGAGCCGGTCCACCTGGCGCTGAAACGTGTCGACCGCGTCCGAGGAGAGGTCCGGCTCCAGTTCCACGAACTCGCGCTCGAAGGATCCGACAGCCGCGTCGGCCCTGTCCCGCTGTTCTCGCAGCTCTTCGAGTCCGTCCTGGCGCCCTCCCGCGACATGCCGAACAGTCATGTCGCGTTCGCGCTGCAATTCGTGCACGACGTTGGCAGCGACCGTGTCGACCCTCGCTCGCTGCGCACCCTCCGTGAACTCGCCCGCACGCCCGAGATCGGAGCGGACACGCAATCCCACCAGCACGACAACCGCGAGCATCGGGATCAGCAACACGGCGAGCAGCCTGGTGCGAAGCCGCCAATTCCTGAGGCGCCATCGCCCCTTCGAGCGCCTGGGATCCACCGCGTCACCCAGAGGGGGACGCTCGCCGCGACGGGTCACCTGGCTTCCTCTGTCCCACCTTGTCAATCCGCAGTCAGGGCACGTCCCCGAGAAACCATTGGAGGGTAGCGACACCCTTCATCCACCGGAAGACGCCCAGGAGTGCCGCCGGGTTCGGTGACGATGGTATTGGTACATCCGGCCTAACCTCCAACGGCTCCCATCCGGCCGGCTTCACGTGATCCAGCACCCGGCGAGCGGGAACTTTCGCGAACGGAGAACGTATAAAGGAGGGCGTGAGTGATGGCCCCCTTATCGTCCAGTCGGACAAGACCGTGCTCCTTGAGGTCGACCACGACCGGGCAGAGGACGCCCGGATCGCGATCGCGCCCTTCGCGGAACTGGAACGCGCCCCTGAGCACGTCCACACCTACCGCGTGACGCCACTCGCACTGTGGAACGCGCGAGCAGCCGGACACGATGCCGAGCAGGTGGTGGACGCACTCACGACCTACTCGCGGTTCCCCGTTCCCCAGCCGCTGCTCATCGACGTCGTCGACACCATGGGCCGATTCGGGAGACTGCAAATCCACAACAGCCCCGTTCACGGGCTCTGCATGGCGACGACCGATCGCGCCGTCCTCGAAGAGGTGCTGCGCAACAGGAAGATCAACCCGATGCTCGGGGGACGCATCGACGAGGACACGGTCATCGTGCATCCCTCGGAACGCGGCAGGCTCAAGCAGATGCTGCTCAAGATCGGCTGGCCGGCCGAGGACCTTGCCGGTTACGTCGACGGCGAGGCGCATCCCATGTCACTCGATGAAGACGGCTGGGAGCTGCGGAATTACCAGCGCGAGGCGGCACAGGCATTCTGGGCGGGCGGCTCGGGTGTCGTGGTCCTGCCTTGCGGGGCTGGCAAGACGCTTGTCGGCGCCGCCGCGATGGCCAAAGCCGAAGCGACGACATTGATACTCGTCACCAACACGGTCGCGGGAAGGCAGTGGAAACGGGAACTGATCGCGAGGACCTCGCTCACCGAGGAGGAGATCGGCGAGTACTCCGGCGAGCGCAAGGAGATCAGGCCCGTCACCATCGCGACCTATCAGGTGATCACCCGCCGCACCAAGGGTGAATACCGGCACCTCGAACTCTTCGACTCCCGCGACTGGGGGCTCGTCGTGTACGACGAGGTGCACCTCCTGCCCGCGCCGGTGTTCCGGATGACTGCCGACCTGCAATCGCGCAGGCGGCTCGGGCTCACCGCGACGCTCGTCAGGGAGGACGGCCGCGAGGGCGACGTGTTCTCGTTGATCGGCCCCAAGCGATACGACGTTCCGTGGAAGGACATCGAGGCGCAGGGCTGGATCGCACCGGCTGAATGCGTCGAAGTGAGGGTCACGCTCACCGACAGCGAACGGCTCACCTATGCCACGGCGGAGAGCGAGGAGCGCTACCGCCTCGCGGCGACGGCGCACACGAAGACCGCGGTGATCAAGTCGATCGTCGAAAAGCACGCGGGAGAACCGACGCTCGTCATCGGCGCTTACCTCGATCAGCTTGAGGAACTCGGCGCCGAACTGGACGCTCCGGTGATCCAGGGTTCGACGAAGAACAAGGAGCGCGAGGCACTTTTCGACGCCTTCCGGAAGGGCGAGATCGACAAACTGGTCGTGTCCAAGGTCGCGAACTTCTCGATCGACCTTCCTGAGGCCACTGTCGCGATCCAGGTCTCAGGCACGTTCGGTTCGAGGCAGGAGGAGGCCCAGCGGCTCGGCAGGCTGCTTCGCCCCAAGGAGGACGGTCGCCAGGCGCACTTCTACTCAGTTGTCGCGAGGGACACCGTCGACACCGATTACGCGGCCCACCGGCAACGCTTCCTCGCGGAGCAGGGGTACGCCTACCGCATCATCGACGCCGACGACCTGCTGCGCCCGCTCTGAGCTTCTCAGGCGAGCACCCGCGACTCAGTCAACGTAGCGAGCACCTGGTCCGCTTGGTTTTTCGCACCGAGCGCGTTGGGGTGAATCGGCGCGGCCGGTGACGTCAGCAGGATGCCCTCCACCCATTTCACTCCCGGCTTCTGACACATGTCGTGACCGATGCTGCTGCGGTAGGTGTCGACGAAGATCGCACCGTGTGCCGCCGCCTGCTCAGCCAGCACGTCGTTCAGCAGCTTCGTCGCGTCGCGCAGGTAGGGTGCGTCACCAGCCGAGATCGGAACGAACGGCCAGCAGCTTGCTCCTGAATCGGGCATGATCGTCGGGTATCCGACGAGAACGATCTCGGCCGAGGGCGAGCGGTCGCGGATGCCGGCGAGCACGGCTCCGAGCTTCGGCCCCACCGCGCGAACCTTCTCGGCGAGTTGATCGCTTCCGCCCCTGTTGTAGTGGTCCTTGCACGGTGAGCCGTAGGGCGAGCCGAGGCCGAACGTCGCGCAGGTGACGACAACTTCCGCGAAGGGGATGTCGTTGCCACCTATGCCCACGGTGACGAGGTCGGTGTCGTCGCGGAGCGCGTCGAACTGCGGGGTGGTCAGCGGCCCGAACTGGGACGTCGTCATGTGGTCGGTCGTCGCGCCGCCGCAGCTCACGTCCGTGAACCCGGCGGGCGCAATCGCTTGTGCCACCAATGATGGGTAGTTGCGATTCGATCGCGTGCACAAAAGGTCGACCTGGCGCGGGATCAGGGACCCCGACGTATAGGAATCACCGAGAGCCACGTAGGAGCCGTAACCGGCGGCCTGGACATTCGCGAAGGGAACGAAGATCGCCATGACGATCGCCGCGACCAGCGTGGCGAGAACCCGGCGCATAGTGGCCTCCTCGACGGCGAAGCGGCTTACTACCGACAAGTAGCTACTGAACAGTAGCGCGACGCGCACCGCAGGACAACGCGCACGAACAAGCATCAAGCCGCCGGAGGAATGGCGCGACAAGCCGTAATCAGAACCGAACTCCAATCGACTCCTTTCGCCTCACCGATACACCGAACGAGTGAACCACCAACCACCCACGCCGCCACTCCACCAAAACTGTCACACCCTCGAACTAGTGTTCGACACGTTATCGAAATACCTGTTCAGAGGGGTCCATCATGACTGGCGTGCAGTTTCGGCCACACAGCTCTTCATCCGAACTGGTCTTGCCGCCCGGCCGGACGCACACCAACGACTTCTGGGTCTCGGACGAGCCGATCCAGAACCCCGATCTCTACCTCGGGTGTGTGGCCGCCTATTCGCGGACGGGCCGGTGGCCGGTTCTCATCCCTCCCGATCCTCGGTTCCGGCTCTCAGGTGAGGACTGGCTCGACGACAGGCCGTGGCTGCATCCCGCCGTCGACAAGGTCGCCGACATCGACGTCGCGGCAGCGTTCTCCCAGTGGTGGAGCCGCCCATGTTGCGAAGGCAATTGCCTCCACCCGTTCTCCGAGGGGTTCCCAGGACTGGCCCGAAAAGCTCCTGGAAAAGGAGACCCGTTGGCGGAGGCCGGCAACACCGGCTCGATTCTCGCCTCGCGGGGCGATTGTCGTCTTGGCCTCGTCGCCGCCGACCGGCCCGCGGACGTCCCCTCGGTACTCGGCTGGCGCGGCATGATCGCCATGACCGACCGTGTGGAAGCCGTCTCTGCGGTGTTGCGGAGCTGGGAGGACCGTTTCGGCGCCGTGCTCATCACGCTGGGTTTCGACGCTCTGGAGCTTTCCGTCGCCACACCTCCGAAGGTGCGCGACCGCGCGCTGCTGGTCGCAGCCGAGCATCGCGCGTTCTGCCTCGCGAATTTCACGGAACAGCCCGGAACATTGCAGGAATTCGCCGCCGACCTGACCGGTAAACGCCTGTGGTCGTTCTGGTGGGACTGAGCATGAGAACCGCAACCGTGTCAGGCTCGGGGTATGCAGGCGTCGAACCGAACCACGCGAAGACACCGTGGCCAGGTCCGCATAGGCACCTCGGGCTGGCTCTACCCGCCGTGGCGAGAAACCTTCTACCCCAAAGGGCTCGCGCACCGCCGAGAACTGGAGTACCTGGCAAGCCGGGTCGGCACAGTGGAGATCAATGGATCGTTCTACTCGTTGCAGCGACCGGCGAGTTACGAAACGTGGTACTCCCAGACACCGGATGATTTCGTCTTCGCCGTCAAGGGTGGCCGGTTCATCACCCATATGAAACAGCTACGCGGAGTGGACAGTGCACTGTCCAACTTCTTCGCTTCCGGAGTTCTGGCACTCGGCTCGAAGCTGGGCCCCGTCCTCTGGCAATTACCACCACGCCTGGCGTTCGACGAGCAACGGCTTGCGTCCTTTTTCGACGTGCTGCCACGGAACACGGTCGCCGCCGCCGACCTTGCCCGGCATCACGACGACAAACTGAAAACCAAGCCATACCTGGAGGTGATCGAGAACAAGCCGATCCGGCATGCACTGGAAGTAAGGCACCCGAGTTTCACCGGCGAAGCTTTCGTCAACCTGTTGCACGAGTACGACATCGCTCTCGTCGTGGCCGACACGGCGGGAAAATGGCCGTACAGCGAGGAGGTGACCACCGACTTCGTCTACGTGAGACTGCACGGCGACAAGGAGCTGTATGCCAGTGGCTATACCGAACGGGCATTGCGCAAATGGGCCGAGAAGATCACCGCATGGCGTTCCGGAGGCAAAGATGTGTACGTGTACTTCGACAACGACATGAAAGTGAAGGCCCCGGGTGACGCGATGAACTTGGCGAAGTTAGTCGACCATCCCGAAGGTGGGGCGATTCCACGCTCCGCAGGTGACGCCAATTAGCCGGTACCTGACGGTGACTATCCTTCTGTTCGAAACTCGCCCGAGGAGATCACGGACCGCCACTCCGAGATCGTGAACCCGTGGTGGCTACGGCGATCGGTACCCGCAGCGCGTGTGTTCAGGCACTTCGGGATTGGCCGGCGTGCGCCCCTTCGGCTATCTCCTCGATCATCTTGTCGTTGAACGCGGGAAGGTCGTTGGGATTACGACTGGTCACAAGCCCATCATCGACCACGACTTCCTCGTCGACCCATTCCGCGCCCGCGTTGCGCAAGTCGGTCCGCAGGCTCGGCCACGAGGTCAGTCGGCGACCACGCACGACATCAGCTTCGACCAAGGTCCATGGGGCATGGCAGATGGCCGCGACGGGCTTCTTCCGCACGAAGAACTCGCGTACGAAATGCACGGCGTCGGCATTTGTCCGCAGTGCGTCAGGATTTGCGACCCCGCCGGGAAGGACCAATGCGTCGTAGTCGTCCACGGAGGCGTCGCTCACGACCTTGTCGACGGGAAACGTGTCCGCCTTGTCGAGGTGGTTGAAAGCCTGGATCTCGCCCGGCTGGAACGAGATCAGCTCGGGCCTGCCGCCCGCGTCCCGAACGGCTTTCCATGGCGAGGTCAGCTCCACTTGTTCGACGCCTTCTGGCGCCACGACAAAGGCGACCCTTCGACCAGCAAGTGTCTCGGCCACGTTCGTTCCTCCTCGTCCGGTTGGCTCTGCCCGTGACTACCCCGCCGATGGCCGTGACAAAACGCATGACCGACGTGATTGGAGATTGAGTGGATGACCACTGAAAATAGGTAGGTGAACGCTGAACTCGTATACGCCGTGCCTCTTCGTACCCGGTTCCGGGGCATCACGGTACGTGAAGGGGTCCTGCTGCGCGGCCAGGCCGGCTGGGGCGAGTTCTGTCCGTTCGCCGACTACACCGATGCCGAGTGCGTGCCATGGCTGGCGTCGGCGCTGGAGGCATGCGAGCAGGGATGGCCCGCGCCCGTGCGAGACACGGTGGAGGTCAACGCCACCGTTCCCGTCGTCACGCCTGAGCAGGCGCACGCGATGGTCTCGGCCTCGGGATGCCGGACCGCGAAGGTGAAGGTCGCCGATCCGCGTTCGTCCCTTGTGGACGATTGCGATCGCGTGTCCGCGGTGCGTGATGCGCTGGGTGCCTCCGGAGCGGTCAGGGTGGACGCCAATGGCGCGTGGGACACCGAAACGGCGATTGGCGCCATCACGGAACTCGACCGCGCGGCGGGTGGCCTCGAATACGTGGAACAGCCTTGCCGTTCCATCGAGGAACTGGCCGCGGTACGCCGCAAGGTCGAGGTGCGCATCGCCGCGGACGAGTCGATCCGCAAGGCGGAGGACCCGTTGCGGGTCGCGGTGGCCGAGGCGGCCGACGTCGCCGTGCTCAAGGTCGCTCCGCTCGGCGGGGTGCGACGAGCCCTTGACGTGGCGGAGGCGTGTGGGCTGCCATGCGTTGTGTCGTCGGCGTTGGAGAGCAGCGTCGGTATCGCGGCGGAACTCGCACTGGCCGGAGCGCTGCCCTCCCTTGACTTCGCGTGTGGGCTCGGGACGATCTCGCTGTTCACCGGCGATGTCGCAAGTAGGTCGCTGTCCGCTGTGGACGGGTACCTTCCGGTGCTCTCGACGGCACCGGAACCCGACCTGATCGACAAGCTCGAAGCCGAAGGCGACACCCGATCCTGGTGGCTGGACAGGCTCGCACGCGTCCGTGCCCTCGTTGCCGCGTAAGCACGAATGGGCCTCGCGCCGCAGGTGGGACGCGGCGCCGATGACAAGGCTTGCCCTCGGGGCCACGCCGTCGCCAAGGCGGCCACGCGGCCACGCGGCCACGCGGCAACGCGGCAACGCGGATCGCGCCTCGGGACTTCGTCGTCAACACGGCCTCACGACACCACCGCACACAACCAGCACAACGCCGCCGCCTCACGGCGTCTGGCATCGCGGCTGTTCGTCTCACCAAACTTGTGCGGCCCGGAGGTGACCGCACAGCTCACGCTCTGTTCTCCGCGAGAGGGCTATACGGCGGCTTCGTCCGCATGCGGGTTCGGGCCCTGCGAACGCAGCGGCAACGTGTCGAACGCCGCGGGGGGCTCCTGCCACGGATCGGACGGCGAACCGGCTTTGGCATCCCTGATGGCCCGCCACACGCGCTGCGGCGTGAGTGGCATGTCGAGGTGCCGCACCCCGAGATGCTTGACGGCATCGACGACGGCGTTCTGCACAGCCGGAGTCGAGCCGACCGTCGCCGATTCACCGATTCCCTTGGCCCCCAGCGGATTGAGCGGGGTTTCCGTCTCGGTGTTCGAGACGTCGAGCGGCGGAATCTCCATCGCCGAGGGAACGAGGTAGTCGGCGAGCGTTCCCGTCACCGGATTGCCGTCCTCGTCGTAGGTCACCTGCTCCCACAACGCCTGCGAAATCCCCTGTGCGGCTCCTCCGTGCTGCTGCCCCCTGACGATCAGCGGGTTGAGCACCCTGCCACAGTCGTCGACCGCGATGTGCCGCAGTGGCTTGACGAAACCGGTCTCCGCGTCGACCTCGACAACCGACACGTGGGCACCGAAGGGGAACGTGGCACCACCCGGGACGAAGTCGGTGTTCGCACCGAGCTGGTCGCCGTTGTCCTCGGCCTCCCGCGCCAGTTCGGCCCAGCTCAGGCTCGCGCTGGGAACCCCGACGACGCCGATTCTGCCGTCCTCGGTCAACTCGACGTCCTCGACTGCCGCCTCCAGGACGCTCGCGGCGAGTTCCTTGGCCTTGCCGATCAGCAGCTCACTCGCCTCCCTGACGGCGCTGCCACCGATCTGTAGCGACCGCGAACCCCCCGTACCACCGCCTCGGGGAATCAGCGCCGTGTCGGACTGGACGAAATCCACCGACTCCATCGGAATCCCGAGAGCGTCCGAGACGAGCATGGCGAACGACGTCGGATGTCCTTGTCCGTGTCCGGATGTGCCGACCTTGATGGTGGCCCTTCCGTCCTGACTCATCTCGACGGAGGCATATTCACCACCGCCGCCTCCACCGGTGATCTCGACGTAGGCGCTGATCCCGATACCGAGCAGCACGGTCTCGCCTGCCTCGATTCTGCGTGCCTGCTCTGCCCGCAGCTCGTCGTAATCCGCGATGCGGAGCGCTTCCCGCAGTGGGAGGTCGTAGTCGCCGGTGTCGTACTTGGTCCCGACCACCGTCGCGTAGGGGAACTCGTCCGGAGTGAGGAAATTGCGGCGGCGGATGTCGACCGGATCCATGCCCAGTTCGGCGGCGCCCAGGTCGATGATCCGTTCCAGCATCGCGGCCGCTTCGGGCCTTCCGGCTCCCCTGAACGCGCCGGTCGGCGTCGTGTTGGTGAGCGCGGCGATCCCCGCATAGCTGATCTTCGGTATCCGGTAGACGCCCTGCGCCATGTTGCGGGTGGGGCCGAGCGCGAACACGCCACCGAATCCGGCGTAGGCACCGCAGTCGCCGATGACCCTGCAATGCAGGCCGGTGATGTCCCCTTCGGACGTGAGGCCGAGTTCCACGTACTGGACCTGAGCCCTGCTCTGCGGCATGGCCTGCAAATTCTCCGAGCGGGTCTCGATCCACTTCACCGGTTTGCCGAGTTTGCGGGCGGCGCCGACGGCGATCTCGTACTCGGCGACAAGTCCGAACTTCCCGCCGAAGGCGCCACCGACGTGTGGTGCCAGCACCCGGATCCGCTCCTTGGGCAGGTCGAACGCCTTCGCGGCAACCGCCCACAGCACGTGCGGGGCCTGGGTGGAAACGTGAATGGTCAGGTCGTAGTCGTCGTCGGCGCCGCCGGGGACAACCGCGATCGCGTTGCCCTCCATGGGAACGACGGCGATCCGCTGGTTCTCGATCCTCGCTCGCACGACGACGTCGGCATCCGCGAGGACTTCCGCCCCGACGGCGTCCCTTTCCCCTGCCGCGATATTCGAACCGAGCCCGGGGAACTGCAACGGCGCGTCCGGCGCGACGGCCTGCTCAAGGTCGATGACCGCGTCGAGCGCCTCGTAGTCGACGTCGACGAGTTCGGTAGCGTCCGCCGCGGCGACCGCGGTTTCGGCGACCACGACGGCGACGGGATCACCGACGAACCGCACCCTGTCCGTGGCCAGCGGTGGGCGCACGCAATCCCTGTTGACCTCCATGAACTGCCTGACCGGCGGCAGTTCCAGGTCAGCAGCGGTGTAGACGGCGACGACGCCGTCCGCCTTCGCCGCCTCGCTCACGTCGATGCCGGTGATCTCGGCGTGCGCGAACGGCGAACGCACGTAGGCGAGGTGCAGAACACCGTCGATGGCCAGGTTGTCGACGTAGGAACCCTTGCCACGCAGCAGTTCAGGGTCCTCGACCCTGCGTACCTCGGTTCCGAGCAGTGATCCGGGCATGATCTTGACGATAACCGCGGAAGAGGCTCGTGCACAGGTGGAGTAACTCAGGGTCGGAAATCCGGGGTCGGCCAGGGGGCGATCCCCGATGTCAGTACGCGCCGCGACCCGCAGGATGAAGTCATGACGAACAACGTGACGACGAAGAAGCTCCGCCGCAGTTCGACCGACAAGATGCTCGCGGGCGTATGTGGTGGCTGGGCACGCATGCTCGGCGTCGACGCCGCTATCCTGCGCATCCTCTTTGTCGCCGCCACGATCTTCGGGGTCGGCGCGCCCATCCTTCTCTACATCGCCTGCTGGCTGCTCATGCCGGAGGACGAGGCCGCGTGATCAGGCCGGGAGAAACGGCGAGGCCGTCCTGACCGCGACGAACGCGGCCAAGACGGCCTCACAGGTTGAGCGGTTGAGCAAGTGGTAAGGACTCAGAAGTCCATGCCACCCATGCCACCGGTCGGGTCACCGGCCGGAGCGGCACCAGCCTTTTCCGGCTTGTCGGCGACGACGGCCTCGGTGGTCAGGAACAGACCGGCGATGGAGGCAGCGTTCTGCAGAGCCGAACGCGTGACCTTCGTCGGGTCCGGCACGCCGGCGGCGAGCAGGTCCTCGTACTCACCGGTTGCGGCGTTGAGGCCATGGCCCTGCGGGAGGCCCTTGACCTTCTCCACCACGACGCCACCCTCAAGACCGCTGTTGATGGCGATCTGCTTGAGGGGAGCTTCGACGGCGATCTTGACGATGTTCGCGCCGGTCGCCTCGTCACCCTTGAGCTTGAGCCCGGCGAAGGCGGCCTCGGCGGCCTGGAGCAGAGCCACGCCACCACCGGCGACGATGCCCTCCTCGACGGCAGCCTTGGCGTTGCGCACCGCGTCCTCGATGCGGTGCTTGCGCTCCTTCAGCTCGACCTCGGTGGCGGCACCGGCCTTGATGACGGCAACGCCGCCTGCCAGCTTCGCCAGCCGCTCCTGGAGCTTCTCGCGGTCGTAGTCGGAGTCGCTGTTCTCGATCTCGGCACGGATCTGGTTGACCCTGCCCTGGATCTGGTCCGCGTCGCCCGCGCCCTCGACGATGGTGGTCTCGTCCTTGGTCACGACGACCTTGCGGGCCTTGCCCAGCAGGGAGATGTCAGCGTTCTCCAGCTTGAGGCCGACGTCCTCGCTGATGACCTGGCCACCGGTGAGGATGGCCATGTCCTGCAACATCGCCTTGCGACGGTCACCGAAGCCAGGCGCCTTGACGGCGACGGACTTGAAGGTGCCGCGGATCTTGTTGACGACCAGGGTGGCAAGAGCCTCGCCCTCGACGTCCTCGGCGATGATCAGCAGCGGCTTGCCGGACTGCATGACCTTCTCAAGCACGGGCAGCATGTCCTTGACGTTCGAGATCTTCGATCCGAACAGGAGGACGTAGGGGTCCTCCAGGACTGCTTCCTGCCGCTCGGCGTCGGTCACGAAGTAACCCGAGATGTAGCCCTTGTCGAAGCGCATACCCTCGGTGAGCTCAAGCTCAAGGCCGAAGGTGTTCGACTCCTCGACGGTGACGACGCCTTCCTTGCCGACCTTGTCGAGCGCCTCGGCGATCAGCTCGCCGATGGTGCGGTCAGCGGCCGAGATCGAGGCGGTGGCAGCGATCTGCTCCTTGGTCTCGACCTCCTTGGCTGCCTTGTGGAGCTGCTCGGTCACGGCTTCGACGGCCTGCTCGATGCCCCGCTTGAGGGCGATCGGGTCGGCGCCGGCCGCGACGTTGCGCAGGCCCTCCTTGACGAGCGCCTGTGCGAGCACCGTGGCTGTGGTGGTGCCGTCACCCGCGACGTCGTCGGTCTTCTTGGCAACTTCCTTGACGAGTTCGGCCCCGATCTTCTCCCACGGGTCCTCAAGCTCGATCTCCTTGGCGATGGAGACGCCATCGTTGGTGATGGTCGGCGCGCCCCACTTCTTTTCGAGCACGACGTTGCGGCCACGAGGGCCAAGCGTCACCTTGACGGCTTCGGCGAGGGTGTTGAGGCCGCGCTCAAGACCGCGGCGGGCGTCCTCGTCGAACGCAATCAGTTTGGCCATTGCGGTGTGGTCCTCCGGTAATCGGACACGTCCTCGGCCAGGCTCGGTGCCCGCGACGGACGACCAGCTCCGGTTGTCCCGGATCCGGCCTCACCGTCCCGACCTTCAGGCGGCGGTCGGCGACCTGCCGCCTAGCACTCGACGGTGCCGAGTGCCAATCTCGTGTTTAGCACTCTCAAGGTGAGAGTGCAAGGAGATGGCGTCACCCACCAGAGCCGGGAACCACCGGAATCGAGGTCGGCGGCGGGTTGTTTCCGCCGGTGTTCGACGGTGATTCGGTGGGACCGTTCGACGGCGATCCGCCCGGCCCGACCGGGATTTCCGGAGCGCTCGAACCGTTTGTCTCGGGGGTCGGCGGCTGCGGATTGCTCTCCTTGTCGTCACCCGTGAGCAACAGGATCACGGTGACCGCGGCTCCGGCGACAACGACCGCGACGACCACCCAGATGATCCACGCCTTGCTCTTCTTCGGCGGCTGGTTGAACCCGCCCGGCTGCCCGCCGTAGCCGGGGGGAGGTCCCTGCGGCGGCATGCCCATGCCGGGTTGCGGATTCCCGTACGGCCCCTGCTGCCCGTAGCCAGCCACACCGGAAGGTGGTTGCTGACCGTAACCAGGGGGTTGCTGCCCCTGCTGCATCGGCTGGCCCTGCTGCCCTGGCTGACCCGGATACCCCGGTTGTCCGGGTTGCCCCTGCTGTCCTGGCTGCATCGGTGGCTGCCCTTGCGGTTGTCCCGGCTGTCCGGGTTGCTGGCCGTAGGGATGCACTGCCCCGCCCTCTCCGTGTTGTGCGACCGCCACCGGCTGCTTGCCCGGCATCGTCACCGAGGCCGCCGGATCAGGTTCGAGTGCTTTACGCGCGGACCCGATCAGATCAACGCAGCTTGAATACCGGTCATGGGGATTTTTGGCCATCCCCTTCCGCACAACGCCGTCGATGGCTTGCGCGAGCTTCGGCACCAGACGGGAGACGGGAAGTGCCTCGCCGTTGAGGTGTCCCTTGATCACTGTTTGCACATCGCCCTGGAACGGTGGGCTACCGGTGAGACAGGCGTAAAGCATGCAGGCGAGCGCGTACTGATCGGTCCTGCCGTCGAGCGGTTCGCCCCGCAGATGCTCCGGCGCCGCGTAGGTCGGGGAGCCGAGAAAATCGCCACCACGGGTGCGATGGCCGGTCGCGCCGCGCCGCGTCAGTCCGAAATCGGCGACGTATACGTGCTCCCGCTGCGACTCCCTGCTCGTGACGAGAATGTTGGCCGGCTTGACATCCAGATGCACGAGCCCGCGATTGTGCAATGTGTCGAGCGCGTCGGCCGCCTGTTCGAGCAGATCGAGCGCCCGCTCCGGCTCCATCGGCGAGCCGCCGATGAGACTGGCGACATCCGAACCGTCGACGAGGCGCATCGCGATGTAGAGCATGCCGTCGAGTTCGCCGAAGTCGTACAGCGGCACGATGTTGGCGTGATCGATCGCCGAGGTGTTGCGTGCCTCGTCGACGAAGCGTTCGCGGAACTCGGCATCAGCGCCGAGATGTTCCCCGATCACCTTCAAGGCCACCTTGCGCCCGAGACGGACGTCGGTGGCCTTGTACATCACGCTCATACCGCCACGACCCAGGACACCGTCGATGCGGTAGTTGCCCAGCCGCCGACCGGTGAGGTCCCCCGACGCATCGCCTGTCACGGGCCGAAGCCTAACGCCCACGCCCACGCGTCACCTCGAAGAGGCAGTAGTTCGGGGTGTGCGCTGCGCCGGAACGCGAGCGGCACCGGGCAGACCGGACGCCCTGGTACGGCAACCGATGTTCCCCTGGCCCGTCGTTCCGCGTCACGAGGGGCCGACAGACGAGGTGAAAGCGCGTGCGCCGTTCTAAGAGACCTTGCGAACGTCGGCGGCCTGACTACGGCCGTCACGTCCCGCGGTTATCTCGAACTCCACCCGATCACCCTCGTCGAGGGTCCGGAAACCGTCCGCTTGGATCGCGGAGTAGTGTACGAAAACATCGGGCCCCTCAGGGGACTCGATGAAGCCGTAGCCTTTTTCCGCGTTGAACCATTTGACCGTGCCGACAGCCACGGCGTCCTCCTTGCACCAAACCGAAAAACGCGGACAGTCCCGCCTGTCCCGTTCAAAGCTTGGATCACGCTACCGGAGAATTCAGGCTGGGCAATGGTCAATTTGCGGTAACTACGCGCGACTTCTCGCCTGAATCAGAATGGTGCCCGGTCCGGCGAAGTCGAGTGCGAGCCCTTCCCCCGAGCGCACCGACTGCGGGCCCACCGGATCTAGCGCTCGCAATCTGACCTGGATGCTGTCCGGATAGGCCAGCACGAACGCGGGCCTGACAGTGACGATCTCGCCCGCGGCGAGCTGAAGCGCGTCAACCGGTCCGTTGGTGGACAGCACGAGTTGCCCTGTTCCGCTGAAGTGTTCCAGAAACCCACTGTCAGAGCCGAAAAGCGACTGTAGAGCGGGCCACGCGGGGTCAGCGCGAACCGTTGCCGGCCTGGCGAGCACCCTGCCCCGCGCGACCGACCACCCGGCACCACCGTCGAACTCAAGCGGATAGACGTCGCCGGGATGTGCTGGCGCGAGGTCGATCCAGCCGCCGCCTTCGGGCGCGGTGAACACCGAAGGCCCCTTTCCTCGTCCCGTCCGCGACTCGCTCACACCGAAACTGCTCGCGATCATCGTCTCGGCGCCCGCTTCGACCGCTTCCCCTTGGGACAGCACGATCCTGGCGACCCCGAACGTCGGGGTGTGCCGGGTTTGCACCTCCATGTCCGGCTACCGTTCCCGCTACCGGGACGGCACCTGCGCGATCACCCACGCCGCGAGAGCGGATGGGTTTCGCGTCTGCGTCATGATCTGTCCAGGACCGGCGAAATCGAAGACGAAGCCTTCGCCACTCTTGAGCGTCTGGATGACGCCGGAGGAAACTTTGCGAAGCTGTGACTGAACGGTCTCGGCATAGGCGACGACATGTCCCGAGTCGATCGTGATCATCTCGCCTGGTTGCAGATTCACCACATCCATTGCGCCGTAACAGGCGACGATGAGCTGCCCCCGTCCGGTCGCGTAGGTGAGAAAGCCGCCCTCGCCGCCGAACAGTTTGTTGAATCCGCCCCATTTCGTTTCCGTCTGCACACCGTGTGAAGAGGCGAGCCACGAGCCGCGCGTGACGCACCAGCCGACGCTGCCGTCCATGTTGATCACCTGGATGTCGCCTGGCAGGTGAGCGGCCACGTCGACCCAGCCGCCGTTCTGCGGAGCGGTGTAGGTCGAGATGAACAGTGATTCGCCGCCGAGGAACGCGCGGCCGAGCCCCTTCATGACGCCGCCTTGCGCCTGTGCCTGCACCCCGACCCCGTAGCTCGTCGCGGCCATGGCTCCCGCCTCGACATAGGCGGGCTCGCCCGGAGCGAGCATCAGCCTCGCCACCGCGAACGACGGCTGGTGCCGGAGCTGTACCTGCATTGATCCTCCCCATTGGCGCGTGTCAGCGGGGAGAGTCTTGCACGAGGGATTTCCAGGGGGAGGATGGTCCGCGTGATCTCCGTCGACGAATACCGCGCAACGGTCACCGACCTGCTCGGCACCCGGAAGCCCGCCGAGTTCCCGCTCGCCGACTGCGCGGGGCTTGTCCTCGCGAACGACGTGCGTGCCGGCGTTTCCCTTCCCCCCTTCGACAACTCGGCGATGGACGGCTACGCCGTGCGCGCCACCGACGTGGCCGGCGCCACCGGCGCAACTCCGGTCGAGTTGCCGGTGGCCGAAGACATCCCGGCCGGAAGGACGGAGGTGCCACCGTTGAGGCCGGGTACGGCCCACCGGATCATGACGGGCGCGCCGATGCCCTCCGGAGCCGACAGCGTCGTGATGGTCGAGCACACCGACGCGGGTGTCGAACGGGTCCGGATCTTCACGGCGGCCCAACCGGGAGCACACATCCGGCGCACCGGCGAGGACGTCGTCGGTGGGACCGTCGCGCTCTCGGCGGGATCGGTCCTCGGCCCCGCGCAACTCGGCCTCGCCGCCGCGGTCGGGCTCGACCAGCTGCCGGTGCACGCCCCGCCGAAGGTGCTCGTGGTGTCCACCGGAACCGAACTCGTCCTGCCTCCTCGGCAACTGCGGCACGGACAGATCTACGAATCCAACAGCGTCATGCTCGCCGCGGGTCTGCGTGCCCTCGGCTGCGAGGTCGAACTGGTCCGCAGTGTCGCCGACGACGTGGACACCTTCCGCGCGACGCTCGAGCCCAAACTCGACGGCGCGGACCTCGTCGTGACGTCAGGCGGGGTGAGCGCGGGTGCCTACGAGGTGGTCAAGGACGCCTTGGCTGACGCGGAAGTGCACTTCCAGAAGGTCGCCATGCAGCCCGGGGGACCGCAGGGCTGCGGAAGCTGGCTCGGCGTCCCCTTCGTGACACTTCCAGGAAATCCGGTCAGCGTGCTCGTCTCCTTCGAGGCGTTCCTGCGGCCCGCGCTGCTCTCGATGCTCGGGCACACCGGGACCGACCGGCAGCACGTCAGAGCAAGGCTTACGGAGGCACTGCGGTCGCCGTCGGGCAAGCGCCAGTTCCGCCGCGGCTACTACACGCAGAGCCAGGGTCAGGTGACCGGTGTCGTCGGTCCGCGCGGCGGACCGGGCTCCCACCTGCTCGCGGCGTTCACGCAGGCCAACTGCCTTATCGTGTTGCCGGAGGAGGTCACGGAGGTGGCGGCGGACTCCGAGGTCGACGTCCTGCTGCTCTAGTGTTGCGGGGTATGGGCTTCTTCTCCTGGATCCTGTTCGGCGCGCTGGCAGGCTGGGCCGCGAACCTGGTCGTGGGTGGCCGCGACCGGCAACGGCAGGGATGCTTGATCAGCGTCCTCGTCGGTGTGGTCGGCGCCGCGCTCGGCGGGCTCATCTACCGGCTGGCGACCGGTGAGGAGAAGACCTTCGCGTTCGACTTCGCGAGTTTCGGCGTCGCCGTTCTTGGCGCGATCGTGTTACTCGGGGTCCTCCGGCTGGTCGAGCGAAGTCGTCACTAGCCGTACAAACCGCGACGCTTTGTAACGTTTTCCACACCAGGGGTTATCCTCGCTGGCCGCTGGCCTTAGGATCAGCCATCCGCGGCCGGGTGGCGTACGGCGTCGGGGGGCGCACGCCACCCGGCCCGTCCACGGAGGGAGATTGGCGTAGCGTTGAGGCCGTCAATCCCATGAGACATAGCGGGAAAATCGGACCGACAGGCAGCCTGCCGCGAAAGCATGGCGGCGCCGGCTCCCCGCGAACCGACGGCAGGCCCCCGGGAAGCCGCGTTCGCGAAAGCAGGCGCCCGAGCTGCGGAAATGAAGATTCGTGAGCACATCCAGCACTGGTGACGCGACCACGCATGTGAGCCCGCTCGGCCACGCGGTGCAGTTAGCCCGCGAAACGCTGCCACCCATGCACCCCGCGGGAAGGCCCTTCGTTCTGGGCGGCGCGGTGGCGACGCTCGCACTGCGTGCTTTCTCGAAGCGGCTGGGTCTCGTCGTCGGCCTCGGCACCCTCGCCACGGCCGCGTTCTTCCGCGAACCGCGACGGGTTCCTCCCGCGAGGACAGGTATCGCCATCGCGGCAGCCGACGGCCTCGTCTCGCTCATCGAAGAGGCGGTACCCCCTCCCGAACTCGGTCTCGACGACACCCCGCGCATGCGGGTCAGCGTCTTCCTTTCCGTCTTCGACGTGCACGTCCAGCGTGCTCCTTCGGCGGGAAAGGTCGAGCGGGTCGCCTACCGGCAGGGCAAGTTCCTCTCCGCCGACCTCGACAAAGCCAGCGAGGACAACGAGCGCAACTCGGTGCTGCTGCGCACCGATGAAGGCCACGAACTCGTCGTCGTACAGATCGCCGGTCTCGTCGCGCGCAGGATCGTCTGCCAGATCGACGAGGGCGACCGCGTCGAACCAGGGGCCACCTACGGGCTGATCCGGTTCGGTTCGCGAGTGGACACCTACCTTCCCCACGGCAGCACGGTGCTGGTCAGAAAAGGCCAGCGCACGATCGGCGGCGAGACGCCCATCGCCGAGCTCGGCGCACCCCGGGGGAGCTGACATGGCGACTCCCGGCGTGCGGCTACTCCCCAACGCGATCACCGTTCTCGCCCTGTGCGCGGGTCTCTCGGCCGTCCAGTTCGCCCTCACCGGCAACTACGTGCTCGCGATCGGCGCCATCGGTGTCGCCGCCGTGCTCGACAGCCTCGACGGGCGCATCGCGAGGCTGCTCGACGCGACCTCCAAGATGGGGGCCGAGCTCGATTCGCTTTCGGACGCGATCTCGTTCGGCGTCGCTCCCGCACTCGTGCTCTACATCTGGCTGCCGTCCTCAGGCAGGCTCGGCTGGGCCATCGCGCTGATCTTCGCCGTGTGCATGGTGCTACGGCTCGCCAGGTTCAACACGCTGCTCGACGACACGGAGCAGCAGCCTTACGCCAACGAGTTCTTCGTCGGTGTCCCCGCGCCTGCCGGCGGCCTGCTCGTGCTGCTCCCCGTGATCCTCACCCAGCAGTTCGGGCAGAGCTGGTGGTCGACCGACGCCGCGGTGTGGACGTGGACCATCGCCATCGCGATCCTGGCGATCAGCCGGATACCGACGCTCTCGCTCAAGACGGTCAAGGCACCGGCGAAGGCCGTCGCTCCACTGCTGGTCGGGGTCGGCCTCGTCGCGACCGCGATCATCCAGTGGCCGCTCATCGCGCTGGCCTGCGCGCTGTTGCTGTACCTCGTGCACATCCCCTACGCGGTGCGGCGCTACCGCTGGCTGGCGAACCACCCCGAGGCGTGGGACGTGCCGCCCAAGGAACGCAGGGCCATCAGGCGCGACAGAGGCTCGCGGCGACTCGGTCTTCGCAAACCGCAGTTCCGCAAGGTCGCGGGTGCCGCGCGCAGGGCGGTCCGCAGGCCGAGACCGACCACGCAGCACGTGCCGAGGGTGTACCCCTCCGACTCGGCGGCACCTCCCGCCAGGGCGGGCGAGCGCGGGCCACGCAGGCGCAACTGGCGACGCATCGGCCTGCGGCAGCGCGGCGACTGACCACGCGGCGACGGCCAATACAGTGGTGCCGTGACGTCACCACAGATCGCGCTCACCGTCCGGCACACGCCCTCCGCGCTCGACGCTCGGCGCGGGGTGGTCCGGCTCCACCCCGAGGTACTCGACGCGCTCGGCCTTCGCGAATGGGATGCCGTGCGGCTCACCGGTGCGAGGGTCAGCGCCGCGCTCGCCGCGCCCGCTGTCGACGGCGTGCCGGGAGTCGTACTCGTCGACGACGTCACCATGGCCAACCTCGGTGTCCAGGAGGGCGCCGAGATCGTCGTCGCTCCGTGCGAGGTCACCGTCGCGCGGACGGTCGTCGTCTCCGGCTCCCGGATCGCCAGCATGTCGCTGAACCCGCACACGCTGCGGCTCGCGCTCATCGGCAAGGTGCTCACCATCGGCGACGCGGTCTCGCTGCTGCCCCAGGACCTCGCTCCCCCTCCCGGCTCCGACGTCTCGACGGTCAGGGGACAGCTTTCGAGGGCCATCGGTGCTTCCTGGACGAGTGAGCTGCTGACCGTCACCGCGACCGAACCATCCGGGACCGTCGTCGTTGGACAGTCCACTGTGGTGAGCTGGCGGGGTTCGGAGGTCGCGAGGACCGAGCCGAACCCGGTGCCGTCCGCCGCATCCGAGACCACCGTGATCGCCGCGGCGGAAGAGGAACCGCTCGACGTCGAGATCGTCGAGGACGAGTCCGTTCTCGACGAACCACCGCCCATCGCCGACCTCGCCGGTTCAACCGGCGCGGCGCGCAGGCTCGGCGAATGGTTCGATCTCGCGTTCCACCGGCCGGAGCTGCTCGCCAAGCTCGGCACCTCGGGCAGGCTCGGGGTGCTGGTCTCCGGCCCGGAAGGGGCGGGAAAGGCGACGCTGGTCCGTTCGGTCGCGCACGCGGAGAAGATCAGGGTCGTCAGCGTCGCGGCCCCCTCCATCGCCGTGCTGGAACCGAAGTCGGCGCTCGCGCAGATATCCGAAGCCGTCAGGCGAACCACCTCGGGCGAAGGAGCAGGCGTACTGCTCGTCACCGACATCGACGCGTTGCTGCCAGCCTCGTCGCCCCCTCCGGTGGCGACCGTCGTGCTCGACCGCCTGGGCGAGGCACTCGGCAACGAGGACTTCGCGCTGGTGGCCACGACGGCGCACCCCGAGTCGGTCGATCCGAGGCTGCGTACCGTCGACCTGCTCGACCGGGAACTCATGGTCGGCCTTCCCGACGCGAAGACCCGGACCGAACTGCTCCGCGTCCTGCTCAGGGACACGCCGGTGGAACAAGGCATCGACTTCGGGGCGATCGCCGAACGAACGCCAGGGTTCGTCGCCGCCGACCTCGTCGCGCTGCGCAGGGACGCGGCGCTGCGGGCCGCGCTGCGGCAGCGCGATGGCGGCGGTGAGCCGAGGCTTTCCGGCCAGGACCTGCTCGACGCACTCGAATCGGTACGGCCCATTTCCATGTCGGCATCGGACACCTTGGCGACCGGTGGGCTGACGCTCGACGACGTCGGCGACATGGCCGACGTCAAGCAGTCGCTCACCGAGTCGGTGCTGTGGCCGCTGCGGTATCCCGATTCGTTCTCGCGGCTCGGCATCGCGCCGCCGAGAGGGGTGCTGCTGTACGGTCCGCCTGGCAACGGCAAGACGTTCCTGGTGAGGGCGCTC
Source organism: Prauserella marina (assembly GCF_002240355.1). Taxonomy (GTDB): domain Bacteria; phylum Actinomycetota; class Actinomycetes; order Mycobacteriales; family Pseudonocardiaceae; genus Prauserella_A; species Prauserella_A marina. The sequence continues at coordinate 6,141,134 of NZ_CP016353.1, forward strand.
GCGGGGACGGGAGCGCTCAACGTGTTCGCCGTCAAGGGCGCCGAGCTGATGGACAAGTGGGTCGGCGAGTCCGAACGAGCGGTACGCGAACTGTTCCGCAAGGCGGCCGAGGCCGCGCCGTCGCTCATCTTCCTCGACGAAGTCGACGCGCTCGCCCCGAGGCGAGGCCAGTCGGGTGATTCGGGGGTCGCCGACCGCGTCGTCGCGGCGTTGCTGACCGAACTCGACGGGGTCGAGCCCATGAGGGACGTGGTCGTGCTCGGCGCCACCAACCGGCCGGAGTTGGTCGACCCCGCGCTGCTGAGGCCGGGGCGACTGGAGCGGCTCATCTACGTGCCGCCGCCGGACGAGGAGGCGAGGGTCGCCATCCTCAAATCGACGGCGCGCAACACCCCGCTGGCCTCCGATGTCGACCTCGCCGAGGTGGCGTCCACTTTGGATGGTTATTCGGCTGCCGATTGTGCGGCGTTGATCAGGGAGGCGGCGTTGACCGCGATGCGCGAATCCCTTGAGGCGGCCGAGGTCACGGCAAGCCATCTCGCCGAGGCACGCACGGTGGTGCGGCCTTCGCTCGATCCCGCCCAGCTTGCGGCGCTGGAGGAGTACGCCGCAGGCCGGTGACCCAGCTCGGCATCCAGTTGGCACAGCGCGGCGGCCGGTGCCGGGTGCCGGGTGCCGGACTGTCCATGCCGGTTGGCCGGGCGGGATGTGGGTGAGGTCCGAGGTAGCCGAGTTCTGCACTCAGGCGCGCGAGATCCGCGTCCAGGGCGTCGAGATCCGCGTCCAGGGCGTCGAAATGCGCACAGGCGTCCCGGTGCGAAGGCCCCGTTCGCACAGGCGCACGTCGCGCGCCGTGAGAAAGCCGAGAACGCGCGCTGAATCTGCGCTGAACGTGCGGGCAGGTACATCACCAAAGCCTGAACCGGACCGCCGCATTCACGTACGTGGCATGCCATCCCTGGCACGAGACATGGCAGCCGACGCCCGAGCCACAGCCCCAGCACGCAGCGCACACCCCGGCAGCTTGAATGGGAACTCGACGGTCCGGATGCGGGACTCGGCGCCCTGGACGCGCATCTCACTGCCCTGAGCGCAGACCTCGACGGCCCGGGTGCAGAACTCGGCAGCCGGAGTGCAGATCTCGGCGCCCAGGGTGCGGATCTCGACGGGCTGGGTGCGGGACTCGCCGGGCGAGCCGACCCCAGGCCCGGCACGGCAGGCCCCAGGTCCCTCGGGGGCTACTTGCCCCTGTTGGTTCCCTCGAAGTCCTTGGTGACGATCACGATGACGCCGGGGCTGGATTCGGCAATACCCTCGAACCTCGGCTCGACCCGCATCCCGAACTTGTCCGCCAGTTCGCGCGCCGCCTGCTCCTCGTCGGTTCCCTGCCGGAAGTACACGGTCGTCGTCGGGATGACCCCGGCCGAGTAGTTGGCGGTCTCGACGACGTTCCAGCCCTGCGCCGTGAAGTCACCGGCCGCGTCCTGCGCCAGGCCCTTGATGGTGCTGTTGTTGTAGACCCGGACGGCGACCGATTTCACCGACGCGGGCTTGTCGTCGCCCTGCTCACCTTGCGGGGGACGGCTCGGCTCACCGCTCTGGCTCGGCGAAGCGGGCGCACTGCTGGGCGCCGACGGCGACGAAGGGGCTGGTGATGAAGGCTCCGTGTCGTCCTGCGACTCCGAAGGCGAGCCCTGCCTGCCATCAGTCTCGGAGGTCGACGTCTGCGAAGCCGTCGGCTCGGCACGTTCATCGCTGGGGCTTCCGTTGCCGACAAGGGTGACTCCACCGATCACGGCCGCGACGACGGCGACCGCGAGCAGTCCGAGACCGGCGGCACGCATCGGCCGTGACAGTCCGTCGAAGATGCTCATGGCAGTTCAATCCCCAACCGCCGCGCCGCGCGGGTGCGCTGCCTCGCGGCGCGCACCTTCCTGAGTCGCTTGACCAACATCGGATCCGCGCGCATGGCTTCTTGCTTGTCGACAAGCCGATTCAGAATCTGGTAATAGCGGGTCGGCGACATGCCGAACAGCTCGCGAATGGCCTGCTCTTTGGCGCCCGCGTATTTCCACCACTGCCGTTCGAAGGCGAGCACTTCCTGCTCACGCTGGGAAAGGGCGTCCGCCGACTGCCCAGCCGACGCGGGCGGGGACGGCCGGCCCATCGACTCCGCGGCGTCCATCTGGCTCCTCGCAATCCCGGCGAAATCACACTACTGTCGTTCCGCTGCGCCATTAGATCACGCGGGTACGACAGTTGCCCGAACCATGCCCGGCGCGTCTCAGTGCACGATCTCGGTAGCATGACGGGTCGTGACCGTTCACCCCATCACCATCGTCGGCGAACCCGTTCTGCACACGCCGACCCGCGAGATCGAGACGTACGACGACGAACTCAAGACCCTCGTCGACGACATGTTCGAGACGATGTACGCGGCGGAGGGCGTTGGTCTCGCCGCCAACCAGATCGGCCTCGGCCTGCGGGTCTTCGTGTACGACTGCCCCGACGACGAGGGAGTCCGGCACAAGGGCGTCGTGGTCAACCCCAAGCTGGAGACCAGCGAGATCCCGGAAACGATGCCCGACCCCGACGACGACTGGGAGGGCTGCCTCTCCGTCCCCGGTGAGTCGTTCCCGACCGGAAGAGCCTCGTGGGCGAAGGTCACCGGTTTCGATGTCGAAGGCCAGCCGATCGAGGTCGAAGGCACCGGCTACTTCGCGCGTTGCCTCCAGCACGAGACGGATCACCTCGACGGCTACATCTACCTCGACCGGCTGGTCGGCCGAAATGCCCGCGCCGCGAAGAAGATGGTGAAGGCCAACGACTGGGGTGTGCCCGGCAACACCTGGCTTCCCGGCGCCGAGGCCAAGCGCTGACCCCTGTCTGCCGATCATGGCTTCGACCGCGATATCCGTTGGCACGCCATGGGTCGGCCAACGGGACGCGCTGACGCCACCCGAACGGCACCGTTGTCACGCGAGCGGCTCGGCACCCGTCTCGAATCGCCTCCGAGCTTCGGATGCGCCTTCAGCCCACCGCGAACGCGCGGCACCCTTCGCACCGGCGGGAGCACAATCGAGACAACAGGTGCAACGGTGTAATCAGCGGGGCGGGTGGTGGCGGTGTCCGATGCCGAAGCGCTCGACGCCTATTCGAGGGTGGTGAGCACCGTCGCCGCGACGGTGTCCCCGCACGTCGCGAGCGTCTCGCTAGGGAGAGGCGGCGGCTCGGCCGTCGTTTTCGACAGCGAGCACCACAAAGTCCACCTGTTGACCAACGCACACGTCGTCGGAGAGCAACGAGCGGGCAGAGCCACGTTCACCGACGGAACGGAAGCCGGTTTTCGCGTCGTCGGCACCGACCCGCTCTCCGATCTCGCCGTACTCGCGGTCGAGGGCGGCCATGGCGAGCTCCCTCCCTCGGCCACGCTGGGCAACGCCGATGAGCTGATCGTCGGGCAACTCGTCGTCGCCATCGGCAGTCCGCTCGGTTTTTCCGGTTCCGTCACGGCGGGCGTCGTGAGCGCGCTGGGCAGGGCGCTTCCGGTGACGCAGGGCAGAGCGGCGAGGGTGATCGAGGACGTGATTCAGACCGACGCTGCGCTGAACCCCGGCAACTCGGGCGGGGCGCTCGCCGACTCGGCAGGCAGGGTGGTGGGTATCAACACCGCCGTCGCGGGTTTCGGACTCGGTCTCGCCGTCCCGGTGAACCCGACGACGCGCCGCATCATCGACACCCTGCTCGTCGAAGGAAGGGTGCGCAGAGCCTATCTCGGAGTCGTCGGCGTTCCGGGTCCGCTCCCCGACGACGTCGCCGAGCGGACAGGACAACCAGCGGGACTCCGGGTGGTCGAGGTGGTGTCCGGCGGACCGGCCGCGAGAGCGGGGCTGCGCAGGGGCGACCTGGTGCTGACCGTTGGCAGGAAGAGAGTCGCCGACGCACAGGGAATCCAGCGACAGCTCTTCGCCGAGGTGATCGGAACCCCACTCGCGGTGACCGTGCTGCGCAACGGCGCCATGGTCGACGTTTTCGCGACCCCGACCGAATTGGCGGGTTGAGGTCTGCTCGCCGGCATGGCATGGTCGATGCAGACAATTACAGATCGCGGGAGCTCGCGCTTTGGCGGGCTGAGAGGGCGACTGGTGTCCGTTTCGCTGGACCCGGTGTCGCCGACCGCATGAACCTGACTGGGTAATGCCAGCGTAGGGAGTGACATTCGTTGACAGCACTGGAAAACGGCTCGGCAGACGTCAGCCTGGCGGTCACGACGGGGCCCATCACCGGTTCCCACAAGGTCTACCACGACACCGAATCCGGACTGCGGGTTCCCGCGAGGCGGATCGAGCTTTCCAACGGGGAACATTTCGACACCTACGACACGTCCGGCCCTTACACCGACGAGGACGCGACCATCGATGTCCACAGTGGACTTCACCCGCTCAGGGCTGGATGGAGCAGGGGCGATGAGCATCGCACCCAGCTCGGCTGGGCGAAAGCCGGTGTGATCACAAGGGAAATGGAGTTCATTGCCGCCCGTGAGCGGGTCGAGCCCGAGTTCGTACGCACCGAGGTGGCCGCTGGAAGGGCCGTCATTCCGGCCAACCGGAAGCATCCCGAATCCGAGCCGATGATCATCGGCAAGAACTTCCTCGTGAAGATCAACGCCAACATGGGCAACTCGGCCGTCTGGTCCTCTGTCGAGGAAGAGGTCGACAAGATGGTGTGGGCAACGCGGTGGGGCGCCGACACCATCATGGATCTCTCGACGGGCAAACGGATTCACGACACTCGTGAATGGATCATGCGTAACTCCCCGGTTCCCGTCGGGACGGTGCCGATCTACCAGGCGCTGGAGAAGGTCGACGGCGAACCCGAAAAGCTGAGCTGGGAAATCTACCGGGACACCATCATCGAGCAGTGCGAGCAGGGCGTCGACTACATGACGGTGCACGCCGGTGTGCTGCTGCGCTACATCCCGCTCACCGCCGCCCGCGTCACCGGAATCGTCTCGCGAGGCGGTTCGATCATGGCGGCCTGGTGCCTCGCGCACCACCGGGAATCGTTCCTCTACACGCATTTCTCCGAGTTGTGCGAGATCCTTCGCGAGTACGACGTGACGTTCTCGCTCGGTGACGGGTTGCGGCCGGGCTCCATCGCCGACGCCAACGACCGCGCCCAGTTCGCCGAACTGGAGACGCTCGGCGAGCTGACCCACATCGCGAGGGCACACGACGTGCAGGTCATGATCGAGGGTCCTGGTCACGTACCGATGCACAAGATCAAGGAGAACGTGGAGCTGGAGGAGAAGCTCTGCGGCGAGGCTCCCTTCTACACGCTCGGCCCGCTGGCAACCGACATCGCGCCCGGCTACGACCACATCACCTCGGCCATCGGCGCCGCTCAGATCGGCTGGTACGGAACGGCCATGCTCTGCTACGTCACGCCGAAGGAACACCTGGGACTGCCCAACAGGGACGATGTGAAGACCGGTGTCATCACCTACAAGATCGCCGCGCACAGCGCCGATCTCGCGAAGGGGCACCCCTACGCGCAGGAATGGGACGACGCGCTGTCGAAGGCGCGGTTCGAGTTCCGCTGGACCGACCAGTTCAACCTCTCACTCGACCCGGACACCTCGCGTGCCTTCCACGACGAGACGCTGCCGGCCGAACCGGCCAAGACAGCGCACTTCTGTTCGATGTGCGGGCCGAAGTTCTGTTCGATGCGCATCACGCAGGACGTGCGCAAGTACGCCGAGGAGAACGGTCTTTCGACGGTCGAGGCGATCGAGGCCGGTATGAAGGAGAAGTCCGAGGAGTTCGGCGAGCACGGCAACAAGGTCTATCTGCCCGTGGTCGGCAACCCATGACCGCGACGCCGAAGACAGCGCTCACGATCGCGGGTTCGGATTCCGGCGGCGGCGCCGGAATCCAGGCCGATCTGAGGACGTTCTTCGCCTGCGGGGTACACGGGATGACCGCGATCACGGCGGTGACCGTGCAGAACTCGCTGGGAGTGCAGGGTTTCACCGACATCCCTTCCGATGTCGTCGCCGCGCAGATCAAGGCGGTTGCCGGTGACATGGGCGTCGACGCGGCGAAAACCGGCATGCTGGCAACGGCCGAGATCATCAGAACCGTCGCGAAGACGCTCGACGAGGTCCACATCGGAGGAGCCGAAGGAGCACCCTTCGTCGTCGATCCGGTCGCGGCTTCCATGCACGGCGACGCGCTGCTGAGGGAAGAGGCACTGGAGGCGATCCGCACCGAGTTGTTCCCGAGGGCAACGCTCGTCACACCGAACCTGGACGAGGTGCGGCTGCTCACCGGGGTCGAGGTGAAGGGGCCGGAGAGTCAGCGGGAGGCGGCACGAGCGCTACTTACCTTTGGGCCCCAGTGGGTTCTGGTCAAGGGCGGGCATCTCTACGACAGTCCTCGATGCGTCGACCTGCTTTCCGACGGCGCGCGGTTCATCGAACTAGAAGGGCCGCGACATCCGACGGAGCACACCCACGGCGGTGGCGACACGATGGCCTCCGCGATCACCGCGTCGCTCGCGAAAGGACTCGGCGTGCCCGACGCGGTCGCCGAAGGCAAGCGATTCATCGAAAGGGCCGTCGAGGAGTCGTATCCGCTCGGCGAGGGCGTCGGACCGGTCTCACCGTTCTGGCGGCTCGCCGACGGCGACTGATTCGGTGAACAGCCTTCCCCGGTAACCGTTTCGCACGGTACGGACGGCCACTGTCGCCCACGCGCCGACCAGCGCGGCGTACAGCACGCAGGCCGTGACGGCGAAGAGTCCGGTGTGGACTCTGGCATCGAGTGTGCTTGCTCCGGTGACGACGGTGCCGAGCGGGAAGGTGAAGCTCCACCAGGTCAAGGCGAACGGCAGCCGGTTACGGAATGCCCTGACGGTGAGCGCGGTCGCCAGCGCGAGCCAGATCAGCGCGAAGCCGAAGGCCGGGACGCCGTAGAGGAGCCCGAACGCGTCCGCGGCCTTCGCGTAGGGGTCGCCGAGAACCGGTTGCGCCGCGTCGGCGAGCAGGTTGGCGGCCGTCACCGACTGCCCGAGCGGACCGAGCACGATCCACACGGTCGGCGTGTTGGTGAGCGTTCCGGTCTTGCGCAGCACCAGGCGCTGCCAGATCTGCGGCAGGACACACAACGTCGCGAAGAGACTGATGCCGAACATCGCGTAGCACGCGAACAGCAGTGTGCGCTGGGCTTCCCCTTCCGGCACGTGCGGAACGAGCAGCGCTCCCGTCGCGGCCGACACCATCGGCGGAACGACGGGCATGAGCCAGGCCGCGAACACGTTGCCGATCCCCAGTTCGAAGCCGGTCATCATCCGGAAGGGAATCCACACCGTGGTCGCGATGCCGAGCACCGCACCCGCCGTCCACAGGATCACATCGACGGTGACCGCGGCGTCAAGCCCAATCCAATCCTTGCCGAGCAACAACGTTCCGGTACCGACGGTGGTCAGCGCCATCGGCGGCGCGCCCCAGAACTGAGCCATCCCCGGATGTCCGGAATGCCCCTTCGCGGTGGCCGGATGCCTGATCCAGTGCACGAGCCACGCCGCGCTCAGCCCGACGAGCAGCAGTGCCGCGAGCGCCCAGACCACGGTCGCGGCAACGCGGAATCCCGTGAACTGGAGCGGCAGGGTCACGGCAGCGTTGGCGACGATTCCGGTGCCCATGACCGAGGCGAACCAGTTGGGCCCCAGCAACGCGAAAACCCTGGCGGGGTGGTCGAGATCACGCAGCGGGCCACGGCGGAGTCGGGTGGTGCCGGTTCCGGTCTGCCGGAGCGACACCGCCATCGCGCCGTTGCCACCTCCAGTTCAGCCACTCGACGATTTCCGCCTCAAGCAGCATAGACCCGTTCGTACACAGGGAAAATCCGGGCGGCGGCCCATTGGCGGCGATTTGTCCATTATGGAATGGAAGGCTTCCGGATCCGGAAAAGGGGCACCGGCTGGCTCCGTCAGCACCACGCGAGCGACACTGGATCACATGAGCCAAGCCCAACCGCCCGCCGCGCTGACCATCGCCGGATCCGACTCCGGCGGCGCGGCAGGGCTACAGGCCGACCTGCGGACGTTCCTGACGTGCGGCGTCCACGGGCTCGTCGCGGTCACCGCGGTCACCGTGCAGAACACGCTCGGGGTCCACGACAGGACCGACATCCCGGCTGGGATCGTCGCGGCACAAATCGAGGCCGTTGCCGCCGACATGGGCGTACAGGCGGTCAAGACGGGCATGCTCGCCTCCGGCGAGATCATCAAGGCCGTCGCCGGCGCCTGCGACAAGGCGAGGATCGGCAAGGACGCTGACGTGCCCTTCGTCGTCGACCCCGTCGCCGCGTCGATGCACGGGCATCCGCTGTTCGACGAGGCCGGGCTCGCGGCGCTGCACGACGAGTTGCTGCCGAGGGCGACGATCGTCACACCGAATCTGGACGAGGTCCGGTTGCTCACCGGCATCACGGTCACCGACCGCGACCGGATGCGGGACGCGGCGGTAGCGCTGCACGCGCTGGGGCCTCGGTATGTGCTGGTCAAAAGCGGGCATTTGGTCGAGGACCCGGAATGCGTCGACGTTCTCTACGACGGCGAGACGTTCACCGAACTGCCAGGCCCCCGGTTCTCCACGCCGCACACCCACGGCGCGGGTGACGCCATGGCCGCCGCGCTCACGGCCGGTCTCGCCCGCGGCATGACCGTCGAGGACGCCGCGAAGCTCGGAAAGTGGTTTGTCAGCAACGCTGTCCGGCACTCCTACCCGATGGGCGCGAAGGTCGGCCCGGTTTCGGCCTTCTGGAGACTCGCACCGGAATAGGATGCGCCGCGTGACTTTTCGCGAGCGGCTACGGCAACTGATCGAAGACCGGCGCTTCCAGAACTTCATCATCGCCGTCATCATCTTCAACGCGGTGACGCTTGCCCTTGAGACGTCTCGCGGGCTGCTCGCCGACATCGGTGGCTTACTGCACACGCTCGACTACATCGCGCTGACGATCTTCGTGCTGGAACTGCTCGCGAAGTTCTACGTGTACGGCAAGGACTTCTTCCGCGATCCGTGGAACGTGTTCGACACGGTCGTCGTCAGCATCGCGCTCATTCCGGCGACGGGACCGTTCGCGGTGCTGAGGGCGCTGCGGATCCTGCGGGTGCTTCGGCTGGTCTCGCTCGTCCCCTCGATGCGCAAGGTCGTCGCGGGCCTGCTCGCCGCCGTTCCGGGGATGGCGTCTATCGCGGCGCTGCTCGGACTCGTCATCTTCGTCGCCGGGGTCATGGCGACGAAGCTCTTCGGCGGCATCGCGCCCGACGACTTCGGCGGTCTCGGCACGTCGCTGTTCACGTTGTTCCAGGTGATGACCGGTGAGGCATGGCCTGACATCGCCAAGGCGATCATGGAGGAAGCGCCGCTCGCCTGGATCTTCTTCGTCGTCTACATCCTCGTTTCCAGCTTCGCCGTGCTCAACCTGTTCATCGCGGTCATCGTGAGCGCGATGGAGGACCAGTTGCGCGACGAGATGAAGGCGGAGGAGGAGCGGCAAGCCGCCGAACAGCTCGCCGTCAACACCGAAATCCTCGGTGAGCTGAGGGCATTGCGCGCGGAAGTAGCGGAACTAAGACAACGCCAACCGGACCCGACCTAAGCGGCGTAGCCGCTTCAAGTGGGCCGTCACCCGGCACCGAAGCAAGCCGCCACCAACGAACTCAGTCGTCGTCGGTGAGGAGGGCTTCGAGGGCGGGGAGGGCGGCGACGAGGGCGGCTCGATGTTCTGGGGCGAGCCGGTCGATGCGGACGTTCAGTTCGTGGATGCGCGTCGAGCGAACACCGGAGAGCATCCGTTGCCCCTCGGGAGTCACCGTGGCGAGCCATGCCCTCCGGTCGGCTGGATCGGATTCCCTGCTCACGTATCCCGCCTCGACGAGTGACGAGACGATCCTCGACATGGTCGCCGCGGCTACGCCTTCCTTCGCCGCGAGATCGCCGAGCCGGAGCTGCCCGTAGGCGGCGAGCGTCGCCAGCGCGGAGATCGAACCGTGCCCCGGCCCTGGCGAGCCTGCCTGACGCAGTGACCGCGAGAGCCTACCGATCGCCAGGAACAACCTGCCGGGGACATCCTGCGACGACGTGGTCACCTAGAGCTCCTTCGGTACCCGCACGGCCTGAATTGCGGATCACCCTACGTTGCGGGGTGCTCGCACGTGCCGGAACCCGGCTCAGCGTGGCGGGCTGGAAGCCTGCGCCCAGAACCGGCGAGGAACCCGCCCCGCCTCCCGCGCGAGCCGCCCCGATTCGACGGCAAGCCGCATGGCGCGGGCCATCCGTTCCGGATCCTGCGCCCTCGTGACCGCCGTGGAGAGCAGCACGGCCGAACAGCCCAGCTCCATGGCCAGCGCCGCGTCGGACGCGGTGCCGATTCCCGCGTCGAGCACGATCGGAACCCCTGCCCTCGCGACGATCAGCTCGATGTTGTGCGGATTGCGAATACCGAGCCCGGTGCCGATGGGTGCACCGAGCGGCATCACGGCCGCACAGCCCGCCTCCTCCAACCGCAACGCGATCACCGGATCGTCGCCCGTGTAAGCGAGCACGGTGAAGCCGTCGGCGACGAGTTGTTCAGCGGCGTCAAGGGTCTCGGACGGCTCGGGGAGCAGCGTGCGGTCGTCGGCGTGGACTTCGAGCTTGATCAGGTCGGTTCCCAGCGCTTCCCTCGCGAGTTTCGCGGTCAGCACGGCCTCGGCCGCGCTTCGGCAACCTGCCGTGTTCGGCAGCAGCCGGATCCCGAGTGTGCGCAACAGATCCAGCACACCGGTACCACCGTCCACATCGGCCCTGCGCATGGCGACGGTGGTGAGCTCCGTTCCGGAGGCCACGAGCGCGCGTTCGAGCACGCTCAGGTTGCTCGCGCCTCCCGTTCCGATGATCAGCCGGGAATCGAGCTCGTAGGTACCGATGCGCAACGGGTCAGCCGTGCTCGCGGGCGCGGTCGATTCGGTGGTCATCTCTACCCTCCCTGTACGGCGGTGAGGATTTCGAGGCGCGCGCCGTCGGCGACGACGATCTCGGTCCAGCGGCCTCGCTGGACCACCTCACCTTCGAGCGCGACGGCGACGCCCTGCCTTGTGGTGCCGAGTTCGGTGAGCAGTTCCGCGACGGTACTTCCGTCACGGAACTCCCGAAGGTCTCCGTTCACGTGAACGCGCATCACACCTTCTCCCTGTGCGTTGTGTCGGTTGCGCTCCCGCGCAGTGGATCGGCGGCGGCGGTCCCCTTCGGCGGTGATTCACCGCCGAGCCAGGCAAGCACGGCGTCGGCGGTCACCGGTGCGAGCAGCAGACCGTTGCGGTGGTGTCCCGTCGCCGCGAAGACGCCGTCGGTGAGTTCACCGAGGTAGGGCAGGTTGTCGGCGCTCGCCGCACGTGGCGCGGCAGCGGTCTCGACGAGTTCGTACTCCGCGATGCCTGGAAAGATCCGTTCCGCTCCTTCCAGCAACTCCCGCACTCCACGCGCGGTGACGGCGGTGTCGAAGCCCGCCTCGTACTGGGTGGCGCCGAGCACCAGCTCACCTCCGGCGCGGGGCACGAGGTACACCGGCCGTCCCTCGACGAAGGCGCGCACGGTGCGTGAGGGCGGTGGCAGCGCGCCTCTTCTGGTCCGCATCCGGAGGATTTCCCCCTTCAGCGGGCGCACCCTGCCCGCGAGCGCGGCCGACAGTCCACCGCTCCACGCACCGGCCGCGAGGACGACCGCGTCGAAAGCACGTTCACCTCCGGCGGCACGTACGCGAGACGACGTCAGTTCCGAAACGGGTTCGGTGACGAAGGTGCCCCCGTTGGCGCGGGTCGCGTCGATGAGCGCGCCGAGCAGCTTGCGGTTGTCGACGGCGAGGTCACCCGGCACGAGCAGCCCGGCCCTCACCGAGGCGGAAAGCCCTGGTTCCTCGCGCCGCAGCGCCCTCCCGCTGACGAACGTCGCCTCTCTGCCCAGCTCACGCAGGTACTCGGCGAGTGTTCCGAGTTGTTCGGCATCGGCATGGTCGAACGCGGCGACGACGGTGCCATTCAGCGAGAGCCCAGGATCGAATCCCTCGCGAGCGAGGTCGGCGGCGAAGGCGGGCCAGCGGCGCAGCGATTCCTCGCCGAGTTCGAGTACGGGCTCGTCACCCGGCCACGCCTCGGTCACCGGCGCGAGCATGCCGCCGGCGACCCAGGAGGCCCCCCGTGCGGGCGCGGGGTCGAACACGGTGACGCGGCAACCGGCGGCGCTGGCCTTCCATGCGATGGCAAGCCCGATGACACCGGCGCCGACGACCGCCAGTCCGGGATTTCCTTTCATGAGATCACGCTCCCTGCGCCGGCATGATCCGGATCAGGTTCCACGGTCGGAGCGGCAGCTCCCTCTCAGCCCGTCGCCAGGGCTCCCGTGCGGACGCCCCCCACGGTACAGGGACGTACTACGGTGACGCCATGCCTGGCCTCAGCGGTGATCAGATCCGGAAACGTCTCTCGAACGCCCGCCTCTACCTGTGCACGGACGCGAGGCGCTCACGTGGTGATCTCGCCGAATTCGCCGACGCCGCACTGCGAGGCGGCGTCGACATCATCCAGCTTCGCGACAAGAGCGGTGGCGAACCACTTGAGGCGAAGGAGGAAATCGCCGCGCTTGAGGTGCTCGCGGCGGCCTGCGAGAAGCACGGTGCGCTGCTGTCCGTCAACGACAGGTCGGACATCGCCTACGCCGTCGGAGCCGACGTGCTCCACCTCGGCCAGGACGACCTCCCCGTTCCGGTCGCCCGCGAGCTGCTCGGGGACGGGCCGGTGATCGGCCGCTCGACCCACTCGCTCGACCAGGCGCTGGCAGCGGCGAAAGAGGAGGGCGTCGACTACTTCTGCGTCGGCCCGTGCTGGCCGACTCCCACGAAACCGGGCCGGTCCGCGCCTGGCCTCGAACTGGTGAGGGCGGTCGGTACCGAGGTACCGACCGCCCTGCCGTGGTTCGCCATCGGCGGTATCGATCTCGACCGCCTGCCTCAGGTTCGCGAGGCAAGCGCCTCCCGGGTCGTCGTGGTCAGGGCCATCACCGAGGCGAGCGATCCAGCCGAGGCCGCCTCGGCGCTTCGTTCGGCACTCACGGCACCGCGTTCGGTGTGACCTCGGCGCCGCCGCCCGTTCCCGACCCGTCCTCGATGTCGGCAGGCGGAGACTCGGGGGCCTCGGACTGGCTGGAAGGGCTCTCCCTCGTCGGGGTCTGCTCCGTCGAGCTCGACTCACCGGGTTGCTGCGACTCGCTGGTCGGCGCGGGGCTTTCCGGAGACTCGCTCGTCGTGGCCGGCGCCTGCTGGGTCGGCGTCTGCTGCTGGTCGGGGCTCTCTTCCCGGTGCTCGTCACCGCCCGTCGTTCCAGAGCCCTTGCCGACGAGCTGGCCGACCGTGCTGCCCTGTCCTCCGGAAACGGACTTGCCCGTGATTCCCTCGACGCCGGTGATGACGGCCATGCCGATGACGAAGGCGACCGCGCTGGTACCCACGATGAGCGGCCAGCGTCGCTTCCACCACGCGGCGTTGAACGCCTTCCTCCTGCCGCTCTCGTCGTCATCGGTGTCGTTCCCGCCCGGCTTGGGCAGATACACCGTCGGTGCGTCGGGATCACCGTGCGGGCTCGCCGGTACGGGGAACCGGGTTGTCGGCTGATCGATCCCGCCCGCCCTGTGCCCTTGCTTGGCCCCGGGCCCCGGCTGGGCGAGTTTGACCGTCCAGCCCTTGCCGTCGGTGATCGCCGCGCTCGCGGCGGCCTTCGCCTTCTTGGTCGCCTCTTTCGTTCCGGTGAACGAACGAAGATAGAACTCGCTGCCGACCGTTGTCAGCACGCTGATCAAGCCCGCGCCGAGTACTGTTCCGTACACGCCGAGCGACGAACCGAGAAAAGCCGCCGTGACAGCGGCAAGCGCCGCCGCCGCGACCTGCGCAGGTCTGAGGCCGGTTTTTTCCGTTTCCTCTTTCGCTTCTTTCGATTTCTCGTCAGTCATGATTCCGATCGCTCGCGATTGCGCTCCCCACTGCCCTACTCAACGAGTTCATCGCCGCAAACACTCCCGGCGTTGCCTGAAGTGAGCGCGGACACGCCTATCTCATCTGTCTACAGTGGACTTTCAGAATTTCACATGTTCTTGACGGGGCTGGGCATCCGAAAGCACGTTACCGCGAATTCCGAACGCGAGAACGGCTCCGACGACCAGTAGTCCAGCGCATACCCACATGGCGTCGCGCCAACCCGCCGTCAATGCAACCGGATCGGAGTAGGCGGCTCCGCTGAGCCCCGCGATCGCGGGCAACAACGCCACCGCGAGCAGATTGCCCGTCCGCGCGATCGCGTTGTTCACACCTGAGGCGACACCGGCGAGGTGGTCTGGAGCGGCGGCGAGAACGGTCGCCGTGACCGGGGCGACGACCGTCGCGAGCCCAAGGCCGAACACGACGACGGCAGGCAGCACCGTGCCGACATAGGAAGCACCGGGAACCACCCTGCGCAGCAGCAGTACCCCGGCCGCGAGCAGCAACGGCCCCACGATGAGCTGGGTGCGCGGCCCGATGCGCTGCGCGAGCGCGCCGGACCGGCCGGAGAGCACGAGCATCAGGAACGTGATGGGCAGGCTCGCCGCGCCTGCGAGCATCGGCGAGTAGCCGAGCGATCCCTGAAGTTGGAGCACCATGAGCATCAGCACGCCACCGAGCGCCGCGTAGACGACGAGCGTCAGTCCGTTCGCGAGCGCGAATGTACGGTCGGCGAAGATGGAGGGCGGGATCAGCGGCCGTCGCGAACGGAGCTGGAGCACCACGAACGCGACGAGCCCGAGAACACCGGCCACCCCGGACACCACGACGAGCGGATCGTCGAATCCCCTCGGCTTCGCCTCGACGAGCGCGGCCGTGACCCCGGCAAGGCCGATCGCGCACAGTGCCGAGGACAACACACTCGGTCGGTCGTGCCGGCGGAGCTGATCACAGGACTCGGGAACGTAGCGCCGCGCCAGCACGATGCAGACGACCGCGAGCGGGAGGTTGATGAAGAACGCGAGCCGCCACGACCACACCTGCACCAGCACGCCGCCGAGCAGCGGACCGATGGCCGCAGCGAGCCCGCCGAGTCCCGACCACGCCCCGATCGCCCTCGCCCTGTCCTCTTTGGCGAAGGTCGCTTGCAATATCGCGAGCGAGCCCGGCGTCAGCAAAGCTCCCCCGATGCCCTGTAGTACTCGCGCCGCGACGAGCAGCTCGGTGGTCGGAGCCAAACCGCACAACAACGAGGCGATGGCGAACCAGACGACCCCGATCTGAAAAACCCGCAACCTGCCGTAGCGGTCGCCGAGGGCACCGGCGATGAGGATCAGCGAGGCGAGCGAGAGCAGATATCCGTCGAGGATCCACTGGAGACCGGCGACCGAGGCCCCCAGCTCGTCACCGATCCTCGGCAGCGCGACGTTGACGACCGAGCCGTCGAGCATGGCCATTCCGGAGCCGAGGATGGTCGTGGCCAGCACGCCGCGCGCCGTGGCGCTTCCCCACCTGATGCCGGCGTTGTCCACCGGTGTCACCGGATCTGCCATCACCGCCTCCAGAGGCCGCCCTCCCGTGAGGGTGCCCGCGAACCGCGTCGCGGGCACCTCGGGTTCACGGTCTGGTGAGGGTCGTGACGAACTTGTATCGGTCGCCCCTGTAGATGGACCTGACGAACTCGACGGGCTTGCCGTCCGAACCGAACGAGTGCCGGGAGAGCAGCAGCACCGGCATTCCGACGTCGGCGCCGAGCAGTTCGGCCTCCTGCGGACCGGCCAGCGAGGTCTCGATGGTCTCCTCTGCCCTTTCCAGTTCGACGCCATACCGCTCCCGCAGCGCCGCGTAGAGCGAAGCGCCCTCGGTGAGGTGCTTGCGAAGGCCACGGAACCTTGCCGAAGGCAAGTGCGTCGTCTCCAGCGCCATCGGCTCCCCGTCGGCGAGCCGCAACCTGCGCAACCGCAGCACCTTGGCGCCGGTGCGGATGCCGAGCAGCTTGGGCAGTTCGGCCTCGGCGTGGATCTCGTCGATCTCCAGCAGGCGCGAGGACGGCTCCCTGCCCTGCGCTCGCATGTCCTCCGTGTAGGACGAGAGCTGGAGCCGCTGGGCGAGCTTCGGTTCCGCCGCGAAGGTGCCCTTGCCCTGCACCCTGTGCAGCCTGCCCTCGGCGGTCAGGTCCGCAAGTGCTTGACGAACTGTCGTGCGCGATACGTTGAATTCTCCCGCGAGCGCCCGCTCCGTGGGGATGGGCGACCCGGCAGGCAACGCTTCGAGCAGGTCGAGCAGATGCTGTTTGAGCGCCCAGTACTTCGGTTCACGCTGGCCACGCGTGCCGGGTGCCGAACCCGACCCACCGCCCGAAACCGCCTGCAACATGACCGACTCCTTCACTGAACGCCTCATACTCCACCTGCAAAGCTACCCTGCACGAAATGCATTGAACCTGGTTACTATTGGTCTAGACCTTGTCGGATGACGAGAGGGACCACTGTGATAGAGGGCAAGGCGGGCCGGAATATGACGGCTGAGATCGGCGAGCAACCCCGGATACTCGCCGAACTGGTCGAGACCCGGGCCGAGATCGCCGCCGTGGCCGAGGCCGTCGCGCGGCGGCCACCTCGCTTCGCCCTGCTGGCGGCGAGGGGTTCCAGCGACCACGCGGCCCTGTACGCCAAGTACCTGATCGAGGTACTGCTGGGGTTACCGGCCGGTTTGGTTTCTCCTTCAACGACCACACTCTACGGAGCACGGCCAGACCTCAGGGACGTACTGCTCGTCTCGGTCAGCCAGAGCGGCGGCTCCCCCGACCTGCTCGAAGTCACCGAGGCCGCCCGCGAGCGGGGCGCGCTGACCGTCGCGGTCAGCAACACCCCTGACTCGCCGCTCACGCGCGCGGCGGAACTGGCCGTCCCCGTCAAGGCAGGCGAGGAGCACGCGGTCGCCGCCACGAAGACGTATTCGGCGACGTTGCTCGCGCTCTACCTGTTCGTCGACGCCGTCCGAGGAGGCATCGGAACCGAGGTCGCCGACATCGGCCGACTCGCACAACACTCCCTCGACTCGACGGAAGCCGAAGTCGCCCGTGCCGTCGACCGGTACCGGTTCGCCGACCGCGTCATCACCACCGGCAGGGGCTACTCCTATGCGACGGCATTGGAGGCCGCGTTGAAACTCGCCGAGACGAGCTATCTCGCCACTCGCGCCTACAGTGGTGCCGACCTATTGCACGGACCGGTCGCCGCCGTCGACGAGGACACCGCGGTACTCGCGATCACCAGCGAAGGCAATGGCGGAACCGCGATGCGCGATCCGCTCGACGCGGTCGCGGCGAGAGGCGCCGACGTACTCGCCGTCGGCTCGGCCGCCTCCGCGATGAGGGCCGCCGTCCGCATCGAACTGCCGCGAACGGCAGAGGAGGTGGCGCCCATACTGGAGATACTGCCGGTACAGCGGCTCGCCCTTTCGCTCGCGCTGGCGAGGGGCTTCGACCCCGACAACCCTCGTGGCCTGCGAAAGGTGACCAAAACCCGATGAACTTCGCGATCGGCGTCGACGCGGGAGGCACCGCCTCACGAGCCGTCGCTCTCGCCGAGGACGGCACCCGCCTCGGTTCCGGTCTCGGCGGAGGGAGCAACCCGAACTCGGTACCCGCCGAGCAGGCCGCCGCGGCCGTCGCCGCTGTCATCGCCGACGCGATGCGCGGGCTCGACCCCTCGCTGCTTCGCGCGTGCGTGATCGGCATGGCCGGCACGAGCAAGCTCACCGATCCGGCTGTCGCCACGATCTTCGAGACGGCACTGCGCCCACTCGGCCTCAAGGGGAAACCCCGGTTCGTCTCCGACGCCGAGGCCGCCTTCGCCTCAGCCACCGAGGAACCCGACGGCACCGTGCTGATCGCGGGCACCGGCTCCATAGCGGGCCGGATCAGGGGAAGGCGGATGGCCTCTGTCGTCGGCGGCTATGGCTGGCTACTCGGCGACGAGGGCTCGGGGTTCTGGATCGGCAGGGAAGCCGTCCGGCGGACCCTCGACGCGCTGCACGGTGACCTCCCGCTCGGCAAGCTGGCCACGGCCGTCCTCGCCGAGGCAGGCGTGCCGCCCGACGAGACAAGGGCGGCTCACCTGCTGATCACCGCGGCCAACGCCGATCTTCCCGTTCGCCTTTCCCGGTTCGCGCCGCTGGTCAGCGACGCCGCGGCCGCCGATCCCGTCGCCAGAGACATCGTCGAGCGAGCGGCGGCTCAGCTCGTGGAAGCCGCGCTCGCGGCCCGCGAACCCGGCGAGACGACGCCGGTCGTTCTTGTCGGCAGTGTGCTCGGCAACGAGAGCCCGGTCGGTGAACTGGTCCGTGCCGACCTCTCCGACCTGCGAGTACTCGCCAGTTCAGACGGGGTCGGCGGCGCGGTGAGACTCGCGATGATCGACGCTTTCGGCGAGCACGCCGCGACGCGGCCGTCGCGTGGGGTCACAGACTGAAAACGATGCCGGACACCGGCCGATGACAGACCACAGTGGACAGACAGCCGGTTGACCTGGGCTTCCTTGTCTGACACCGATGCCGGAAAAGTGCGGTTGTCGCCTCTTCGCGCTGCGAGTTACGCCACAGCAACCCCACGGATCGGGAAAACCAGCTGCGAATACGCCCCTTGAAGGAGAAAACTATGACGTCCGATCAACCGACGGTGGCGTAGGTCGGGATTGCGGGGGCATTCTCGGTTGTTGATCGTCTAGACGCGGATTTCACAGGGCGCTCGCGGAGGGAGAGACCTCGTGTCCGAATTCAACAGCTTCGTTGCGATCGGCGACAGCTTCACCGAGGGTCTCAATGACGAGTTGCCTGACGGCAGCTTCAAGGGGTGGGCCGACCGGCTCGCGGGGATCCTCGCGAACGGACGCTCCGAGTTCCGCTATGCCAACCTCGCGCTTCGCGGCAAGATGCTCGCCGAGATCATGTCCGAGCAGCTGCCCATCGCGCTGGACATCAGGCCCGACCTCGTGACGGTGTGCGCGGGCGGCAACGACATCATCGTTCCCGGTGCCGACGTCGACGCGACGGCGGCTGCCTTCGAGGAAGGCGTCGCCGCGCTCAGGTCGAAAGGCATCGAGGTGGTCATCTTCACCGGGCCCGACACCAAGAGCATGTCGGTGATGAGCATCCTGCGGGGCAAAGTCGGCATCTACAACGCCCACCTCTGGGCGATCGCGGAGCGGCACGGCGCGCGGGTCGTGGACCTGTGGGCGATGGACGCGCTGCACGACGTCCGCGCGTGGAGCGACGACCGGCTGCATTTCACCCCGGAGGGGCACAGGCGGATCGCGCTGCGCACGGCCGAGGTGCTCGGCGTTCCCACCGAGTTCGACTGGCGCGAGCCGTGGCCGGAGTCCCCTGATCACGCGAACTGGCTCACCCTGCGCCGTTCCGACCTCGAATGGACGAGGATGCACCTGCTTCCCTGGATTCGCAGGCACCTTCGCGGCGAGTCGATGGGAGACGGACTGGCGCCGAAACGGCCGAGGCTGACCCCTCTTCTCGACCGACCGAGTACCGCTGACCTGGTGGAACGGGCCGACAACTAGGTCCTCATCTTTCGCGCGCCATGGCCGGCGCCTTTACAGTCGGTGCATGCCGGGTAACCGCCGCCTGCTCTGGCTGGTTCCGCTCGCACTGCTGGTGACGGGCGTGCTCGCCCTGCTCGGCACCTGGTCGAGCTCGGGCGGGATCCAAGCCGACCTCACGGAAAAGGCGAGGACGGCGCTCGGCTCCGAGGGGCTGCGGGCCGACGTCACCTTCGACGGCAGGGACGCCACGCTGCACGGCGTCGCGGCAGAGCAACAAGCGCGGGCCGCCGACGTCGTCGGAGCGGTCGACGGGGTCCGCGCCGTGCGACAGGCACAGGGAGCGGAACCGAGCGACGACGGTTCCACCGACACGGGCGCCGCCGACCTCAATACCGCGATCGACGAGGAACTGGCGGACGCCCCGATCACCTTCCGGCCGAACACGGCCGTGCTGACGGGAAAGGGCGAGCAGGCACTTGCCACCGTCCTCGACACAATCCGCTCGGCAGGAGACGAGGCCAAGACCTACGGCTACGAAGTGGCCGGGTACGCGGCGAAGGTCGCGGGCGGCGACCCACGTGAGTCGGCGCGCCTTTCCTCGGCGAGGGCGGACACCGTCGCGCGAAAGCTCGTCGACGCGGGAATCAGCCGCGAAAGGGTCACCACGGTCGGCAAGGGCGACGCGCCGTCGCGGGGCGAGAACGGCGACCCGGCGAAAGACCGGCGCGCTGAAATCACGGTCCGGTGAGGGGGTAGCGAGATGTGGTGGTTGTTCGGGCAGATCTGGCTCTGGCTGCTGATCGCGTTCGTGCTCGGCGCCGGTCTGACCGCGCTGGTACTGCGCGGCGGCAGGCGGACGAGCGCGGCCACGCCGGAAGGCAAGCACGAGCGGCACTGGGAGAGGAACCCGACGGCCGCGAACGAGACCACGATGATCGTGCCGCCCCCGCTGGTGCCCCCGACACCGGGTGAGGAAACCCAGTTCATCCCCACCACACCGTCCAATCAGGACACCCGGCACTGGTACGAAGCTGAGGAACCCGAACACGACGATTACGACGACTACCCCGACTATGGGGATTTCGGGGACTACGGGGATTTCGGGGAGGACGCCGACGAGGCATACGAGGAAGTCAACGGCCGTGCCCCACGGCCGGAGGGACACACCTCGACGGCCGTTCCGCTCGATGCCGTCGACGCGGGTGAGGACGAAGAGGAAGCTCCACCACCAGACCTCGGCCACCTCGCCGGCACGTTGCCGACCCGACGGGAGTGGCATACCCGCAACGAGTGGCCCGATGAGCAGGACGAGAGGGAGCGGCAGCCGCACCACGGTGGCTGAGGCACGGCTGATAAGTTCGCCTGACCAGGTCAAGGCAGGTTAGGTAAGGAAAGCTCTGGATGCCGCTCCCGCACTGGACCTCGGACAATGTCCTTCCACAGGGTCGACACCCCGCTGATCTCTCCGACCTGTACGAACGGTTTGTCTGGGACGCACCACACCGCAACGAGCGCGAGATTCTGTTCAGCGCCCTGAGCGGTTACCTCGGCGTCGTCACCCGGCTCATCCCATCGGGAAGGGCTTGGGTCAGCGGCCCGCTCACCGATCGCACCCCGGATGTCCCCTCCGACGTCGACGTCGTCTTGCTGCCCGACGAATGGGGCACGCTCAAGCGACTCGACGGTCCCGCGCGCGCGGCGCTCTACGGGATGCTCACCCTGCGCGGCGTCATCGCGGAACAACCCGCGATGTATCTGGAACAAGTGCAGCCAGTCGGCGGTCTGCTCGACGGCTTCCTGTGCCATCCGGGCGACGAGGAGGTGTGGGCCGACGCGTGGTCGCGAGGAGCCGCACCCGGGATACGCAAAGGCTTCGCGGAGGTGACCTGGTGAGTTTCCGGCAACTTTCGGAAGGCATTCCGGGAGGGACCTGGCTCGACGATCTCGCTCGCGCCTCGGCGATGGCAGCGCACGCGAAGTTCGAGCGCACGTCCCGCTCCCCGCTGCTGCGGGTGTCGATGCTCGGCTCGACCCAGCTCGACGCGTACACGTTCTCCGACATCAGCAGGGCGTTGCAGGACGCGACCGCGAAGATCGGCCACATCGTGCGCAACCCGCACGGCGAGATCACCTACGTGCAGCCCGCCGACAGGGAGAAGGCACCGCTGATCCAGCGGGGCCAGGCCGGAAACGCGATGTTCTTCGGGTTTCCTGAGACCTCCGCGCCGGACGCGCTCATCTCGGACGGCATCGAAACCCTCTCCGAACGCGCGGTGAAGGAGCTGTGCGACTTCCTTCCGGCCAACGGCTCCGACGACGGTGCGCTCGACGCCGTGCTCTTGCAGCGGGACACCGTCCGCAACGCCGTCAGCGACATCGTCAACGCGGTCAGCAAGAACTCCGGCATCGGGCTGTCCCTCATGCCGACAGCCGGCGACGAGCTCACCCGCAGCATGACGACGGAGCAGGCCAGGGTTTTGCAGGGCAGCCTGCGAGAGTCGAGGGAAGACGTCGGATACGAGACGGTCACCGGAAGGCTCGACGGTGTCCGCACGCGGCGCAGGATCTTCTACCTTGAGCGCGACACCGGCAGCACCATCCAGGGCGCGGTCGCTCCCGACCTGCTCGACGAGATCAAGCTGAACCTCGACCGTCCGGTCACGGCACGCCTGCGGGTCGTCCGCACCACGACCATCGACGGCAGGAGGGGGAGGCCGGTGTACGAGCTGCTGGAGATCCACTCCGAGACGAGCCTCTTCGACCAGGACGACTGAGCTTCCAAGGCAAGCCCAGACGAGTACGGCCCCGTGCCATCAGTCCCGATCTGATGGCGCGGGGCCGTACTCGGTTCAGCCGTTCGTCCTGACCAACGTGGTGTTAGAGCCCACCCCGAGCGAAGGAGCAACCCGCGCCACGCTGGTCACGACTACCTCATCCGTAACGTCAATGAGGTGGCGCACACAGTAGCAGGCTGTGTGAGGGCCGCTACAACCACCCCCACACAGCCGGCGACTGATCACTTAGTGTGCGTTTTCTTAAGTGGCGGAGCCGCTTGGAGCGGGCAAGCAACCCTCTCCGCAGCGGGTTCTGAGGTGGATCCTCGCGAGGACAGCGACGACGTGGTCGGAATACATGCGGAGACGATCCCGCAGCGAGGAGCCACCTCAGGTTCCGCCACCCGCACCGCCACCCAAACCACTTCCGAAACAGTCCCTACGCGGGGGTCAGCGCTTCAGCGGGGTGAAGTCCCGGGCTCCGATGAAGGCGGGCCGGGGCTCAGCCGCCGCGAACGGCTCGACCAGGGCGTTCTCGACGCTGTTGAACACGAGGAAGATGTTCGACCTCGGGTAGGGCGTGATGTTGCTGCCCGACCCGTGCATGATGTTGGAATCGAAGAACAGCGCGGACCCCGCAGGTCCGGTGAACTGTTCGATCCCGCACTCGGCGGCGAGCTTCGTGATGTCGTTCTCGCTCGGCACCCCGAGCTTCTGCTCCCTCAGCGAAGCCTTGTAGTGGTTGTCCGGAGTCTCGCCGACGCACTGCACGAACGTGCGCTGCGAACCCGGCATGACCATCAGGCCGCCGTTGAACGCGTAGTTGTCGGTCAAGGCGATCGAGCAGCTCACGGCTCTCGGGCGGGGCATCCCGTCTTCGGCATGCCACGTCTCGAAGTCGGAGTGCCAGTAGAAACCCGCACCTTTGAAGCCGGGCATGTAGTTGACCCTGCTCTGGTGGAGGTAGACATCCGAGCCGAGGACCTGGCTCGCCCTGTCCAGGATGCGAGGATCGCGCGCAAGCTCGCCGATCAACTCGCTGATCTTGTGTACTTCGAAGACGGACCGGACACTGCCCGATGCTCGCTCGGTGATCACGCGCTCGTCGGTTTTGAGTTCCTCATCCGACGAGAGCCGTACGAGCTCCTGCCAATACCCCTGAATTTCGGCGGGGGACAGCAGTCCTTCGATGATCGAGTACCCCTTGGTCTCGTGCGCCGCCAGTTCGGCCGCGTCGAACGGGCCGTCCTGCTCACCGCCCCACACCGTCGGTTCCGCCCTGTCGAGAAGCATCGCTTCACCGGCGACACGGGTCGGATAGCTGTCCTCAATCCGGCTCTCTGTGAGAGTCACTTTTACTCGCCTCCTACGAGCCACTCTTTTGTTTGTCGTATCCCTTCCTGTGGGAAAACGGGGCCGGGCTGGCGTGCCCGGCCCCGTTCAATTCACGAAGCCGCGGGCTCTTCGTCCTCGACGACCAAGGGGTATACCCCGTTCTCGTCGTGAACCTCGCGTCCGGTGACCGGCGGGTTGAACACACACACGGTCCGCATGTCGGTTCGCGGGCGAACCTGGTGCTTGTCGTGGTTGTTCAGCAGATACAGCGAACCGGGCTTGAGCTCGTGCGTCTCACCGGTCGCCTTGTCGATGATCTCGCCTTCACCTTCGACGATGAAAACCGCCTCGATGTGGTTGGCGTACCAAAAGTCGTTGACGGTACCCGCGTACAGCGTGGTCTCGTGCACCGAGAAGCCGACCCGCTCTTTGGCGAGAATGATTCGCTTACTGCGCCAGTTGGGCGTCTTGATGTCGGCTTCCGTGTCGGTGATCTCGTCGAGACTGCGGACGATCAAAGCTGGTTTCCCTTCTGCTTTTGTGTGTGTTGCGAATGGACTCAGTGGGAGAGTACGGCCTTGACCGATTCGGAGATGATCTCCAGTCCTTGATCGACTTCGGCTTCCGTCGTCGTCAGCGAGGGAAGCAGCTTGACGACCTCTCCGTCGGGTCCCGACGTCTCCATCAACAGGCCACGATCGAAAGCAGCCGCACACACCTTGCCCGCGACCTCGCCGCTGGTGAACTCCAGTCCCCTCGCCAGTCCCCTGCCCTTGGCGACCAGCTCTGCGGAGGGATACGTCTCGACGAGCTCCTTGAAGACGCTCCCGACGCGCTCGCCCTTGGCCTTCGTCGACTTCTCCAGCGCGTCGTCGCTCCAGTAGGTACGCAGCGCTTCCGCGGCGGTCACGAACGCGGGGCTGATCCCGCGGAAGGTGCCGTTGTGCTCGCCGGGCGACCACACGTCGAGCTCGGGCTTGATCAGCGTGATCGCCATCGGAAGGCCATAGCCACTGATCGACTTCGAAAGGCAGATCATGTCCGGCTCGATGCCGGCTTCCTCGAAGCTGAAGAACGGCCCCGTCCTCCCACAGCCCATCTGGACGTCGTCGAGAATGAGCAGGATGCCGTGCCGCTTGCACAGCTCGGAAAGGCCCTGCAACCACTCCAGCCTCGCCGCGTTGATGCCGCCCTCACCCTGAACGGTCTCCACGATGACCGCGGCAGGCTCGTTCAGACCGCTTCCCGAGTCCTCAAGCAATCGCTCGAAGTACAGGAAGTCGGGGTAGGCGCCGTCGAAGTAGCGGTCGTACGGCATCGGGGTCGCGTGCACGAGCGGAATACCGGCGCCGCCCCGCTTCATCGAGTTCCCGGTCACC
This sequence comes from Prauserella marina, assembly GCF_002240355.1. Taxonomy (GTDB): domain Bacteria; phylum Actinomycetota; class Actinomycetes; order Mycobacteriales; family Pseudonocardiaceae; genus Prauserella_A; species Prauserella_A marina. The sequence continues at coordinate 6,166,252 of NZ_CP016353.1, forward strand.
GAGAGCGCGCCGAGGGTCATGCCGTGGAACGCGTTGGTGAAGTTGATGACCGACTCCCTGCCGGTCACCTTGCGAGCGAGCTTGAGCGCCGCCTCGACCGCGTTCGCGCCACCGGGGCCAGGGAAAATGACCTTGTATTCCATGGAGCGCGGCTTGAGAATCGTCTCGCTGAGCGCTTCGAGGAAATCGCGCTTCGCGACGGTGTACATGTCGAGCGCGTGAGTGACGCCGTCACGGGAAATGTAATCGATCAGCGCCTTTTTCAGCACCGGATTGTTGTGGCCATAGTTGAGCGCACCGGCACCGGCGAAGAAGTCAAGGTAACCTTTACCGTCTTCCGAGTAGAGCCAACTGCCTTGCGCTCGATCGAACACCACGGGCCAGCCTCGGCTGTAGCTCCGCACTTCCGATTCGAGCGTTTCGAAGATGCTCACCTTGCTCCGTCTCCTGCTTTATAGGGCGAATTGTCGCTCATCGCGTTGGAACTTATCGCGCTGACTATCAGGCACGCTTGAGTGGACCGATATGAAATAGGTCTTCCCGCTCATGCGTATCCGGAAAATCGTCGGCCGCAAGTAGCGGCGAGCGTTCCAACGTGGCTTCCCAGCGCTTGGCGAATGACTCGAACAACCGGATCGAAGCCTCGTTGTCGGGCGTGATCGTCGTGTCGAGGTACCGCACTCCCTCGTCCGCGAGGCGCGCGAAAAGGGCATCGAGCATCTTGCCCGCGAGCCCTCGTCCTCGCTGACTGTCATCGACGGCGACCTGCCATACCAGCGCCGCGTCGGCGACAGCGGGCCTGCGGTAGCCGATGACGAAGCCCACAGTTTTTCCGTCGACTCTCGCGACAACCGAGGTGTCCGCGAAATCAAGACACCACAGCACGTAAGCGTAAGACGAGTTGAGATCCAGCTTTTTCGAATCACGTGCTATTCGCCATAGCGCGGCGCCGTCTGCTTTTGAAGGCGATTCGATCACGACGTGACCAGCAGAGCCAGCACCATCCGCCGATTGATTATCGCCGTTGGCACGCATTGAGTGCTTTCCGGACATATTCAAGCAACGTAACAGAGTGCGTTACTCGATTCAGCCCAGCGCCGTCACAGCATGGCGACCTACCTGCAATGACTCAGAAACACCTGTGAGAATGCCGACAGAAAGGTACCGATCATGCCCTGACCTGTGATAATGAAGCGCAGAACAGATCGCCGCTGACTAATCCAGCGCCCGCTTGCACGTTAGTGGCAGCGGACTTCATACGCGAGAGGGCAGTCGGACGAACACTGTGTGTCAGCGTCCGTTTGGTGAGGATTTCACTGAATGTTTCCGCGTTGCCATCACACCTCGGCACGATCGTCGGGTCACATTGACGAACACTGGGAGTCGAAGTGGGTCAACGTTCGCGCGCCCTTGGCAGGGTGGCGGCAACTGTAACACTCGTCACGGCGTCCGTCGCGGGGGTGATCGTCGGAACGACCGCGCTCGGCCGCGGTACTCCCGAGGCCGTCGAAGCAACCGAAGCCGCACGGCAACCGAACCGGGGCCACGCCATCGTCACCGCGCACAGAGGCTCACCAGGTCTGGCGCCGGAGGAGACCGTCGCGAGTTACCGGCAGGCACTGTCGGAAGGCGCCGATGTCCTCGAAGGAGACGTCCAGCTCACGGCTGACGGCGAACTGGTCCTCGTTCACGACGACACTCTGGAACGTACGACCGACGTCGAAACCGTCTTTCCCGAACGCGCACCGTGGCGAGTCGGCCAGTTCACCCTCGCCGAGCTCAAACGACTCGACGCCGGATCGTGGTTCCACCCCAGGTTCGCCGGAGAACGCGTTCCCACCGTCGCCGAACTGCTGCGGACCAACAGGGGAAAGGTAGGGCTCACCCTTGAGCTGAAGGCGCCGGAGAACAGCGAGGGCGTCGCGACGAAACTCGCGAGGGAACTGAAGGCGGCCGGACTCGCCGACGGTGCCGTGCTGCGTTCCGGCGCCTACCGCGTCATGGTGCACTCGCGCGACGAGGGAGCGCTCAAGGAATTCCACCGGACCGCGCCCAAGGTGCAGCTCGCGGTGTTGACCGGGGGCAGGATGCTCGACGACGCCGAGCTCGACCGGCTGGCGGACTGGACGATCGGGGTCTTCGCGCATCCGAGGGTCACCGGCGCCGCCGACGTCGAAAGGGCACACTCGCGTGGCCTGCGCGTGATCAGTGACCCCGTCGACAGTCCATCCCAGATCGAGATGGCCTCCCTACAGGGCTACGACTGGATCGTGACGAACTTCCCCTCGACCGCACGAAGGGTCACCGAGGGCAAGAAGCCCTTCCCCCACGCGAACGGCATCGTCGTGGACCACGTGTTCCCCAATCCGAGCGGTGACGACGTGCAGCCGGAAACCGGCGAGCACGTGACCCTGCGCAACGCCACCCGCAAGCCGATCGACGTCAGCGGCTACCACCTTCGCGACCAGGCGACGAATCTGCTGCGCATCGGTGAGGGATACGTGCTGAGGCCAGGCAGCCTGCTGCGGGTGTACGTCGGGCCGGGAACCAACACCGGCGACGCCTACTACAACGGGTTGACGACGGGATTCCTCAACAACACCGGCGGCGACACCGTTTCCGTGTACGACCCGCGGCACAAGCTGCTCGACAGCTTCTCCTACATCGTGCCCTGAGACGCCTGATGGTGGGACCGGCACCGGTCCCACCACTCACGGAAGTGCCTCAAGCCGGTCCATGTTCTCCTCGCCCCACTCACCGAGCGGAGCGAGTGCGGTGATGAGCGAGCGACCGAAGTCGGTCAGCGAATACTCCACCTTCGGCGGCACCTGATGATGGACCTCGCGGTGCACCAGGCCGCTTGCCTCCAGCTCCCGGAGTTGCAGGATCAGCACCCGCTCGCTGATCCCGGACACCGTCCGGCGCAACTCCCCGAATCGCAGCGGTCCTTCGCCGAGCCAGAAGAGGATCAGCCCCTTCCACTTGCCTCCCATGACGTCGATCGCGGCGTCGAGCCCGCAGGTGTAGCTCCGCTTCTTCATCGCGCTCCCTGACAAAAATGTAAGTACCCGACAAAATTGTCGGTACTTGCAGAAAAGTTTGCTCCCTCGCAGGCTGAAAAGGCAACCGACGATCTCCCGCTTTCGAACAGGGGCAAACGTATGACCGGGCAACACCCCGTGACGGTGATCGGACTCGGCTCGATGGGCACGGCACTCGCCGAGGCATTCGTCGATGCCGGACACCCGACCACCGTCTGGAACAGAACCGCCGCGAAGGCCGCGCCGCTGGTGGCCAGAGGCGCTCTTCACGCGCGCACGATGAACAAGGCGATCACGGCGAGCCCGCTGGTCATCACCTGCCTGACCTCGTACGAGGACACCATCGACGCCATGGGGCCCGCGGCTGCCGCGCTCGAAGGGCGCGCGCTGGTGGCGCTCAACAGCGGCTCACCGGCCGCGGCGAGGAACATGGCCGAATGGGCGCACGGACACGGCGCGCGCTACCTCGACGGGGCGGTCAAGAACGTGCCATCCGCGGTTGGCGCCAAAGACACCCTGCTCTACTACGGCGGCGACGAGAGTGTCTTCACCGAGTTCGAATCGACGCTGCGAGTGCTCGGTGGCGACACCGTCCACCTCGGCGCGGAGGTGGACCTCGCCGCGCTGTACGAGATGGCGGTGGGAAGCACGCTGCTACCAGCGCTCGTCGGCTTCTTCCAGGGTGCCGCCGCCATGCAAGCCCGCGGCCTCACGGCGGCTTCGATGGTCAGGTACAGCGCGAAGTGGTTCGAGATGATCAGTGCGATCCTTCCCGGATTCGCCGAGGAGATCGACAGCGGTGACTACGGCAAAGCCGCCTCCTCCGTGAACCTCTTCCACTCCTCCATCGCCCAGGACGAGGAGTTCGCGAAGGAGGCAAATCTCGACACGGCCTGGCACAAGCCTTTTCACGACCTCCTCGAACGCGCCGTCGAAGCAGGTCACGGCAACCACAGCATCTCCGCGTTGACGGAAGTTCTCAAAAGCCGGACGGCCTAGCGCTTCCGAAAATTCACCTTGACATCAAGTGAAGTCGATGTTCGAAGGTGGGTGTCATGAGCACCGACATCGAAACGCAGTCCACCCAAGGCGACATCGCGGCGATCAAAAAGGTCGTAGCCATCGCCGAGCACGCACAGAACAACGAGCTCCCCGACGAGTTCCTCAGCCTGTTCAGGCACGACGCGATCTGGACAACAGGCGGGGGCAAACGACTTTACGGCCTCGACGCGATCGCGACCTTCACCCGCCAGGTGCTTCCCGGCGGGGCAGTCCGCTGTGGGTGATGGCGAAAGAAGAGGGGCGATGGCTGCTCACGGCCTGCCAGAACATCGGCGTGCTCGACGACACGGACGACTGATCTCCCGCCGACTCGGCCCACCGATGAGTTCGACCGGTGCCGGACGTATGAGTTGATACTCGTACCGAAGGATTGGAGCACCATGTCCCCGCTCGCCGTCACCCTCCCCATCGCCGACCGCCATCGCGCGATGGACTTCTACCGCGACGTTCTCGGCTTCGACCCGATCGGGGAGCCTGCCGAGGACGGCGTTCCCGAGCCATTGAGTTTTCGGCTCGGGGAGGGCGTCGAACTGACGCTCATTCCGACGGGAGGCTTCGGCTGGGTGCTCGGCGAGCGCGAAGTCGCGGAGCGCGGGGTCAGTGAATGCCTGTTCACCATGACGGTCGCTGACGAGGCCGAGGTCGTCGAGGTCATCGAGCGGGTGCGGCAAGCGGGTGGCGAAGTTCTCGGTGAGCCTGCCTCGCGGCCGTGGGGCTACGAGGCCACGTGCACCGACCTCGACGGCCATGTGTGGCAGGTGCTCGCCGCCCCCGCGACGTGAACGGTCAACTGCCTGCGTAGGCGGCTTTGGTCCGCTCGGCGGCGGCTTCGGCGACGGCAGGGTCGGTACCGGCGACGACGTCGGCCTCGCACCAGCTGTCGCCTGCCTCCAGCATGAACCGGCGACCTCCTTCCGTGGCCGCCCACTCCTCTTCCGGTTCGACCTCGCTTCCGGAAAGGTGAACGGCCAGCCGAAGGAGGCTGATGTCCCAACCGATACCGGCCGCGCCAGGACCGTACTGCTCCCAATGCTCGGTCTCGGGAGCGATGTGCACGAGGTCGAACCGGGTCCGGCCTTCGGACTCGGTGGTCAGGGCGACATCGATCCAGCTCGTGCCGTCGTATTCCCACGTCGCGGAGAACCCGTTCGGCGGATCGCACCGCTCGACCGTGCCGCTGGCGTTGCCTTCGAGGTGATAGCGACCGCCAAGCCGGAGTTCACCCGTCACGGGGAGAAACCAGCGGCGAAGGCGGGCGGGGTCGGTACACGCTTCCCACAGGTCGTCGATGTCCGTGTCGTACACCCTGCTGATCGAGAGCACCCGGCCCAGTCCGTCGGCGAGTGGGCGCGTACCAACCGCGCGGCGGACGACTTCGGCGTTGTCGGGCTTGTCAGTCATGGGGGTCACTCCTGCCTTGCTTGGCTTCCGTGGTGTCGCGCCGTCGCCGTTTTCCTCTCGCGACCTCGGTGGCGAGTGCGTCGAGGTGTTGGTTCCAGAACCTGCGGAACTGGTTCAGCCACAGGTCGGCCTCTTGCAGGGATGCGGTGTCGACCGCATACAAACGACGGGTTCCTTGTGCACGCACGGTCGTGAAACCGTTGTCCCGCAACACTCTCAAGTGTTGCGACACTCCCGACTGGGAGATTCCGAATTCCTGTCTCACGATAGCGGTGATCGCACCCGAGGTCTGCTCGCCGTCGGCGAGCAGTTCCAGTATCCGGCGGCGCACCGGGTCACCGAGAACGTCGAACGCGTGCACCATCTCATTCTTGCCGCCTTGACTTATATAAGTCAAGACGGCAAGAAGGGGTTCGTCTCTTTGGGCTCCGTACACCGCGCCGGGGAACGCCCTGACGTGACGCGAATACTCGTGCGATGCTTGGACCATGGCCAAGAACCTCCACCTGACCGGCGATGCCGACGCCGACAAACTGCTGAGCGACGACCCGTTCGCCCTGCTCACCGGAATGCTGCTCGATCAGCAGGTCGCCATGGAGGTGGCCTTCGCCGGCCCGAAGAAGATCGCCGACCGGATGGGCGGTTTCAGCGTCACCAGGATCGCCGAGTCCGATCTCGACAGCTTCGTGGAGTTGTGCGTCGAGAAACCTGCCATCCATCGGTACGGCGGTTCGATGGGCAAGCGGGTCCACGCGCTGGCCCAGTACATCGTCGACAACTACGGCGGCAAAACAGAAGCGATCTGGCAGGAAGGCAAGCCCGACGGCAAGGAGGTCCTCAAGAGACTGAAAGCCTTGCCCGGCTACGGCGACCAGAAAGCACGGATCTTCCTCGCGTTACTCGGTAAGCAGCGCGGAGTCAGTCCGGACGGCTGGCGCGAGGCCGCCGGTGCCTACGGCGAGGACGGCTCCCGGCGTTCGATCGCCGACGTGACCGGCCCCGAATCGCTCGCCGAGGTCCGCGCGTTCAAGAAGGCGGCCAAAGCGGCGGCGAAGTAGCCCCGCACGTATCAGCGCCCCAGGACTGTCCGCCCCGCCCGCTACCCTCGCGCCACGAACACAAGTCCGCGCGACATCGAGGGGAATCACCATGGGGCAACTGGTCGTCGTCAACTTCGTCAGCCTCGACGGGGTGATCCAGGCACCACTGTCGTCTGACGAGGACAGGGACGGCGGTTTCTCCCATGGCGGCTGGGTCACCCCCTACAGCGACGCCACGGTCGCCGAGTACATGCGCACAACGACGACCAACGCCGAGGGCCTGCTGCTGGGCAGGCGTTCCTACGACATCCTCACCGAAGCCTGGTCAGGAGCCGACGAGAGCGAAAAGGCCGTCGAGGCTATGAACCGCATGCCGAAATACGTGGTCACCCGCTCTCACCGCGCCCTCGCCTGGAACAACTCGTTCCGCCTCGATGACGACCTGCCCTCCGCCGTCAACGGCCTCAAACGACGACTCGACGGGGAACTCGTCAGCTTCGGCTCCGGCACCCTCATCCGGGCTTTGGCCGAACACGACCTCATCGACGAGTACCGGCTCCTGCTGTTCCCCGTCACGCTCGGATCCGGCAAGCGCATGTTCGGCGAGGCCGGGCAACCCTCACGATTCACCCTGACGGGCACCACGACCACTCCCAGTGGCGTGGTGATCCTCAGTTACGCGAACTCCGCCTGACGAGCCACACCTCCGCCGCGGGTCAGCGCAACACGATGCCCCTGATGAACTCCGCCTGCCCGGCATGCTGGAGATCGTCGCCGATCACGCTGATCAGCCGGACTCCCAATGTGACGGGCGGGTCCCAGTACTCGTCCACGATCAGATCGAGGTCGGCGTCGTCGAGCCCGCTCACGTAGTCGACGGTCTGCCGGAACACCGCATCGTGGTAACCGCTGAGCAGCTTCGGCGAATCGACCTTCACTGCGGCGACCTGATCGCTCGTGTGCCCATACCCGGTGTCCTCGACAGGCAGGTCGAGCGCGAACCGATCGGCCCAGCCCTTCGCCGTCCAGACCTGCTCCAGTCCCGCGACGTCGGCGATGTGGTCGTCCTGCACTCTGCTGAGGTGCCAGACGAGCCATGCGATCGAGTTGGCTTCCTCGTCGATCCGATAGCTCAACGCGTCCGCGTCCAAGCCGTCGACCGCCCCGTTGACGCTCTCCGCGATCCGCCCGAAGGCGTCCGTCAACAACTCCACACTTCCCATCCGCCAATTGTGTTTCATCTCGGCGCCCGCTGCCGGACACTCCGACAATGACACCGGCCCAGTTCCCAATTCAGGCCGGAAAGTGACCGCTGTGCCGCATACCGTCGCGGAGCACGGAAAGGAGTCATGTCCATGGATTACCGAATCGAGCTCATCGGCATCCCTGTGTCCGATGTGGACAAAGCAAAGGCGTTCTACGCCGACCAGGTCGGCTTTCACGTCGACCACGACCACCAAGTGAACGAAAACCTGCGGTTCGTGCAGCTCACCCCGCCGGGCTCGGCCTGCTCGATCTGCTTCGGGACCGGCATCGTCGACGACCTGCCTGTCGGCTCGGTCAAGAGCGTGACCCTCGTTGTCGACGACGCCGACGCGGCACACGACGAGCTGGCAAGCAGGGGCGTTGCGGTCACTCCGGTCGACGACCAGCCGTGGGGAAGGTTCGTGTTCTTCTCCGACCCCGACGGCAACACCTTCGCATTGCAGCAACTGCCGTCGAGGTAGCCCGCGTCAGGAAGCCGCGGCGGGGCGCTGGAAACACGCGAGAAAGCTCTCCGCCATCGCCCGCTCGCCTTCGAGTGACACCGTGCGACGGCGCAACGCCCCGCCGAGACGTCTGCCTCCGAAGGCGAGTGAGCGCAGCGTCGCGACGTCGGTGTCGATGACGACGTCGGGCGAAGCCGTCATCGACACCGGCAAACGGGATATCGTCAACTCCCCTTCGGCCACATCGGCAACGAACCGATCACCGTCGACCCGCAGCTCGCAGGTCATCGCCTGCGCGTCGCGCGGGGAGAACGTCGTGCGCAGGGCGAGCATGAGGGCATCGGCGCTCAGTTCCGTCGCCTCGTCGAGCGGTACCCGGCTACCCCAGCCGGCGAGAGCGAACAGGACCGGCTCCAGCTCACGACCACGCTCGGTCAGTTCGTAGCCTGCGACCCTCGCGGGAGGGCCGAGCCTGCGGTGAACGACGATGCCGTTCTCGGTCAACTCGCGAAGCCGGTGGGACAACACGTTCTGGCTCGCGTTCGGCAACCCTGCTCGCAGATCGGTGAACCGCTTCGGGCCGAGCAACAGTTCGCGCACGATCAACAATGTCCAGCGCTCACCGAGGACATCCAGCGCACGCGCGACGCCGCACGCGTCGCCGTAGTGACGTTTCCCTGACACGATGACAGCATAACCGGACCAGATACTTTACTTTTGGAACCAAGTGGTACTAATTTAGGACCAATCTAGGAGGTTCCCGATGCAAGCCAACGACCACGACGCGGCCATGCGCCTTCCGCAGGGCGACGTCGGCCTCTTGCGGACCGAGGTCGCCGCGAAACTGCTCGATTCGAAAGAACTCGCCAGGGTCGCCTACGTGGCCAAGGACGGCACGCCGAGAGTCGTTCCCATGCTGTTCCACTGGACGGGGACCGAACTGGTGCTGCCCACCTTCGCTGGGGCACACAAAATCGGTGCCATCACGGCGAAGCCGGACATCGCGGTCACCATCGACATCAACGCGATGCCACCCGAGGTGCTGTTGCTTCGTGGTGCCGCGACGGTCACCGAGGTCGAAGGAATACTCGACGAGTACGCGCTGGCACAGCGGCGCTACTACGGCGAGGAACAGGCGGAGGCGGCAATCGCGCAGGTGAACCAGCCCGGCGTCGCGATGGCCCGGATCGCCCTTCGGCCCACCTGGGTTGGCGTGCTCGACTTTCGGCAACGGCTGCCAGGAGTCTTGGCGGGTGGATCATGAATGCCACGTTCGTGCTCATCCACGGAGCCGGTTCCGACTCGTGGTACTGGCACGCCGTCACACCACTACTGCGCGCCGAAGGCCACGACGTCATCACTCCCGACCTGCCTTGTGACGACGACAGGGCCGGGCTCGACGAGTACACGGACACCGTCGTCGCGGCCATCGGTGAACGGAGGGACAACCTCGTGCTCGTCGCGCAGTCCATGGCTGGTTTCACCGCGCCGATGGTGTGCGAACGTCTCCCGGTCCAACTGCTGATCCTCGTCGCGGCGATGACACCGAAAGCAGGCGAAACACCTGGCGCGTGGTGGGAAGCGACAGGCCAGCCCGCCGCGCAACGCGAACTCGACGTAATACAGGGCCGCGATCCCGACGCGGAGCCCGACCTCGAATCCCTCTTCATGCACGACATTCCCGAGGACGTGAAGGCTGAAGCACTCACGAGGGACAAGGACCAATCGGGAACGCCGTTCGAGAAACCGTGGCCGCTTGCCGCGTGGCCCGGCGTACCTACGAGGTTCCTGCTGTGTGCCGACGACCGGCTGTTTCCCGCGGCTTTCCAGCGAAGGGTGGTCGCGGAGCGACTGGGGATCGTTCCGGACGAAATGCCGGGTGGGCATCTTCCCGCGCTCTCCCGTCCCCGCGAACTCGCCACGAGACTGCTCGACTACTGGCGGCTGCGGTCCTAGGTCAGATGTAGAACGACCTGGACCTGTAGCTCGCCGCAGAGCGCGCCAAGCAGGGCGCCGGTCAGGATGAGGATCCACTCGTCCTGCTGAAAAGCGGGGCGCAACAGGCCCTCGAACTCGTCGACGTCGAGTTCCTTCATTTTGGCCACGAGCGTGTTGCGGATGTCCATGGCGTCTTCGGCGTAATCCTCGACGTAGCTCATGGTCTCCGGCAGCCGCGCCATGATCAGCTCGGATATCCGCAGCTTCATCTCCTGATAGCGCCTGCTGCCGACGGCCATGACGACGAGCGGCTTCGCGAAGCTCGCTTGCTTCGCGAGTTCGTCGTCGACCTGCCGCTGAATGAGGCCGACCACCTTGTCGGACAACGGGCCACGCAACACCGCCTCGATGACGTTGTGCGGGGTGATGATCTCCTTGGCGATGAGCGCGGCGTAGGCAGCCGAGACCTCTTGCCTTCGCTTGAGGAAAAGTCCCTGCCACTCGAACAACCCGAGGTATCGCACGGGGCGCTTCGGATAGAAGATCATCTTCAGCGCGAGCCAGTCGGTGAACCAGCCGATGAACAGCCCGAACAACGGCATGATGATGGGGACCTTGAACAGCAGCCAGACGATGAGCTGGACGATTCCGATCAGGCCGCCGAACACGAGTCCGGACCGGGCGATGAACCGGAACTCCTCACGGCCCGCTTCGCGGAAGATGCGGTTCAGGAGCGCCTTGTCCTTGACGAGGCTCGTGACCACCATGTCCTTGAGATCGAAGACCGATTCGACGTCGCCTTTGATGGCGGTCAACACTCCGGCAACCATGCGCGGCGTCTCGGCCTGCACTCTGCTGATCACCAGCCGCTGAACGCGGTTGGGCAGCGATTCCCACAGTCCCGGCTGGTACTCGGCCGCGATCGCCCTGACGATCTCGTCGGTCGCTTCGAGCAGCGGTTTCTCGATCTCCGCCGCGATGCGGGCCGGATCGAGTCGCTCGACCACGTCCTTCGGCTTGATGAGCTGTTCGGTCATCGTGTCGCACGCGATGCTCGCCATCCGCGCGGCACGCTTCGGCACGATGCCCTGCCAGCCGAGGACCCGCTTGCGCCGAACCTTGAGCCCTACGTACTCCAGTGGCTGGAACATCATGCGGATGGCGACGAGCTTGGTGACATAACCGATGAGCGCGGCGACGACGGGAATGGAGCAATACACCGGCCAGTGCCGCGCGAAGTCGTCCGCGATCGCGACGAGGTAGTCGCCCATGCCTCACCCGTCCCCGTTCGAGTGACCCATGATCACACGGGCAGCGCAGGCGACGCACCTGCTTGCCAGGGCATTCTCCTTGCTAGCGCAAGGCTTCCTCACCGGACCGCGTCGGATCGCAGGCCCGCCAGAAGCTCACCCCGAGAGCGGATATCCGCACCGTGTGCCTGACGAACTTGGCCCGCTTGACCATCCGTTCCGCGGCCCGCACGGTCTCGTCGGTCAACAGGATCTCGTACTGAGTGCTCAGTGCCGGTGCTTCCTCGTCGATATCGACGAGGCCGAAACCGACGAGCCGGGACACGTAGGCCGGAACGTGATCGAGCAGCGAGACCCCGGCTGCCTTGCCGACCGTCGAGGCGTTGCGCAGCAACAGCCTCCCGCTCGCGCCCAGCCCGGTGCGCTCGACGACGTCGACGGCGGGGAACGGCGAACCGTCCGAAAGGGCCGAGAGGATGCGGGCTTCGTCGGGAGTGAGTTGTCGCAGGACGACGGCGTACAGGTAGTCCCTCGATCGCGCGCTGTCCAAGTTGGTGGAACGGTTGAGCAGCTCGGCCATCGCCGCTCTCAGCGGCTCCGGCGGGGCGATGACGGCCACCGTCCGCGCGGGACGCTGCTCGCCCGAGGTGTGCCGCGCGACGGTCGGAGCCTTGTTCAACGTCGCGAGGTAGGGATCACCCGCGGCTTCAAGACGTCTGCGCAGCTCACCGAGGGCCTTGCGTTCGAGCTCCCGCAGACCACGCTCGGCGGCATCGGCTCCTGGCAAACGTTTGCCAACCGAATAGCCGGCGCGAGCGGCCCAGCCCGCGACCTTCCCCGCCCGCTGTACGACATCCTCCGGCTTCACGCCACGATGCTACTTCGGACCGTCACGTAGAGCGTCCGGCAACCATCGCGTACCGGCCGCGCGGTGCCCATCACCGCTCGCACGGAGGGCGATTCCCGGACGCACTCTCAGGACCGTCGTCCTTGCTTTCGAGGAAGCCCCAGTTGCGCAGCGCGCCCCGGATGAAGTCGGCTCCGATCCGGTTCGCCTGGTCCGCGTTGCCGACGACCCGGTCCGGGGTGTCCTGACCTGCGGCCCGGTCGTGATCTCGATGTTCGACCTGTTCGCCGCCGTCGTCGCAGTGGTCTCGACCGTTGTCCCGCCGTTCGATCACGCGTTCGCGCTCCGCCTCCGGGTACCGCCACTCGCCTCCGCATCCGTTGGGACATGGCATCTCGATCGTCCGCAACACACCAGAGGGTTGCGGCTGCTGCCAGGACAGCGTTCCGGAGCCACGACAGAGCGGGCAGCTACTTGGGGACCTGCCCGAGTCCTCCGCAGTTGCCACACGGATCCTTCCGGTTGGGGCCCAGCCCGGAGCCGTGACACCGCGGGCAATCAACCATGTCGCCGAAGTTCATCGTGCACCGTCCCTCGCTCAACTGTTGAATGCTGAATCAGCATAGATCGAGAAAAGGAAGGAGCATCAACGCGCTCATTATCGGCTGAGCCGTTTGCCGCAGCATTCCGGCAATCGAGTACGAATTTCCGTACTCCAACCCGACGCAATTAGCCGGAAGGTACGTCATAACGGCGGCGACAGCAGAAGGATTGTCCGCCCCGCCGCGGGCCGCGACCCGCGCAACCCCCGCCAACCTGCTGAGCAACCTCCAGCGCGCCACCGGCTCGCCGCCAGGGCGCAGCGGCCGCTTCAAGGCCACCCGTGCTCATATCCTGATTATTCCAGGACTTGACAGAGGCGGGGTAGCTCCGGCTTTTCAACCCGAACGTCCCGTTCGGGCTGAAGGCCAGCCCGCCCCCAGTCCAACCAGGACAGCCGCGCTCACCTGCGGCAAGACCACTTTCTCCGCCGCCGATGATGCTTACACACCGACGCACTCACGGCAAAGAACATACGAATGGTGGTTTTTCCCGCGAGTGGGAAGCGACACGATGAGCCAACCCGGCCCGAAAATACCAAGAGCAACATAAATCAGAAGTTGATCACTCGATTGTCGCAATCATCGGCCCGTGCCCATTACCCAGGGGCAGCGAAAGTGCTCGGCTGAGTATCCCGAAACCGCACCGGACTCGCTCAACCCAGCCAGCTCTTCGCGGCCACCAGCCCCGCACGGGTGATCTGGTGACCTCCCTCGTGCCAGTCCTCCGTCACATCCGCCGAACGCTGCCGCAGCATTGAGACGAGGTTCCTGCTCGAAGCCGCCGGGGCCATCGGATCCCTCGTCCCGTTCGAGAGGAAAACGCGTGTCGCGCTCAGATCGAAGGTCGGCGGGTCGGGCACCGGCGACATCGCGGCGAAGAGCATCGCCTCCTTGAGCGCGTCAGGCCGCAGCAACGTCACCGCCGCCGCGATGTTCGCGCCGTTCGAGAACCCGGCGGCGACCAACCTTCGCCCTGCGAATCCGTACTCCTCACCGGCGGCAAGCACGAAATCGGCGAGCTGCCCGGCCCTCACGACGACGTCATCGGTGTCGAAAACGCCTTCGGCGAGCCGTCGGAACCACCGTGCGGCACCGTTCTCGGACACCGGGCCCGCTGGTGCGAGCATCGGCGACGACGGACTCAGTTCCCTGCCGAGCGCGAGAATGTCGTCGGGGCCGCTTCCGGTGCCGTGCAACAACAACAGCACCGGTGCGTCCTCATCGCCTTCGACGAACCGGTGATCGAGCGAGAGCGTTGTCATGCGCCGGCCGGGTTGTTCTCGGAGGGAAGGTCCAGTTTGGGCAGCGCGGCCTCGATCTGCTCCCGGTTCGGTTCCAGCCATGGCGGCAGTTTCAGCGCCTTACCGAGTTCGAGCAGTGGCTCGTCGATCGAGAATCCTGGCTGGTCGGTCGCGATCTCAAGCAGCGTTCCGCCGGGCTCTCGGAAGTAGATGGAACGGAAGTACTGACGGTCCATAATGGACGTTACCGAGACTCCTCGGTCGACCAGTTCGGAGCGCCAGTCGACCTGCGTCTGCTCGTCAGGGGCCCGCCAAGCGACATGGTGGACGGTTCCGGCAGCGACGAGCCCGCGCGGAGCGTCGGGCGTGACGAGCACGTCCACCATCGCGCCGGGGCCACCCTCTCCCGCGTTGAACCGGAACCTGTTGCCGTCCTCCTCGGCGAACGAAAGGCCCAGGTCTTCAGTGAGCGTGCCGACCGTCGCGTCCTCGCGCGACACGGAAAGGGTCACCGAGTGCAACCCCCTGACGGCATGCTCACCAGGCACGAGCGGCGTGTCCCACGGGTCGCGCGGATCGCCCTGCGGATGCGCGACGAGCGCGAGCACGAGTCCGTCGGGGTCACGAAACGTCAGCGTCTCCTCGTTGTCCCTCGTGACGACGTCGCTTGCCTCGACGCCCTGGGCGGCGAGGTGATCGCGCCACCAGCCAAGGGAACGCTCCGGCACGGAAAACGCCGTCGTCGTGGCCTGTCCGGTACCGATCCTGCCGCTCGGCGCGTCCTTCCACGGGAAGAAGGTGAGCAACGTACCCGGCCTGCCGGACTCGTCGCCGTAGTAGAGGTGATAGGTGCCGGGGTCGTCGAAATTGACCGTGGTCTTGACGAGCCGCAGCCCGAGCGTTCGCACGTAGAAGTCCGCGTTGCGCTGCGGATCTCCGCCGATCGCCGTGACGTGATGCAGCCCGCTTGTCCGGAACGACATGGCCTTCTCCTTCGGCTCGTGTTCCCACGCTAGCCGGTAAATCTCTCGCTCGCAAGATATATTCCAGAGAGATGTTGAGGTATGCTGGTCGAGTGCCGAACGAACCCGATGACGACGAGATCATCACCTGGTGGGGCTTGGTGATCGAAGGCTACGTAGCCACACAGGACCGCCTGATGGGCGAGATCGCCGAACGGTTCGGTCTCGCGCCTGCCTCCTTCGACATCCTGCTCCGGCTCGTCCGCTCCCCGGAGCATCGGATGCCCATGACCCGGCTGGCAAGGGAGGCGGCACTGTCCAGCGGAGGTTTCACCAAGGTGGCTGACCGGCTCGCGGCGGCGGACCTCATCGTCCGGCTCCCGAGCGAGGCGGACCGGCGCGTCACCTACGCCTGCCTCACCGACCACGGTCGCGACGTCGCCGAGCAGGCGAGGAAGGCGGGGGCGGACATCCTGCGCCGCGCGGTGCTGCGCCCACTGGGTCCCACCGGTTCCCAGTCGCTGGCCGAAGCCATGCGCACGCTGCGCGAGGTCAACGGCGAAGCCTGACGGATCCCGCCGAGCCGGTCGCGGGGCGGGCCGGGCGGAGCGGCGAGATCCGCACTCAGGCGCGCGAGATCCGCAGCCGTGCCCGCAAGATCCGCGTTCACGCGCGCGAGATCCGCGTCGGCGCCCACGGGATCCGCGATCGGACGTCAAGCTCGGCCATCGACCATCGGCCAGCGACCCGCGCCCCACGACCAGCGGCCAGGGCGCTCTCGCCGGGGCGTGACCCGCCAGATGACCTCGGCCGCCGCCAAACATCAGCCCGCGCCACGCGAACGCGGATCTCGCGCACCCGGGCGCGGACCTCACCGTCCTGGGTGCGGATCTCACCGTCCTGGGCGCGGACCTCACCGTCCCGAACGCAGAACTCGCCGGTCTGAGTGCGGGACTCGCGCGCCCCGGCTGCGGCTGCGGTCAGGGGCTCGGGGCCAGGGCTTCGGCCCGCTCGCCGACGGCTACCGCCGACCACACCACGAACGCCCACACCGCCACCGCCGCCGCGACATCGAGATAAATCGTCGCGAACCAGAACGGCGGGATGTCGACAGGTCCGACAAGGAAATGCCCCAGCGACACCAGACCCGACACCGAGTACAACAACAAGAGCCCACGCGCGGCCCAATATCGACGCCGGGTGTAGGCCACGTACCCCGCGATTCCCGCCGCGGTGAACAGGAACCAGCCGCCGGCGACCAGAATCTGCGCCGCACCGAGACTCAGCCACTCGATCCGCGGATACTCCGCGATCGCGAACGTGTTGTGCGTGTAGTGCAGGCCCGTCGCCAACAAGCTGAACCCGAGAACCACCCTCAGCGCGGTCAGTCCCTTGGCATGCGCGTCGGCCATGACAAACGCCCCCAAACCAGATCGCTGGATCGTTCCTCATGGCAGGGTAGCCATCACCTGTGCTCGGGTACCAGCTTTGGCTCCAGTGCGACTTCCGGCAATGTCTTGTCGAGCCATCGCGGCAACCACCAAGCCCGCTCACCGAGCAACTTCATCACGGCGGGCACGATCAGGCAGCGAATCACGAACGCGTCGAGCAACACGGCGACCGCGAGCCCGAGCCCGAACTGTTGCAACATCCGGTCGCTGCTCAACACGAAAGCCCCGAACACGACGATCATGATGGCCGCGGCGGCCGTGATGACCCCGCCCGTGGTCGCGAGTCCTTCCCGCACGGCCAACGTCGCGTTGCCGGTTCGCCGCCATTCCTCGTGCATCCGCGAGACGAGGAACACCTCGTAGTCCATGGAAAGCCCGAAGACGATCGCGAAAATCATCACCGGAACGAATGCCTCGATGGGGCCGGGTTGCGCACCGAACAGTCCCTGTCCGAACACCAGCGTGACGACACCGAGGCTGGCTCCGATGCTCAGCAGGTTCAGTACGGCCGCCTTGAGCGGGATGAGCAACGACCGGAACACAGCGGCGAGCAGCAGCGCGGAAAGTCCGACCACGACGATGATGAACAACGGAAGCCGGTCGCTCACCGCTTGCGCGAAGTCGGCCGCCGCCGCGACGGAACCGCCGACGAGATAGGTACCACCGGTCTGTTCGGCAAGGCCGGGAAGTACGTCGCCGCGCAACGTGTCGAGCAACGCGTGCGTTTCCTCCGACTGCGGCGCCGTTTCGGGGTAGACGAGAATCGTGCTGACCGCACCCGAGGGGAAAACGGGAGAAACCTCGGCAACCCCTTCGGTTCCGGTGAGCGCGGCACGCAGGCCGGAACCGTCCCCTTCGGACACTACGACGAGCGGGCCGTTGAAACCCTCGCCGAAACCTTCCGTCGTGAGATCGTAAGCCTGCCTGCTCGTCGAGCTTTCCGCCTCGGTTCCGGCATCGGCGAACCCGAGTCGCATGTCAAGCGCCGGCAACGACAGCGCGCCCAACGCGGCGAGCGCGACCACCAAGGGAACGACCGGCCTGCGCTGCACGGCGGCACCGAGGCTGCGCCAGCGGTGCTCGCCATTGCCGCGCAGCGCCCTCTTGCGAACCGTTTTCTCCACCCTGGCACCGAAAACCGCGAGCAAAGCGGGAAGCAGTGTCACGGACGCGATCATGGTCACCAGAACGGTGAGTGCCACCGCGAAGGCAACGCCTCGCAACGAACCGAGCCCCAGCACGAGCAATCCCAGCAGCGCGATGATGACGGTACACCCCGCGAACAGCACGGACCGCCCAGCGGTGTCGAGCGCGATTCTCGCCGCCCTGTCCCGGTCCGCGCCTGCCAGCAGTTCACTTCGGAACCGCGCGAACACGAGCAGCGCGTAGTCGATACCGACGCCGAGCCCGACAAGCATCATCAACGGCGGGGTGTAGGAGGGTACGTCGACGACGTGCGAGACGAGACCGATGATGCCGATCGTGCTGCCGACGGCGAGCAACGCCATCCCGATGGGGACGGCGGCCGCGAGCAGCGAACCGAACATGAACACGAGGATCACCAGCGCTGCGAGCAGGCCGGCGCCCTCAGCGGCACCTCCCCCACCTTCCTGTGCCTCCCTCGCCGCGTCGCCACCGAGGCCGACCCGCAGTCCGGACCCTTCCGCGGCTTCGCCCTTGTCGATGAGGCCGCGCACGTCGTCGGCCGAAGCGCCCGGCGTGAGCGTGATCGTCGCCATGCCGATGGCACCGTCATCGGAAACGGCATCAGGAGCGTCGAACCCGGCAATCGAGGCGACACCAGGCATCGTGCGCATTTCGGCAAGCAGGGCATCGAGCCGGTCTCGGGACTGCCCGATGCCGTTGTCCGTGCCGACGAGCAGCGACACGGTTTCGGCTTGTTCGGCTGCGGCCCCTTGCCTGGCCAGCACATCACTCACCTGTTGCGACTCGGTGCCGGGAAGCGAATGGTCGTCCCGGTAGTCGGCGCCGAGCAGTTGCGAACCCGCGGTGACCGCGACGAGTACGGCGATCCACATACCGATGGCGAGCCAGCGTCTGCGTTGCGCGAACGCGGCGAGCTTGTGCGGCACCCCGCGAGGGGCCACTGTGGGCGACTGTGTGTGCATACCCGCAGCCTGCGGCTTCGGTGGCCGTCGGCGCGTCCGGCCACGGGCAACAATCGGTGTGCGACCGAGGTCGACCCCTGGGGGAAAACCCTTACACCCGTGGTTGTGATCGAGTTGCCCGTATGGTCCA
The DNA here is from genome assembly GCF_002240355.1 of Prauserella marina. Lineage (GTDB taxonomy): Bacteria > Actinomycetota > Actinomycetes > Mycobacteriales > Pseudonocardiaceae > Prauserella_A > Prauserella_A marina. The sequence goes on from NZ_CP016353.1 coordinate 6,185,055, forward strand.
CAACGGACAACGCGGCGCTAACTCAGCCAGCCTGGAGTGACCATGGCCGATTCGTAGGCGAGCACGACGAGCTGGGCGCGATCGCGTACTCGGAGCTTGGTCATGATACGACTGACGTGGGTTTTCGCCGTCGCGGGCGAGAGCACGAGCCGTCCGGCGATCTCGTCGTTGGAAAGCCCTGCCGCGACCAGCGTCAGCACCTCGCGCTCCCGCTCGGTGAGCGAGTTCACTGCCGGGCTGGGAGACGGCGCGCGCACTCTTCCCGCGAAGTCCGCGATCAGCCGCCTTGTCACGGACGGCGCGAGCAGAGCGTCTCCCCTCGCGACGACCCGCAGTCCGTGGAGCAATTCGGCGGGCTCGGTGTCCTTCAGCAGGAACCCGCTCGCACCGGCCCGCAACGCGCCGTACACGTAGTCGTCGACGTCGTAGGTGGTCAGGATGATCACCTTGACCGAGTCGAGCCTGCTGTTCGCCGCGATCATCCTCGTGGCTTCGATGCCGTCGACGCCTGGCATCTGGACGTCCATCAGCACGACGTCGGGACGAAGTTGCTCGGCGAGCCGCGCCGCCGCGGCTCCCTCCGTGGCTTCCCCCACGACCTTCATGTCCGGTTCACCGTCCACAATTGACTTGAATCCGGCCCGCACGAGGTGCTGGTCGTCAGCGAGCACGACGCTGATCGCCGTCGAGTCGTTCATGCGCTTGCTCCCTGTGGCAATCGCGCGGTCACCCTGAATCCGCCTCGGGTGCCGCTGCGAACGCTGAGATCGCCACCGAGTGCCCTGACCCGCTCGCCCATCCCGGTCAGCCCGTTGCCCGGCTCGCCCTTGCCGCCCTCGCCGTCGTCGACCACGTCGATCCTCAATTCTCCTGCAAGGTAACGGATCCGCACGGTCGCCGTGCTCGCTGCCGCGTGCCTTCGCACGTTGGTCAATGCCTCCTGCACGAGCCGGTAGGCCGCGAGGTCGGTGTCCGGAGGAAGCGGTCGTCGCTCACCGGCCACCTCGGTGACGACGGAAAGCCCTGTCGACCTTGCCTGTTCGACGAGCAGGTCGAGTTGGGCGAGCCCAGGACCTTCCTGGTCGTGCTCGGACGGTGAGCGAAGAACGCCCAGTGTCGCACGCAGTTCCCGTAATGTCTGTTTGCTCTCGTCCTTCACGAGACCAAGCGCGTTGCGGCCTTGTTCGGGGTCGACGTCGAACCGATGCAGCGCGGCCGCGGCCTGAACGTTGATGAGGCTGAGGTGATGCCCGAGCGAGTCGTGCAGTTCTCTCGCGATGCGAAGGCGTTCCTCCGTCGCCGCCCGCTGCTCGGTTTCCCTGAGCAGGGCGAGACTGTTGCGCCTGGCGTGACCGAACGCGACAGCCGCTGCCAGCCAGCCGAGCAACATGAGCAGCCCCGCGTCGCCGAGATGTTCACCGTTGCTCACGATCTCGCCGTAGGCGCTCGCCATTCCCGCGTGCGCGCCGAGCACGAGCGCGGCGACCAGCCTGCCCTGCTTCGCGATGGTGTACAGCGCGATGACGAACGTCATCAGTATCGGTCCGTCCGGCCCGACGAACGGGTAGTACACGTAGCAGGCGACGAGGGTGACGACACCGACCGTGACCGGATATCGGTTCCGCACGGCAAGGGCACCCGAGGCGACGACTATCAACACCCACGACCACACGCTGAATCCGCCGTCCTCGAACGGCAGGTACGCCACGGTCGTAACCGCGATGACCACGGCGATCGCACCCGAGAACACGATGTCCCTCACCGAGGAGGGCAGCGCAATCGGCATGTGAACATACTGGCAGGTCATCGCGCGAAAGGTATCGGGGAAATTCCCTGAACAACCCGTGACACCGGAATGCAACGGGAATGCCCCGCAGCCAGGACATGATGACGTGTGTGACCGGGTTGCACCGGTCACGACCGGAAAGGCAACTCGGCAGGGTCCTGCCGCAAAAGCGGGCTCGCGGCGGCGTGGGTGGAAACCGTTGTTTCCCCTCGCGGGGGTCCGTGCGCGAACCGCGCGGCGGGGCCCGGCCAGACGGTTCGGCGGGAGCGCTTCACCCTTCGCTTCCCGCGGGACACCTGGCCACCGGAAACCGGGCGGGGAAGGCGGCATCCACACCCCGGATGCGGCAACCGACGCCGTCCACGGCATCTGCCCGCGATGACCGTCCATGCCCGAATCATGCGACGGTCGGCCTCAGCAAGCGACACTCGCTGGCAACAGCCGGGGACCCGTTCATGACCGGTGCCGGTGCCGCTCGAAAGGTGGGGGACGTATTGGTGTCCGTTCCCCCACCTGCCGTCTCCGTGAAGAGGCGGGCGAGCACGGTCGAGTGGTGGGATGGCCCTGACAGGACTGGGTTCGGGCCATCCCACCATGACTCACGGCTCGACCAGGCCGGCCCTGATCGCGTAGCGGGTCAGTTCGAGGCGATCACGCATTCCGAGTTTGTGCAGGATATTGGCCCTGTGCCGTTCGACGGTCTTGGCACTGATAACCAGTATCTCGGCGATTTCCTTTGTCGAATTGCCTTCCGCGATGAGCTTGACGATTTCCTCTTCTCTCGCGGTCAGTATTGTCTCGGGCTGCCGCCCTCCCAGTTTTTCCCGTTGCAGGTACTCCCTGATCAGCGACGTGACCGCGCCGGGATAGAGGAAGGGTTCGCCCCTCATCGCCGCCCTGCACGCCTCGATGAGGTCCCTGTCGGCGACCGATTTGAGTACGTACCCGGACGCTCCCGCTTTGAGAGATTCGAAGAGGTACTGCTCGTTGTCGTACATGGACAGCATCAGGATGCGAATCCCCGGCGCTCTCCTTGAGATCTCCCTTGCGGCCTGGATGCCCGTCATCCTCGGCATCGCAATGTCCAAAATAGCCAGATCGACCGATTCGTCCGTTGCTGATTCGATGGCTTCAGCGCCATCGGGTACTTCCGCGACAACCGTCAGGTCCGGTTCGGCGTCGAGTATCAACCGCAAACCCCTGCGTACCAAAGCATGGTCGTCGGCCAGCAGGATGCGCGTCTTCGCAAGACTCACCGCGTTCAACTCCACTCAGCTTAACCAGGTAAGAGAAGCCGGACCTCGGTTCCTGAACCTGGCGACGAGGTCACGGTCAGCCGGGCACCGATCAGCAACGCGCGTTCGCGCATTCCGCGGATTCCCGCGCCTTCCTTCATCACACCACCCCGGCCGTCGTCGGTGACGCTCAGGGTCAGCCTTCCGCCGTGTTCCCCAAGAGACAGTGTCACCGTGCTCGCGCGGGCATGTCTGGTGATGTTGGTGAGGCTCTCCTGCGCTATCCGGTAGATGACGAGCTCGGTGTCCTCGCTCAATCCGCTCAGTCCGCTGTCGACCTTCCTCGTCACCGGAATGCCGCTGACCTGAGAGAACTCCGTGCTGAGCGCGATGAGCGCACTGTGAAGACCGAGATCGGCGAGTACACCTGGCCGCAGGCGTCTCGCGACGAGCCGCACCTCGTCGAGGCAGGCACGCACCGATTCCTGGCTCGCGTGCAGTTCTTCGCGCAATTCCTCCGGTGCCCTGTCCACGGTGCGTTTGAGGCCGAGCAGGACGACGGTCAGGCTCTGCCCGATCTCGTCGTGCAGTTCGCGGGCGATGCGCTGCCGTTCGGCTTCCTGTGCCGCCAGCGCGTGCGCGCTGCTCTCGCTGCGCTCGGCTTCGAGCCGGTCGAGCATCGCGTTGAAGGTGGTGATGAGGTGCGCGAGATCGCCGTTTCCCTTGTCGGAGAGCCGATCGCCGGTGCGAAGCAGATCCACCCTTTGCATCACCGCGGTGAGCGCGTCGAGCGGGGCGAGGCTCGACCGGACGAGCAGCGCGTTGGCCGCCAGAATGACAATGAGGCCGATGATCAGCACCGGGACCTCGGTGACCAGCACCGGAGACGAGACGGTCGCGGGCGAGACAGCGAGCACCAGCGTGCCTACCGTGAACACGAGGCCGTTGATCAGCACAAGCCTGCGAAACAGCGCGCTCGGCGGCACGGGGCGTTCGTCGCGATCTCTCATCCCCTCAGGGTCGCGCTCGGACAACGCCACGTCCATCGACCGCAGCTCGCGAGGCATACACGTCGGCACCCACCCGAGATGGGTGTCAGCACCGATAGCGCTCGACCCCGTGATCGCTCAGAGTAAAGGGCAGATAACCAATAGAGGTCGGCAGGAGGTGGCGATGGCGACGATCGCGGACCACCCGCAGACCCCTACCCTGGCACAAGCATCGGTCAACGCCGATCCCACCTTCGGCTGGGTCGTCGGCGCCGGTTTGCTGACGGTGAGTGTCTGCCTTTCGATGTTGCGGGTGGTTCCGAGCGGCCAGCGGCTCGTGCTGCTGCGGTTCGGCAACGTCGTCACCGTGAAGGGGCCCGGCATCGTGGTCGTCGTCCCGATTCTGCACCGCACCGTGCGGGTCCCGCTCGGGCCCAGCCGCATCGACCTGCGTTTTGTCGCGGCGGAAACGGAGGACGGGGTCACCGTGACCGTCACCGGCAGCCTGGTGGCGACCGTGACGGACCCGATCGCCTACGTCCGCTCGTCCGACGGTCCGCCAGGCGCGACGACGAAGGTCGCCGAGGCGGCGACAGCACGGTACGTCGGCAGTCACGCGCTCACCGAACTCGCCTTCACCGTCGAGGAGGAGGATCTACGTCCCCTTGCCGAGCACATCAGCGCGACCACCTCCGCATGGGGAACCGAGGTCGGTCAACTCACCTTCTCCAGGGTGGAGGTAGCGCTCGGCGCGGAACTCGTGCGCTGGGCGCGGTCGGCAGAGCCCGGCGGAAGCCGGCCCTCAGGCTCGTCCCGCGCGGCTCCGCCCGATTCCGGCACGCTTCGCCGCTGCGTCACCAGGGGAGGCCAGCACCTCGGCGTCCTCCAGTGTGGTTCCGGCCAACGCCGACTGCTCGTATACGGCTCACCCGAACTCGATGTGCCTCCGCAGACGATCGTGCTGGAGCCGGACGAGGCCGACAAGGTCGCCGACCTCCTGCGCAGCAGGCCGATCGCGGACCGCCTCGCCGCCTTCGGCAACCGAGTCGACAAGCCAACCGAGGAGGCATCATGACAGTATTCGGGCCACTCAGGCGTTACGCCCACAGGGACGGTGTCATGCAAGCCCACGAGATCGCCGTGACCGCGCCGACGGTGACGACCGAGGACTCGGTCGCCAAAGCCGTTCGGATCATGGCCGTCAACCGCTTACCCGGTCTCATCATCGTGGACGATCGCTCCCGGCCGACGATCGTGCTTCCCGGTACCCAGGTGCTGCGACTGCTCGTACCAGCCAGCTACCAGGAAGATCCCCTGCTGACCAGGGCGATCGACGAAGCGCACGCCGACGAGTTCTGGATGGAGCTGGGCGATCTCACCGTCGGCGAATGCCTGCCGCGACAACCGTTGAAACCCATGACCGTTCCCGCTGACGCGACCCTGCTCGAAGTATCCGCACTGATGGCGAGGACGCGCAGTCCGCTCGTGGCGGTGGTCGACGGCGCGGGAGCGCTTGCCGGTGCGATCACCTTGGAACGTCTGCTCACCAGCCTTGCCGTCTCCGGACTCGGCGGTTGACCACCGCAACTCCTGTAACAGGCCCGTTTTCCGACCCTGCTCCGACCCGCGCTGACGCGGTCTCGCGGAGTTCACACGTTCTGAGGTCGTTGAAATGCATTTCTGCCGCACGAATTCCAGAAGGGCCTTCGCGGGCACTCAGGTCCCGGGTCGTGACCGTTGAGCGCCATTCTCGCACTCACGATCTTCCTGGTCGCGTTCTTCTTCATCGCCACGGAAAAGGCCAACAAGGTCGCCGTGGTGCTGATCGCGGCGGGCGCGATGGCCGTCACCGGCCTCATTCCGGGCTCGGACGTGTTCTTCTCGGAACACGAGGGGATCGACTGGAACGTCATCTTCCTGTTGCTCGGCATGATGATCATCGTCGGGGTCATCAAACAGACCGGGCTTTTCGACTACCTCGGCATCTGGGCGGCGAAGAAATCCAAGGGCAAGCCGTATCGGCTCATGGTGATGCTCATGATCATCACCGCGGTCGCCTCGCCCTTTCTCGACAACGTCACCACCATCATGCTGGTGGTACCCGTGACCGTGGTGGTGTGCAACAGACTCCACATCCCGGCCCAGCCCTACCTGATCGCGGAGATCCTCGCCTCCAACATCGGCGGCGCGGCGACACTCATCGGCGATCCGCCCAACATCATCATCGGCAACCGGGCCGGACTCACGTTCAACGACTTCCTCGTCCACATGGCACCGATCGTCGTCGTCATCTTCGTCGTCTTCGTGTTGCTGACCAGGGTCCTCTTCCGCAAGTCGTTCCAGTACAACCCCAAACACGTCGAAGAGGTGATGGCTCTTCAGGAGCGGCGGGCGATCACCGATCCCAAGCTGCTGGTGCGTTGTCTCATCGTGCTCACCGGTGTGGTCATCGCCTTCATGCTGCACGCCGTCGTCCACATCGAACCATCCATTGTGGCGCTCGTCGGCGCAGGGGTGATGATACTGGTGACCCGCGCCGACATCGGGGAAACGCTTCGTGAGGTCGAATGGCCGACGCTCGTGTTCTTCATGGGTCTGTTCGTGATGGTCGCGGGACTCGTCAACACCGGTGTCATCGAGACGATCGGTACCTGGGCCGTGGAAACCCTCGGCGACAACTTCTTCGCTGCGGCGACGAGTCTGCTGTTCGGTTCCGCGATCCTCGGCGCGTTCTTCGACAACATCCCCTACGTGGCGACGATGGCGCCGATCGTGGAGAACGTCGTCGCCACGGCACCGGATCCCGCGACGGGGCAGGCACTGTGGTGGGCGTTCGCGCTGGGAGCCGACTTCGGCGGCAACGGCACCGCCGTCGCGGCGAGCGCGAACGTCGTGGCCATCGGCATCGCGGCAAGGACGGGACACCGGATCAGCTTCTGGCAGTTCACCAAGTACGGCATCGTGGTCACGTTGCTGAGCACGGCCATGGCGTGGGTGTACGTCTGGCTGAGGTACTTCCTGTAGGGGCTCAGGCGTCGTAGTCGACGGTGACCTCATCGGTGAGTGGCCTCGACTGGCAGGTCAGGACGAAACCGGCTTCGAGTTCGTCGGCTTCGAGCGCGAAGTTGCGTCGCATGGCGACCTCGCCGGTAAGCACCTTCGCCCTGCACGTTCCGCACACCCCGCCCTTGCACGCGAAGGGAAGGTCGGGCCGCACCTGCTGGACACCGTCGAGGACGGGCGTGTCCTTGGGGACGATCGCGGTGGTGAGCCTTCCGTCCAATTTGGCCGTCACCTGGCTCGACTCGCCGACGAGCACGGCCTCGGTGTGCCTCACCTGCTCGGGCGGAAGGTCTTCGACGAAGAACAGTTCCTGATGAACGCGCTTCGGGTCGACTCCGTGCTGTGCCAGCACGTCCTGCGCGTCGGTGACCATCCCGAAGGGACCGCACAACCACCAGTGCGCGACGGTGGGCGGATCCGGAACGAGGCGGAGCAGATCGGTCAGCTTCTCCGCGTCGAGCCGCCCGGTGAACAACTCGACCTCGCGCGGTTCCCTCGACAGCACGTGCACCAGCTCGAATCTGGCCGGGTACCGGTCCTTCAGGTCGGCGAGCTCGTCGGCGAACATGACCGTCCCCGTCCGCCGGTTGCCGTAGAACAGGGTCACGGTCGTGCCCGGTTCGCTCAGTAGTGACGACGCGATGGAAAGCACGGGGGTGATCCCCGATCCCGCCGCGACGAGCACGTGCCTTCCCTCGCCGTCCTGTTTCGGGGTGAACGAACCGGTCGGGGTACCGACCTCGATCCGGTCACCCCTGCGGATGTCTCTCACCAGCCAGCGGGAGAACAGTCCACCTGGGACCTCGCGCACGCCGATTCTCGGCAGCGAGCCCTGGCTCGCGCAGATCGAGTAGGACCTGCGTTCCTCGCGCCCGCCGACCGTGCGCCGCAGGGTCAGCGACTGCCCAGGAAGAAACGCGTAGTCGGCCGCGAGCGCGTCGTCGACGTCGAAGGTGACCGCGACCGCGTCGGTGCACAACCTGGTGACCTCGGCGACCGTGAGCGGGTGGAACACCGTCCTCGCCCGCGTCGGCGTACCGGCCGTCATGTCAGATCTCCTTCATGTGCTCGAACGGTTCGCCGCATGCCGGGCATCGCCGCAACGCCCTGCACGCCGAGGCACCGAATCTCGACAGTTCCGTGGTGTCGGCGTGTCCGCACCGGGGGCACGTCACGTCGTCCCGCACGGTGAGCGTCAACGGGACCGGCCCCTTCGCGGTGAAGGGAGCCTTGCCTGGCGGCGCGATTCCGGCGTCGGCGAGCTTCGCCTTTCCCCGCTCGGTTATCCAGTCCGTCGACCACGCGGGCGCGAGCACCGTGCGCACCTCGACGTCGGGATAGCCCGCCTCGCCGAGCGCGTGGAGGAGGTCGTCGCGCATGGTGTCCATCGCTGGACAACCCAAGTAGGTCGGCGTGATCGACACGATCACTTTTCCGTCCTCTTCGAACACCTCACGCAGGATGCCGAGTTCGGCGAGCGTCAGCATCGGCAGCTCGGGGTCGGTGACTCGTTCGGCGACGGCCCGCGCGCTCACCACGTTCACCATGATGCTTCCGGGTGAGTCCTCGCGACGCTTTGCAGCTCGGCGAGCAGGTATCCCATGGCTTCGGTGTGCACACCGTGTCGGCCCGCCCTGCCAGCGACGCCGGGTATCGCGGCGGCGTCCGGAACGGGGATCCTCGCCTCGGCGCACACCTCGGCGACGACCTGGCGGAATTCCTCCTCCGTCGAAGCGGGATCCACCCCGACCCCAGCCGAGACGAGCCTTTCCTCCACATCGGACGGCACGAACAGTTCGCCGACGTAGGGCCACACGACTGCGAACCCTTCGAGCATGCGGTCCCGCGAGTACGCCGTTCCGTCTCCGAGCCTGACGACCCAGCGCGCCGCGTAGTCCCTGTGGTAGGTGACCTCTTTGACGCCTTTCTCCGCGATCGCGGCGAGCACCGGATCCCGCGACCCGGTGAGTCGTCGCAGAATCGCCAGCCGCCAGGTCGTGAACACGAACAGTCTCGCCGTCAGCTCGGCGAAATCGCCTCGGGGAAGCTCGGTCAGTCGTACGTTGCGGAACTCGTGCTCAGCGCGGAAGAACGCGTACTCGTCCTCGCTCCGCGCTCCGGCTCTCGTGAGCAACAGCCTCGCCTGCCCGAGCAGATCGAGCGCGATGTTGGCGATCGCGACCTCGTCCTCAAGTTCGGGGGCGTTGGTGCTCCATTCCTGGAGGCGATGGGAAAGTACGAGTGCGTCATCGCCGAGCATGAGGCAGTACGCTTCGAGATCCGCTGAGTCCACACCGGACGGATGGCTGGTGTCGACTCCCTCAAGCGGATCGGCGAACCCGGTTCCGAAGGCCCACCGGGAATCGTTGTCCTCCGTGATCGACTCGTACGCGTTGTCGAATGACACGATCGTTCACCCCCTCACATGTGCGGAACGTTGCCGGGGATGTCGTAGAAGGTCGGATGGCGGTACACCTTGTCGGCACTCGGCGCGAAGAAGGGATCCTTCTCGTCGGGGCTGGAGGCAGTGATGTCGGCGGCTCGCACCACCCAGATGCTCACGCCCTCGTTGCGCCGCGTGTAGAGGTCCCTCGCGTTGTGGAGAGCCATGTCGGCGTCGGCCGCGTGCACGGAACCGACGTGTACGTGGTTCAGCCCGCGCTTGCCGCGTACGAAGACCTCATAGAGCGACCAAGCACCGGCCGACTCGTTACCGGGCATCGTCGTCCCCTCCCGCTCGCTTGGCGGCATAGGCCGCTGCTGCCTCGCGCACCCACGCTCCCTGCTCGTGCGCCTTCTTCCGGTGAGCCGTTCGCTGCGCGTTGCACGGGCCATTGCCGGAGACGACGGCCTTGAACTCCGACCAGTCGATCTCGCCGAAATCGTGGTGCCCGCGCTCGGCGTTCCATTTCAGCTCGGGGTCGGGCAGCGTCACACCAAGCGCTTCGGCCTGGGGAACACTCATGTCGACAAATCGTTGCCGAAGCTCGTCGTTGGTGTGCCGCTTGATCTTCCAGGCCATGGACTGCGCGGTGTGCGAGGAATCGGCGTCGGGAGGACCGAACATCATCAACGAAGGCCACCACCAGCGGTCCGTCGCCTCCTGCACCATTTTTCGCTGCGCCGGAGTTCCCTTCATCATCGTCAGCAACAGCTCGTATCCCTGCCGCTGATGGAACGATTCCTCCTTGCAGATCCGGATCATCGCTCTCGCGTACGGCCCGTAGGAACTGCGGCACAGCGGAACCTGGTTGCAGATCGCGGCTCCGTCGACGAGCCAGCCGATGACGCCCACGTCGGCGAAGGTCAGCGTCGGATAGTTGAAGATCGAGGAGTACTTCTGCTTGCCCTCGATCAGGTTTTCCGTCAGCTCCGTGCGATCGGCGCCGAGGGTTTCGGCCGCCGAGTACAGGTAGAGCCCGTGACCGGCCTCGTCCTGGACCTTGGCGAGCAGGATCGCCTTGCGGCGCAACGAAGGCGCCCTCGTGATCCAGTTGCCCTCCGGCTGCATGCCGATGATCTCGGAGTGCGCATGCTGCGCGATCATCCTGATCATCGTCTTGCGGTAGTCGGCAGGCACCCAGTCCCTCGGCTCGATCCGCTGGTCGCGCGCGATGGTGCTCTCGAATTGTCCTTCGAGATCGGGGTCGGACACAGTCGCCGTCATGCGCTGTCCTCCTTGGCGACAAGGGTCAGCACGTCGTACTTCGCGACGGACTCGCCTTCGCCGTTGGTGACGTCGGCGTCCCAGCGCACCTCGCCGTAGTCGGCGTTCTCCCTCGGGGTGATCTGCTTCGCGGTGAGGGTCACGGTGAGCGCGTCACCCGGCTTGACGGGAGTGAGGAACCGCAGATTCTCCAGCCCGTAGTTGGCGAGAACCGGTCCCGGTTCCGGTGCGACGAAGAGACCGGCGGCGAAGGAGACGACGAGGTAGCCGTGCGCGACGATTCCGCCGAACAGCGGGTTCGCCTCCGCCGCCGCGTTGTCGGTGTGCGCGTAGAAGGTGTCGCCGGTGAATTCGGCGAAGTGCGCGACGTCCTCGGCCGTGACGGTGCGCGGCCCCGCGACGACGGAATCGCCGATCCGCAGTCGCGACAACGCTTTGCGGAACGGGTGGGTGTCGGCGTTCCTCGGCGCACCCTGAACCCACCTTCCGGTGATACCGGACAGCATCGCCGGGCTCGCCTGCACTGCGGTGCGTTGCAGGTGATGCAGCACGGACCGCATGCCGCCAAGTTCCTCGCCACCACCTGCCCTTCCCGGTCCGCCGTGCACGAGCGCGGGAAGCGGCGAGCCATGGCCGGTCGATTCCTTGGCGTCCTCGGTGTCGAGCACGAGCAGCCTGCCGTGCCACGGCGCCACCCCGAGTACGACGTCCCTCGCGAAGCCCGCGTCGCCCGTGACGACCGATCCGGCGAGGCTGCCGTTGCCCTTCGCGGCCAGCTCGACGAGCTGGCCGGTCGAGGAGTAGGGCAGCAGCGTCGCGACGGGGCCGAACGCCTCGACCTCGTGCGGCTCCGCCCTCTCCGGATCGTCCGCGCGCAACAGCACCGGCGAGAGGAAGGCACCGCGTTCGGGATCGGCGTCGACGACCTCGACCCGGTCGGGGTCGCCGTACACCACCTTTCCCGCGGCCAGCAACGCTTTCAGCGACCGGCGCACCTCCTCGCGCTGTTCGAGCCCTGCCAGCGCGCCCATGCGGACCTCGGGGTTGGCCGGGTTGCCGATCGTGATCCCTGCGAGCTTTTCCGCGACGGCGCCCGCGACGTCGTCGGCCGACTCGGCAGGCACGAACGCCCTGCGGATGGCCGTGCATTTCTGGCCCGCCTTGACCGTCATCTCGGTGACGAGCTGCTTGACGAAGAGGTCGAACTCCGGAGTACCCGCGACGGCATCGGGTCCGAGCACGGAAAGGTTGAGCGAGTCGGCCTCCGCGTTGAACCGCGTCGCGTTGCGCACGATGGCGGGATGAGCGCGCAGCTTCTGGGCGGTCGAAGCGGAACCGGTGAAGGAAACCAGATCCTGCGGGGTGACGTGGTCGAGCAGGTCGCCCGCGCTCCCGCACACGAGCTGCACGGAGCCATCGGGAAGCAGGCCGGATTCGACGATCAGCTCGAACAGCCTCGCGGTGAGATAGGCGGTCTGGCTCGCGGGTTTGACCAGGCTCGGAACCCCGGCCAGCACGGCGGGCGCGAGCTTTTCGAGCGGGCCCCACACCGGGAAGTTGAAGGCGTTGATCTGGATGGCGACGCCGTGCAGCGGGGTCAGAACGTGCTGGCCGACGAAGGTCCCTCGCTTGCTCAGCGGCTCGACGTCGCCCTCGACGTAGTAGGTGTCGTTGGGCAGTTCGCGCTTGCCTTTGCTCGCGTAGGCGAGCAGCACCCCGATACCGCCGTCGACGTCGAACTTGGAGTCGCCGAGTGTCGCGCCCGTCCTCGCCGACAGCGCGTACAGCTCGTCACGGTGTTCCCTCAGGTGCGAGCCGAGTGCCTTCAGCAGTGCCGCGCGCTGGTGGAAAGTCAGCTCGCGCAGCGAGGGGCCACCGACGGCCCTGCCGTGAGCGAGCGCGCCGGCCATGTCGATGCCTGCCGAGGAGACACTGGCGACGTATTCCCCAGTGACCGCGTCACGCAGGGGCGCACCCTCCTCGCTCGGGCTTCGCCAGCCGCCCGCGACATAGCTACGCAGCACGCTCATGGGGTTGACCTCCTCGTCAACGACCTCACCTGAATTACCAACCGCACGTTCAGTAATTCATCGTAGGGGTGCGGCCGGTGGAGAGCAACGGTGTCAAGTGACCCTCCAGTGGAGAGAGAGGCGGGCGAGGCCGTTGATGAAGTTCAAGGTGCGCCTTCTGGGCAGCCTGGCGAGTTCCACCTCGGCCGACGCCGTCTCCCTTGACACCGCCGCCGCGACGAACTCAGTATTAACCGTCCATTCGGTCGGTTTGGCAAGGGTGGAGCGGTGGCAAGCAACGCGGCTCATGACATGTTCGCCGTCGACGCGGCGTCTCGCGCCCTCGGCATTGTGCTGCTTGAGGCCGGAAACGGCCGCGCGGTCGCCAAGATGACGGTCACCAAAACCATGGTCAACGGCCACGACATCGCCCACGGCGGATACGTGTTCCTGCTCGCCGACACCACGTTCGCCTGCGCCTGCAACAGCCACGGTCCCGCGACGGTCGCCGCTGGAGCCGAGATCTCCTTCGTGGCCTCAGCCAAGCGCGGCGACCACCTCGTCGCGACGGCCGAGGAACGAACCCGCTTCGGCCGCAACGGCATCTACGACGTGACCGTACGCAGAGCCGGCACGGTGATAGCAGAGTTCAGAGGGCGAAGCCGGGTCATAGCCAAGGAACCCCGATGAAAGCACCGTCAGTACCGTCAGCACCGGAGGAAAATCTCAGCGTCGACGAGCTGAGGGCACTACAGCTCACTCGTCTGCAATGGACACTCCGGCACGCCTACGACAACGTCGAGTGGTACCGGAAGAAGTTCACCGAGTCCGGCGTCCATCCCGACGACTGCAAGACACTCGACGACATCGTGAAGTTCCCCTGCACGACGAAGAACGACCTCAGACAGAACTACCCTTACGGCATGTTCGCCGTCCCGCGAAGGGACGTCGCCAGGATTCACGCTTCAAGTGGAACGACGGGGCAGCCGACAGTCGTCGGCTACACGCGGTCCGATCTGGACAACTGGGCGGGACTCGTCGCGCGCTCGATCCGCGCGGCCGGTGGCAGGCAAGGCGACATCGTGCAGGTTTCCTATGGGTACGGCTTGTTCACCGGTGGACTGGGCGCGCACTACGGAGCGGAAGAGCTCGGCTGCACGGTGATTCCGGCCTCCGGCGGGATGACGGCGAGGCAGGTGCGGCTGATCGCCGACCTCCGGCCCGACGTCATCATGGTGACACCCTCCTACCTGCTGACGATCCTCGACGAGTTCGAGCGACAGGGCATCGATCCCGCTACCAGTTCGGTCAGGGTCGGGATTCTCGGCGCGGAGCCGTGGACGGAACAGATGCGGGCCGAGATCGAGCAGCGGATGAACATCGACGCCGTCGACATCTATGGGCTTTCGGAGGTGATGGGGCCGGGAGTCGCGCAGGAATGCGTCGAGACGAAGGATGGCCTGCACATCTGGGAGGATCATTTCCTCCCGGAAATCATCGACCCGATCGACAACGGGACACTCGCCGACGGCGAGCACGGCGAACTGGTGTTCACCTCGCTGACCAAGCAGGCGCTGCCCATCATCCGTTACCGCACCAGGGATCTCACCCGGCTGCGGCCGGGAACGGCGAGACCGGCGCACCGGAGGATGGAGAAGGTCACCGGCCGTTCCGACGACCTGATCATCCTCCGCGGCGTCAATCTCTTTCCGACCCAGATCGAGGAGATCGTGCTCAGGGTCGATGGTCTTTCTCCGCATTTCCAGCTCGTGCTATCCAAAAAGGACCGGCTGGATCAGTTGACCGTGCACGTCGAGGCGGAACCGAGCACGACGACCGACCGAAGGAGTGTGGCGGCGACGGAGATCGTCGCGGCGGTCAGGGACAGCATCGGGGTGACAGTGGACGTCACCGTCGCCGACCCCGACACCCTGGAACGGTCGGTCGGCAAGATGCGCCGCGTCATCGACCAACGCGGCGCTTGAGATACTGAAACCCATGACCACCGCACCGCACACGAAGGCAGGCCGAAGAGGAAGGCCGGGATACGACCTCGAATCCGTGTTGCGAGTCGCGGTGAAGCTGTTCAACGAACGCGGCTACGACGGCACGAGCATGGAAGACCTCGCCAGGAAACTCGGCATCACGAAGTCGGCCATCTACCACCACGTTCCCAGCAAGCAGGAGCTGCTGAGGCTTGCCGTCGACAGGGCACTCGACGGCCTGTTCGGCGTCGCCGAGGAGGCGGAGAAGCTGGCGGGCCCCGCCATCGAGCGGCTGGAGTTCCTTGTCAGGGGCAGCGTCGCGGTACTCGTCGACCGGTTGCCTTTCGTGACACTGTTGCTACGGGTCCGCGGCAACACGAAGGTCGAGCGCGACGCGCTGGCGCGAAGGCGCGAATTCGACCGCATCGTCGCCGACCTCGTCGCCATGGCTGAGAGCGAAGGGGACATCAGGCCCGACGTCGATCCCGCGATCACGGCCCGCCTGCTGTTCGGCATGGTCAACTCGCTCATCGAGTGGTATCGGCCGAAACGCGGCGATACGGACATCGCGGATACCGTCGCGAGAATCGCCTTCGAGGGCATGCGTCCTCGCTCGTAGCGGTCGCCGATAGCCCATTCGGTCACGGTTGGTGGCCAACCGTTCATCGACAGTGGCGCTGTGAGTAAGGTAAGACTTGCCTTACTCACAGCGCCCAGTCGAGGAGCCAAGTGACAACAGCTTCGTCCGTGGCCGAGTCGATCGGCGACTCCGTTTTCGACTGCGTCGGCAACACCCCTGTCGTCGCGCTCAACAGGCTTTTCCCCGATCACGGCGTCGAGGTGATCGCCAAGCTCGAACTCATGAACCCCGGCGGGAGCATGAAGGACCGCACGGCCCGCTACATCGTGGAGACCGGGCTCGCCGAAGGCTCCATCAAGCCGGGCGACCGGCTCATCGAGAGCAGTTCCGGCAACTTCGGGATCGCGCTCGCGATGGCGGCCCGCGTACACGGCCTGCGGTTCACCTGCGTCGTCGACCCGAAGACGACGACCGCGAACCTCCTGTTACTGCGCAAACTCGGCGCTGACGTCGAACTCGTCACCGAAGAGGACGCCGCAGGCGGCTATCTGACGAGCCGCATCCGAAGGGTAGGGGAACTGGTCGCCGCGCACCCGGAAGCCATCTGGGTCAACCAGTACGCCAACGATCGCAACTGGCTTGCCTACTACCACGGCACGGGGGCCGAACTCGCGAACCAGCTGGTGCGTCCACCGGGATACCTGTTCGCCGCGGTGAGCACCACGGGGAGCATCCTGGGTTGCGCTCGCCGCCTCAGGGAACGGTTTCCCGAGCTCAAGGTCATCGCCGTCGACGCCGTCGGATCCGTGTTGTTCGGCGGCACTCCCGGCAGGCGCGACATACCGGGCATCGGTTCGAGCAGGGTTCCCGAGCTGTGCTGTCCCGCCGAGATCGACGACGTCGTGCGCGTCGACGACGCGGAAGCGGCCGAAGCGTGCGGGAAACTGCTTGCCACCGAAGGAATCTTCGCGGGCGGCTCTACCGGGTCCGTCGTCGCGGCGATCGCGAGAAAGCTGCCTTCACTGCCGAGGCCGTGCAGGGTGCTGGCGATCTTTCCCGATCGTGGCGACCGGTACCTCGATCTCGTCTACGACGACGAATGGCTGACCGCGGCGCTCGCCCGTAGAAGCACCCGACGAGGAGCACACTCGTGAACCCCGCCCTGTTGTACCTGACGCGTTCCGACATCGCCGCGCTCGGCGGCGACCATTCCGAGCTGTACGTCACCGCATTGCGCTCCGCGCTGATCGAGCACGCGGCGGGAAAGACGGTGCAGCCGCTCAAACCGTATCTACGCGTCGGCGACAAGGGTCACATCGCCGATCGCATCATCGCGATGCCGGCTCACGTCGGTGATCCCGGAATCTCCGGTCTCAAGTGGATCGGCAGCAAGCACGACAATCCCTCAGCAGGAAGAGAAAGAGCGAGCGGGCTCATCGTGCTCAACGACCCGGAAACCAACTTCCCCGTCTCCATCATGGAAGCAGGGCTGATCAGCGCCTGGCGAACGGCGGCGGTGACCTGCCTCGCCGCGAAGCACCTCGGAAGGCAGGGCTTCACCGATGTCGCCATCGTCGGCTGTGGACTGATCGGGCGAACACAGCTCACCGCACTGCTCCAGCAGTTCCCTCGGATCAGCACCGTGCACCTCTACGACCTGAACCCGGAAGCCGCGCGAGCGACGGCGGAACAGGTCGGCACCGGTGCAGAGATCAGGATCGCCGCGAGTGCGGAAAAAGCAGTCATGGCAGGCGATGTCGTCGTCACGTGTACCGTCACCGACAAGCCCTACCTCCCTTTCTCCTGGCTCGATCGCGGGACCCTGGTGTGCAATGTGTCCATCATGGACGTACACAAGGAGGTCTTCCTCAACGCCGACAAGGTCGTCGTCGACGACTGGGAACAGAGCAACAGGGAACGCAAGATCATCAATCAACTCGTCGTCGAAGGCCGGTTCTCCCGCGAGCGATTGCACGCCGAACTGGGCGAGGTGCTCACCGGCGCGAAACCGGGCAGGGAGAACGACGACGAGATCATCCTGCTCAACCCGATGGGCATGGCCGTGGAGGACATCGCGTGTGCCGCCGAGTTGTACGCGAGGGCGACGGCGGCGGGTGCCGGAACATGGCTGAACCTGTACTAGCCGTGATGGCCGATCTCGTCGACTCGCTCATCCAGGAACGGTTGTTCGGGTTCGGTGAAGCCGAGCGAACCGGAGATTGGCTGCGGATCGGCGACGTGAGAGTGAAGGTGCGGTCCTGCGAAGGGCTCCAGCCCTACCGGTACGCGGGCGGTCCGGTGCTGCATGGCGAGAAGCCCCTCTCACCATGGGAACTGCTGCGAACGGTCGGCGCGGGCGAGCCCTATCTCGACCAGGTCGCCGACGACTTGAGAACGGCGGTCGAGCACTCCGAAGTACTGCACGGCGCCCATGTCGAGGAACCGCTCGGCTCCCGCCAGGGCGAACGGCTCGCGGCACTGCGCAACCGCCCTTTTCATCCGACCTCGAAGGCGGTCGTCGGCTGGACCGGCACCGAACTCGCCGAATACGGTCCGATGCGACGGTCACCGCTCGGCCTCGACTGGGTCGGCGTGCGCACCGAACTGCTCAGGTTCGGCGGCGGTGACCGCAACCTCGCCTCCGCGGTGCTCACCCGCTCCGACCTCGACCGAGTACGCGCGAAGCCCGGCTTCCACGCGCTCCCCGTGCACCCGTGGCAGTACGAGCACGTGCTGCCACGGCAATTCGCGAGCGAGATCGACGACGGGCTGATCGTGCCGCTGGCCACAGGACTCGGCACGTTCTTTCCCACCGCGTCGGTGCGGACGCTTGCCACAGCCGACCCCGGAATTCACGTCAAGCTCCCGCTCGGGGTCGTGACGCTCGGCGCGGCCAGATTGCTGCCTCCTCGTTACCTCGACAACGGGGACCGCGCCGAGCGCACCATGTCGGCCGTTCTCGACCGCGACCCCGCGCTGCGCGAGAAGGTGCTCGTGTGCAAGGAAGGTAGCTGGTGCGGCATCGCCGAACCGGAGTTCGCCGACCGGCCAGGTCATCTCGCCGCCCAGGTTCGCCGCTACCCAGTCGGCTCCGAGGAGGCCGTTCCCATGGCCGCGTTCGCGAGCACGCGCACCACGCTGGAGGCGGATCCGCTCGACTTCTTCCGCGAACTCACTCGCGGCTTCTGCGAGATCGGACTCGGCTTCCTTCGGTACGGCGTGCTTCCCGAACTACACGGCCAAAACGTCGCGGTGACGCTGAAAGGCGGGCTGCCTCACCGGTTCGTGCTCCGCGACCACGACACGCTCCGCGTATGTCCACGGTGGATGCGATCGGTCGGGCTGCCGGAGCCCGGCTACCGGGTGAGGGAAGGCGCGCGGCAGTCACTACTGCTCGACACCCCCGGCGAGCTACTTGGCTACCTGCAAACACTCGGTTTCCAAGTCAACCTCCACGGCATCGCGGACGCGTTGTCGCGCACCCACGGCATCACGGAGAGGACCCTGTGGCACACACTTCGCGCCGCGCTGACGGACTGCCTCGACCGGATGGAGTTGCCGTCGGAGGTGGCCTGGCACCTGTTGTCGTCTCCGACCTGGCCGAGCCGCAAGGTACTCGGTCCGCTGCTGCGCAGGGGGCGCAGCGGTGGAGTGAGCATGCCCGCGGAGAGCGGGACGGTGCCGAATCCGTTGCTGTGAGCGCGTTCGAGCTGGCGAGACAGGAGGCTCGGCGGCGGCTGCTCAACTGTTACCTGCGGGAAACGCGGCAATTCGACGTGCCAACCGGAGAATTCCGGATCACGCTCACGCACACCGGCGAGCAGTTGATCGTCGACATCGTCGAGCGGAGCCCGTCCGGTCACCATCGCTACGGCCCGCAGACCGCCCCCGGTCACGATCGGCTCGTCACGGCGATTCTCAGCGAACTCGCCGCGACGACCGGCTTCGCGGGGGTCACCGAACTGGAGAGGCAGATCGGCAACAGCATCGCCAGGACCGCGCGTTATCTCGGCAACCCGGCGACGAACTTCTCCGGCACGCCACACGAGGTGACGCGGAAGGCGGAACAGTCGCTGCGTCTCGGCCACCCGTTCCATCCCACGCCGAAAAGCGCTGAGGGCTTCACCGAGGCCGATCTGGCGCGGTACGCCCCCGAACTCGGCACTATGTTCACTCTCCACTACTTCGCCGTCGCTGACGAAGCGGTCGAAGAGGTCAGGATCACCGAGGCCGACTGGGTTCCCGACGAGGTCGCCGAGTCCACACCGGACGGATACACGCTCATTCCCGCGCATCCTTGGCAGGCCGGGCACCTGATCGGCTCCGGAGCGCTGCGCGGGCTCATCGCGGCCGACGTCGTGCGCCCACTCGGCCCGCTCGGCCGGCCGGTGTATCCCATGTCCTCGGTGCGGACCGTCTGCGACCCTACGTTCCCCACCGCGTGGAAACTCCCGCTGCACGTCCGCATCACGAACTTCGTCCGAACGAATCCCGGCGAGCACCTGCGCAGAGCAACGGAGGCCGCCGCGATCGTGGCGACGCTGCCCCGCTTTCCCGGCTTCTCGGTCCTTCTCGAAACCGGTTCCCGCACGATCGGCCCCGCCACCGATGAGCTGCGCGCCGACCTCGGCGTGCTGTACCGGGACAACCCCTTCGCACACAACGGTGAATCACCCCGCGTCATCGGCGGGCTGCTGGAGAATCCACCTGAGCTGATGCGCGAAATACTGCGGGCTGGGGACGTTCTCGAATGGCTGCGCGAATATCTCGGGATCATGCTCAAGCCGCAGCTCCGGCTCTTCGCCGACTGCGGCATCGTTTTCGAGGCGCATGCACAGAACACGTTGCTGACCACGAAAGACGGCTGGCCGAACACGGTATGGTTGCGCGACCTCGAAGGCGCCGCCATCAGCTCGGAGGGAAAGGCCGCGGAAGGACTCGCCGCCGACAGTCCATTGCGCTGTTCGAGAGAACACGCCGTACGAAGGCTCACCTATCACGCAGTGACCGGCCAGCTCGGGCACCTCATCCACGTACTCGCCAGCCACTCAGGAGTAACCGAGCGCAGGTTGTGGCAGGAAGCGAGGAACTGCCTTTCCGAATGGGAAGAAGCGGAAGAATTGCTGTCCACAAGGGAGCTTCCTGCGAAGGCCAACCTGACGAGCCGGTTCGCCGGAAGAGGCGAACGGCCAAGCTATGTCGCCATCCCCAACCCACTGTGGGAGCCACGATGACCGCGAATACGACGGAAACCACTGATGCCCTCGTGCGGCAAGCGCTGGCCTCGCCGCACCTTTCCACCGTCCGGCGCAGGATCTTCCGCCAGCTCCTCGAATCACTGTTGTACGAGAACGCGGTACGCACCACCGACGATTCGACCATCGTCGGCAAGGCGGGCGTTCGTTACACGTTCACCGCGAAGCGACGGTACGGGTTCGCGAGGGTCGCCGTCGAGAACCTGCTGCGGGACGGCGAGGAACCCACCTCGATCGCCCTGTTCCTCAGCGAAATCGCCGACTGCCTCGACGCGCGAGCAGACCACCTCACCAGGTTCACGAGGGAACTCGACGAGACCCTCGTCAAGGACACCGTCGCGCGACACCAGCGAGCTGAATCGCTGATCGGGACCGGATTCGACGCGCTCGAAGGTCTGATCACCGACGGCCACCGCTATCACCCGGCCTACAAATCCCGAGTCGGATTCGACATCGCCGACAATCTCGCCTACGGACCAGAATTCCGCAACCCCGTTCGGCCACTGTGGATCGCGGTTCGTGACGAGCTGGCTGAGACGAGCCGCTCGGCAAAGCCCGATTTTTCTGCTCCGCAAGGCATCGAGCCGCCCGAGGATTACGTGGCCCTGCCCGTTCACCCGTGGCAATGGCGCGAGCACGTCGTGACGACCTACGCCGAATGGCTGCACGACGACAGGATGGTCGTGCTCGGTGAGGACTCCGACCGTTTCCTGCCACAGCAGTCCATCCGCACGCTTGCCTGCCTCGACTCGCCGCGGCGGCCGAACCTCAAACTCGCGATGTCACTCGTCAACACCTCCACGAGCAGGGTGCTCGCTCCACACACCGTGCACAACGCGCCGCTCATCTCGAACTGGTTGCGCGGCATTCGCGACAGCGATCCCTTTCTGCGTGACGAATCGCGGCCCCTCCTGCTCGGCGAGTTCGTCGGCACCTCGGTGTCACAGCACGGCAACCCCGGCACCTACGGGACGCTGGCCTGTATCTGGCGGGAAAGCCTGCCGCCCCTGCTCGATCCCGGCGAGGAAGCGGTCCCCTTCACCGGCCTCACCGCACGCGACGTCGACGGCACGCCGCTCATCGAACCGTGGGTGAGCAGGCACGGACTCGTTCCGTGGCTACGACAGCTGATCGACGTCGCCGTACTTCCGGTCGTGCACCTGCTCACCCGGCACGGCGTCGCGCTCGAAGCACACGCACAGAACATGGTGCTGCTGCACTCGCAAGGGATGCCGACGAGGGTCGCGCTACGGGATTTCCACGACGGCATCCGATTCTCCCGCGCACACCTTGCCGATCCGGCTCGCTGTCCCGTGCTCCGGGCAACGCCGGGACACCACGAGAACCGCAACTCCTTCGTCGAGACCGACGATCCCCTGCTCGTCGCCGACTTCGTACTCGACGCGTTCTTCTTCATCAACATGGGCGAGCTGGCGATCTTCCTCTCCGCTGCCTACGACCTGCCCGAACGACACTTCTGGGCCCTCGTACGCGAGGTCGTCAAGCAGCACGAACAGCGCTTCGGCCCTCCCGCCTTCGACATCTTCACCCCGGAGATCGCGGTCGAAAAGCTCACCACGAGGCGGTTGCTTCCCGACACCGAACTGCGTCTCCACCGGGTGCCGAACCCGCTCGCCGATGCGTGACGGGGAGCCGGTGTGCCAGTACGTCTACGATCTGGCCGCACTCGAAGCGCATGTCAAAGCCGTCGTCGCCGCGCTGCCGCCCCGGTGTCGCATGTTCTACGCCATGAAGGCCAACAGCGCCGCACCGCTGCTTCGAACCCTCGCGCCGCTGGTGGCAGGCTTCGAGGTGGCATCGGGCGGGGAACTGGCCAAGGCCCGTGCCGTCTCGGCCGACATCGAGGTGCTGTTCGGCGGGCCTGCCAAAACGCGGAGCGAGATCGCGGAAGCGCTCGCGGCAGGGGTCACCAGGTTGCACGTGGAAAGCGTGCTGGAACTCCACCGGATCTCGGCCGAGGCGAGGCTGGCCGACACGGTCTCCGACGTGCTGCTGCGCGTCAATCTCGCCGGACCCTTTCCTGACGCGACGCTGGCGATGGCCGGAAGACCGACCCAGTTCGGTATCGAGGAAAGCGGGCTCGCCGAAGCGGTCGCAGCGGTTGACGCGCTCCCCAACGTGCGGCTCGCCGGGTTCCATTTGCACTCGCTGTCGAACAACCTCTCGCCGGAAGCGCACCTCGCCATGCTGGCGATGTACCGGGACAGGATCCTCGCCTGGGAAGCCGCGTTCGGACTGCGCTGCGAGGTGATCAACGTCGGCGGTGGGATCGGGGTCGACTATGCCGATCTCGAAGCCCAGTTCGCGTGGCCGAGGTTCACCAAGGGGCTCTCCGACTTGGTCGGCACCTTTCCGGAGCACTGGGAGGAAATCGACTTCGAGTGTGGGCGGTATCTCGTCGCCGGATGCGGGACCTACCGCACCGAGGTGCTGGACGTGAAGCGCAACCACGGCGTGAACTACGTGCTGGTCAGGGGAGGAACTCACCACTTTCGGCTGCCGGTCTCCTGGCAGCACAGCCATCCGTTCAGCGTACGGCCGGTCGAGGATTGGGACCCCGGCCTGCCCAGGCAGGAGATTCGCGGCGAACCGGTGACCGTGGTCGGCGAACTGTGCACGCCGAAAGACGTACTCGCCAAGGACGTGCTCGTCGACGGCGTGCGACCTGGCGACGTGCTGGAGTTCCACTACGCCGGCGCCTACGGCTGGGAGATCTCCCACCACGACTTCCTCAGCCACCCTCACCCCGAGCACGTCCACCTCTGTCCTCCCGCGAGTCCCCCGCCGCCCTAGGTCGTGTCTGATGAACCTCTGCCGTGCGAGCGGGGATCAGCGTGGTTCCTCGCAAGGCTGTGTAGGACTGGAAACGTCCTCGTACCGGGTTGTACTCGGGCTTTCCGACAACGCGGCGAGGGGACACGCTGGCCCCGCGCAGCAGGCTACGGGTTTGTCAGACACGACCTAACTGTCGGCCTCGACTGTCTGCCCGCCGAACACGTCCTGAACGAAGCCGACCAGCATCTGCCACACCCCGGGGATCAGCAACACGGCGAGAACCGCGAACACAGGGAAGATGAACTTGTTCTCGACCCCTTTCCCGGTGCGAAACCGCAGGAAGGACGGTGGCCGCAGCTCGTACCAGGTCTCGCCCGCGATCGGCAGCGGGAACAGGAACGGACAGCCCGCCTCGGTCAGCGCGTCGCCGAGGCAGTGGGTGAAGCAACCGACAGCGACCGCGATGCCGAGTTGCCCGGCGATCGGCGCGAGTTCCGCGAGCGGATCAGGGCTGTTCTCGTAGACCCACCACACGACGGCCCCGCCCGCGACCGGCAGCAACCAATCGCCGAGCGCGTCCTCCGCCAGCAGGAGACCGAAGACGACGACACCGACAACCGCCCACGGCCCTCCCGCCTCCGTTCCCCACGCCGTGAGCGCGCCGAGCGCCACCGCGAAGAGCAGGGTGTGCGAAAGGTGCCGGTGGCTACCGGTCTTGTTCTCGTCCCGAGGTCCCTTGGTGAGCTGGTAGAACCCCGACGAGGCCTTGCGCAGCAGCCAGGACAGCCCTCCGGTGACCGGGCCGAGCAGTTTCGACGCGCGCGCACCCGGATGATCGAGGTCCGGCAACAGCGCGAAGCCCGCTGTCGTCGCGGCGAACACCAACGCCTGCGCCAGGGTGGTGATACCGGCGAATGGGGCGACGGCGAGCCCCGCGCACCAGCCGGTGAGCGCATGCGTACGACCCATCATGGGTGACGATTCCTCCAGAGACGTTGCGGCTTGTCGACCGCGACAGTCTTCCCGACGGCACCGACAGTTGATCAACTGCGTGCTCCCCCGACCCGGCTACCAGGTGACCGGAGCGCCGCGATCGGGTAGACCGTTCCTATGGAGCGCAAGCTCGACGAATACCGGCGAAAACGACGTGCGGACCGCACGCCGGAACCGTTCCCCGGCTCCGAGGCGGTCGAGCCACGCGGCGCCGACGACACGTACGTGATCCACGAGCATCACGCACGCCAACTGCACTGGGACGTGAGGCTGGAACGAGGCGGAGTGCTCGTGTCGTGGGCCGTGCCGAAGGGCCTCCCGCCTGCGCCCGGCACCGTCCGGCTCGCCGTGCGCACCGAGGACCACCCGATGGAGTACGCCACCTTCTCGGGTGAGATCCCCAAGGGCGAGTACGGCGCGGGAAGCATGACCATCTGGGACAGCGGACGGTACGAAACGCTCAAGTGGTCCGATCGCGAGGTGTCGGTCGTGTTCCACGGCGAACGGGTGAGCGGCAAGTACGTGTTCTTCCGCAGTGGCGAGGAGTGGCAGGTGATCCGCTCGGACCCGGCAAGCGATCCGGATTGGGCGGCCCTGCCCGAACGCGTCGAACCCATGCTCGCGGTCAGCGGATCACTGCCCGCTGCCGAACGGGACGACGACTGGGCCTACGAGTTCAAATGGGACGGGGTCAGGGCGCTCGCCAGAATCGAGGGCGGCAGGCTCGGCCTCTTCGCGCGAAGCGGCAACGACATCACGGCGACCTATCCCGAACTGCGCGGGGTCGGTGAACAACTCGGCAGCACACAGGCTTGGCTCGACGGCGAGATCGTCGCGCTGCACGGGGGAAGGCCCAGCTTCAAGGCACTCCAGGCGAGGATGCACGCGGGAGAACAGCGAGCCAAACAGCTCGCCAAACACCAGCCCGTCACCTACCTGATCTTCGACCTGCTGCACCTCGAAGGGCACGCGTGCACGGTGCTTCCCTACGAGCGACGGAGGGAACTGCTGGAAAAACTCGAACTGGGAGGATCCAACTGGCAGCTTTCGCCGAGCTTCACCGGCGAGGGCGCGGCCGTCGTCGCGGCGGCAGGGGAACAACAACTGGAGGGCGTCATCGCGAAACGTCTCGCTTCGACGTATCAACAGGGGCAACGCTCCGCCGATTGGCTCAAGATCACCGAACTGCGGACGCTCGACGTCATCGTCGGCGGCTGGCGGCCAGGTGAAGGCAAGCGGGCCGGTACGTTCGGCTCGCTGATGCTCGGGGCGCCCTCCGCCGAAGGTCTTCGCTACGTCGGCCAGGTCGGAACCGGGTTCACCGAGGGAATGCTTCGCGATCTGCTCGCCACCCTCAGCCGGTCCGAACAGGACAGTTCCCCGTTCGGCAACGAAGTACCGAAAGAGCGGGCCAAGGGCGCGAGGTGGGTCGCGCCCACGCTGGTCGCCGAGGTCGTCTTCAAGGATTGGACGGAGGAGGGAAGGCTGCGGGCTCCGGCTTGGCGCGGCCTGCGACCCGACCTCGACCCCGCCGAGGTTCCCCATTGGGAAGATCGTGGTGACCACACATGACGGACTCCCTCGTCGACATCGAAGGCCGCAGGCTCCGACTATCCAACTTGGACAAAATCCTGTACCCGGAGGTGGGATTCACCAAGGGCGAGGTCATCGACTACTACGCGCGCATCGCGCCCGTACTGCTTCCGCACGTACGGGACAGACCCCTGACCTTGAAGCGCTATCCCAACGGCGTCGAAGCGACCTCGTTCTTCGAGAAGAACGTCTCACGGCACGCGCCCGACTGGGTGCGCACTGTCCGCATCGAGACTCCCGGCAGCTCACGCGGCGCCGAGTCGGCGGACTACGCGCTCGTCCAGGACCTGCCGACGTTGGTGTGGGCAGCGCAGCTCGCCAGCCTCGAACTGCATATTCCACAATGGACTGTCGGCCCTCGTGACGGAAAGCGGGATCCCGACCTTCTCGTCTTCGACCTCGACCCAGGACCACCGGCCACCATCGTGGAATGCTGCACCGTCGCGGCACGACTTCGCGAAGCACTCGAAGCCGATGGGCTCACCGTATACCCCAAGACGAGCGGATCGAAGGGCATGCAGCTCTACTCTCCGGTCACCGTCGGCTCGGCCGACCGGACGAGGACCTACGCCAAGGAGCTGGCCGAAAAGCTGGAACAGGACGATCCCGGGCTCGTCACCTCGCGCATGGCCAGAAACCTGCGGCCCCGCAAGGTATTCATCGACTGGAGCCAGAACAACACCCAGAAGACCACCGTGGCGCCCTATTCGCTTCGAGCCCGCGCGCTCCCCACCGTTTCGACCCCGCTCGACTGGGACGAGGTCCAGACGTGCGAGCGCCCCGACGACCTTGTTTTCACCGCTGACGACGTGCTCGAACGCGTCAGGGACATCGGCGATCTCTTCGAACCGCTCTTGGCCACCGACCGGCCCCGGCTTTAGCCCGACAACCGATCGTCGAAGAAAGCAAGGGTCCTTCCCCACGCGAGATCAGCGGCATCACGCTGATAGAAGGACGGTGCGTCGAAGTTCGAGAACGCGTGCCCCGCATCGTAGTGGTGCACCGCGATGTCCGGCCTTCCCGCGACGGCCGCTTCCACGGCGGCGATCTGCTCAGTGGAAATGTAGGGATCGGCGTCGCCATAGTGGAACAGCATCGGACAGTCGATGTCGCCCACCTTCTCCAGCATCGCGTGCACAGCGGAGCCGTAGTAGGAGACGACGGCGTCCGGGCCGCGCCCCTCGTCGCGCACCGACGTCGCGAAGAGGTATGCGAGCGTGCCGCCGAGACAGAAGCCGGCAGCACCGACCCGGCCATCGCACTCCGGCATCGCCCTGAGCGCCCTCATCGTGGCGGTCATGTCCGCGACGGCCGCTGTGAAGTCCAGTCGCTGCGCGAGCCCCATTCCCTCCTGGATTCCCGACTCGTCCTTGCTCTCGAAGCCGCGCTGGAGCCGCCAGAACATGTCGGGAACGACGGTCACGTAGCCATGACCGGCCAGTTCAGCGGCCAACTGTCGCATGTTGTCGTTGATACCGAAGACTTCCTGAAGCAGGACGATCCCCGCGCCCGGCGTCGAATCGGGTACGGCCCAATAGGCGTCGAAGTTCCCGCCGTCGAATGCCTCGATGTTCTCGTATCGCGTAGCCACCACGTCGATGATCATGTCGTTTCGGTTCACCCCGTGCCAAGTCTTCGTGGGAAATCCCAGGCCATCACCATGAGCACTGCCGGACCGTGGCTGCCCGGCTATGCTCGCCACATGCCGAAGTCGGTCGATTCCGACGACGCCGAAGACCGGTTGCGCCGCATCGAAGCCATTACGGACACCACACTCGGCGAACTCGATGTCGAGGAACTACTCCACCAACTGCTCGAACGCGTCAGGAGCATTCTCAGAGCCGACACCGCGACCGTACTGCTGCTCGACCGCGACGGTCGTCATCTCGTAGCCACCGCATCGTCGGGAATCGAAGAAGAAGTACGCCAAGGCTTCCGAATCGGTGTCGGCGAAGGCTTCGCGGGCAAGATCGCCGCGACAAGGCAGGCACTGACGATCGACCAGGTGGATTCCACGACCGTCATCAATCCGCTCCTGTGGCGGAAGGGAATACGCTCACTCGCCGGGGTACCACTGATCACCGGCGGCGAACTGCTCGGCGTGCTTCATGTCGGCGCCGTCAAGAGGGTCGGCTTCACTGATCAGGACCTGCACCTGCTGCGCCTTGCGGCCGACCGGGTGGCGCTCAGCACGCACGCCAAGCTGACCCGGGTCGAGAAGGCCGCCGCATCGGCACTACAACGCTCGCTGCTTCCCGCACGACTACCCGATGTTCCTGGGCTCGAACTCGCCGCCCGCTACGCACCCGGCGACGGCGGCGACATCAGCGGAGACTGGTACGACGTTTTCACTCTGCCTTCCGGCTGGTTGTGCGTCGCCATCGGTGATGTCGTGGGAAGAGGGCTCGCGGCGGCGACCGTCATGAGCAGACTTCGGACAGCCACAAGGGCCTACGCGCTCGAATCCCGTGACCCCAGTGAAGTGCTGACGAAGCTCGACAGGCACATCAGGACATTCGAACCGGACACGATGGCAACCATCGCCTACGCCATGTGGGAGCCGACGTTACGGCGCATGCACATTTCGCTCGCCGGACACCTGAGTCCCGTCGTCGCACCGCCGCAGGGGCCTCCAGCACCCGCCGACGTCCCGGTCGACCCTCCGGTCGGCTACGGCTCAGGAGCGCTGCGGCGGCGAACCACCATCATCGACGTCCCACTCGAAACGCTCGTCCTCTTCTACACGGACGGCCTCGTCGAACGACGAAACCGGTCGTTGAGTGAAGGACTCGCGCTGCTGGCTGACTGTTTCAGCGGAGAGACCGCAGATGAGCTGTGCTCGGCGGTGCTCGCGGGACTGCTGGGCAGCGAGCGCAACGAAGACGACGTCGCGGTGCTGGCCATCCGTGCGCGAGAACTGCCCGTGCTCGACTTCGAGATTGACGCGGTGCCGCAGTCGCTCGCGGAGGTCAGAGCCGCGTTGCGCCGTTGGCTGCCGTCGGCCGGTGCCGACGAGAATGAGGTGGGCGAATTGCTGGTCGTCGTCGGCGAAGCCTGCGCCAACGCGATCGAGCACGCCTACGGTCCTGTCGGTGGCACCGTCCGGATCCGGCTCGAACGGCGTGCCCCCGATGTGCTCGTCACCGTGAGCGACGAGGGAACGTGGCGCGAGCCGCGCGGCAGGAATCGCGGCAAGGGCACCGAACTCATGCGCAAACTCGCCGACGACCTGCGCTTCGAACACACGGCGAAGGGCACGACGGCGCACATCCGCAGACGACTCGCCGCGAGGGCGGAGGAATCAGGGGGGCCGTCCGGAGCGCTGCCCCGGACGGGGTCGGGGGTGTCCGCTTCTGGGGTCGCGTCACAGGACGCGGCGCCGCCCGAGGTGACATCATCTGAGCCGCTGTCCGATGCGACCGGTGAGCATGGCAGGAAAACCTTGCCGATCACCGGATCCGACCACTCCCCGACGACACCGGAAAGCGAGGCGCTCTCGTGACGACGGCACACGTCGAGATCCGCGATCACGCTGCCGAACGAGTCGACCTCGCGATCAGTGGCGAGATCGACCTTTCGAATTCCGCCGTGGTGCGGGATCGACTGTTCGCCTCGATCAGCAATCGCGTCACCGCGGTACGGATCGACCTCAGCGGCCTTGACTACATCGACAGTGCGGGCCTGCGCATCCTGTTCGCGCTGGCCGACAGGTTGCGGCTGCTGCAAACGTCGTGCGAACTGATGGTCCCGCCAGGCTCTCCGACCCAGAAGGTGATCCAGCTTTCCGGACTGGACACCCTGGTGACGCTGACCACCTGACCACTGAGCCCCAGCCGTCCCCGTTCCCGTTCCGTTGCGCGAGTCCCCCGTTCAGGACGCCGAGTTCTGCACTCAGGACGGCGAGTGCTGCATCTGTGCTACCGAGTTCCGTGTTCAAGAACTCGCACCCGATCTCGTCGCACACGAGCGCGACAATCAAAGTCAACTTCGGCAGCCAAGCAACGATCACCACAACAATGACCATCTTGCTCAGCGGGCAACCGCCTACCGGCGACCTGCCCCGTCGACGTTGTCTTACGATTGAAGTCACAGGTGGAGGACATCGGCTGGGAGGACGAATGCACGCCGACGACGAAGCGGACCCTGCCGGCGCGACATGGCAGCGCCCTCAGGCGCTGTTGCTCAACTTCTTCGCCGCCCATTTCCTCGGCCGAACCGAAGCCGTCTATTCCGGAAGTCTCATCGACGTTTTGGCTCGCGTGGGTGTCGGTGAGCACGCGGCACGCTCGACCTTCTCCCGAATGACAAGGCGCGGCCTCCTCGAACGACACCGGGAAGGCAAAAGAGTCTATCTCTCGCTCACCGAGCATACGGTGAACGTGCTTGAGGAAGGGGCCGAACGCGTCAAGCAGGCCGTCAACCGCAGTTGGGACGGACACTGGACCGTACTCGGTTTCTCGCTTCCGGAAACCAGGCGATCCGACCGCCATCTACTGCGTTCGCGGCTCGCGTGGGCCGGTTTCGGCCCGCTACAGAATGGACTCTGGATCACCCCGAGACCGATCGACGTCGACCGGCTGCTCGATGGCCTCGACGTCGCCGAAAACGTCAAGGCGTTTCGGGCGACAACACTACATCCCACGGATATCCACGAAATGATCTCGGAAACGTGGGACTTGGCCGAGTTGTCCGCGGGATACCGAGAGTTCCTTGCCCGCTGGGACAGCGTCGATACCATTCCGTCCGATGAGGACATACTGGCGCGACAGCTCCGCATGCACACCGAGTGGACCCTGTTGCTGCGCACCGATCCTGGACTTCCCCTCGAACACCTGCCATCGGACTGGCCCGCGGTACGCGCGGAACACGTATTTCTGCGCATGCGCTCACTCTTCGCGCCTCCCGCCAATCGAGAGGTCAGCGGAATTGTCGACCGCCTCCCATTGCCTCGACCCGAACCGGATAATCGCTCTGGTCACCGCTCTGCATGAATAGTGTCCCGGCATCGGATTCCGCGCCGGAATGTCCACTGTGGAAGGCCCAGATCCTGCCGCGCTCGGCGTCAGCCGACCCCAGGTCAAACTAGCTATTCTGGCAACGACCGTCAGGAAGTTGACGATGCCAGGACTATCGGCGCAGGGATTGACGTTCGCCGCCGGGCGCTTGGCAGCGTGCTGCCGGGAGATGATCACGGCTTAGCTCACGTCCCCGGCGTCATATCATCCGCAAGCTACTGTGTCGACCATGCTTCGCCACCGGTTCGTCCTCGCGGTTGTCGCGATCGTCGTCGTGTGGCTGGCCGTCGTGACCGTGCAGATCGCACGTCAGCCGGAGATCGGCGTGGACTCACCGCAACAACTCCAGCGCCAGCTGGCGACGGCCTTGAACGCGCGCGACGCGGGGGCGCTCGCGGAAGTGGTCGGCTACCCCGTCGCCGAAGTCGACGACTTCGCCAAGGCGTACCTCGCCAGACTCGACGAGGTGAACGCGTCGGCGATCACCGTCACCTTGTTGCCAGACCCGAGGGATCCGAAGGCTGCCGAGATCCGGGGCGAACGTGCTTCGACAAGGCCTGCCGCTGGGAACCAGGGTTCGCGCGTGACGTTTTCGTACCGGGTCGCCGTCGGGCAAGTCGACGGGAGCTGGCGAGTGGAGTTCATTCCACCCTTGTGACCGCCCGCGAGTCCCGCACCCAGGACGGCGAGATCCGCGCTCGGGTCCTGGCACTCACTGCGCCTAATTGGCGACACAAAGTAGCCAGTTGCAGCGCTGGATCTCCCGCAATTCGGCTGACACCAGCCGATGGGGAACTCGCCGACCTGAACGCGGATCTCGACGTCCTGAGCGCGGATCTCACGCGCCTGAGTGCGGATCTCGCCGTCCTGAACGCAGAACTCGCGCATACGCAGGGCTCCCGGCTCCCGGCTGGATTCGGGGTTTCGTCGGTGGGTTCTGTCAAGATGGAAACCACAGGCAGCGAGAGGGACAGAACCATGGCCAACACCACCGTCGACCAGGAGTTTCTGCGCCAGGCGGACCCGTTCCGACGGGAGCTGCTCGCACACTGTTACCGCATGCTCGGTTCCGCTCACGACGCTGAAGACCTCGTGCAGGAGACCTACCTGCGCGCCTGGCGCGCCTACGACCGCTTCGAGGGCAGGTCGTCACTGCGCACCTGGCTCCACCGCATCGCGACGACGACCTGTCTCACCGCACTAGAGAATCGCAAGCGCCGCCCCATGCCCAGTGGCCTCGGCAACGGCAGCTCCGACCCGAGCGGCGACCTCGCGGAACGACACGACATCCGATGGCTGGAACCGCTGCCCGACCCCCAGACGACAGAGGACGACCCCGCCAGCATCGTCACCGAAAGGGAGAGCGTGCGGTTGGCCTTCGTCGCCGCGCTCCAGCATCTCCCCGAACGGCAACGCGCCGTGTTGATCCTGCGCGACGTGCTGAAATGGCGCGCTGCCGAGGTCGCCGACACCGTCGGCATCTCGACGGCCGCCGTCAACAGCACCTTGCAGCGCGCGAGGGCCCAACTCGCCGAAATCGCTCCCCACCTCGACACCGTCGCCGAGCCGGACAGCTCCCAGCAGCGTGAACTCCTCGATCGCTACGTTTCCGCGTTCGAGCGCAAGGACGTCACCGAACTGATCGCCCTCTTCACCGCGGACATCGTGTGGGAAATGCCGCCGTACGCGTCGTGGTACCAGGGTAGGACCGATGTCGCCCACCATCTGACCCACCGCTGTCCCGCACAGCCGGGCAAGGTCCTCATTCTCCCGCTCCGCGCGAACGGCCAGCCCACTTTCGCGATGTATTTGCTGGACGAGAAAACGGGCGAGTACAACGCTTTCACGGTCCAGGTCCTCACCGTCACGGCCGACGGCATCAGCCAGGTCGCGAACTTCATGGACACCGCCGTGTTCGGGATGTTCGAGCTGCCCTTGACTCGGCAGGCACCTTCACAGGGGAACGCGGCCGAGAAAGGCGAGCAGCCGATCGCCGGTACCCGAGCCCGCTGAAACCGGAACCGGCTCGGCAAATCGCCACGGCCGGTCAGCCTTGGTGACCAGCGTCGGGGCCACCTGCCACAGCGCGAGAGCCAGGTCGTCGGGCATGGCTCCCCGCACCCCGCACGCAGTCGCCACATCCCAGCCGTGCACGGCGAGTTCGATCGAACCGGCCGCCAGTACGACGTCCGGCTCGACGGGCACGCCTCCGATCGTGACCTCCGAGACGCCGCTCCATGCGGGAGGCAACGCGCGTGCCCGTTCGCGCAGGCCATCAACGGAACTGCCGCTGCCGGGCTCGGCTTCGAGTGCGACGCGCCCTCTTCCCGCCGCCTCGGCGAGCGCGTCGAGTGAATCGTCGAGGTGGCCAAGGAGCGTGCGCAAATCCCAGCCCGCGCACGGCGTCGGTGACGACGGCGCGGCGCCGCGAGCGAAGCGGAGCGCGCCAAGCAGGTAGTCGACGGAGCGCCCGAGTACCCACACCACGTAGCCTCCAGCCCTGCCGTCCTGTGAGTCCGACCAGGTCCGCGCCGAAAACTCATCGCTCGCCGATCCCGATCTTGACCGTCGACCGCACAAGCCCTACCGTCCCATAGGACGTCCTATGTCTTGGCGACGTTCAGCAAGGAGGCTGGAGCGATGTCCGCCATGTCCCGACGCACCGTTCTCTCGCTCGCCGCAGCAACCGCGGCGGGGCTCGCCGTCGCAGCACCGGCGAGCGCCGCGATGGCGAGCCGTGCCACGTCGATCCCCTACCGCTCGGGGACGGAGGGTTATCACACCTTCCGGATCCCCGCTCTCGTCCGCACGAGGACAGGGCAGCTACTCGCCTTCGCGGAAGGCAGGCTCGAATCGGCAGGCGATTCCGGTGCCATCGAAGTCGTGCTGCGCCGCTCGACGGATGGCGGCAGAACGTGGGGACCACTTGCCGTGATCTCCCGCAACGGCGACGCGACCGCGGGAAACCCGAGCCCCGTCGTACTCGCCGACGGCACCATCGTGCTGGTGACCACCCGCAACGGCAGGGTGACCGAAGAGGAAATCATGTCGGGCACCGTGTCCGATGAGGACAGTAGAAGAGTGTTCGTACAGCACAGTTTCGACGACGGGCTCACCTTCACCGAGGCGAGGGAAATCACCGCCGAAGCCAAGGAGGCCAACTGGCGCTGGTACGCGACCGGACCTTGCCACGCGATCGTCTTGCGCGGCGGCAGGTACGCGGGCCGGATCGTGGTTCCCGCCAACCATTCGAGCGCTCCGCCTGCCGGTTCGCCCGACGTCGGAACGGAGCAGAAATACTATGGCGGGCACTGTCTGCTGAGCGACGACGGCGGCCGAAGCTGGCGAATCGGCTTCGTGGACGACCGCAACGACGGCCACATCGCGGCGAACGAGACGACGGTGGCCGAACTGCCCGACGGCACGCTGTACTTCAACAGCCGTGACCACGGCACTTCACCTGGCGAACGCGTCGACGCCTACAGCGGGGACGGCGGAGCCACGCTTGTCGCACCTTACCGTGAGCAGCCGACGATCGTCGGACCGAGAGTCCAAGGAAGCGTCCTGCAAGCCAGTCACCCCAAGACACTCCTGTTCTCTGGTCCGTCCAATCCGGACTCGCGGAGGTCGATGAGCATCCGGGTCAGCGCGGATGGAGGAAGAAACTGGCGGGAGGCGTACACCGTGTCCGAAGCGCACGCCGCCTACTCCGACCTCGTGGAGATCGAGCGGGGAACCATCGGGCTGCTCTACGAGACCGGAGCCGCCAATTCCTCGGAAACCATCGCCTTCCACCGTTTCGCGACGCCCAGGGATTGATCCCGCGACGACGACCGAGCCGCCGCGCGGGATCAATCGCCTTCCTACTCGCCCCTGATCTTCTCCGCCCCATACACGGGCTGCCCCGCCACGAAGGTGGCCAGCACTTCGATGTCATCGATCGCGGCACTCGGCACCGTCGTCGGGTCGTCGTCGAGCAGAACGAAATCGGCGAAGGCGCCCTTCCGGATACTGCCGCGTTCGTTTTCCTGACATGCCGTCCACGCCGCGTGCGTCGTGTACGCGCGCAGTGCTTCCGTGGCGTCGACCCGTTCGTCGGGACTGAGCACGACACCGGCCTTGCTGGTGCGCTCCACCATGGACCGCATACTCGAAAGCGGCGCGCCTCGCGACACACACGGCCGGTCGGAGCTGCCTGGAACCCGCAGTCCGGCATCCACAAAGGACCGGTGCCGGTACAACCACGGGATGCGTTCCTCACCGACCGCCTCGGCCATCGTGTCGCCGATCTCGTAGAGGAAACGCGCTTGCGGGACCGGGATGATGTTCAGTTCGGCCATTCTTGCGAGCTGTTCCGGTCGCACCATGGCGGCGTGTTCGATGCGGTGCCGGACGCCGGCGCGGGGAAGCTGCCGCTGTGCCTCCGCGAACGCGTCGAGCGCGAGGTCGATCGCCCTGTCACCGATGGCGTGCGCGGCGACGCGCCAACCGCCCTTGTGTGCGGCGACGATCCGATCGCGCAGCACGACGGGATCGTCCTGGAGCACGCCGACTCCACCGTGCCCGTGGAAGGGTTCGCTGACAGCCGCGGTACGGCTGGACAGTGCCCCGTCGGTGAAGATTTTCATCGGCCCGATGCGGAGGAAGTCGTCGCCGAATCCGGTGTGCAGGCCGAGATCGAGCCCGAAAGCATTGCCGTGCAAGGGATGCAGCACCTCGCTCGCAGGCATCAGCTCCACCCGCAACGGGAGATCGCCGCGTCGACGGGCGAGTTGATACGCGGCGGCCTCGGCTGGACTGTGCCCGATCCAGCCGCCGCCGATTCCGGCTTCGGTCACGTGGGTGAGTCCTTCCGCGACGTAGGCCTTGCCCGCCCGCGCGATGGCGTCGGCAAGTTCCTCGACGGGGTAGGGCTTGACCAGCGCGTCGACGAGTTGCTGTGCCTGCTCCGCGAGCAGGCCCGTCGGCTCACCCGCCTCATCTTTGCTGACAACCCCGCCCTCTGGCACCGTCGCGGAACCGTCGAGCACACCGGCTTCGGCGAGAATCGCGGTACTCGCGACGCACATGTGAGCCGACCGGTGCTTGAGCCACACGGGCCGCCCTCCGCCAGCCCTGTCGAGTTCGGCCCTGCCCGGATGCCCGCCGAGCACGAAGTCGTCGTAGCCCGACCCGATGACCCAGGCGTCGGAGGGCATGCCGCTCGCGCGCCGCGCGACCGCGTCGTAGACCTCTTGGTGACTGCGGCATCCGGAAAGGTCGATCTCGGCGAGCGAAAGTCCGTACCAGACCATGTGGTTGTGAACGTCGGAGAATCCCGGGGTGAGCACGGCGCCTTCACCATCGAAAACCGTGGTCGCGGAAAGTCCTTCGACGTCATCGTCGACACCGACGATGCGTCCACCGAGCACCCCGACCGTGTGCGCGAACCCGTGTTCGCCGGTCATGGTCAGTGCTCGTACATCCCGCAACAGCAGATCCAGCATGGCACGTCCTCTCCCGCCAAGTGGTGAAACCGTCAGCGGCAGCGTAAGTGGTGGCCGAGTCGGCTCGAAAGGTCGACGGAAGGCTCGACGAAGCCGGGCATCGGGTGAGCCGAAGACATCGCCACGACGTATTGGTTCAACCAATGTGGACGAGCGCTTACGGTGCTCCCCGCACACGCGGGGTCCGGAGCTGCCCCATGCGCATGTTCGGTCCGATGCGCTCCCGGCGCAGGTGGGGAGTCCGGGCATCGGGAAATCCCCGCGACGTGCAGAGTGCCGTGACCCGCGAGACCGGTAAGCTGCGCGCATGTCGCAGGAGCCGGATGACCTTGCCGCCGCCGTGGCCGCACTACAGACCGAGGTCGCGGATCTGCGCACGCATCTACAGCGGGTCGCCAAGGATGCCGCAGCCGCGCAAGTCCTCGCGCGTGGCGCCGACCGCGACGTCGCCGACCTCACCAGCGAACTGCGTGACTTCCGTACCCACAACACCAATCTGCACAACGCCACCCGCGAGGATCTGCGGGAGACCCGCCAAGAACTGCGGGAACTACGCGAATCGACCAACGCGGGGTTCATGGAGATGCGTGGCAAACTCGATGCGACCGCGGCAGGGCAGGCTCAGATCGCCGAGCTGCTGACCACACTGATCGAGCGCGGCGACCGGAACGACGCCGCCGACTGACGTAAGTGACAGCGTGACGGCGCCGCTTGTCGAATTGGCGCGGTGAACCCATCGATCGGTATGCGCTGAGCTATAGAATCCAGCTCGTACCGTGGCCAAAATTTCGAGTCTTTCGCCCGCAAACCCGCAGGTCAAAAAGGGTACTCCCGGCGCACGCGGGGGTGGTCCAGGCTCGGACTCGACATCCAGCACCCATGCCACGTGCTCCCCGCGCACGCGGGGGTGGTCCCACTGAGACTCAATGTTGACGGGACCGGCCTGGGTGCTCCCCGCGCACGCGGGGGTGGTCCACGTCACGACCGGAGCGGTGTCGCCGAGTTCGAGTGCTCCCCCGCGCACGCGGGGGTGGTCCCATCAGCCAGCGGATGATCGACCCGATGGTCTGTGCTCCCCGCGCACGCGGGGGTGGTCCCCAGTGCCGCCAAACCGGGCGGGCGGACATGATGTGCTCCCCGCGCACGCGGGGGTGGTCCGGTTCTGATGATGTCCTTGACAGCAAGGCACAGGTGCTCCCCGCGCACGCGGGGTGGTCCGCTCCGCCTCGGCCGCCAGGTCCTGGACGCGCCACTCCACCGATGCTCCCCAAGCGTGTGGACCGCCCATCAAACCGGGCAAGAAAGGCAAACCCGAAACCCGGACCAAAGCCCCCGAAAACGCCCCGCACAAAGTGAGCCGACAAGGGGACTCGAACCCCTGACCTGCTGTTTACAAGACAGCTGCTCTACCAACTGAGCTATGTCGGCCTGCTCCCACTGTCACGCCGTGGTCGCGCGACCACTATATCGGCAGCCCGCTTCACGACGGCACCTGGTCGCGCGACTTCACGGGCCGGTTCAAGACCGTTTCTAGCGCTAAATTGGTCATGCGGCTTCGTGATCGGAAAACGTGGCAAACGCCACTCCGGTAAGGGTGCAACAGCGAGAGCACGTCGGTCGATGCTCCCCGGGAAACCTGCGAAGGAGGTGGGAAATGAAACTCAGGCCGCGCGCGAGAACGGCGCCGAACCGCCGGCACGCGTGGCAGATCCTGGAGGCACCAGCCGAGGATCAGTCCGACAAGCACGGTCGACGCCAACCGCAGAGCCGCAAGAGCAGCCGACGCGCATGGCACATCCTTGAGGCACCGACAGGTGAGCTTCCCGTCGTCGACACGACCGCCACGATGGGCCCGCAACTTCCCGACGAAGCCACCGTCCATCTGGTGCTCGACCTCGTCCTGCGCATCGGCGAGGTTCAGATGGCAAGCGGCGCCGGTGCTTCCGACGTCACCGCGACGATCCTGGCCCTGACGCGCGCACTGGGTCTACCCCATTGTGAGGTCGACGTCATTTTCACGTCGATCACCGTGAGTTGCCATCGTGGTAGCGAACTGTCACCGGTCACCGCTGTCCGCGTGGTCAGGAGCCGCAGCCTCGACTACACGCGCCTTTCGGACACCGAACGTCTCGTGCAGAAGCTGCTGCGCAACCGCATCAGCACCGAGGACGCCTACACCGAGCTGCACCAGATCACCAACGCCAAGCACCCTTACCCCCGCTGGGTGTCGACGCTGGCGTGGGGCGGGATGGCCGGTTTCATCACACTCCTGCTCGGCGGCACCGGCTGGGCCCCGTTCATCTCCTTCGTCATCAGTGCCGTCGTAGACCGGGTAGGGCGGCGGCTGAACAGGCTTCAGCTCCCGTTCTTCTTCCAGCAGGTGGCAGGCGGATTCGTGGCGACGCTCGCCGCGATCGGCATCGTGAATCTCGACTTCTTCCCGCTCCAGCCGACACTGGTCGTCGCGGCGGCACTGACCGTGTTGCTCTCGGGACTCTCGACGGTGTCGGCGGTGCAGGACGCCATCACCGGCTACTACGTCACCGCGGCGGGCCGCACGTTGGAAGTGGTGTTGATGAGTGCGGGACTCATCACGGGTGTCGCGTTCGCGATCAGCATCGCGAACCAGCTCGGCGCGCCGATCGCACCACCGCCGACAGCCGCTGTGCCCGATGTCACTGCCGTCGGCGTGCTCATCACGCTGGTCGCGGGCTGTGGCGCCGCGGCGTGCTTCGCGCTCGCCTCGTACTCGAAACTGCGGCCGTTGCTGGTCGCGGCCATTGCGGGCGGGGTTGGCGCCGGATCGTACGGCCTGCTGCTCGCCACAGGCGCCAGTCCGATCATCGCCTCGGCGGTCGCCGCGACTCTCGTCGGTTTCGGCGGCGGTGTGCTGTCGAGGCGGCTACAGGTGACGCCACTCGTGGTCGCGGTTTCCGGCATCACACCGCTGCTGCCTGGTCTCGCGACCTACCGGGGCCTTTCCGATTTGGCGGACGGCGGAAGCATGGGAACGCTGATGGGAGCCATCGCCATCGGGCTCGCGCTGGCGGCGGGCGTCGTGCTCGGTGAGTTCCTCGCGCAGCCCGTGCGAACAGGGCTCGGCAGGCTGGAACGCAAGCTGTCCGGACCAAGGCTGGCCGGTCCCCTCGACACTGGACAACGCCTGGAATAGGTCTCGCACGATACTGTTCAAAGCATGCCGTCCGAGGGAAACGCGGAGCCGTCCGAGGCAAGAGCCGAGTTCGTCGTCGTAGCCAACCGGCTACCGGTCGACCTCGATCGCGCGGCCGATGGCACCCAGCGCTGGACACAGAGCCCCGGCGGGCTCGTGTCCGCGCTTGAGCCGTTCCTCCGCTCCCGTAAAGGCGCCTGGGTCGGTTGGCCCGGTGTACCGGACGTCGAGGTCGACGAGTTCACCGACGAAGGGCTCATCCTCCATCCCGTATCCCTCAGTTCGGCTGACGTCAGGGACTACTACGAGGGGTTCTCCAACGCGACGCTGTGGCCGCTGTACCACGACGTGGTCGCGCCGCCGATCTTCGACCGGAGCTGGTGGGAAAGCTACGTCAGGGTCAATCGCCGGTTCGCGGAGGCCAGCGCGGCCGTCGCGGACGAGGGCGCCACGGTCTGGGTGCAGGACTACCAGCTCCAGCTCGTACCGAGCATGCTCAGGGAGTTGCGGCCCGACCTGCGCATCGGCTTCTTCCTGCACATTCCCTTCCCACCAGTCGAACTGTTCATGCAGTTGCCGTGGCGCGCGGAGATCGTGCGCGGGCTCATCGGGGCCGACCTCGTCGGCTTCCATCGCCCCGGCGGTGCGCAGAACTTCCTGTGGCTGGCGAGGCAGCTCATCGGCCTCGAACCGAGCCGAGGTTCGGTCGGTGTCCGGTCGAGGCCGGGCATGGTGCAGGTCGGCGACCGCACGGTGCGCGTTGGCGCGTTCCCGATCTCGATCGACGCGGCGGGACTCGACGCGCTGTCGAGGACTAAGGCTGTTTCCGAGCGGGCAGCGCAGGTCAGGAGCGACCTCGGCAACCCGAAGACGATCCTGCTCGGCGTCGACCGGCTCGACTACACCAAGGGCATCGACCTGCGGCTACAGGCATTCCACGAACTGCTCCAGGAGGGCAGGGTCAATCCCGAGGACGTGACCTTCGTCCAACTCGCCACCCCCAGCAGGGAACGCGTCGAGCACTACCAGCGGATGCGTGGTGAGATCGAGCAGATGGTCGGTCGCATCAACGGCGAGTTTGCCAAAGTGGGCCACCCCGTCGTGCATTACCTGCACCAATCGGTGAACCGCAAGGAACTCGCCGCCTTCTTCTCCGCCGCGGACATCATGGTCGTGACGCCACTGCGTGACGGCATGAACCTCGTCTGCAAGGAATACGTCGCGTGCAGGCACGACCTCGGCGGGGCGCTCGTGCTGTCCGAATTCGCGGGAGCCGCTGCCGAGTTGAGCAGCGCTTTCCTGGTCAACCCGCATGATTTGGACGGGGTGAAGAACGCACTCGAACAGGCTATTACGCTCGATCCCGCGGAAGGTCGACGCCGGATGCGCGCCTTGCGTCGTCAGGTTCTGACCCACGATGTCGACAGATGGGCCCGCTCGTTCCTGGAAGCTCTGGGATCCGAACCGGCCGCCTGACTTCCAGCCCACCGCCTGGCTCCTGAAGGAGGAGTGTTGACCGCCGAGGCCCTGCCCGCTGAGCTGCGGCGCGCGATCGTGCAGATCGCCAGGACGCCGCGCCTGCTGGTCGCCTGCGACTACGACGGAACGCTGGCGCCGATCACCGAGAACCCCGACGAGGCGAGAGCCCGTTCCGAGTCGGTCGGCGCGCTGCGTTCGCTGGCCGGGCTGCACGAGACGACGACGGCCGTGATCTCGGGAAGAGCGCTGCGCGACCTCGCCACCCTTTCCCGGCTACCCGCCGAGGTCCACCTCGTCGGCAGTCATGGTTCCGAGTTCGACATCGGCTTCGTCCACGAGATCGACGCCGAGGCGAAGGATCTGCATCGCAGGGTCGAGGAGGAACTGGACCGGCTCATCGACGGGGTGCGCGGCGCCTCGCTCGAAGTCAAGCCCGCGAGCATCGCAGTGCACGTTCGCAGGGCCGAAAGGGCCGAAGCGAAGCGGATCATCGAATCCGTCCACAGTGGACCCAGTAGGTGGGAGGGAGTCTCGACGACGGACGGCAAAGAGGTCGTCGAACTTTCCGTCATCCAGACCGACAAGGGCAACGCGCTCGACACGTTGCGGCACCAGGCGGGCGCGACAGCGGCCGTGTTCGTCGGCGACGACGTCACCGACGAGAAGGCGTTCGTCAGGTTGACCGGCCCCGACCTCGGCATCAAGGTCGGCGACGGCGATTCGGCCGCGCAGTACCGCGTCGGCGACACCGAAGAGGTCGCCACCGTGCTGGCGTTCATGCTCGAAGAGCGCCGCAACTGGCTGTACGGCGAGCAGTCGCCTCCCATCGAGCGAATCTCGATGCTCGCCTCCGAGCGCGCGGTGGCTTTGCTCACCCCCGACGCGAAGCTGACCTGGCTGTGCCATCCGGGGCCCGACGCGGCCGCGGTGTTCGCCGATCTGCTCGGCAGCGAGAGCGCGGGGCACTTCTCGATCAAACCCGACCGCAACGGCCTGCCGCTCGGCCAGCGCTACCTCC
The DNA here is from genome assembly GCF_002240355.1 of Prauserella marina. Classification (GTDB taxonomy): domain Bacteria; phylum Actinomycetota; class Actinomycetes; order Mycobacteriales; family Pseudonocardiaceae; genus Prauserella_A; species Prauserella_A marina. Next base: position 6,227,176 of record NZ_CP016353.1, read on the forward strand.
CCAACACGATGACCGTGGAAACGCGCTGGTCACGGCTGCTGGTCACGGACTACCTCGAACCGGAGTGCGCCACCCACAGGACCGATCTCGTCAGGGTGATCTCCGGCGAGGCAACCGCGTCCATCGTCTTCGCGCCACGTCCCGAGTTCGGCGGCGTCCCGGTCAGCCTGATCCAGGAGCAGGACGGGCTCAGGGTGCTCGGTACCTCGGAGCCGTTCGTGCTGCGCGCTCCGGGGGTCCAATGGGAGATCACCAACGACGGCATGCACGACACGGCGAAGGCGCTCGTCCAGCCGACCGCGACCCAGCCGGTCGTGCTCGAACTGCGCTGCGGCACCACCGACCTCGGCCCGCACCAGCTTTCCGAGATCGACCGCCGTGGGAGAGCAGGCGAGTACTGGAGCGAGTGGGCGACGACGCTGAAGCTGCCGAACGTCGAGCCCGAGCTGGTGGCACGCTCAGCGCTCACGCTGCGCGGCCTCGCCAACTCCGACACCGGCGGCGTGATGGCAGCCGCGACGACCTCGCTCCCAGAGGAGATCGGCGGGGTCCGCAACTGGGACTACCGGTACTGCTGGATCCGCGACGGCGCGATGACGGTTCGTGAGCTGGTGAGTCTCGGCTCGCTCGACGAAGCCGAAGGGTTCCTCCGCTGGCTGCACGGCGTCCTCGCCACCCTCGCAGGCCCGGAGCGGCTGCACCCGCTGTACACGCTGGCCGGAACCCAGCTCGGCGCGGAAGCCGTGATCGATTCCCTGCCCGGCTACAAGGGCTCCCGGCCGGTCCGGGTCGGCAACCTCGCCAACCATCAGGTTCAGCTCGACGTGTTCGGGCCCGTCGTCGAGCTGGTGATGACGCTCGCCGAGGCGAGGGGGAACCTGCGCGACCAGGACTGGCAGCTGGTCAGGGCCATGGCGGAGGCCGTGAAGCGGCGCTGGGACGAACCGGATCACGGCATCTGGGAAGAGCGGCACGTACCCCGGCACCGCGTCTACTCGCGGGTGATGTGCTGGGTGACGCTGGACAGGGCGATCAAACTCGGCGAAATCTACGGCCGCCCCGTTCCGGAGGGATGGGCGCAGCTCAGGGACACCATCGCGCACGACGTGCTCGAACACGGCTGGAACGACGAGGTCCGCGCTTACACGACCGCCTACGACGGTGTCGATCTCGACGCGGCTTCGTTGTTCGTCGGGCTTTCCGGGTTGCTCGATCCGGCCGACGAGCGCTTCCAGTCGACGGTCACCGCGATCGAGGCGGAACTGCGCAGCGGCTCGACGGTCTACCGCTACCGGAGGGATGACGGGCTGCCGGGAGACGAGGGCGGCTTCCACCTGTGCGCGGCCTGGATGATCGAGGCGTACCTGCTGACCGGCCGCCGCACCGAGGCTCAGGAACTGTTCCAGCAGCTCGTCGACGCTGCCGGCCCGACGGGACTGCTTCCCGAGCAGTACGACCCCGTCGCGGAGCGCTCGCTCGGCAACCACCCGCAGGCATATTCGCACCTTGGCCTCATCCGCTGCGCGAGGCTGCTTGCCGAGTGACCCTCAGCCGACCGGAACGTACTTGACGGCATGCAGCGCGCCTGCGAGGTCGCCGACCTCCAGCGCCTGGATGCCTTCGGGCATCGGACCGGCGTCGGGTGGCACGAGGGCGTGTGTGAAGCCGAGCCGCACGGCTTCCGCGAGCCGCCTGCCGACCCCGGTGATCCGGCGTACCTCCCCTGCGAGGCCGACCTCGCCGATGGCGACGAGCCTCGGGGACAACGCGGTGTCGGTGAAGGCTGAGGACACCGCCAGCGCGACGGCGAGGTCGACGGCGGGCTCGGTGACCTTCATGCCGCCGACGGTCGCGGTGTAGATGTCCTTGTCGCCGAGCTGGATCCGGCCCCGTTTCTCCAGCACCGCGAGCACCATGCTCACCCTGGAGGAGTCGAGCCCGCTCACCGCGCGCCTCGGCTGGTTGAGCGTCGAACGGCCGACGAGCGCCTGCACCTCGCCGAGCAACGGGCGCTTGCCCTCGACGGTCACGGTGACCGACGTGCCGGGGACGGCCTCGGCGTGGCGGTTCAGGAACAGCCCCGATGGATCGGGAACGCCGACGATGCCGTCGTCCCTCAACTCGAAGCAGCCGATCTCGTCGGCGGCACCGAACCGGTTCTTGACCCCGCGCACCAGCCGCAGCGTCGAGTGCCGATCGCCTTCGAAGTGCAGCACGACGTCGACGAGGTGTTCGAGCACGCGGGGACCGGCGACGGAACCGTCCTTCGTGACGTGACCGACGAGCACGATCGGCAACCCGCGTTCTTTAGCGAGCGCCACGAGCCCGGCCGTGACGGCGCGGACCTGGGTGACCCCGCCGGGGGCGTTGTCCACCTGCGGCGACGACATCGTCTGCACCGAGTCGACGATCAGCAGCCCCGGCTTGACGTCGTCGACGTGACCGAGGATGGCGCCGAGATCGCTTTCCGCCGCGAGGTACATCCGCTCGTGCACGTTGCCGGTTCTTTCGGCACGCAGCCTGACTTGCCCGGCGGATTCCTCGCCCGTGACGTACAGCGCGGGCGCGGCCTTGGCTCGCTCGGCCCAGCGGTGTGCCACCTCAAGCAACAATGTCGACTTGCCGACACCGGGTTCGCCGGCCAACAGAACGACCGCGCCAGGCACGAGACCGCCGCCGAGGACGCGATCGAGTTCGGAGACCCCCGTCTCGGCAGCCCGCGAACTCTCGATGTCGACGTGGGCGATGGGGCGAGCGGGCGCGCTCGGCGCCCCCGCGGCGACCCTCGCGATGGGCGGCCTGCTCTCGCCCCGCTCCTCGATCGTGCCCCACGCCTGACATTCAGGACACCGGCCTACCCACTTGGCGACCTCAAGGCCGCACTCGGCACACCGGAAGCTGCTGGACGCCTTTTTGACCACGTGCGGAAACTAGCCGGAGGGACCGACAGTCAGTGACCGCCGCCCTCTTCGTGCTCCTCCTCGGAGGCACGCGGCTCGGTCGGCGCCATGACGGGCAGGTCGACCTGCACCTCGCCCGCTTCGCGGAACGTGAGGGTGATGACCAGGTTCTGACCGGGCCGGACCTCTTGCTTCAGGCCCTGCAAGGTGATGGTGCCGTGGAGCTGCTGCTCACCGCCGGGCGCCGTGGGGCCGATGGCGAGCGTCGTGTTGCCAGGGATGGCGCGCTCGCCCCCGAGCTCGACACTGTCGGCGTTCTCGGAGCTGGCGGAGACCAGCTGGTCTTCCTCCAAGCTCTGGTTGACGATGCTCATCAGCACGTCGGCGTTGGACCCCTCGGTGTGAACGGCGGGCTCACCACCGGAGGGGTAGGCCAGCTCCGCGTTGCGGATGGCCATGGTGCCGACCTGAGCCTCCGCACCGTTGACGGCCGCGACCTGGGTGTCCGTCTGAGTGATCTGCCCTGCCCCGCAACCCGTCACCAGCAACGCGGCACCGAGACCGAACGCGGCTGCGCCCAGCATGCGACGTTTCACTTCTCCGAATCCTCCCTAGCCGGGGTCATAACCCTGCCGCGCAGACTATCCGGCGGTCCGATGTGACGCGGCACGTGGTGGGCGTTCGGCCGCAACACGCGCCCCGGTCGGCGGGATTTGTCGTCCACAATGGATTAGAAGCGGATTGGAGCGAAACAAGGAATGGTGTCGCCACCACCAGCGTGAGTACACGAATTACGCGTTTGTCAACCCCCGGCCGTTTGCTGATTAGGCCACTGACCTGCAAGGACGAGCGCGGGTAGCTGGTTACCCTTTGAGCCTCCGTGCTAAGCTGGATGAAGCGAAAGGGGCAGAGGACACATGGTTTTCAAGGTCGGAGAGACCGTCGTCTACCCGCACCACGGTGCCGCACTCATCGAAGCGATTGAGACACGCGTGATCAAGGGCGAGGAAAAGCAGTATCTCGTGCTCAAGGTCGCGCAGGGAGATCTCACTGTTCGCGTCCCCGCAGACAACGCCGAAATCGTCGGCGTTCGTGATGTCGTGGGCCAGGACGGGCTTAACCGCGTTTTCGACGTGTTGCGTGCTCCTCACACCGACGAGCCGACAAACTGGTCTCGCCGGTACAAGGCCAACCTTGAGAAACTCGCCTCAGGCGATGTCAACAAGGTGGCCGAAGTGGTGCGCGACCTCTGGCGACGTGAAAAGGACCGCGGCCTTTCCGCAGGTGAGAAGCGGATGCTGGCCAAGGCGCGGCAAATTCTGGTAAGCGAGTTGGCACTCGCCGAGGGCACCGACGAAGGCAAGGCCGAGGTGCTACTCGACGAGGTTCTGGAAACCGCGGCGGTCTAGTAACCCTGAACGTCATCGCACTGGTTCCCCTTGGCAATCGGGATCGACACCATTCAGGGGCGCTGACCCGGTTTCGAGGCGAGCCGCTGTTGTCACATGCCGTTCGCGGCTTGTTGCGCTCCGGTTGCGTGGACCGGGTTGTCGTAGCGGGCCCGCCGCACAACGTAGCCGCGTATTCGGCAGCGCTCGCGCTGGTCAACGACGCGGAAGTGAAGGTACTGGCCGGAGGTGGCGATCGCATCGAATCGATGCGATCGGCCCTCACGGCCAGTTCTCCTGAGCCAACGGACCTCGTACTCGTACACGACGCATCTCGCCCGTTCACTCCTACGGCTACTTTTACCGCCGTGGTCTCCGAACTCAAAGCGGGAGCCGTCGCGGCCGTGCCGGTGGAACCGGTCACGGACACGATCAAAATCGTCGATTCCGACGACGTCATTCGCGGAACCCGCGATCGAACACTGCTTCGTTCCATTCAGGCGCCTCAAGGGTTTCGCGCGGCGACACTGCGCGGAACCAATACCGGCGATCCATTGACCGAACTGGGCGCCAAAGTGCGGACCGTGGCTGGACATCCCCACGGAATGCGTCTCGTCTCGGCATTCGACCTGGCTGTGATCGAAGCATTACTCGCAGCAGAAGGCACCCCGTGAGAATCGGTCAAGGCATTGATGTTCACCCGATAGAAACCGGCAAGGAGTGTTGGATCGCCGGACTGCACTGGCCGGGAATATCCGGCTGTGCCGGGCATTCCGACGGCGACGTTGCCTCGCACGCGCTCTGTGACGCGGTGCTTTCCGCGGCGGGGCTCGGCGATCTCGGTGCGGTTTTCGGTACCGGCCAACCCCGTTGGGCCGGTGCGCACGGTGCCGAACTCCTCGCGGAAGTGCGCCGGCTCGTCGAGGAGCAGGGCCTGGTGATCGGCAACGCGACCGTCCAGGTCATCGGCAACGCGCCGCGAATAGGTACTCGGCGGGCCGAAGCGCAACGGGTGCTCGGCGACGCGCTCGGCTGCCCCGTCAGCGTCGCGGGGACGACGACGGACGGGCTTGGGCTCACCGGCCGAGGCGAAGGTCTCGCCGCGATCGCCAGCGCGCTCCTGATGTCGAAAAATACCGGGTAACCTGGGCTCTGTGACGATTCAGGCGGTGATGTTCGACTTCTCCGGCACGCTGTTCCGGCTCGAACAGGACGAAAGTTGGATCGACGAGCTCACGGGCGCCGACGGCGACCCTCTCGACGTCGAGGCCCAAGCCGAGTTGATGCGCAGGATGACGGCTCCCGTCACCCAGATCCTGGAGTTCACCGACGAGTACCAGCACGCGTGGGACAACCGCGACCTCGATCCCGAACTGCACAGCAAGATCTATCTTGAGGTGCTGCGTCAATCCGGCATCCCCCAGCCCGAACAGGCCAAGGCGCTCTACGACCGGCTCATCGATCCCTCGGAGTGGACGCCGTACCCCGACGCGGAGGCCGCGCTGAAGGAGTTGGCCGACAGGGGTGTCCGGGTAGGGGTACTGAGCAACATCGCGTTCGACATCCGCCCCGCGTTCAGGGAGCACGGTCTCGACGCCTACGTCGACGAGTTCGTACTGTCGTTCGAAGTCGGAGCCATCAAACCGGACCCCGCGATCTTCCGGCTGTTACTCGATCGGCTCGGAATCGCCGCCGAAAACGCGCTGATGGTCGGCGACAGTGCCGAAGCCGACGGGGGCGCCAAGGAGCTGGGCTCCGCGTTCGCGCTGGTCGAGCCACTCCCGACAGGAGAACGCGAGGAGGGCCTGCTGACTGCCCTGCGCGAACACTCCGTGCTCTGACCCGTACCATTTTCCTGTGGTCCTACATCTCTACGACACCGCGACCCGGAGCGTGCGGGAATTCCATCCCGCGCGGAGCGGAACGGCGTCCATGTATGTCTGTGGGGCCACCGTGCAGGGCGTCCCGCACATCGGGCACGTGCGCGGCGCGCTCAACTACGACGTGTTGCGCCGCTGGCTGCTCCACAATGGACTTGACGTCCTGATGGTGCGCAACGTGACCGACATCGACGACAAGATCCTCACGAAGGCCGCCGACGCCGACCGCCCGTGGTGGGAATGGGCTGCCACGCACGAGCGCGCCTTCGAGGACGCCTACCAGGCGCTCGGCTGCCTGCCGCCGTCGATCGCGCCGCGCGCGACGGGGCACGTGACCCAGATGGTCGAGCTGATTCAGCGGTTGATCGACAGGGGACACGCCTACCCTGCCGATGGTGACGTGTACTTCTCCGTCACCTCGTTCGCGGGATACGGGGCGTTGTCCGGTCAGCGGCTCGACGAGGTCCAGCAGGGCGAGACCCAGGCAGAGGGCAAGCGCGACCCTCGCGATTTCACCTTGTGGAAGGGCAGCAAACCGGGAGAACCTTCGTGGCCGACGCCGTGGGGCCGGGGAAGGCCGGGTTGGCACCTGGAGTGCTCCGCCATGTCGACGACCTACCTCGGTGCCGAGTTCGACATCCACGGCGGCGGCGTCGACCTTGTCTTTCCCCACCACGAGAACGAACGGGCCCAGTCAGAGGCGGCAGGCGATCCGTTCGCTCGATTCTGGCTGCACAACGCGTGGGTGACGCTGTCGGGCGAGAAGATGTCGAAATCGCTCGGCAACGTCGTTTCCATCCCGGAAATGCTGCGCAGGTACCGGGCGGTCGAGCTGCGCTACTACCTGATCCAGCCGCACTACCGTTCGACGATCGAGTACTCGGACGAAGCACTGACCGAGTCCGCACAGGGATTCCGGCGGATCGAGCAGTTCCTCCGCAGGGCCGCGGGCAGCGCAGGGGAGGTCCGGATCGGAAAGGTTCCGGCCGAGTTCGCGACCGCGCTCGACGACGATCTCGGTACGCCGCAGGCATTCGCCGTCCTGCACAACACGGTCCGTGACGGCAACGCCGCCCTCGACGCGGCCGATTCCGCGAAGGCCGTCGAACTGGCCGAGACCGTGAGGGCCATGACCTCCGTACTCGGCGTCGACCCGCTTTCGACGGCGTGGGCCGACACCGAGGAGAGCAGCGGCACCGACGCACTCGGCAGCCTGGTCGAGGCCATGCTCGCAATGCGGCAGCAGGCCCGCGCAGACAAGGACTTCGCGAAAGCCGATGCGATCCGCGACCAGCTCACACACGCGGGTATCGCCGTCGAAGACACCCCCAACGGTCCCATGTGGACAGTAAGAGACTGAGTGATGGCAGGCAATTCCCGCCGACGTGGAGCGATCCGGAAGTCGGGCACGAAAAAGGGGCAGGTATCCGGTTCCGGTGGCGAGCGCCGGAAGGGCCTCGAAGGCAAGGGCCCGACGCCACGTGCGGAAGACCGCTACGGGCATCCGGCACAGCGGAAGGCGAAAGCAGCCGCCGCCCGTACGGAAAAGAAGCGGACGGCCGCGAAGAAGGCCGCGGATGGGCCCGAGGTCATCGCGGGCCGCAATCCGGTGGTCGAGTCACTGCGAGCCGGCGTACCGGCGACCGCGTTGTACGTCGCGCTGAACGTCGACGCCGACGACAGGGTCAAGGAAGCCGTGCAGGTGGCGGCCGACAAAGGCATTTCGATCCTTGAGGTGCCCCGCGACGAGCTGGACAGGAGGACGGGCGGGGCCATGCACCAGGGCCTCGGCCTCCAGGTACCGCCGTTCCAGTACGAGCACCCCGACGACCTGTTGACGATGGCGAGGGATTCTGGCGAGCCGCCGCTGCTCGTCGCGCTGGACGGCGTGACCGACCCTCGCAACCTCGGTGCCGTGATCCGCTCGGCCGCCGCGTTCGGCGCGCACGGTGTGCTGCTGCCGAGCAGGCGCAGCGCGGGAATGACGGCGGTCGCGTGGCGGACGAGTGCGGGGACGGCGGCGAAGCTGCCCGTCGCCATGGCGACGAACCTGACGCGGCAACTCGTCTCGTGGGCCTCGGAAGGCTTGATGATCGCCGGACTGGACGCCGACGGATCGGCCGACATCGACAGCATGAACGTCGCGACGGACCCACTCGTGATCGTCGTGGGCTCCGAAGGGCGGGGGCTGTCGCGCCTCGTGCGGGACACGTGCGACGTCACGGTCTCGATCCCGATGGCGGCGGGGGTCGAGTCGCTGAACGCGTCAGTCGCCGCGGCGGTACTGCTGTCGGAAGTCGCCCGCCGCCGCAGGATCGCGGGCCGCGTCTAGCTGCCCCAACCCCGCACCGCAAGCCTTGGTTGAGAGCAAGGGAGCTTTACTGCCGTTTGGCGATAGCAAAGCTCCCTTGCTCTCGATTACCGGAGCGGCGAGGGCTCCGTTCGCGGTCGCGTGGCGGGCTGGATTGCCACTGCGACGAGGTGCGCTGTAGTCGAGCCGTCACTGTGGAGGCTCGGCTAAGGTCACGTTGCCGCATCGTGACCAGGGGGCACACTCAGGATGTCGTTCGTCTCGCCACTCTTCCTGTGGTACTTCATGCCGGCGGTGCTGCTCGCGCTGCTGGTGTGCCCAAGGAGCTGGCGCAACGGCATCGTCGCCGTGGGCAGTCTCGTCTTCTACGCCACCGGAGCCGGGGCCTTCACGCTGCTCTTGCTCCTCTGCATGGTGATCAACTTTGTGGCTGGTCCGGCTCTCGAACCCGACGTGCAGGATCTTCGCCCCTCCCGCAGACGCCGCTGGATACTCATCGGCGTCATCGCGTTCGATCTGTCGATCCTGCTCGTGTGGAAGTACGCGGGCTTCGCGACCGAGCAGCTGGCCTGGTTCGCCGAACTACTCGGCGGTGACTTCCCCATCGTGCACCTCGCGCTGCCCATCGGGATCTCGTTCTTCACGTTTCACCACATCTCGTACGTGGTCGACATCTACCGGGGGGAACGGCGAGCGCTGCGCAACCCGGTGTCGTTCGCGACCTACATCTCCATGTTTCCGCAGCTCGCCGCAGGACCCATCGTCCGATACCGGGAAATCGCCGACCAGCTGCCGCAGCACCGTTCGCACCGGCTCGACGACATCGCAGCCGGGTTTCCCCGGTTCGCGCTGGGGCTGTGCAAGAAGGCGATCATCGCCGACTCGCTTGCTCCGATGGTCGACGCGTGCTTCGCGACGCCTGCGGACGAGATGACGTTCGCCATCGCCTGGCTCGGCGCCATCGGCTACACCTTGCAGCTCTACTTCGACTTCTCCGGATACTCCGACATGGCGATCGGCCTCGGCAGGATGCTCGGCTTCCGGCTACCCGAGAACTTCGCGAGGCCGTACTCGTCGGTGACCATCACAGAGTTCTGGCGACGCTGGCACATGTCGTTGTCGCGTTGGTTCCGTGACTACGTCTACATCCCGCTCGGCGGCAACAGGGCCGGTGCGAGAAAGACCTACCGCAACCTGTCGATCGTGTTCGTGCTGACGGGTTTCTGGCACGGTGCGGCGTGGACGTTCGTGGTGTGGGGGATCTTCCACGGCGCGCTGCTGATCATCGAGCGGGCGAAAGGCTGGGACAAGGCACCGTCGGACCCGGCCCGGAGAATCGCCCGCCGCGCGCTGACGCTGCTGCTGGTCGCCATCGGCTGGGTGATCTTCAGGTCCGCCGACCTCGGCTACGCGTTCACCATGATCGGACACATGTTCCTGCCCGATTTCGAAGGGCTCACCGACGTCATCGAGACCGCGTTCACCAACCAGCGGCTGGTGATCCTGCTCGCCGCGATGGCGGTCTTCTTCCTGCCCGCGCACCCGGTGACCGGCCCGCTGCTGGAGTCGGCCCGCAGCAAACCGGCGACGATTCTGCGGATGGGCCTGATGACCGTCGGTATCGCCTACGCGGCGATCCTGGTCGCCACCGGCACCTTCAGCCCGTTTCTCTACTACCAGTTCTGATCGTCACTGCCCCGGACCGCAGTACGGTCGGCGGGTGAACGTCTCACTGCGTCCGCTGACCCGGGAGAACGTCCGGGCGGTTTGCGATCTTCGCCTTGCCGAGAACCAGCGCCACCTCGTCGCGCCCGCGGCCTACACCGTCGCCGAGGGGAACTACGAACCGGACGCGATACTGCTGGCCATCCATCTTGAGGACGAACCCGTTGGGGTTCTGCTTGTCGAAGTCGAGAGCGGAAGCCCATACCTGGTCCGGTTCATGATCGACGTGGCCGTCCAGGGACGTGGCGTTGGTCGCCGGGCCGTCGAGTTTCTGGTGGAAGAGCTCCGCGAACGAGGCTGGAGTTCGCTGGAGACCAGCTTCGTCCCCGTCGGCAATGGCGCCGAAGGTTTCTGGCGTCGCTGCGGTTTTCGGAGCACAGGGCGAACCCACAACGACGAGCCCGTGTTCGTCCGCATGTTGTGATTCGAGACGTTTCCCTCGGCGCGACTACCGGCTCCATTCGTCAAGGCGAAGTTTTACCTGATGGTTGTGCTCGGCATGCCAGATGACCTCGGCGGCGACCCTCGTTCCAACAGGCAGGGTTTCGACGGTCGCGGTCCAGGTATCCAGCGTGAATGCCTCGCGGCGCTCATCGCGGGGCCACGATGTACTCGCTGACTCCGCAGGTACGCGGCAACCCACTGTGGTACCGCGCGTCTCTCGAACATGGCGACTGACCGGCATCTCACCTGGGAGGGCTGCTTCAACGTCCGCGACCTCGGAGGGTTGCCCACCGCCAGCGGGAAGCTGACCCTTCGCGGCTCGATCGTGCGCGGCGACGCGCCCGACCACCTCACCGCCCGCGGCTGGAAGTCGCTGTGGACCTACGGCATTCGCACGATCATCGACCTTCGTGGCGAAGAGGAACGAGATTCCGCTTCGGCTGACCGGCCCTCGGAGCTGACGACGATACGGATCCCGCTGGACGACCACGACGACACCGAATTCTGGGTCCGGTGGAGCAACGGCCTCGACTGCACACCGTTGTACTACAAAGCCTTCATCGATCGCTTCCCTTCCACGGTGGTCGGCGTATTGGGCACGATCGCGGACACGACAAGCGGCAGCGTACTCGTTCATTGCGCCGGTGGCCGCGACCGAACCGGTCTCGTCGCCTTGCTACTGCTCGCCATCGCCGGCGCCTCGCCGGAAACCATCGCCGCGGACTACGCACTCAGCGCCCAACGGCTTGCTCCACTGTGGAGACGACTCGGCTTCGGCGATCAGAACAGCAAGATCGCCGCCCTCCTCACCACAGAGGGAAGTTCCGTCGAACAATCAGTCCACAATGCACTGTCCGATCTCGATGTCGAATCCTTCCTTCTCGGCAACGGGTTGAGCGAGACCCGGCTCTGTTCGCTGAAAGCCCGGCTACTTGGTGCTAATTGAGGCCGGCGACCGCCACCATGAGCGGGATCATCGCCATGATCAGGATCGCCCCCGCGACATCAAAGACCACCCCTGACCTGATCATCTTCGTGATCGGCACCGCGCCCGAGCCGTAGACGATCGCGTTCTGCGGCGTGGAAACCGGCAGCATGAACCCGAACGACGCCGCGAACGTCGCCGCGAGGGCGGGCACGAACGGATCGAGACCGGACGCGACGGCGATCGGAATGACGATCGGTACGACAACCGCCGCTGAGGCCGTATTGGATGTCGTTTCCGAAACGACGATGGCCAGCAGCACGGCGAATACGACAAGCGCGAACGAACTGGTCAACCCGAAGGTGCTCGCGAGCCCCGTGCCGACCCGTTGCGCGAGTTCGGTGCTGCTCAACAGCGAACCGAAAATGATGCCCGTTCCGAACAGCAGCACCGTACCCCAGTCGATGCGGGCGGCCTCCGACCACGTCAGCGTGAACTTCCGCTGCTTCCAGTTGGTGGGCAACGCGAAGAGCAGCGCCGCACCGATTACCGCGACGATGCCCTCGTCGAGCCGGTTGCTGATCGTCTCGTACGCCGAAGAGTCGTCACCGGCGACCAACGCGACGATGCCGGGCGTCACCCACAACATCACGGTCACCGTGAACGCGATCAGAGTGTTCCACTCGGCCCTCGAAAGCTTGCCGAGTTTTTCCCTTTCCTGCGCTACGTATTCTTCGATCCCGGTCAGCTTCTTGATCTCCGGCTTGTTCAACAGGATGAGCACGGCCACGAGAACAACGAACATCAACGCACAGATGGGTAGCGCGGCGATCGTCCACTCCAGGAACGAAATCCGCTGCCCCGTCGCGTCCTCGATCAGTTCCCTTCCGATGAGGTTCGGCGGGGAACCGATGGGCGTCAGCAGGCCGCCCACGCTGGCGCCGTAGGCGAGGACAAGCATCAGCGCGATGCCCACACGCAGCCGGAGCGGATCGAAAGCCTCTTTGTCGGGCGACTGCCTCTTGACCAGCTCGGCGATGACCGACAGAAGGCCAACAGCTGTCGGCAACAACATGGCGACCGTCGCGGTGTTCGAGATGAACGCCGAGATCACCAGGGTGACGAAACCCAGCGCGCCGATGACCCGCCACGTGCTGCGGCCTACGCCGGGAAAGCTCAATATGCGAAACGCGAACCGTCGCGCCAACCCGTGGCGCAGCATTGCCTGCGCGAGGATGAACGCTCCAATGAAGACGAACACGGTCGACGACCCGAAGGGCGCGAGTACGTCATCGGCGGGAAGCACTCCGAGCACGACGATCGCCGCCACACCGATGAGCCCGCCGATGGGAATGGGCACCGGCTCGCACACCCACAACACAACCACGCCCAGCAAGACGGCGGCCAGCTTGTGCTGCGCGGAGTCAAGCCCCGAGGGCAACAACAGGAAGACGATGGTCACCAACGGTGCGAGCACGAAACCGACCGTGCGGCGCGCTCGCTCGAACCGTTCCTCCGCCGGCGAGAGTTTCTGCTCGGCCAGCCCTCTGTACGTACTACCCGAGAGCAGGGCCGCCGTGACGGACTGCGTGCGCGGGCTTTCGGTCTCGTCGCTCTGCCCCATAGCGGGACCCTAGCGAACTAGTGATCCAAATCACTAGCCCTTTCGTCTATTGCGATTCCGCCGATGGCATGAGAGCGAGCTGATCAGCGTGGAATTCACCCCGGCGGGGTGGCGGGAGCCACGCCTCCGGCCTCGAACTCTTTTGCCTGCCCAGTTCGACCAGATTCAACGCGGCGGCAAAGTTCGCCCCATAGGTGTCCGGCTTGGTGATCCGCATCAGGCGCAGGTCATCCGGCTCGACGCCGAGGCCGATGACGACGACGTAAGTCTCACTGAGCGCATCGGTGAACCCGGCCCACGCGCCCGCGAACCGCCACATCCTCGCCGGTACCGGTTTGCCGTCGACCTGCCAAAAGGTTCTCGGCCAGTGCTCGTACCTGTTCGCCTGCTTCTCGGCATGCTCGACGAGCGACTCGATCAGCCCGTCGGGCCTCGGCACCGATCCGTCTGGCAGTGTCAGGTTGACCAGGCCGAATGCCGCGCTGAACGCCACTTTCGCCAACGGGTCGCCGCCGTTGGGACACATGGTTTCCTCGTAGCGCCGCTTCGGGAGACTGCCGACTCTTACCCCGTTGTCGGAGTCGTACTCGCGGTGGCCAAGCCACAGTGCCCACGATGGTGTTCCGGGCATGGCTTCGAAGAAGTCGACCCAGCGCGCTCCACGAAAACCCCAGCCGAGGCCATGCACGGGGAAGTCGACGGGAGGCGAGGTCAGTTCGCGATGGTCCGAGTCCACCCGAAGATAGTGCACTGCCGACGATGGGTTGGCAGCACGATCGTTACCAACCCGCAGTACTTTGACCGCATTTCAGATTTGACCTCACTTCTTGGCGCTGCTCGCAGACGACCGTTCAGGAGATCCCGCGACGAAGAGTTCCACCCCGACCGCTCGCTCCCCCGTTCGGTCGGTTGTGCCGTCCCGGCCCGATGATGCAACCTCATGCAAACGCTTGCACCTGCAACAACGATGCGGCGATATTCGATCCACCGCCCGGCCGGACAACCAGGCTATGGTCGCTGGCCGTACCCGCGGAGCTTGTCGGCGACGTGGTCGATCTCCGTCCGAGGCAACAGCCGCGGAGTACCGGCAGTTTTCGCCAGCAGCCACAGTTGGCACACCCAGTCGAGTTGCTGAGCGCGGTGGTACGCCTCGGCGACCGTCGTCCCATAGGTGACGGTGCCGTGGTTGGCGAGCAGGCAACCTCGCCTACCCGCCAGCGCGGCGAGCATGGCGTCGGCGAGATCGGCGGTGCCATACGTCGCATAAGGCGCGACCTTCACCGAGGGTCCGATCGTCGCGACGATGTAATGGATGGGCGGGACCTCGTCGGCCACAGTGGACACCGCGGTGGCATGAACTGAATGCGTGTGCACGACGGCGCCGACCGGTTTTCCATCTGGATCGGTCGCATCGCGGTAGACACTCAGGTGCATGGGCAGTTCACTGGTGGGCAGCAGATCACCGTCCACGACGGACCCCGCGAGGTCGACGACCGGAATGTCGGCTGCCCTCAGATCGGCATAGTCGACGCCGGTCGGCGTCACGGCGACCAGGTCGCCTGACCTCACCGACACGTTGCCCGACGTGCCGACGACGAGGCCGTCCGCGACCATCCTTCGCGCGTAGTCACAGACCGCGCGTCGCGCATCCGCTAGCAGCATTCACCTGCTCCATTGTTCGCGTGCCACATCCAGCGAGGTCAGATACTCGCTATAGCCCCGATCGTAGAGTTCGGCCGCTCCTGGCTGGTGTTCGACGGTCGTCGATTTCGCCGCCCACAGGTCGGCGTCGAAGGGCTCGCCGATCGCTTCGGCTGCCACCAACGCCGCGCCTCTTGCCCCGACATCGGGATCGTCGGGGATGACGATCGGCCTCGCGAGCACGTCGGCGAAGATCTGCGTCCACTCGGGCGACCTGACACCACCGCCGCATGCGTAGAGCGTGCCGGAAAGACCCGCGGCGCTGAGACAATGCCGCGCGGCGTAGGCAATGGACTCACACAGCGCCCTCACCAAGTCAGCACGGGTGTTCTCCAGGCTCAGTCCACGGAACTGGGCCCGAGCGCCCGCGTCGACGAACGGCGCCCGCTCACCGGACGTGGCGAGGAAGGGCAACGCCGTGATCCCGCCCGCCCCAGGTGTGCTCGCCGCGAGCAAAGGACCGACCTCGGCGACCTCGATGCCGAGCAGCTTGCACGCCCAGTCGATGCCCGCCGTGCCGACCATGGCGGGCATGCCGCGCAGGAACTCGCCTTCGTTGGGCGTGCACAGGAACATGCCCGCCGGTTCGCCCTCGCGGTCGTACACCGCGTCGGTGGTCAGCACCTGACAGGCGAGCGTCGTGCCTGCCGTGAGGATGCCGTCGCCTGGCCGCCTCACCCCAGCGCCGATCGCGCAAGCGGGAAGGTCGAAGGGGCCTCCCGTGACCGGAAGTCCTTCGGGAAGACCGAGCAGCGCCGCACCGGCCCTGCCCAGCCGGAACACCTTCTTTGGCGGTGCGGGATCGGCGAACAACGTCCTCCGGTGCCCGAGCCCGCACGCCTCGATGGCGGCTTCGTCGTATGCCCGGGTCGCCGGATCGATGAACGGGAGCGAGGCATCCGAAATGTCGACGGTGATCTCGCCGGTGAGGCGCTGGACGACCGCGTCGACGCAATACCCCGCCACCACCGCCCGATCGAGCACCTCGGGTTCGTGGGTGTCCAAGTAGGACATGATGGCCGCGGTGCAGCCGGGGAACATCCCCGATCCGGTACGCCGGAAGACCTCTCTGGTCACCCCGTTTTCCTGCCACGCGGTGAGCAGTTCGCTCGCTCGGCCGTCGAGCCAGGAGATGGCGGGCCTTACCGGAAACCCTTCCGCGTCCCGCAACCACAAGCCGTCGCCCTGTCCGGTGAGCGCGAGCGCCTCGACCGCGCCATCCAGTTCGGCGGAGACGGCACGCACGACCGTCGCCACGGTGCCGACCACCTGCTCGAAGTCCTGCTCGACAGCGCCACCCCGCAGATGATGCACCTTCGACGGAGCGCTGGCCTGCGCGAGCGAGTTGCCGTTCTCGTCGAAGACGACGGCCTTTGTCAGCGAAGTACCGATATCGACACCCAGCACCCTGCGCATGGCTACCGCCCGAGCACGTCGGGGTTGGCGACGTTCACCAGCTTCTCGCCACGAGCGAGTCTGCCGACCTCCTCCGCGACGATGCGCGCCGCGCGATCAGCCGTCTGCCTGCTGGCACCTCCGAGGTGCGGGGTCGCGATGACGTTCGGCGCGTCCCTGAGCGGCCAGTCCGGCGGCGGTGGCTCCACGTCGTACACGTCGAGGGCCAGCGCGCCCAGCTTTCCCGCGCGTAATGCCTCGGCGAGCGGGGCGTAATCGAGCAGTCCACCGCGCGCCGTGTTGACGAGGACGGCGCCGTGCGGCAGCAACCCGAGCCTGCGCTCGTCGATGAGGTTGCGCGTCTCGTCGGTGAGCCTCGCGTGCAGGCTCACCGCCGCACTGCGCCGCAGCAGATCGTCGAGTTCGGCAGGCTCCGCGCCGTCGGCCCTGACCCGGTCCTGATCCGCGTAGGGATCGGAAACCAGTACGTGCGCGCCGAAAGCGGCCAGCACCCTCGCCACCCTCGAACCGATCGCTCCGTACCCGACAAGGCCGATCGTGGTGCCTTCGACTTCGATACCGGCCTTGTCGTAGGAGTAGTAGTCGCCGCGCCACGTTCCGGCGAGCAACTCCGCCGACGAGGTCGCGATCCTTCTCATCGCGGCAAGCAACATGCCGATCGCGAACTCCGCCGCCGCGGCGGCGTTGCGTCCCGGCGCGAACGTGACCGCGACGCCAGCCTCCGTCGCGGCGACCAGGTCGACGTTGACCGGCCCTCCCCTGCACACCGACACCATCCGCAACCCCGGTGCCGCCGCGAAAACCTTCTTGGTGAACGGAGCCATCTGCGTGATGGCGACTTCGGCGCCGTCGAGCGCCGCGATGACCTGTTCCTCGGTTCCGCTCGCCTCGTGAACGCCCCCGACGGGGCCGAACGGTTCGACGGGCCAGGCCAGCGACAACTCACGGAAGTCGGGGGACACCGCGAGTTCGGCCCGGACTGCTTTCTTGAGCAGGTCGGTACTGACGAATGCGTCTCCAGCTGCGAGTATCCGCACTGTGGTTCCTCTCTGAACCGGTGAGCTGTTTCCAGAGGGCTTCGCCGACCGCGGTGACGAGCGGCGCGAACGACGTAGCTCCCGGGTCTGCGGGGCGCTTGCTCCGCTCGTCCGCAGGCGCCGGGCACTTTCCGCACGACGCGACCGTATGACCCGGCGATGCCGTCGAGCCAGTCCCTCTTGAACGTCTCCGGGCGCCACGCCGCGGCGCCGACACCGCCGAGCCGCTGGTGGTCATGTGACCGCACCTCCCGCGCGTTCACCCGCCAGGTAGGCGAGCAGGGCGACCCGCACCTCGTCGTTGTCGGTGGCGACCGCGCTCGCCAGAGCCAGCGCGTCGTCGCGAGGAGGGTAGGTCCTGTTGGGAAGCGCGATGACGGTCAGTCCCGCGGCGGCGGCCGCCTTGATGCCGTTGCTGGAATCCTCGACCGCGAGGCACTCGCCACCGGACCTCCCCAGCCGGGCCGATGCTTCGAGGTAGACGTCGGGATTCGGCTTTCCCCGCGCGACCTCGGCACTCGACACGGTTGCCGTGAACTCGCCAGCGAGGCCGTGCGTGGAAAGCACCGCGTCGATGACCTTCCTCGTCGCCGACGAGGCGAGTGCGATGGGAACCTTGGCGCTGACGTCCCTGACCATCGCGTCCGCGCCGGGAAGCAACGGTGCCTCGCCCGCCTCCACCGCCGCGATCATGCCGTCGACGACGGCGTGTTCGACCTGCTCGACGGTGTCAGCCGTGCCACTGCGGTCGGCGAGGTAGGCAGCCCACTCCGGCGCACTCATCCCCTGCACGGTCGCGGTGTCCTCAGAGGTCCACCGCACGTCGTGTCGCGCGGCGTAGGCGGTCCAGTTCTCTTCCCAGAGGTGTTCGCTGTCGACGAGGACTCCGTCCATGTCGAATACCACCGCGTCGAAAACCGCGGCGACAGGCTGCGTGCCGTCAGCCATGCACTTCAGCCCCCTTCACATCGTGGATGTTAAGTTAACATCGATCCCGCGAGGTGTCACGGTCGATTTTCCGAAGGAGAGTCATGAGCACGCGACTTCTGCTGGTCCGTCACGGCGAAACGGAATGGCATGCGGACAACAGATACGCGGGAACGAGTGACGTCGGGTTGACCCCTCGCGGCTTCGAACAGGCTGCCGAACTGGCCGGGCACCTTCGCACGAGAAAGGATGCTCCCACCGCGCTGTACTGCTCGCCGCAGTCGAGAGCGCGGCGAACCGCCGAGCCGTCCGCGCACGCGCTCGGACTCACGCCGACCGTCGTCGCCGACCTCGCCGAAGTCCATTTCGGCCTCGCCGAGGGACGCACCCTCACCGAGGTGCGCGAACTGGGAAAAGCTCAGTCGGAGGCAGTGGAGAAGTTCCTCGGAGACCCGGTCGGCCACGCTTTTCCCGACGCCGAGTCGCCCACACTGGCAGCACGAAGGGGAGCCTCCGCACTGCGCGCGATCGCGGAAGCCGAGGAAGGTCCAGTACTGGTCGTCGCGCACAACACGCTGCTGAGACTCAGCCTGTGCCTGCTGCTCGGCATTCCACTGCGGCACTACCGCACCGTGTTCCCCCGCATCGAGAATTGCGCGATCACCGAACTCGGAATCAGCGGCGATCGCACGAGCCTGCTCGGCTTCAACATTCCAGCCAGGTGAGATGCTTGGTCACATGAGCAGTGATACGTCGGCGACGCCGGGTGGGAACACTCGCGACATCCGGCAGCAGCGCATCAGCGATTTCGTCATCGACCACGGCTCGGCGCAGGTCGCCGAACTGGTCCGGCTGACCGGCGTCAGCCACATGACGGTGCACCGCGACATCGACGAGCTCGTCCGGAGGGGATTACTGCGCAAGTTCAGGGGCGGCGTGTCCGCACAACCGTCGACCGTGTTCGAAAGCAACGCTGAGTACCGGCTCAACTCGCATGTCGCGGCCAAGAACGCCATCGCGAGAAAGGCCCGCCACCTCATCGAACCAGGCATGTCGGTGCTGCTCGACGATTCGACCAGCGCGCTCGCGCTGGCGCCCCTGCTCGCGGACGTCACCCCGCTCACCGTCGCCACCAACTACGTGCGCACCATCGAGGCGCTCAAGGACCTCGACGACATCAGGCTCATCGGCCTCGGCGGCGACTACTCCCGCACCCACGACTCGTTTCTCGGAATGCCCTGCCTCGAAGCGGTCGGCAACATCACGGTCGACATCGTGTTCGTCTCCACCTCGGCGATGACCGCCGACATGACCTACCACCAGGAACCCGAGATCGTCATGGTCAAGCGCGCGATGCTGGCCAGCGCGGTCACCAAGGTGTTGCTGATGGATTCGAGCAAGCTGTCGAGGACGGCGTTGCACCGGCTCGCACCGGTCACCGACTACGACCGGCTTGTCGTGGATTCCGACGCCCCGGACGAGTTCATCGAGGAAGCGGCCAAGAATCTCGACGTGGGCGTCGCCCAACTGTGAGCACGGTGTGCGGGTAACCGACCACAGATAACACACACAAAGTTTCGACTAACATCTTGCGCGTTAACTTAACGCGGTCCATGATAGCTCCGTCGCACACACGGAGGCGCTCATGGTTTCAACGACGACACCGCAGCCCGGCGCTCCATCGAGCAGGTTCGCCCGGGTACTCACCCGCTGGGGACTACCCGCCCCGCTCTTCCTCGGTTATCTCGGCCTGCTGCTGTTCATGATCGGCGACGGGATCGAATCCGGTTTCATCGCGCCGTTCATGGCCGATCACGGTGCGGGCACCGACATCAGGGCCTCGTACGTCATCACCGTGTACGGCGTGGCCGTCATGCTGGCCTCGTGGCTGTCGGGCGCGCTGTCCGAACTGTGGGGCCCGCGCAGGGTGATGATGATCGGGCTCGTCATCTGGCTGGTCTTCGACGTGCTGTTCCTCGCGTTCGCGGTCACCGGCGAGAACTACACACTGATGATCATCACCTACGGCATCAGGGGCTTCGGCTACCCGATGTTCGCTTTCGGCTTCCTCGTGTGGATCACCGCCGTCGCTCCCGTCGCCAGGCTCGGCGCCGCCGTCGGCTGGTTCTACTTCGCCTTCACCGGTGGCCTCCCGACGCTGGGCGCGCTCGTCGCCAGCTTCACCAACCCGATCTTCGGTCAGTACGGAACGCTGTGGCTCTCCGTCGGCCTGCTCGCGCTCGGTGGCCTCGTCTGTCTGCTCGGCGTCCGCGAACGCACCGGCTACCAGCGACTCGCGCCTCCCGACGTCAAACCCGTGCAGAGCCTCGTCAACAGCGTCTCGATCGCGTGGAAGAACCCCAGGGTCGGGATCGGGATGGTCGTGCGGATCATCAACACAGCGCCGGAATTCGGCATGCTGGTGTTCTTCCCGACGATCTTCATCACCCAGATCGGGTTCGGGGAAAGCCGATGGCTGTTGCTCGTATCGGTCATCTACGGAACCAACATCTTCTTCAACCTGATCTTCGGAGTACTCAGCGACAAAATCGGCTGGCGCACCACGATCTTCTGGTTCGGCGCGATCGGCTGCGCGATATCGATACTGCTGCTCTATTTCGTACCGCTCTCGCTTGGCGCCGACTATTACTGGGTGGCGTTGCTGGTGGGTGCGCTTTACGGGGCGACCTTGGCAGGGTTCGTCCCCATTTCGGCGCTGCTTCCCTCGCTGGCTCCGGAGAACAAGGGCGGCGCGATGGCGTTGCTGAACCTCGGAGCGGGAGCGGCGGCGTTCGTCGGACCGGCCATCGTGAGCCTGTTCCTCGGACCGGCGGGCGCGGCGGGAGTCGTCATCATCTTCGCGGCGCTCTACGTGGTCGCCGCGGTGCTGACCAGGTTCCTCAAACTGCCGGAGGCAACGAGAATCGCCGCCGAACAAAACGTCAGCCTGCAAGAAGTCAGCCGGAAGGCCACCCATTCGTGAGCACGACAATCGGAATCGACGTCGCCACCGCCGGAGTACGCGCTGTCGCGGTGAACGGCGCCGGTGCCGTGCTCGCGAGTGCTTCGGCGAGGCTGCCCGCACCGCACCGAAGCGGCGACGGCCGCAGCGAGCAGGACGCGTCATCGTGGTGGCCTGCCGTGGAAGCCGCGATGCTGGCGGTCACGTCCCGACTGCCGTGCGGCGGCGACGACGTCTCCGCCGTAGCGGTGGCCGCGACCTCGGGCACGATCGTCGCCGTCGACGCGCACGGCGCGGCGGTCGGTCCCGCGCTCATGTACGACGACCGGCGCGGTGCCGCCTTCAACGCCAAGGCGGCCGACATCGGCTCCGCTCGCTGGCATGCGCTCGGCAGATCGGTGTCGCCGACCGACGCGCTCGGCAGGATCGCGTGGCTGCGCGACAACGTGCCTTCCGCGAGCGGCATCAGACACACCGCCGACGTCATCGCGGCTGCTCTGACCGGAACCGCTGTCGCCACCGACTCTTCGCACGCTTTGAAAAGCGGGTACGACGCGCTGCGGGACGAATGGCCGGACGAGGTGTTCGCCTCCTTCGGCGTCCCCCAGGAATGGCTACCCGATGTCGTCCCACCAACGACAGTGCTCGGCACCGTGAACAAGCCGGTAGCCGGACTACCCTCCGGCTGCCTCGTCGTCGCGGGAATGACCGACGGTTGCGCGGGTCAGCTCGCCTGTGGAGCAGTCGAACCGGGCCAGTTCGCAGGCATTCTCGGCACGACCTACGTGTTGAAGGGAGTCACCGAAAAGCTCGTCCCCGATCCGACCGGCACGATGTACAGCCACCGCCATCCCTCGGGCTGGTGGTTACCAGGCGGTGCGTCCAACACCGGTGGCGAATGTGTCGCGGGAACACCGAATCTCGCCGAACTCGACGCCGCCGCGGCCGAACTCGGTCCGGCTTCGGTCGTCGCCTATCCGCTGTGCAGAGAAGGCGAGCGGTTCCCGTTCGGCAACAAGGACGCGAGAGGATTCGTGATTCCCAAAGCGGCGAACGACATCGAACTACATCGCGCGAGACTGGAAGGAGTCGCGTTCGTCGAGCGGCTTGCCATCGACCACGTGCGGCGACTGGGAATCACGGTGACCGGGCCGGTTCTCGCCGCGGGCGGCGGCAGCAAGAGTCCATTGTGGAACCGGATAAGGGCGACCGTCAACGGGCTGGGAATCCAGATTTCCGCCGACGCGGAAACGGGTTACGGAGCCGCCGTGCTGGCCGCGGCGGCCACTGTGCGGGGCGGTCTCACGGAAGCGGGTGCCCGCACGCGCGGCACCCGTCGGCTCGTGGAGCCGGATGCAACCGAGTCAGCCGCCATGACGGCTTCCTACCACCGGTTCTGCACCCGGCTCCACGAGTACGGCTGGATCGACGACGAGTTGTGCGCGGTCGCGCTGCGGTGACCAACCGGCACGACAACTCAGGCCGGCTGCTTCGCTGACTTCTTCGCGGCTGCCGCTGCCTCCATCTCGGCCTCCGGCGGCGGGCCGAGCCGTTCAAGGGCGTCCTGGAGCGCGGTGTGACTGGCGGCGAGCCGCTCCGCGACCCGGTTGCGCAGCTCAATCGACTCGGACCTCATGGTCGTCGCCTCGGCGAGCTTGGCCTCCGCGTCGGCGATCAGCTCGTCGGTGCGGGCCTTGGTAGTGGCCTTCAGGTCGGCGGCGTACTTCTCGGCCTCGCCCTTCAGCGCCGCGATCTCCTCGGCGGAGGTCTTCTCGGCCGCGACGATCTTCTCCTGCGAGGACTTCTCGGCCGCGGCGATCCTGTCGGCGGAGACCTTCTCGTTGTCGGCGACCTTCGTCGCGGAAGCCTGCTCCGCGGCGGCGATGTTGTCGGCGGACTGCTTCTCGGCGGCGGCCCTGCGCTGTCCGGCCTCCTGATCGAGTTCTTCTCGCCGCTGCTCGGCCTGCTTCGCGAATTCCTCGGCGTCCGCGCGAGCCTTCTCCCTGGTCTTGTCGGCGTAGGCGTCGGCGGCGGCGCGCGTGTCGGATGCGTCGGCCTCGGCCTTCTGCCGCAGGTCCGAGATCTCCTCCTCGGCGAGGCGCATCATCGTCTTGACCCGCTCGCTCATGGCCGCCGGCCCTGCCGGGTCCTCGACCATTCTCGTCAGCGCGGCCTTGGCCTCTGACAGCTCCTGCTGGGCGTAGCTCAGAGCCTTCGTGAGATCGGAGACCGCCGCGGTGGCCTCGTCCCTGCTTCGCGCGGTCTGCTTGTAATCCTTGGACAGCTTCTTCAGATGTTCGTCGACCTGAACCTGATCGTAGCCGCGAAAAACGGTGGTGAACTGGGTTGACTTGTTGGGGTTCGGGGGTGCTCCGGCTTCTGCCATCCGGCAACCTTAATGAGTCCACAGGCGGAATCCCATACCTCCGAACGGACGCATTCTCGCTCGGCCCGATACTGTGCGTTGAGCGCGGCGTCGTCCTGGGCGGAACGCCACGCGGAGCAGGCCGTTCCGCCTGGTCAGCGCGACACCCGAGCAGGTGGACGGCCATGGCGCCGGTGCGGCGGCGCACGCATGATTGCGGTGATCGAGGGAGGAGGTCCGGTTGTGGACGCGGTCCTCGACGACCTCGCGCGGCACTGGCCGTTGTACGCGGCGATCCCGTTCGTCGCAGCGTTGATCGGTTATGTCACCAAGCGTGTGGCAATCGAGATGATGTTTCGGCCACTTGAGTGGGTCGGCATCAAGGGAACTTTTCTCGGCTGGCAGGGCGTCGTGCCGAGGCACGGCGGCCGGATGGCGGCCATCGCGACCGACCTGCTGACCAAGAACCTGCTCGACATCAGGGACGTCTTCGACCGGATCGACCCGGAACGCATCGCGAAGGAAGTCGAGCAGCCGCTGCTGCGGGCCGTCGACGAGATCGCGAGGGACGTCGCGATCCAATGTCATCCCCGGGCGTGGGAACGAATGCCGCCGATGGTGCGGGAGCTGATCATCAAGCAGCTCCAGGCGTCGTCGCCCCAGCTCGTGCGCCAGCTCATGGACGAGCTGCGTGCCAACCTCGACGACATTCTCGACGTCAAGCACATGACGGTGCAGCGGCTCACCAAGGACAAGGCCCTGCTCGTCAAGTTGATCAGGGAGACGTCCCGGCCGGAGATGGCGTTCATCGCGCGATCAGGCATCTACTTCGGGTTCGTACTCGGCATCGTGCAGTCGATCATCTGGGCGCTCACCAAGGAACCGCTGGTCATGCCCATTTTCGGTGCGTGCATCGGTCTGCTCACCGATTGGCTCGCCATCAAATTGATCTTCGTGCCACGCGAGCCGATCAAGCTGTTCCGCCGCTTCACGGTGCAGGGCAAGTTCCAGCGCCGCAGGGCAGAGGTGGCAAAGCAGTACGGGGAGCTGATCGCCCGCGAAGTACTCACGGTGCCGAACCTGATGGACGCGCTGCTGCGCGGACCTCGCTCCGACCGGTTGTACGCGATGATCCGCAGGATGGTCGCCGACAGCATCGACCAGCAGGCCAACGCGGCAAAACCACTGGTGACCATGGCCATCGGCAGTCAGCGCCTTGAAGAGATGAAGGCGGCGGCAGGCACGAAGGCGATCGAGCGGCTTCCCGAAACGGCCTCACACGCCGAGGGCTATCTGACCAAGGCGATGGACGTGGCCAACATGGTCGAGGAACGCATGATGCGGCTGACGCCGGTCGAATACGAGGGCCTGCTCCGGCCCGCGTTCCGGCAGGACGAGTGGAAGCTCATCGTCGTGGGCGGTGTGATCGGGTTCATCGTCGGTGAGCTGCAGGTTCTGCTGATGCTGCACTGAGCGAGCAGTGCGATGACTAACGTGAGAGCGTGTCCAACCCGCAGCGCGACCTCCCCGCCGTGCACGAGGCATGGTTACCGAGGGAACACGCCCTACACCGGCCCCGGCACGGTGGAAGGCAACTCGTCGCGCTGATCAGTGCGCTGGTGTTCTTCCTCGCGCCCAACCTGATGTGGGTGTTCGGCGCACGGCCTGCCGAGATCGAGAACCACGAGCTGGCCGGGTTTCCCGGCATCACCAGCGGCTGGGCGTTCTTCACCGACCTGCCGACGTGGGCGACCGACCAGCTCGTGTTCAGGGCCGGTGCCATCGAGGCGGCCGACGCGATCAGCAGGACGTTCTTCGGCGAGCCCGCCCCGCTCGATCAGGGCGGCCCAGGCAACTCCGGACCGCTGCCGGGAGACGCACCGCCGACGTCGAGCACGGAAAGCCCGTCTCAGCCGGGCACCACGGAGGCCGAACAGGGCTACCGGAGGGTCATCGAGGGCAAGAACGGCTGGCTCTACTACGGCTACGACGTCGACGGCAAATGCTCACCCAATCGCCCTTTCGCCGAAACACTCGGCAAGGTGGATGAGCTGCGCGGCGCGGTCGAGGACTCGGGGCGGCGATTCGTGTTCGTGGTCGTACCCGACAAGGCGACGATGGTCCCGCAAAACCTGCCGGACGACTACGCGGGCAAGGATTGCGCCATCCCGGCCGGCCGGGAGTTCTGGCGGCTCGTCGGTCAGCAGACGTCGGCGCTCGACCTGCGAGGGAGACTCGCGCAGGCGGAAAGCGTGCTCGGCAAACCCGTGTACTACCCCAACGACTCGCACTGGACCGACGAAGGTTCCATCGTGATGACAAGGGAAATCGCGGAGGCGATCCAGCCGGGTGTGTCAGCGACGTGGCAGAGCCAGGGAGGCGGTTGGGGTATCGGCATGGCCGACCTTGCCCGGCTGCTCGGCCGGACCGAGGACAAGTTCACGCTCACGTACAACCTGCGGCCTGACGGCGTCAACGACCGCACCAGGAACCAGCTGACCAACCTGGACGCTCCGACGCACCTCACCGCCGAGCCCATCGACGCGACCGTCAACGACCGGACACTCATCTTCGGCGACTCGTTCACGGCGGCGTCTTCCAGCTATCTCCCCGCCGGTTTCAGTGACCTGACCATCCTCGGTTACCCCTCCATGGGGGACAACATGACGACCACGATCGACGCGTTCGTCGACTCGGAAGTCGTTGTCGTCCAAGCGATCGAGCGCTCGGTCGCCGGCGGCAACCTGCCCTTCACCGATCAGGGGTTCATCGACCAGGTGCGGAAGGCGATGGCAGCGCGGCCGGTTCGCTGACCGGTTCTTTCCGTGTGCGCCCCCGGAAGTACGCGATGCTTCTGCACACGAGATAGATCAGGAACGAGATGGCGGTGACGAAGAAACTCACCGGCGCACCAGGGGCAAGCGAGAGGATGATGCCGCCGAGCGCGGCTACCTCGGCGAAGACGACGGCAAGCACCGTTGCCTTCCACGGGCTCGCCGTCACTCTCGCGGCAGCGGCCGCGGGGGTCACCATGAGCGCGACGACGAGCAACGCGCCCACGATCTGCACGCCGAGCGCGGTCGCGATGCCCACGAGCACGGCGAAGACAGGGGAGAGCAGGCGAACGGGCACGCCCCGCGCCGTCGCGACGGCGGGGTCGACGGTCGCGAACAGCAGCGGCCGGTAGATCAGCGCGAGTACGGCGAGCACCACAACGGAGGAGATGACGAGCACTGTGACATCGGTGCTGTCGACGGCGACGATCTGTCCGACGAGGATGCCGAACTTGTTCGAGGCCCTTCCCGGGTAGTACCACAGCAGCAGCACACCGAGGCCGAGTCCGAACGAGAGGATGACGCCGATGACCGAGTCGCGATCGGACTCCCTCCCGCCGAGCAGCCCGAGCAGGAGTGCCGCGATCACGGCCCCTGCGAGCGCGCCGTAGCTCACGCCGATACCGATGAGCAACGCGGCGGCGGCACCGGTGAAGGCCAGTTCCGCCGTCCCGTGCACGGCGAAGGACATGCGGCGCATCACGATCAGCGGGCCGAGCACACCGGCGACGAGGCCGAGTACGGCCGCGGCGAGCAGCGCCGTCTGCACGAAGTCGATGCCGAGCAGTTTCGCCGTGAGTTCGAAGTCGAACAGCTTGTCCATGCCGGTCAATGCACCCGTTCGTCAGCGTGGTGATGCACCTGGTCCTCGCAGAGGGCGCTCTGGGTGCCCGCGACGTGGATCTGCCCGCCGACCTTGATGACCTCGATCTTCGCTCCGTACAGTTCGGACAGCGTGGCCGAGTTCATCACCTCGTCCGGCTTGCCGATCCTGAATTGACCGTTGACCAGGTAGAGCACTCGATCCACATAGGACAGGATCGGATTGATCTCGTGGGTGACGAAGAGGACGGCCGTTTCGGCTTCCCTGCGCCGCTTGTCGATGAGCTCGCTGACGATGCGCTGGTGGGTGAGGTCGAGCGAGGCGAGCGGTTCGTCGCACAACAGCAGTTCCGGCTCGCCGATGAGAGCCTGCGCGACACGTAGCCGCTGCTGTTCGCCTCCGGAGAGCCTGCCGACAGGAGAGGTGGCATAGGACTCGGCACCGACGGAGGCGACAGCGGCATCGACCTTGCGCCGCCGCGCACCCATACCTCTCAGGCCGACGCCCCAGTGATGCCCGTCGAGACCGAGACCGACGAGGTCGGTACCGCGCAGCGTGAGCGCCTCGTCCATCGCGCGCTGCTGCGGGATGTAGCCGACCTTGTTGTTGCCCCTGCCCGGCGGCCTTCCCACGACACTGACCTTGCCCTCGCTCAGCGAGTTGAGCCCGAGCAACACCCTGAGCAAGCTGGTTTTTCCCGAGCCGTTGGGTCCGAGCACGGCGAGGAATTCGCCGGGCTCGACCTTGAGGTCGAGCCCGGACCACAGGGTGCGCTCGCCGAAGCGCAACGCCGCTTCCCCGATCTCGACCGGCAGGCTGGGTTGGCTCATCTAGGTGTTCAGGGCTCCCGACAACGCGTCAATCTGACCACTCATCCACGAAATGTAGTCGGTGACTCCTTCGGGAAGTGTCTCGGTCAGGTTCACGACCGGCACGCCCGCGCTCTTGGCCTGGTCGGTGATCTTCGTCGTCACCGGCGTGACCGTCTGTTCGTTGTTGACGACGGCCGCGACCTGCTTGCCCGTGACAAGCTGGCTCATCTCCTCCTGAGCCGCGACGGGTACGTCGGTCTCGTTCTCGATGGCGTTCGCGAAATCGGGTGGGGTGATGTCTTCGATGTGCGCCGATTCGAGCAGGTAGTGCGCGACGGGCTCGGTGGCGACGACCTTGGTGCCGTCATGTTCATCACCGATCCGGGTGAGGCTCTGGTTCAGCTCGTCGAGCTCGCCCTTGAACGCGGCGGCGTTGTCGGCGAATTCCTGCTTGGCTCCCGGGTCGACCTCGCCGAAGCTCGCGGCGAGCTGGTCGGCGACCTCGCCGACCGTGGTCAGGTCGTACCAGACGTGCTCGTTGCCCTCACCATGCTCGTGCCCGTGGTCATGCCCGTGGTCGTGGTCGTGGCCCTCCTCGGAGTCGGCGACCGCGACGACGGACTTCGCCTCGGGAGCCTGTTCAGCCATCTTGGTGAAGAAGTCGTCGTAGCCGCCGCCGTTGGAGACGAGCACGTCGGCAGTGGTGACCTCGGCAGCGTCGGCGGCGGTTGCCTGGTAGGAGTGCGGATCGGCGCTGGGATCGTCGATGATCGAGGTGATGGCGACCTTGTCGCCTCCGACGGCGGCCGCGACGCTGCCCCATACGTTGGTGGAGGCGATCACCGCGATCCGGCCGTCAGCGGCACCGCCGTCCTCGCCGCTCCCGCATGCGGCGACGGCCGCGAGCAGCCCTGTGACCATCGGGACCGCGACCAGCAGCCGTCTCCCGCGCGAAGCGTTCATCGACATCCTCACTCAGCAATTCCTCGTAATGACAGGGAGTGTAGATAATGGAAACCATTGTCGTCTAAAGCGTACCCCCAACGAGTGCCGGATCCCACGACCGCGCGATACGCATCACGACGGAACGTGCGACGTGACGGGAGAGAGGGCGGAACTTCTGCATCCGCTTCTGAACCGTTACGGTTTGTTCATGAACCGGCCGATACGAACCAGGCGGCAGGCAACGCTCGCATCGCTGGCCGCCGAATTGGGCGTGTCCAGGACAACCGTGTCGAATGCCTACAACCGGCCGGACCAACTCTCCCCCGAACTACGCAGACGGGTGCTTGAGACGGCTCGCAGGCTCGGCTACCCCGGCCCCGACCCGGTCGCCCGCTCGCTTCGCACTCGCAAGGCAGGCGCCGTGGGCCTGCTGCTCACCGAGAACCTCTCCTACGCCTTTCGCGATCCCGCGGCCGTCGGTGTCCTCGAAGGACTCGCGCTGGCCTGCGAGGACGCCGGCGTCGGGCTGCATCTCGTCCCCGCGAGCCCCGGAAGGGAAGACCTCGCCGCCGTGCACCGTGCCGGTGTCGACGGTTTCGTCGTGTACTCCGTTCCCGACGACGACCCTCACCTCGCCGCCGTCCTGCAACGACCGGTTCCCACCGTGATCGTCGACCAACCCCAGGTCGACGGCATCGACAGGGTCGGCCCCGACGACGACAACGCCACGACGACGCTCGCGAGCCATCTCGTCGACCTCGGTCACCGCCAGGTCGGCGTGCTGTGCATGCGGCTTGCCCGCGACCGCAACGACGGTTTCGTCTCGGTCGAGCGCCAGGAGCAGGCGCATTACCACGTGCAGCGCACGAGGCTCGCCGCACTCGCTCGCACCTTCGCCAAGGCCGGTGTCGACTGGCAGACCGTGCCGGTGGTCGAACGCTTCGAGCACACCGTCGACGACGGGGCTTCCGCCGCACGGCAACTGCTCGACACCTACCCCCGCGTGACCGCACTCATCTGCACATCGGACATCCTCGCCCTCGGCGCGCTCGCCGAGGCGGGCCGTCGCGGGTTGCGAGTTCCCGCCGACCTGACCATCACCGGGTTCGACGGCATCTCGGAAGCGACGAGGGCCGGGCTCACCACCGTCCACCAGCCGGTTCTCGAAAAGGGAAGGGCTGCGGGCAAGCTGCTGCTCGGGGCTGGCGACAGGGTGAGCCCGAAGGTGATCACGCTGCCGACCGAGCTGCGGATCGGCACGACCTCAGCGCCCCCGAGGACCGCGGAGGAGCGCTGGTTCGGGCCATAGCGTCAACAAACTCGACCTGGTCGGGGTGACGTTTCTCCGAACATCTTGTGCGGTGCGTAGCCACCTCGCTCCAATGGACGCATGACATCCATCGACGTATTGCTCAAACGCAATACCGAACTCAGCAACGCGGTACGAGGCGACCGGTCATCGCCCCGCCCCTCGCTCAACGTGGCGATCCTGACGTGCATGGACGCCCGGATCCGCGTCTTCGAGATTTTCGGCCTGCTCCAGGGTGAGGCGCACGTGCTGAGGAACGCGGGCGGCGTCGTCACCGACGACATGGTCCGCTCGCTCGCGCTGAGCCAGCGGAAGCTCGGCACCCGCGAGGTGCTAGTCGTGCAGCACACCAACTGCGGTCTGAGCATGGTGACCGAGGACAGCTTCAAGGACGAACTCGAAGAAGCGGGCGGCCTGCGGCCGACCTGGGCCGTCGAGGCGTTCCGCGACGTGAGCGCGTCCGTCGCGCAGTCGGTGAGGAGGGTCCGGCGCAGCGCGTACCTCCCGCACACCGACCTCGTCCGCGGGTTCGTGTACGACGTGCACACGGGCACGCTCACCGAGGTCCCCGCCGAATAGGACATCCTTGGCGGCTACTCTCGCCGGCGTGCCCATCGAAGCCGACATCCTGATCGATTGGTTCGACGAGCACGGCAGGGACCTGCCGTGGCGGCACCCCGAGTGCACCCCGTGGGGCGTGCTGGTCAGCGAGATCATGCTGCAACAAACACCGGTCGCGAGGGTACAGCCGGTCTGGCTGGAATGGCTGGACCGCTGGCCCCGCCCTTCCTCGCTCGCCTCGGCGAGTCAGGGCGAGGTTCTGCGAGCGTGGGGAAAGCTCGGTTACCCGAGGCGCGCGCTTCGCCTGCACGCGGCGGCCTCGGCTATCGCGACCGAGCACGGCGACCGGGTTCCTGACGACGTCGACACCTTGCTCGCCCTGCCTGGAATCGGCGCCTACACGGCAAGAGCCGTGGCCGCGTTCGCCTACGGCAAACGGGCTCCCGTCGTCGACACCAACGTCAGGAGGGTCGTCGCGAGGGCCGTCCACGGTGCGGGCGACGCGGGCCCCGCTTCGAACACCCGCGACATGGCCGACGTCGAGGCACTGCTCCCCAGCTCCGACACCCCCGCCGCCCGGTTCTCCGCCGCCATCATGGAACTCGGCGCCCTGGTGTGCACGGCCCGCTCCCCTCGCTGCGCCGACTGTCCGCTGACCGGGTTGTGCGCGTGGCAGCGAGCGGGTAAACCGGCCTATTCGGGACCGGCCAAACCGGTGCAGAAGTTCGCGGGAACCGACCGCCAGGTGAGAGGACTGCTGCTCGACGTACTCCGGAATACGAGCGGACCGGTCGCGAAAACCGCACTCGACGCCGTCTGGTCCAAATCGGGACAACGGGACCGATGCCTGCATTCCCTGTTGGAAGACGGCCTCGTCGAACAGACAACCGACGGCCATTTCGCCCTTCCCGGGGAACATTGACACAAAGCACGCGAATTTTGTTAGCGTTTCTCCCCTCCGTACAGCGAGGGAGATCACCATGGCCCCGAAGCCAGGATTCGACCGGCGCGCGTTGTTCAAGGGAGGGCTCGCGGTCACCGCGATCGGATCGCTCGGCGCACTGCATGCCACCCCGGCGAGCGCGGACGGCCGCAAGGTCGCCGCACCGGTCATCCACGGCACCGAAGTCTGGGGAGCGCGGCAACCCGACCAGCCCATCGACATCCTCGATCGAACACCGACCTACATCGTCGTCCACCACACCGTAGAACCGGGAAACACCGACGATTTCTCGCGCGAACGCGCTTTCAAGATCTCGCGCGACATTCAGACTTTCCACATGGACACGCGGGGCTGGGGTGACAGCGGCCAGCAGTTCACCAACAGCAGGGGCGGGTTCATCACCGAGGGAAGGCACCACAGTCTCGACGCCCTTCGCAGCGGGGTGCAACACGTTCTCGGCGCCAACGTCGCGGACCACAACAGCGAGGTCGTCGGCATCGAAAACGAGGGGCTCTACACCGAGGTCGACGTGCCGAAGGCGCTGTGGGACTCGCTCGTCTCGCTCGTCGCCTACATGGCCGATCAGTACGGCATCACGCCCGAGTTCATCAAGGGCCACCGGGATTTCAACTCGACGGAGTGCCCAGGCGGCGTGCTCTACGGCAGGCTTCCCGAGCTGCGGGTCGCCGTGGGGGCCGAGCTCGGGGTGAAAGTGGATCAGCCGACCGAGTGGCCGCTGCTCAAACCCGGAGACAGCGGCGAGAAGGTCAGGATCGCGCAGGAGCTGCTGCGATCCAGGGGAGCGAACGTCATGGTGGACGGGGTCTTCGGCGAACCGACGGCCGAGGCTGTGCGGTCGCTCGCCGAGGCGAACGGCGTTGGTGTTCCGAGTTGTTCGGCGGCGACACTGTCCGACGAGCGGGCCTTCCTCGGCTCCGACATCTGGCCGCTGCTCTCCTCGGACACCGACCGGCAGGCGCTCAAGGAGCGGTTAGCGGGCTAGAACCTCGGAGAGGAACGCCTCGACCGCGCCTCGGTATTCGAGTGGAGCGTCGTCATGCACGACGTGTCCAGCACCCGCGACGACGAGGTGCTTTCCCCCTCCTGGCACCCTGCGCGCCAGTTCGGCCTGCTGACCTTCCGGCATGAACGTGTGCTCCGCTTCGACGACGAGCACCGGGCACTCCACCTTGTCCACATAGGACCAGTAGTCCCTTCGGCCCCACTCCCGCGCGATCAGGTAGAGGTCGTCGAGATTCGCGATCAGGTGGTAACCGTCCTGCTTTTCTTCGACACATTCGGTGAAATAGTCGCCGGTGCTTCCGAAGAACTCTCGTACGTGCGCGAGCGATCGGAACGGGACGGGCCACGACTCGAAGTAACCCCGCCACGCGTCGACGGTCCTTCCCCGCTGATCCGGAGCCATGTCCTCGACGACGACAGCGGTCACCAATTCGGGCCTTGTTGCCGCGAGCACGAGCGCGTGCAGTCCTCCCATCGAGTGACCGATCACGATCGCCGGTCCCGCGCCGATGTCCGTGATCAGTTGGGCGACGTCCTCGGCGAATTCCTCGGTCCGCCAACCGCCACGACGCGGCGACCTGCCGTGTCCCCTCGCGTCGAAACCGACAACCCTGCCGTATTCGGTGAGCCAGCGCGCGGTCTGCCACCAGGTGGTGGCTCTGCCCATCAGCCCGTGGAGGAGCACGATCGGCCGACCTTCTCCGCCGAACTCGATGACACCTTCACACTCTGGCATCTAGGCTCCGTTCATGTTCTCCCGCCGCGTGCGGACCGTCCTGCTCGGCGGCCTCATCTGCACCTGCACCCTAACCGCATGCTCATCGCCTGAACCGCCGCGCGAGGACGCTGCGCCCGCGCCGTCGCAACCGGGCGAAGGCGCCGACGGCATCGGGGATCCCTATTACCCCGCCGACGGCAATGGCGGCTACGACGCGCTCGACTACGCGGTGACCATCGATTACAACCCAGGCAACGGGATCCTCGACGGGGACACCACGGTGACAGCCAAGGCGACGGAAGACCTCGAACGGTTCAACCTCGACCTGCGTGGATTCACCGTCGCTTCCGTCGAAGTCGACGGCGAGGAAGCGGAGTTCGCGAGGGAAGGTGATGCCGAACTGGTGATCACCCCGGACCAACCGCTCGCGGGCGGTGACGAGTTCACGACGAGGGTGCGCTACACGGGCGAACCGGTCGCGGCGGCCGAAGGCCAGCTCGGTGGCAACGGCTGGCACCGCACCGCCTCCGGCGGGGCATTCGTGATCGGCGAACCACAGTCGGCCTCGTACTGGTATCCGGTCAACGAACACCCGAGTGACAAGGCGGCCTTCCACCTCACGGCGACCGTCCCCGAGGAATGGACCGCGGTTTCCATCGGCCGCAAGGAAAGCGAATCGACCAAAGCGGGGAAGACGACGACGACCTGGGCCGAACCCGACCCGATCGCCAGCTACCTCACGGTGCTCGCGATCGACAGGTTCACCGTCGACGAAAGCAGACTCGCCGACGGCACGCCGGTGCTCGACGCCTACGCTCCCGGCGCGGAGGGCATCAAGGAGGACGCGGCCCGCGTCGGTGAGATCATCGACTTCCTGTCCGGCAAGTTCGGCGAGTATCCGGCCAACGCGGCAGGCGGCATCTATCTCGGTGAGCACGTCGGTTATTCGCTGGAGACGCAGGGCAGGCCGATCTACACTCGCTCAGCCGATCTGGAGACGATCGTCCACGAGCTGGCCCACCAGTGGTACGGCAACTCGGTATCCGTCGAGTCGTGGGCAGACATCTGTCTCAACGAATGCCTCGCCAGTTATTCGCAATGGCTGTGGGCGGAAGGCAAGGAGGGCGCCGACCTCGACGCCCGGTACCGCGCGACCGTCGAGCAACTTCGCGCCGACAGTGGGTTCTGGGGACAGCAGCTCTACGACATGGGGTCCGGTAAGGAATTCGAAGGCGTCTACGACAAGGGCATCCTGGCAATGCACGCGCTGCGCAGGGCGATCGGCGAGGAGGCGTTCGACAAGGTGCTCACCGGCTGGCCGGAAGAGCACCGCAACAGCAACGCGAGCTGGCTGGACTTCGAAGCCTACGTATCCGAGGTCGCAGGCACGGATCTCACCGCGTTCTTCCAAGCGTGGTTCCACGGCACCGAGCTGCCGGGTGACGAGCACCTCTATCCGGGTTCGCTCAGCCGCTGACGCCTACGCTTGTGGCATGGCTGTCGTGAAGATCAACGCAATTGAGGTCCCCGAAGGCGCAGGTCCCGAGCTGGAGAAGCGCTTCGCGGCGAGGCTGCACGCCGTGGACTCGCAGCCGGGTTTCCTCGGCTTCGAGCTGCTGCGTCCCGTTTCCGGGGACGACCGCTACTTCGTCTACACGAAGTGGGAGACCGAGGAACACTTCCAGGCATGGGCGAAGGGTCCCGCACGCGAGGCACACGCGGGTGAGCGGGCCAAGCCGGTGGCGAGCGGGGCGAGCCTGCTCGAATTCGAGGTGGTGCAGAGCTCGGGCCCCAAGGCCTAGTGAGGGAACAACTACAGCGCGCCGCCGAGCTGATCGACTCGGCGGACGCGCTGTTCGTCTGTGCGGGCGCGGGCATGGGCGTCGACTCCGGGCTTCCGGATTTTCGTGGAGCGGAAGGTTTCTGGCGGGCCTACCCTCCCTACGCGAAGCTCGGTTTGCGCTTCGACGAGCTGGCCGATCCACGGCATTTCGCGGCTGATCCCGAGCTCGCATGGGGTTTCTTCGGTCACCGGCACGCGTTGTATCGCGCGACGACGCCCCATGAGGGCTTCGGGCTGCTGCGCTCGTGGGGCGGCGGAACGCGCGGCGGAGTGCGCGTCTTTACGTCCAATGTGGATGGACAGTTTCAGTCGGCCGGCTTCGAGTCCGTCGCCGAAGTTCACGGCTCGATTCGTCATCTCCAGTGTTTTGCCAGGTGCACGACGGATATCTGGCCGTTCGACACCGGTGTCCGCGTCGACGCCGACACGATGCGTGCCGTAGGGCCGCTGCCGAGTTGCCGTCGATGTGGCGAACTCGCCCGACCCAACATCCTCATGTTCGACGACCTCGGCTGGATACCCGACAGGACGAAGGGTCAGCTCGACGAGCTTCGCGAGTGGAGAGCAAGCCACCGCGACGCCGTCGTCATCGAGATAGGTGCCGGACTCGCGGTGCCGACGGTGCGGAGGCAGGCGGAGCTGGCCAGCGCCGCGAGTGCCGCGTTGATCCGCATCAACCCGCGTGAGGCGGGAGTCAGGCACGGCAGGGGGATTTCCGTTGAGGCGGATGCGCTTCCCGCGCTGCGTGCCATCGACGCCCTGCTTACCGGGGGCTGACGAGTCACGGCACGGAGGTGTCAGCCTCGTTCGGCTGGTTGGGTCGTGTGGGTCTGGCTGCGAACCTCGTTGGCCTGAGCGCGGAACTCGGCGGCCTGGGTGCGGAACTCGCCGACCTGGCTGCGAATCTCGGCAGCCTGAGCGCGGAACTCGCCGACCTGGCTGCGAATCTCGGCAGCCTGAGCGCGGATCTCGCCGACCTGGATGCGGAACTCGACGCACTGGGCACCCCGACGCCCGCGCGCTGCCGCGCCACCCCCGCCCGGGCGACACACCGGGCGACCCGGACACACAAACGCACCCCCGCGCTCCAGGCGCGGGGGTGCGTTTGTTCTCGCCTACTTACTCGTTCTCGGCCTCGCCGGCTTCCTCACCGCTGGCCGCACCGATGCTCACCGGAGGAGCGTCGGGGACGTCAAGCGGCTTGGCTTCGCCCCGGAAGGTGAAGTTGGCCTTGTCGTCACGCTCGTCGTCGACTTCCCAGTTCTCGACGTCGACGATGATGATCTGACCCGGCTGGACCTCGCCGAAGAGGATCTTCTCGGAGAGCTGATCCTCGATCTCGCGCTGGATGGTCCTGCGCAGCGGGCGGGCGCCCAGCACGGGGTCGAACCCGCGCTTGGCCAGCAGCGCCTTGGCCTTGTCGGTGAGCTCCAGCTCCATGTCCTTGCCCCGGAGCTGGGTCTCCACCCTGGTGATCATCAGGTCGACCATTTCGATGATCTGGTCGCGGGTCAATTGGTGGAAGACGATGATGTCATCGATCCGGTTGAGGAACTCAGGCCGGAAGTGCTTCTTCATCTCCTCGTTGACCTTTTGCTTCATCTTCTCGTACTTCGACCCGTCGTCGTTGGCCGAAGAGAAGCCCAGGCTCACGGACTTGGAGATGTCCTGCGTACCCAGGTTCGACGTGAAGATCAGCACGGTGTTCTTGAAGTCGACCGTACGGCCCTGCCCATCGGTGAGCCTGCCGTCTTCGAGCACCTGCAACAGGGTGTTGTAGATCTCCTGGTGCGCCTTCTCGATCTCGTCGAACAGCACCACGGAGAACGGCTTGCGGCGCACCTTCTCGGTGAGCTGCCCGCCCTCTTCGTAGCCGACGTAGCCGGGAGGGGCACCAAACAGCCGCGAAGCGGTGTAGCGGTCGTGGAACTCGCCCATGTCGATCTGGATGAGCGCGTCGTCCTCGCCGAACAGGAAGGCGGCCAGCGCCTTCGACAGCTCGGTCTTACCGACACCGGACGGGCCCGCGAAGATGAACGATCCCGAAGGCCGCTTCGGGTCCTTCAACCCGGCACGGGTCCTGCGGATCGCCTGCGAAACCGCCTTGACCGCGTCTTCCTGGCCGATGATCCGCTTGTGCAGCTCATCTTCCATCCGCAGCAGCCTGGTGGTCTCTTCCTCGGTGAGCTTGAAGACCGGGATGCCGGTCCAGTTGGCGAGCACCTCGGCGATCTGCTCGTCGTCGACCTCGGCGACGACGTCGAGGTCGCCGTCCTTCCACTGCTTCTCGCGCTCGGACTTCTGGCCGAGCAGGGTCTTCTCCTCGTCGCGCAGCCGCGCGGCGCGCTCGAAGTCCTGCGCGTCGATGGCCGATTCCTTGTCCCTGCGCACGTCGGCGATCTTCTCGTCGAACTCACGCAGGTCCGGCGGCGCGGTCATCCTGCGGATACGCATCCGCGCACCGGCCTCGTCGATCAGGTCGATGGCCTTGTCCGGCAGGAACCGGTCGTTGATGTAGCGGTCGGCGAGCGTGGCCGCCGCCACCAGCGCGGAGTCGGTGATCGACACCCTGTGGTGCGCCTCGTACCGGTCGCGCAGCCCCTTCAGGATCTCGATGGTGTGCTCAAGCGAGGGCTCACCGACCTGAATGGGCTGGAACCGGCGCTCAAGCGCCGCGTCCTTCTCGATGTACTTGCGGTACTCCTCAAGGGTGGTCGCACCGATGGTCTGCAACTCACCCCGCGCGAGCATCGGCTTGAGGATGCTCGCGGCGTCTATCGCGCCTTCGGCGGCACCCGCGCCGACGAGCGTGTGCAGCTCGTCGATGAACAGGATGATGTCGCCGCGGGTCTTGATCTCCTTGAGGACCTTCTTCAGCCGCTCTTCGAAGTCACCGCGGTACCGCGAGCCCGCGACGAGCGAGCCGAGGTCGAGTGTGTAGAGCTGCTTGTCCTTGAGCGTCTCGGGCACCTCGCCCTTGACGATGTTCTGTGCGAGACCCTCGACGACCGCGGTCTTGCCGACGCCGGGCTCACCGATCAGCACCGGGTTGTTCTTGGTGCGCCGCGAGAGCACCTGCATGACGCGCTCGATCTCCTTGCTGCGCCCGATGACCGGGTCCAGCTTTCCTTCCCGCGCCGAGGCGGTCAGGTTGCGACCGAACTGGTCCAGCACCAGCGACGAGGACGGCGTGCCCTCGCCACGGCCGCTACCCGCCTCGGCGGGCTCCTTGCCCTGGTAGCCGGACAGCAGCTGCAACACCTGCTGGCGAACCCTGTTCAGGTCGGCGCCGAGCTTGACCAGCACCTGAGCGGCGACACCCTCGCCCTCGCGGATCAGGCCGAGCAGGATGTGCTCCGTGCCGATGTAGTTGTGGCCGAGCTGCAACGCCTCCCGCAGCGACAGCTCAAGCACCTTCTTGGCACGCGGCGTGAAGGGAATGTGTCCGCTCGGGGCCTGCTGCCCCTGGCCGATGATCTCCTCGACCTGCTGACGGACGCCCTCAAGCGCGATA
Organism: Prauserella marina; assembly: GCF_002240355.1. GTDB lineage: Bacteria > Actinomycetota > Actinomycetes > Mycobacteriales > Pseudonocardiaceae > Prauserella_A > Prauserella_A marina. Next base: position 6,266,106 of record NZ_CP016353.1, read on the forward strand.
CCCAACGATTCGAGCGCCTTGGCGGCGACACCTTCACCCTCATGGATCAGACCCAGGAGGATGTGTTCGGTGCCGATGTAGTTGTGGTTGAGCATCCGGGCCTCTTCCTGGGCCAGGACAACCACCCGCCTCGCGCGGTCGGTGAACCTTTCGAACATTCCCACTCCCTCGACTGCTGCGCCGGCGGCCCGATCTCTTCACCCGGTACTCGCCATCGGTGATGAGTTCGGCACCGTGAGACCACTGTAGTAGCCATGCGCTCGCGTCGGCGTACCACTAGGCCCGAATCAACCCCGCGCAAGCCACCTCTTCTTCGGCCGCTCTCCGGCCGGGCGACTCTCTTATCGCAGGCTGCTGACGTATGGAACAACGCCGAGCCCCCGCTCCGGATTCCGTTGGCAGCCCTTGTCCGCTCACCGCGAACAGCCCGCGTGGCGACATCGCTCGTTCGAGGTGCCCCCGCCATCCGGGCCGCGCGTCACCAGTAAGGTAAGGCAGACCTAATCGCCCGAATGGACCAGCGGAGGCAAGTGCGTGGCCGTCGACCGCTCACTCCGTGATGCTCAACACATTCGCGCGGATCTCGACTCCCTCGGCGGCTCGCTGGCGAGGGTAGCGAGGTTCCAGCATCGGTTCGAGCTGCGTACGACGTTGCCGGAGGCCGAGTCGTGGTGGCGATGCTCCGACCTCCTCGCGAACCCGGAGACTTTCCTCGAATGGCGCAGGCGACTCGGCGCGTGGCTACTCGCGGAACACGGAGCGCAGGACGCCAGGACCACCGCCGGCTACATCATGTCCTGGTACCTCAGGGTCCCCGCCTACCTCGGCGCGTTGCTGCTCCACCACGAGCGCAGGGTCCCCTCGCTCCGCCCCGAAGAACTCGCCGTGCGGATAGCCGACCACGGAAGGCCGGAGCCGGTTGGACTCGCCGCGCTCGGCGGCTCCTTCTACTGTCTGCCGCTCGACCCCGGCTCGGCGCGGCCGGAGGCGACCGTCGTCGCCGACGAGCGCGCGCTGGCGGCGATCCTGCGCGCCAGGTACACGGCGCACGCGGCCCGGTTCGTCAGGGCGTACGGGAAGGTGAGCCCGCTCGGCAGCCGCATGCTGTGGGCCGCGGCCACCGACGCGCTCGACACGTCACTGTGGTGGGCGGGACGCGATGGTGGCGACGAGGGCGCGGGAGTCGCCGACGCCGCGCTCGTGCTCGGATCCCGTTTCGCACCACTGACCTCGGCCTCGACCCTGCACATGGGCGAAACCGAAGCGGGGAAAGGCTGGTGCCGGATGCGTGAGAGTTGCTGCTTCAGCTACCTGCTTCCCCAGCAGGACGAATGTGCCGAATGCCCGAGGCTGCGTAAGCGCGCCCGTTGAATCCGTCACGCCTGCGGGCTCCACGAAGGTGACCTGCCCGCGGCACCCAGCGCCTTTTCGAGCGAGCTAGCCGCCGCACCGACGGCGACCTCGTCACCGAAGACCTTCATCAGCCTTCCCTGTTCCGCCATGTCGGCCATGACCCGCTCGATGGCCTCGGCGGCGTCCTCAGCATCAGGCGGTCGCTGTCGTGTCGCCTTCGCGAGATCCCATCCGTGCAGCACCAGTTCACACAGCACCATGGCGCCGATCATCGAAGCGGGCCGCGACGGCCCTCCCATCGACGTCGTGCCCTGCCACGCCTCGTCGGCCGACAGGGCATCGAGAAGATCCTCCGTTTGCTTGCCAAGCCGCTCCGCCCAGTCGGACCGCACCAGGTCGGCGGAGGATTCGCCGCCGTCGGCCCCCGGCGGAGGCTGCTTCCTGGCTGCCGAAGCCAGCCTCGGCCCCCAATAAAGAAGGTGATTGCACAGTGCCTTCACGTCGTAGTCGGTGCACGGCGTAGGCGCGGTGAGCTGATCGGGCCTGATGCCTTCGACGATGCGGTGGAATTCGGCCGCGGCCGAGCGAAGCGCCCCACGTACTTGTTCTGACATGCGGCAAGTACAACCGGCGCACACCCGCTCTGTCTTGAAGAAACGCGTCACGACCTAGGCTCACGAGTGTGGAACGGGTGCCGCAGGGGATATTGAACGAACGCCTCGCGGAAGGCCGGTTCGACCTGAGCAGGCACGAACCCGCTGAAAGTCTTCGCTCCTTCGTTCAGTACTACTGGCTCGTGCGGTGGGACCTTCACGGCAAGCCGGACCACGAGCAGCGGGTGCTTCCCAATCTCTCCGTGCACGTCTCGTTCAGTCCCGCGGCTTCCGGGGTGTGGGCACCGAGCGAGGATGTGTTCTCGTACCGGCTCTCCGGCAAAGGACACGTGCTCGGCGTGCGCTTTCATCCGGGCTGTTTCCGCTCGTTCCTCGCCGGACCTGTCTCGGCGTTGCCCGGCAAGCACGTTCCGCTCGAAGCCGTGTTCGGCGAGGCGGGGAAAGCGACGGAAGCCGCGATCCTCACGAACGAGGACGCAGGTGAGATGGTCGCGCTCGCGAACTCCCTGTTGTGCACGAAGGCGCGGACGCCGACCTCCTCCGAGCTTCGTGCCCGCGAGGCGGTCAGTGCCATCGCGGTCGACCCTTCGATCACCAAGGTCGGTCAGCTCAGCGAGGCGACCGGGCTTTCGGTTCGGTCGCTACAGCGGTTGTTCACGGACTGCGTCGGCGTCAGTCCCAAATGGGCGATCCAGGTCTACCGGCTCAACGAGGCCGCGAAACGGCTGGCCGAAGAGCCCGGCCTCCATAGCGCCTCACTAGCCGCGACACTCGGCTACAGCGACCAGGCCCATTTCACGCGGAGTTTCACCGCGGCGATCGGCACACCGCCCTCGGCGTACGGCCGAAACCAGATCTGAGGAAAAAGTGACAAAGACCGCCTCCCTGCCTGATGGCCGAGAGGCGGTCTTGTGAAGTCAATTCGCGGTCATCCGACCCACCTCGGATTAACTGAAACGCGAATTTCAGTTCTTTCGGTGATAGGCGTCAACGACTTCCGAAGGGATACGCCCCCTGTCGGAAACGTCGAAACCGTTCTTCCTCGCCCACGCACGAATGGCCTGATTCTGTTCCCGATCAACCGCGGCGGAACGACCTGCCTGCTTGGCTCCCGCCCGCACGGGGCCCCGCTTACGGCCGCCGGAACGACGAGCGTGCTCCACATACTGGGCAAGCGCGTCCCGCAATTCTTCGGCGTTATCCGTCGAGAGGTCGATCTCGTAGCTGACGCCATCAAGCCCGAACTCTACGGTCTCTTCCGCCTCAGACCCGTCCAGATCATCGACGAGTGAGACAAGGACCTTCTGCGCCATCAGTTTCCTCCTGTTTAAGCCCAGCGGCAGATAGCGTGCCGACTGCACACCGGTCTAAAGTCTTGACGTAACACATTACTACCTGTTGGCACGAGCAAAGGCAAATCAACTTCTACCGAAAGAGATAGCGCGGCAAGCTATTCGGGACGGACCAGCGGAAACAGGATCGTTTCCCGGATACCGAGACCTGTGAGAGCCATCAGCAAGCGGTCGACTCCCATTCCGGCACCACCGCTCGGCGGCATTCCGTACTCAAGCGCGCGCAGGAAATCCTCGTCGAGCCGCATGGCCTCACTGTCCCCCTTGGCAGCGAGCATTGCCTGCTCAGTGAGGCGTTCCCGCTCGACAACGGGATCGACCAGCTCCGAGTAACCCGTGGCGAGCTCGAATCCCCTGACGTAGAGGTCCCATTTCTCGGCAACCCCGTCGACACTACGGTGCTGCCTGGTCAACGGGGACGTTTCCACCGGAAAGTCGCGGACGAATGTCGGAGCGTGGAGATGATCGCCGACGAGATGTTCCCACAGTTCTTCGACGAGCTTGCCGTGACCGAGCTTCGGGTCGACTTCCAGCCCCTGGGCTTCGGCGAAGGAGTGCAGTTTCTCCGCTGTCGTTTCCGGGGTCACTTCTTCACCGAGCGCATCCGACAGCGAGCCGTACATTGTCATTGCCGCCCACTCGCCGGATAGGTCGTACTCGGTTCCGTCATTGAGCGTGACAACTTGTGAACCAAATGCGGCTTCGGCTGCTTCTTGCACCAGCTCTCTGGTGAACACACCGATTGTGTCGTAGGTCGCATAGGCTTCGTAGTATTCGAGCATCGCGAACTCAGGCGAATGGGATGAGTCGCTGCCCTCATTACGGAAGTTGCGGTTGATCTCGAAGACCTTCTCGATCCCGCCTACCACACATCGCTTGAGATACAGCTCCGGTGCGATGCGGAGGTAAAGGTCCAAGTCAAAGGCATTGGAATGGGTGACGAATGGCCTCGCGGAAGCTCCACCGTGCAAGGTCTGCAACATCGGAGTCTCGACCTCGGTGAATCCACGCCGATGGAAGGAATCGCGGAGCGCGCGCATCACCGTCGCCCGCGTCTGCACCACGTCGCGAGCCTTCGGCCGCACGATCAGGTCGACGTAGCGCTGCCGGATCCGCGTCTCCTCCGCGAGTTCCTTGTGGACGACGGGTAGCGGGCGCAGCGCCTTGGACGTCAACTGCCAGCTCTCGGCGAGCACCGACAGCTCGCCTCGCCGCGACGTGATGACCTCACCGCGCACGAAGACGTGGTCGCCGAGGTCGACGTCGCTCTTCCAGGCCGCGAGCGACTCCTCGCCGACCTTCGCCAGGCTCAGCATGGCCTGTAGTTCGGTGCCGTCACCCTCGCGCAGCGTCGCGAAGCACAGCTTGCCCGTATTGCGGAGGAACATGACCCTGCCGGTGACCCCGACCTCGACGCCGGTCTGCGTGTCGGCAGGCAGTTCGGGGAACTCAGCGCGGATCTGAGCCAGCGTGTGGGTGCGGGGCACCTCGACGGGATACGGTTCGGCACCCTCGGCCAGAATCCGGTCACGCTTGTCCCTGCGCACCCGCATCTGTTCCGGAAGGTCTTCCTCGTTCTGGGGGCGCTCGGGAACATCGCTCATGAGGCCATAGGGTACGAACGACCTTCCCGGCCCCGTACACCGGTTGGTCCTTGTGTGCTCCACCACGAAGGATGCGGGGAGTTCCGCCGACCGCTCGTCACCGCGGTACCGAGGGCGAAAGGGCACTGACCGCGCGGCTCAACGAATGTTGCGCTCGTACACGAGCCGCAAGCCGTGCAGGGTCAGGTCGGGAACGTGCTCGGTGATCGTCTCCGATTCGTTCAGCACGAGCGGGGCGAGACCGCCCGTCGCGATGACCTCTACCGGCTCGGTCCCTCCGGAGGACAGCTCGGCGGCGATCCTGCGCACCAACCCATCGACCTGACCGGCGAAGCCATACAGAATCCCGGCCTGAAGGCACTCGACGGTGTTCTTGCCGATGACCGACCTCGGGGGCACGAGTTCGACCGTGCGCAACGCGGCGGCGCGCGAGGCGAGCGCGTCGACGGAGATCTCGATGCCCGGCGCGAACGCGCCGCCGAGGAATTCGCCCTTCGCCGAAATGGCGTCCACGTTGGTCGAGGTACCGAAATCCACGACGACGCACGCCACGTTGTGCAGATGGTGCGCGGCAAGCGTGTTGACGAGCCGGTCGGCGCCGACCTCCTTGGGATTGTCGACGAGCAGCGGGACACCGGTCCGTACGCCGGGTTCGACGACGACCTTCGGCACGTCGGGGTAGTACCTGCCCAGCATCACCCTCAGCTCGCGGAGCACGGCCGGAACGGTCGAGAGCGCACTGATGCCGGTGACCGAGTCGGCGAAGCTGCCGAGCAGCCCTCGCACGGTCAGCGACATCTCGTCCGCTGTCATCCGCGTATCGGTGCGCATGCGCCAATCGCGCACCAGCTCGGCCTGCTCGCCCTTTCCCGAGTAGAGACCGAGCGCGATGTTCGTGTTCCCGGCGTCGACGGTGAGCAGCACCTAGTTCTCCGCGTGCAGCAAAGCATCCAGCTTCGCCGCGTCGACGGTCTCGGCGACGGGGAACGGCTGCGGCTCCCCCTTGCCGCTTTCCGGAGGAAGGGCCCCACTGACGAGACCCGATCCTCCCGGCGCCCTCGCCGGGTCGTGCCCGAGGTCGACGATGCGGTTGTCGGCGTCGACGAACACGATCCTCGGCTGGTAGGAGACCGCCTCGGCCCTATCCATGTGTCCGTAGGCGATGAGGATCACGAGATCGCCGGGATGCACGAGATGCGCGGCGGCTCCGTTGATCCCGATGACGCCGCTTCCACGCTCGCCCTTGATGACATAGGTTTCCAGCCGGGCGCCGTTCGTTATGTCCACAATGGACACCTGCTCGCCTGGAAGCAGGTCGGCCGCCTCCATCAACGCCTCGTCGACGGTCACCGAACCGACGTAGTGCAGGTCGGCCTGTGTCACGGTTGCGCGATGGATCTTCGATTTCAACATCGTGCGGTACATGTCGGACTCTCCCTCAAACCCCTGCGTCCTCTGTGGATCGCTCCAGTCCACGCTCCGCCGCCACACCGAGCAGGACCGCAACGTTGTCGATCAGCCGGGTGTCCCCGATCCTCGCCGCGATCACGAGACGTGCTTCCCCATCAATGGGAACCTCCCCCAGGTCGGTTCCCCTCAGCTCCAGATAGTCGACGTCGACCTCCGGCTGCGCCGCAAGCGTACTGCGTGCGGCGGCCAGTACGGCGTCAGATCCGTTGATTCCCGAATGCGCGCCCGCGGTGAGCGCGGCCGACAGCACGACAGCCTGCTCGCGCTGCTCCGGCGTCAGGTAGGCATTCCGCGACGAAAGGGCGAGTCCGTCGTGCTCACGCACCGTGGGAATGCCGATGACCCTCGTGTCGATGTTCAGGTCGCGCACCATGCGTTTGATGAGCACGAGTTGCTGATAGTCCTTCTCCCCGAACAACGCGTGATGCGGGCGCACGATGTTGAACAGCTTCGCCACGACCGTCAGCACGCCCTCGAAATGGCCTGGCCTTGCCGCGCCCTCCAGCACCGCGCCGAGCGGGCCGGGAGCGACCGTCACCGAGGCACCGTCGGCGTACAGGTCTTCCGTGCCAGGGGTGAACGCGATGTCGACGCCCATGTCCTCAAGCACTTCGAGATCGCGGTCGAGCGAACGAGGGTATGCCTCGAAGTCCTCTCCCTCACCGAATTGCAGCGGATTCACGAAGACCGAGGCGACGACGACCGTGTTCGGCAACCGCTTCGCGCGCCTGACCAATTCCCTGTGCCCCGCGTGCAAAGCGCCCATCGTCGGTACGAGCGCGACCTTGCGGCCGACCGCGCGCAGCGCCGCCGTCACCTTCGCGACCTCGTCCGGGCCGCGGTACACGTTGAGCTTGCCGCGCGTGAACTGTGGGCTGTTCATGATTCTTCACGTCCGTCGTCGAGGAGTTCGATGATCTCGGCCGCCGGTTCGGCGCCGAGCAAGCCTGCCTTGCGTGCCCTCGCGACGGTTCGCCGCGCCAGCGTCGCATAGGAGGGCTCCACCTCGGGCGCCTGCTCGGCAAGCACCTCAAGGTGTGTGCCCACGGTGCCGGTATCGCCCCGAGCCACCGGCCCGGTCAGCGCCCTGTCACCGTGCCTGAGCACGTTGTCGAGCGCGGCCGACAGCAGCGGAGCCAACAACCGTTCGGCATTGCGCACTCCATTGTCCCGCAACAGCTCCGCGCAGTCGGCCACCAGGGTCATCAGGTGGTTGGCTCCATGCGCGAGCGCGGCGTGGTAGATGGACCTCGCCGATTCGGGGATGCGGACCGGCTCCGCGCCCATCTCGACGGTCAGCGCCTCACCGACATTCCAGGCAGCCTCGTCGAATTCCTCCGCGGTGACCCCGACGCTCGCCGAAGCCATCCGGTCCAGATCCTCGCTCCTGCCGGTGAACGTCATCACGGGATGCAGGGCGAGCGGCAACGCGCCGAGCTCACTCGCGGGCCGCAGTACCTCGACGCCGTGTGCTCCCGAGGTATGCACCACGATCTGTCCTGCCCGAAACGCACCCGCCTTCGCGAGCCCTGCCGTCATCGGAGCCAGCGCGTCGTCCGGGATGGCGAGCAACACCAGGTCGGCTTGCCTTGCCACTTCGTCGGGCGGCAGCAGGGGGACGCCGGGCAACAACCGTTCGGCCCTGCTCACCGAGGCTTCGGAAATGCCGGAGGCGGCGACGACACTGTGTCCCGCACGCGCGAGAGCGGCGGCGAGCACGCTGCCGACCTTTCCGGCGGAGACGACTCCGACCGCGAGCCGGGCGGGGCGCGTCACCGCGTGCCCCATAGGACGCTCATCTTCACAGACTCCCAAATTCGTTCCAGTCCCGCTCCTGCGCGGGTACCAGACGACGGCGCGAGACTAGCCGCGGTTCGGGGTGCCCGCGCGAAGTAGGTGACGAGCTTCACCCGTACCGGGTCACCCCGACCTGCGCGCCGTCGCGAGCCGGACGGCGTGTTCCCTGCTGGCCCTCACCACCTTCAGCAGGTCGTCGTGCTTGGCGCTCGCCTTCGCGTCCTTTGCCGCCTTGCGCCGGAGAAACGCCAGCTCAGTGACGCCTGCCTGATATTCGGCGACCGCTCTGGCCGCCTCTTTGCCAGATTCCTTGCGGGCGAGCCGCCGCCACTTCTTCCGCTCGTTCAGGTCGGCGAGCAATTCGACCTCGGAGCGCGCGATCCAGCCTGCCTCGGCCATGGCCGGCAACGCGGCGGCGATGATGCGCTGCTCCCTCCTTCGTTGCCACAGCACGAGCAGGAAGACACCGATGAACATCGGCACCATGATCAGGAAGTAGACGTTGAGGAACGTCGTCGCTCCGCCGAGGGTCGCCGCCGCGTTCCACAGCGAGTGCAGGAGGACCGCGGCCAGGTAGGCGCACACCGAAACCAGCAGCTTCGCCTGCTTGCCGCGCAACCTGACCGCGTACCCGATCCCGATCGCGGCGATGACCGTGAACAACGGGTGAGCGAAGGGGGAGAGCACGCCCCTGAGGATGAAAGCGGCCACGACGCCGGAACTCATCCCGTCGCCGAAACCCTGCTCGGCGAACGCCCTTCCGAAGTAGTAGATGTTCTCGGTGAAGGCGAAGCCCGCCGCGCTGAACCCGCCGTACACGATCGCGTCGACGATGCCGTCGAACTCGTCCGCCCGCCGCCACAGGATCAGCAGCACCGGGACGATCTTGACCGCTTCCTCGATGAACGGCGCCGATACGATCGCGCTGATCCTGCTGCCCTGGCCTGAACCGAGCAGCAGGTCGCCGACGGCTTCGGCGGTGTCGTTGACGAGCAAGGCGGTGAGGGTCGCGACACACGCGCCCCACAGAAAGGTCAACAGCAGCAGCTTCGCCGGTTCCGGCTCCCAGCGGTCGATCCACAGGAAAGCCGCGACCACGATCGCGACAGGGACCACAGCGGCGACGACCCCGATGATGACGGCGAGAACCCCGACCCTGACCGTGGCCAGCCCGAACACGAGCAACCCGCACAACGCCACCCCGGCGAGCCCGACGACGGGCAACAGAACCGTGATCCTTCGCGGCATGTGCCTGCGTAGCTGACTCCCGTGCCCGTTGGGCTGTGCTCCCCTCACGCGGGCACCCTAACCGTGCGCCGATCAGTCCTCAGCGCGGCGCCTCCTGCGCGAAGGTGTGCTCCGCGTGCCGTGTGCGGCGAGCAGTTCGCTGACCGAACGGCCTTCCGCGTGCGATCCGGCCTGTTCCTCGACCAGCGGGGGCTGCTCCTGCGCCCTCCGGCCGCTCGATCCGTTGTTCGTGGCAGGCTCCTCAGCGGATGGCTGGGCGTGCCGGGAACCGTCCGGCTTCCTCCGCCTACCGCCCGAGGCGGCACCATTGCGCGCGTCGTCGGCGGGCGCCTCCGCATCGGCCTTCCTGCGGCGGCCTCCCGACCGGCCCTGCAACTCTCGCGCCGCCGGCGGCAACGTCGGGTTCGGCTCGACGGCCTCCTGCTCGAACGGTTCCTCCGGCACCCGGTGCGTTCCGGACCTCGCGGATTCCGGTGGGGCTTGTCTTTCGGCCTGCGGTCGCTGCGGGGGGCTCACCGGCGGCGTGAGCCGCGTCGGCGGTTCGGCGACGGGCTCCGGCCTTGCCTTCGTGGCGGGGTCCCAATCCGGATCGGCACCGCGCGCGTAGGCGGTCGGCGCCTCGGCGACCGGTTTGCGTGGCGGCGGGCCTGCGCTCGCGGCGGGGTGAGGACGTCCCCGCGCGGGCGGCTCCATCGCCGGCCTCGTCGGATTGGCCATCGGTGGCCTGCGGACCTGTGCCTGCTCCGGCGGCTTGGCTTCCTGCCGTTGCGGTTTCCGCTCCGGCGGGCGTCTGGCCGCGGCAGCCTGCGGCTGCTGCGGAGGCGGCACGGGGCCGGGCGGCTGCGTGGCTTTCGGAGGACGGTGATCGGCCATGGCACGTTCCGCCGCCTGCTCAAGAGCGCGTTCGGCGGCAAGCCGCTCGGCTGAGATCTCGACGGGACGCTCGACCGGAACCTGCTGCGGTCGGGACCGTTCCGCCCTGTTCTCCGGCCCCTGCGGCCTGGCCTGCGAGTTCACGACGTGTTCGGTGGGGCGAACCCTGCGCGTCGGGGGGTCGCCCTTCCTCACGGGCTGCTGCACCGGCCGCACGGAGGGCCTGCTGTCCTCTGGGGGACGGGAGGGACGGGGAACGAACTGAGTCCTCGCCGGTTCCTGCTGCTTCGCGGGCCTGCCGGGTGGCACGCGCCGCTGCGCGGGCTCGGCTTCCGCGACCGGGGTGTCGACGTGGTCGATGACCCTGCCGATCAGCTCGGTGGGCGGGTCTTCGGCCGCCTCACCGTCACCCTCGACCACCTTTCCCGCCGTGAGCTGTGCCTTCGCGCCGTTCCCGTTCTCGCTCGCCGTCACCAGCTTCGGTTCCTCACCGAGCGAGCGCATCCGCGTCGATTGCGCCGTCAGCGCGACCCGCTCCCACAGCACCTCGCCACCGAAGAGCGTCTGGAGGTTGTTGCGCAGCGACGTGATCTCGGCACGCAGCGCGTCGAACTCCTCGCGCGACTCCTCCTCGATCCGCTGCCGGGTCTCCGATTCGACCTCAAGCTCGAACTCCCGCCTCGCGGCGATCTCCTTTTCGAGTTCGAGCTCGTAGATCTCCTGCGCTTGCGCTGCCGACTCCTGGGTCGTCGCGGCCTGCTTCCGGTACCGCGTCGCGACGAAAGCACCGATCAGCGCCGCCCACAACGCGGCAAGGATGCCGAGCCGCAGCCAGCGAAGGTCCTCGGCAAGCACGAGCGCGACGGTCGCGCCGATGGCGAGGAACAGCCCCACTGCCAGCCACGGCCTACCCGCGGCGCGGCCAGGCGAGTTGTCACCCACGCCAGTCATGCCCAACACCGTACCTTCTGGTAATCGTTTTGAGACCTTGTCGGTACTTCGAGCGGTACGTTCCGAGCGTTAACCGGTTGTCCTCCGATCGCGATCACGATCACGTAAATCCGGGGCACGGCAACAGTGCTCAAGCCAGAGCGCGGCACCAATGAGGACACCCGCGCAGACCGCGCCGACGACGGCGGCTGGAAGATCGTCCGCCGCGGCCGTGATGTCATTCGACCTCGGCGCGAGGTAGACCACACCGGCCAGCCATGCGCCGAGCATCAGCGCACCGAGCAATGAGGACGCCTTGGCGAGAGCGACGGCACGGGCGATCCAGACGCCGGTGATCACCTTGCCAGTGCGAATCATGTTCCTGACGACGAAAGCGAGCGCGCCTTCGACGACGGCGAGTATCGCCAGCGTGACACCGGCGAACGTCGGCAGCCGGGGAAGCGAACCGTACGCGACCTGAAATACGAAGAAGATCAGCCCGAAGCCGATCACGGCTGCGATGAGCAGCTCACGTGGCCGCGTGAAATGCATGCCCCCTACCGTACTGAGATACCTACCGAAGGGTTGACTCTCCAGTAACTGGAGAGTTGAGGATTCCAGTGCGGGAGGGACGCATGTTCACGATCGGAGAACTGGCACGAAGGACGGGGCTGCCCGTGAAGACCATCCGATTCTACTCCGACGAGGGCCTGCTGCCTCCCACGGAAAGAACAAGGTCCGGTTACCGGCTCTACGACGCCACGGCGCTGGCCAAGCTCGAACTCGTGCGCACACTGCGCGAGCTCGGCATCGGCCTTTCCGACGTGGAGCAGGTGATCGGGAAGGCGCAGAGCGTCAAGGAGCTGGCCGAACGGCACGTCGGAATGCTCGACGAGCAGATCCGGCTGCTGCGCCTTCGGCGCGCGGTACTTCGCGCCGTCGCCAACCGGGAATCCCAACTGGACGAGGTGAAACTGATGAGCAAACTGGCCGGCATGTCGGACAGCGAACGCAAGAAGCTGGTCGACGAGTTCTGGGACGAGGTCACGACCGGACTCGACGTGGACTCCGAGTTCTACACGCGAATGCGTTCAGCGAAACCGGAGCTGCCCGACGATCCGTCCCCGGAACAACTCGACGCCTGGCTGGACTTCGCCGAGCTGGTGCGCGATCCCGGTTTCCGGGCGCTGGTCCGGAGTTGGGGCGAGGAACAGGAGCAGCGCAGGGCCCAGGGGCAGGACACGAATCCGTACTCGGAGGCCGAGCAACGGAACTGGACCGCGTGGATCGAGCGGGCCCGCTCCGGTGTCGAGGCGGGGCTCTCCGCCGATTCGGCAGAGGGCCGAGCACTCGCCGACGAGGTCGTCCGAACGTCCCTTGGGCGAGGCGAGACCGACAGCCCCGCCTACCGCGCCGAACTGGCGGACAAGATGATGGCCGGTGCCGATCCGCGTGCCGAGCGGTACTGGCAGTTGCTCGCGGTCGTCAACGGCTGGCCGCCCATCCAGAGCAGCCACGAAGCCATGGTGTGGCTGACGACGGCCATCCGCGGCTGAATTACCAGGTCAGGTCTGCCCTCAAGGTGACGGCCGCCTTGTCGGCTTCTGGTAGCGCGGTAAGCAGTTCGGCCGCGCTACCGAGGCCGGGCACCGTGGCGCCGGGATCGATTTCCAGCCACGGGATCAGTACCGTCGCGCGGTCCGCCGTTCCGGGGTGCGGAAGCAACAGCTCCGGATCGGTGGACCGCACGTCGTCCACCGTGACGACGTCGACGTCGAGCGTGCGTGGGCCCCAGCGTTGCTCCCTCGTGCGCTCCGCCTCCCGTTCGAGGCGCTGTGCCATGCGCAACCAGGCGACGTGATCGGTGTCCTCGTCGTCCACGATGCACACCGCGTTGAGGAAGTCAGGCTGGTCGAGCACGCCCCAAGGTTTCGTCTGGTACACGCTGGACACCGCGACGAGCCCATCAGCCAGCCCCTCGACCGCGAGCTTGAGGTAGCCGAACCGGTCGCCGAGATTGGATCCGAGCGACAGCACCGCCCTGCTCATCGGTCCCGCCTGACCGTGACAGCGACGTCGGCGAAGTCCAGCGGGATCGGCGCGCTCGGCTTGTGCACGGTGACCTCGACGGCCGAAAGCCGCTCGTCCTTGACGACCTCGTCGGCGATCCTGCCCGCGACGCTTTCGATCAGGTCGTACGGCTCGCCGCCGACGATGTCCGCCGCGAGCTGCGCGAGCTCGCCGTAGTGCAACGTCGTGGTGAGGTCATCGGACGTCGCGGCAGGCGTCAGGTCGAGCCACGCCGTGATGTCGACGACGAAATGCTGGCCCTCGCGCTTCTCGTGTTCGAAGACGCCGTGCCTTCCGAAGACCTTCAGGCCGGTCAGCGTGATCCGGTCACCTGGCACGGGCAGGCTCCGCCGTGCTCCCGTAACCACTGCGCCACGCCGATGCGACCAGAACGGCGTCGAGCGAGGCGCCGACGTCGTGCACGCGCACGCCCCAGGCTCCGGCCTCAGCCGCGAGCGCCGACACCGCTGCCGTCGCGACTTCCCTTCCCGCCGGCGGCCTCGGCTGACCCGATTGGTCGGCGAGCAGCCTGCCGAGGAACCGCTTGCGAGAGGCGCCGACGAGCACGGGGAACCCCATCGCGCGAAACACGTCGATGCTGTGCAGCAATGCCCAGTCGTGCTCAGCGCGCTTGGCGAAACCGAGGCCGGGGTCGAGCACGATGGCGTCCTCTGAGACACCGGCGGCGAGCGCGTTGTCGACACAACGGCTCAACTCGTCACGCACCTCTACGACGACATCCTTGTACTCGGCCAGCGCGTTCATGTCCTTGCTGTGGCCACGCCAGTGCATCAACACCCACGGAACACCCGTTTCGGCGGCGACCTCGGCCATGCCGGGATCGGCGAGCCCGCCGGACACATCGTTGATGATCCGTGCGCCAGCTTCGACGGCCGCCGAGGCCACTGAGGCCCGCGTGGTGTCGACGGAGACGACGAGGCCGTCCGCTGCCAGTGCATTGACGACCGGAAGGACGCGCCGCAGTTCCTTGTCCGCGTCGACGCGCTCGGACCCGGGCCGCGTCGACTCGCCCCCGACGTCGATGACGTCGGCGCCCCTTCGCCACATCGCGTGCGCGTGAGCGAGAGCGTCTTCCCTGCTCAGGTAACGCCCACCGTCCGAAAAGGAATCCGGGGTGACGTTGAGGATGCCCATGACCGCGCACCGACCGAGCTGTGGAAGCGCGGACTGGTGCCGCGCGGTCATCGCCTTCCCTTGATCAGGTCAAGCGCCTCCGCCCTCGACGAAGCGGATGTCTTGAGCAGACCACGCACCGCCGAGGTCGTCGTGGACGCTCCCGGCTTGCGGATACCGCGCATCGCCATGCACAGGTGCTCCGCTTCGATGACGACGATCACGCCGCGCGGCTTGAGCTTGCGTTCGAGAGCGTCGGCGATCTGGGACGTGAGCCGTTCCTGCACCTGTGGCCGCTTCGCGTACAGGTCGACCAGCCGGGCCAATTTGGACAGTCCGGTGACCTTGCCCTTCCCGTTGGGGATGTAGCCGACGTGCGCGACGCCGTGGAAGGGAACAAGGTGGTGTTCGCAGGTCGAGTACATCGGGATGTCGGTGACCAGCACCAATTCCTCGTGACTCTCGTCGAACGTCCGGTCGAGAACGTGGTCGGGGTCGCTGTAGAGACCGGCGAACATCTCGCGGTAAGCCCTCGCGACCCTCGCGGGTGTCTCGACAAGACCGTTCCTGTCGGGATCCTCGCCGCAAGCGATCAGCAGTTCGCGAACGGCGCGTTCGGCCCTTGCCTGATCGAAAATCCTGCCCGTCGCGACGGGCGTCCTCTCGGCGAGGAGCGCGTGCCCGTTCTCGGACGGCTCCTCGCCGGTGGTCAAGTCAGCCTCCACGACCGGCTCACCGCTAGCGATAGGACTGTCCATCCTGGTCGTCCTGATCCCGTTCCCTGTGTTCGCCACCGTGCCTTGGTTCGCCGCTGTGCCTCGGAGGCTGGTCGTGTCCCTGCGGCGGCGTGTTCGGCCGCCACGGAGGCGGACTCGGCCGCTCGCCAGGCGAGGTCGCCGGCGTCCATCCCGGAGGGGCACCGTAGTGGGGAGGACCGGCGGGATACTCGCCCGGCTGGCCTCCGCCACCGCCGTAAGGCCGCTGCGGAACCTGACCACCGTTTTGCTGCCTGCGGGCGCCGTTCGGGTAGCCGCCACCACCGCCGGGGGGCGGGGCGTACGGGTTGTACGAAGAAGGCGGGCTCGCGGGCTGCGGGTTGCCATACGGCGGTCCGCCAGGCAACTCGTTGCCGCCCGGCGCGGTGGCGACCGGGGTCGGCTCCGGCTCGGGCTCTTCCTCCGGCTCCGGCGGTGGCGGTGGCCACGGCTCGCCCCGCTCGATGGCGAGTTCGCCGGGGGTCTTGATCGGTGGCTTGTCCGAAGGCAACCGCTCGCCGAACTCGTTGAACGCCGTGATCCTCGGCCGCTTCTCGACGGTCGCGAAAATGCGTTCGAGATCCCTGCGCTGCAACGTCTCCTTCTCCAGCAGCGCGCGCACCAGCTCGTCGAGCACGTCCCGGTAGGTGTTGAGCACCTGCCACGCCTCGGTGTGCGCGGTCTCGATGAGCTTGCGGACTTCCTCGTCGATCTCGTGCGCGACCTCAAGCGAGTAGTCGGCCTGCCTGCCCGCCGACCTGCCGAGGAAGGGATCGCCCTGCTCCTGGCCGTACTTGACGGCGCCGAGCCGGGGGCTCATGCCGTACTCGGTGACCATCGCCCTCGCGATCTTGGTCGCCTGCTCGATGTCGGAGACGGCGCCCGTGGTCGGCTCGTGGAAGACGAGTTCCTCCGCCGTCCGGCCACCCATCGCGAAGACCAGCCTGCCGATCATCTCGGAGCGGGTCATCAGCTCCTTGTCGTCCTCAGGCACGAGCAGCGCGTGACCACCGGTCCTTCCGCGAGGAAGGATGGTCAGCTTGTACACCGGTTCGATGTCCGGCATCGCCCACGCGGCGAGGGCGTGCCCGCCCTCGTGATAGGCGGTGATCTTCTTTTCCTTCTCGGAGATGATCCTGCTCTTGCGAGCCGGACCACCGACGACCCTGTCGACGGACTCCTCAAGCGCGCCGTCGGTGATGACGTGGCCGTTGGTGCGCGCGGTGAGCAGCGCGGCCTCGTTGATCACGTTGGCGAGATCGGCACCCGACATGCCGACCGTGCGCTTGGCCAGCGAGTTGAGATCGACGTTCTGCGCGAGCGGCTTGCCCTTCGAGTGGACCTCAAGGATCTTCTTCCTGCCCCGCATGTCGGGAGCGGAAACGGGGATCTGCCTGTCGAAACGACCTGGCCGCAGCAACGCGGGGTCGAGGATGTCGGGCCGGTTCGTCGCCGCGATGAGGATGATCCCACCACGCGCGTCGAAGCCGTCCATCTCGACGAGCAACTGGTTCAGCGTCTGCTCACGCTCGTCGTGACCACCGCCGAGACCAGCGCCACGCTGACGGCCGACCGCGTCGATCTCGTCGACGAAGATGATGCAGGGCGCGTTCTGTTTCGCCTGCTCGAACAGGTCACGCACACGCGAGGCACCGACACCGACGAACATCTCGACGAAGTCCGAACCGGAGATCGTGTAGAAGGGCACCGCGGCCTCACCGGCGACCGCCCTCGCGAGCAGGGTCTTACCGGTACCGGGAGGCCCGTAGAGCAGGACGCCCTTGGGAATCTTGGCGCCGAGCGCCTGGTACCTGCCGGGATTCTGGAGGAAGTCCTTGATCTCGTGGAGTTCCTCGACAGCCTCGTCGGCACCGGCGACGTCGACGAACGTCGTCTTCGGCATGTCCTTGTTGAGCTGCTTCGCCTTGGACTTGCCGAAGTTGAGTACCCGGTTACCCCCGCCCTGCGCGTTGTTCATCATCCACATGAGGAGCAGCAGCAGAAGGCCGAGCGGGATCATGTAGATGAGGAGCTGGGTGAAGAAGGAGTCCTGGGTGACGGTGGTGTCGAACTTGACGCCCTGTTCGCCGTTCCTCGCGTTGATCAGCGAGGTGTAGAGCTGATTGGACGCTCCGGACGGGTACTTCGTGATGATCTGGTTGACTTGTTCGCCGTCAACCTCGATCGGGTCAGCCAGGTGCAGCTTGAGCTGCTGTTCCTTGTCCTCCAGGTTCGCTTCCGTGATGTTGCCGGAGGAGATCTGCTGAACAGCCTGGGACGTGGGCACATGCGTGTACCCACGGTCGCTGTCGAAGATCATGCTGAAGGCGAAATAGAGCAGCAGAACCGCGACTATCCACAGCAGTGGGTTCTTGAGCAGGCGCTTGCGGTCCATTCGATCCGGCCGTGGTGGCCTCGACCCTCCCTGGCTAGGCGGTGGGTGTGACATCCGCCGTCACGGTGTTGACAACTGGGGCACGGAGCTAACCGTCCCACCAGGGTACCGCTCGGTCCCGATCAGTAACCGAGCGATCCTCCACGCACTCAACGGTCATCGGTAGATCGATGTTCCCGGCGACGTCGAGTGACTCCCGCGAGCGCCCGTGAACAGGCTCCGGAGGCTACCCGCAAACCGTGGTGAGCATCTCATCGAGGCTGGTACGCGGGGGTCTCGCCGTGAAAAGCTCCACCTGCCGGTCGCGGTGCCGAACCACACGAGCCACACTTCCCGCCGAGATCGTCCGTTTCCGAACAAATCGGACAGACGGGAAGCCGAAGGTCAGCGACGTGAAGAACTCAGCCACACCCCGGTTGCCCGGAGTCACAGCGGAGCGGCCGTCGAGTCGAGAGCGCCTGCCAGCATCTCCGAAAGCCGGTGCCGCAGAGTCGCCGTGTCGGCAGGGGCGATGGTGATCCAGTCCCTGCCGTCCCTGCACTGGGTCGCCTGCGTGAAGTACCGCCCTGTCTCGGTGTCGAACCAGCTCAGGACGGGCATGCGAACCCTGCCGCCGGAACGTCCCCTCGCGTTGACCCCGAGCTGGCCACCCCGCAGCCTCGGCTGCGCGTGCAAGCGGGCGAGTGCCTTCCTGTCCTCGTCGGCGCCTGCCCTCAGCTCGCCACCGCCGTCCCACGGCGACGCGGCGGAGGTGCCCCCCGCAGAGGGCGCTCTGCGCTGGAGGAAGTCGACGCCAGGCCCGGAAAGTAGCTGTTCGAGCGGAACGGTGATCGACTTTTCCTTGCCCCTCGGCGAGGGTGGCAGCAGGCCGACGATCGCGCCCGCGAGGCCATCGGCCACGATCTTCTCGACGGAGGCTCCCTGCTGGTCCTGCACGATGAGCACGCCGAGCGTGCCGAGCGCGGCGGCCACGGAAAGCTGCGGCTCCGCTTCCGGTGCGGCGACCTGCACCGAATCGATACTCATCTCGGGTGCCGTGAGCACCCCGAACCAGTCCTCCACGAACGGTTCCGGCCTGCCATCGCCGTCGACGAGGTCTCGCTGCGCCAGCTCGGCGAGCACCTTTCGCCGTAGTACGGCGCGCTCTTCCATGGTTTCGCCATGGGAACGCGGCCGGAGTGGGTAAGGCAGTTCACCCGCCCCGACAGCCTCCCATAGGAAATCCAGGTCCAGCGGAGTTAGCCGCTCCGGCACTGCCTACCGCTCCTCGTCGTCGTCGGGTCCCCACGCACCGAGTACGGGAGGCGGAGTCGCCACCGCCGCACCGGAGGTGTCGTCGGTGGCTGGGTCGATCAGGAACGACGCGTGCGTGTGTTCCTGTTCCTCATCCTGCCGCGCCCCGGCGCCTCCTACCGCACCAACTCCACCCATCGGGGTGGCCAGAGGCAGGTGTCCGCCGATCATGCCACTCTGCGGGACTACGCCCTGGCTCTGCGGCTGGACGGTACCGGCACCCACATTCCGGTTCACTGAGGCGGCCGTCACCGCTGGTCCGGGGGCGGGCTCGCCCGCGCTGCTTGCCGCGGTGCCCGCTCCGGGGAGGTCGCGCCCAGCGACAGGAGCGATCGGCATGAGCCCGAGCGAATCAGGACCGAAGCTGGGCGTCGTATCGTCGATCTCCGCCAAGGCTGCCGTGTACGCCTCAAGGCAGGCGACCTGCTGGGCCTTCGTGTCTCTCGCGACGTCGAACTCGATCTTCATGTCCTTGACCATGGCAGCCGGATCGCCTTCCAGCATGGCGGCGGTCTCGGCTCCGGGGCCGAATTCGCTCGGCTGTGGCATCTTCTTGAGCTCGGAGGCCGCCACGGCCTGCCGCGCGAGCCTGGCGCTCATCGTGCTCGCGGCCTCTGCTCGTACTGGCCGTACAGATTCCGCAGAGCCGCCGAGTAGGAATCGTCGTCACCATCGGCCCTTCCGGAATACTTGGCCGCGATCGCGGTACCCACCGGGTTCGCCCCGATCTTCGGCGCCGCCGCGAGCGCGCCGGAATGGCGAAGCAGTCCCTCGACGGCGTCCTTTCCGGTCCGGATCTTGTTCAGCACCGTCTGTGCCGCGTCGGGGTCGTCCCGATCCGACCGGTCAGTGCCGCCGCGCGAAACGCGGCGGCATCCGCATGACTACCGCTGTTCCCCATGTTTTCCGCTCTTTCCCGACCCAGTACAGCCAGAAAGGCTCCACCCCTGCGATTACGGCCCAGATAACGCTACGGCAATGCGCGCAGGACGTGTTCGCAAAAGGTCGGGGTTCCGGATCGAGCGGTGATTACGTACTGCCCTCAGCGGTAATTACGACGAGTAGACCTTGGGGTCCAGAGTGCCGATGAATGGCAGGTCCCGATAGCGTTCCGCGTAGTCGAGCCCATATCCGACGACAAACTCGTTCGGAATATCGAAACCGACATACTTGACCGGAACATCGACCTTTACCGCCTCCCGCTTTCGCAAAAGCGAACAAACGTTGAGCGATGCCGGTTCGCGACTCGTCAGATTCTTCAGCAACCAGGACAACGTCAATCCCGAATCGACGATGTCCTCGACGATCAGCACGTCCCTGCCCGCGATGTCCCTGTCGAGATCCTTGAGGATCCGCACGACACCCGACGACGACGTGGCCGACCCGTAGGACGACACGGCCATGAACTCCATCTGCGCGGGCACGGGAAGCGCCCTCGCGAAGTCGCTCATGAACATGACGGCGCCCTTGAGGACACCGACGAGGACGAGATCGGAGTCTCGTCCTTCGACGGGGTAGTCGGCCGCGACCTTCTCGGCCAACTCGGCGATTTTGTCTTTGATCTCTTGCTCGGTGACGAGCACGGAGGCGATGTCGCCTTCGTACACAGGTCAGTCCCCTCTTGTGGTGGGTTCTCCAGCGTCCACGCTGAGCTTTCCACGTGACCTTCGTGCTTCAAAATTCCCCGGCAGCCACACCCCGCCCTGGCCACGCCAGCGACTGATCAGAGCGTCGACGGCACGCAGGTGGGCATCGGTCAATTCGGGCACCCCGGCGCCGAGCAACCAGCGGCGCAGCGCGCGCCTTCTCACCGGAGCAGGCGCCGTTTCGAGGACAGCGATCTCCAGCGCTTCGCAGGTCAACGCGCGGGAATGCAGGTCGGCGCCCATCTCGTCGAGCGCGTCGCCGTCCTCGCGAAGCTGAGCGGCGGTGCGGGCCAGTGCGGGCGCGACCCCGCCTGCCAGGACATCCTCCAGCAGCGGAAGCACTTCCGTGCGCAAGCGCACCCTGGTGAACCGGCTCTCGCTGTTGTGGGGGTCGATCCAGGGCACGATGCCCAACTCGGCGCACGCGGCGTTCGTCACGCTTCGCGGAACGCCGAGCAGCGGCCTCGCCCACGGCGGATCCAGCGGGCGCATCCCGGCGATCGAGCGGGGACCCGACCCCCTGCCGAGTCCGAGCAGGACCGTCTCGGCCTGGTCGTCCTGGGTGTGACCGAGCAGCACGAGCGACGGCGACTCCGGCAGCGCGGACCTCAGCGCGGCGTAGCGCGCCGACCTGGCAGCCGCCTCCGGGCCTCCCCGGCCACTCACGGTCACCGTCAGCACCTCGGCCTCGTCGACGCCTGCCCTCAGCGACTGCTCCGCAGCCGTCGCGGCGACCTGCGCCGATCCCTCCTGCAAACCGTGATCGACCACGAGCGCACGCACGGTCATCGACATCCGGTGGCCCACGTGTGCCGTGGCGTCGGCGAGGGCGAGTGAATCGGCACCACCCGAGACTGCGACGAAAAGCACGCCGCTCTGCACATACGGCGCGGGTGCCTCTTCGCGGAGGAAGCGCCGGACAGCCGCCCGAACGGAACGAACAGGGTCCATCAACGGTGCACGCGGCGCACCCACGCCTGTGGGTCGCGGATCTCCTGACGCGTCGGCAAGGTGTTCGGCGATGTCCACACGGTGTTGAATCCCGCCATGCCGACCTCGCCGATGACGTGCTTGGTGAACGCGGCGCCGAGCGCGTACTGCCGCACCTTCGCATCGACACCGAGCAGGCCGCGCAGGAACCGGTCGAGCAATCCGCCGCCTTTGCGGCGCGCGGTGAACCTGCGCCTGATGGTCGCCACGCTGGGGACGACATCGGGGCCGACCGCGTCCATGACGTAGTCGGCGTGCCCCTCCAGCAGTGTGGAAAGGGCGAGCAGCCGGTCGAAGACCTCCCGCTGCCTCGGCGACTGCAACAGCTCGGCGAAGCCCATGGAACCCGCTGAGCCCTCGGTCTTGCTCTTCTTCGCCTCCCGCAGCGTCTCGGGAAGCCTGCCGATGACGGCACCGATGCCATCGGCTTCGGTGAGCCCGCCGACAAGTCTGCCGACCTCGTCGGCGAAGTAGTCCCTCAGCCAGTCGACGGCGGTGAACTGCAAGCGGTGTGTGCACTCGTGAAGGCACACCCACATCCGGAAGTCACGGCCGGAGACGTCCATCGCCCGCTGCGCGGTCACGATGTTCGGCGCGACGAGCAACAACCTGCCCGACCTGTCCTCGCCACCGAACGGGTCGTACTGGCCCAGTACCCTCGCCCCGAGGAACGCGAGCACGACCCCGGTCTGCACTCCGGCTCCGCCGGCGACGATCGGCGTCAGCCGCCCCGGTTCCCGTTCCTCTTCGTCGAGATCGTCGAGCGCGTGACTGGTCAGCGCGTCGAGACCAGCGGCTGCCGCTCTGACCCAGCCCGGCCTGTCGACGACATCGCCTGGCAGCAGGGGCAGGCCGGTTCCGAGCCCGGTGAGTTCCCTGACGTGCCGCTCGGCGTCCACGGTCAGCTCGCGCAGTTCGGTGACCGCGCGCTGAGCCTCCTCGCGTGGCACGGTGGGACCGCCGCGCACGAGGAACGCCCCCGTACCCGCCGCGAGCGACCAGTCGACCAACGGGTTCGCCGGTGCGGTCCCTACCTGCTGCTGACTCACCATGTCCTCGACGCTACCCGGGTTCACCGGCAACCACAGCCACGCAAAGCCGCCGCGATGTCGTCGAGCGCACCTCGCGCGGGCTCGATGGCGCCACCCGCGGACATGAGGGCGAACACCAGCACTCTGCCATCGGCGTCGAGCACGACCCCCGCCAATGTGTTGACCCCGTCGAGCGTGCCGGTCTTGCCCCGCACCCAGCCCCTTCCCTCGACGGCTTGGCCCTCGGTGTAGCGCGAGGACAGCGTGCCGCTGCCACCCGCGACGGGGAGACCGCCGAGCATCGGCCGCAGTTTGCTCGTGTTCGGGTCCTGACCGGATGGGTCGGCGGCGAGCGAGAGCAGATCGCCGAGCACCTTCGCGGGCACCTTGTTCAGCGTCGACAACCCACTGCCGTCGGAAAGTTCGACCGCGCTCATGTCGAAACCGTTGCGCGCGAGCACTTCCTCGGTCGCCTCGGCGGCTCCGGCGAACGAGGGCTCCTTGCCCTCCGCGATGGCCACCTGCCTCGCGACGGCCTCCGCGAGCAGATTGTCCGAGCTGATCAGCAATTGGTCGACGAGTTCGGTCAGTGGCGCCGACTTCACTTCGCCGAGCACCTTCGCCCCTTGAGGGGCCGTCGTCGTCGGCTCGGCGGCGACAGTCGCGCCGAGCCTGCCTGCCAGCTCACTCGCGAGTCTGCCTGCCGGATCGGCGACACCTGGCGATTTGTCGTCGGTGGCAACCGATCGCCCGCCGTCGAGCATCGCGGGCTGCACCTCGGCCATGTAGGTCGAGGGGACGTCCTCCGGCGCCCAGCCAGGCGCCGTGCCTTCGCCGGAGAAGAGGCTGAGGTCGAGCTGGACGTTACCGACGCTGCCCCCGGTCGCCTCCCTGACCTGTTCGACCAGGTCGTCCAGGTGCGCGGCGCCGGGGAAGATCGAGTTTTCCCCGGTAGGCAGCGAGGAGAGCGTGACATCGCCGCCCGCGACGAGCACCACCGTGCCGGGTTCACTTCCCTCGACGACCTTGGTGGACAACTGCATGCCGTGATCGAGCGTCATCAGCGCGGCAGCCGCCGTCAGCAGCTTCGTCGTCGAAGCGGGAGTCAGCGCCTCCGTTCCGTCCTTCTCCCACAACACCGTCTTGGTCTGCGGATCGATGACCGCGCCGGTCAGTTTCCCCAGCGCCGAGGCACTCGCGGGTCCTTGAAGCGTCTCCGCGATGCCGGAGAGGCTCGGCTCGGGGGCCGATTCGTCGGGACCCGCGAGCTGGAGGCTCACCGGGAGCGGCGAGGGAGGATCACCTTTCGGCGCATTGGGAGCCCATGGCAACCCGAGCCGGTTGGAGACGTACGGCAGAGCCAGCGTGACGCCGACGGCGATCACGACGAGCACGGCGACACCGCTGAAAACGAGCCGTTTGCGCCTGCCGCCCTGTTTCGGTTCGGGCGCCTCGGTCGCGCTGGCCGGTGGCTCGCCAGGCGGAGTCTGGTCGCCGTCCTGCTGCCCCTCCTGTGCCTGGCTTTCCGGTTCCTGCTCGTCGGCCGGTTCGATGCGCACCGGCTGCACCTGCGCACCAGCAGGCATGATCTCGACCCTGCGCGGCGGCTGGCCCTGCTGCTGTGGATCGTGCTGCTGGGGTTGCTGCTGTTGCTGAGGACCTGGCCTAGGGAATTGTGGCTGCTGGGCCTGCGGTCCCGGCCACGCGGGCTGTGCTGGCTGCGCTGGTTGAGGAGGCTGGGCACCCCGGTTCTGCGCCTGGTTCGGCCACTGAACCTGCTGAGGCCGCGGCCCTTGCCCCGCGCGCGGCGGACTCTGCGGGCTCTGCGGATTCTGCGGGCTCGGCGGGGCCCGATGCGGCTCGAAAAGGGAACGGCCCTGCTGTCCTTGCGCAGGCTGTTGAGGCCGCTGATCAGGTGCCGGGGCGGGCTGCCCAGCCTGCGAGGATCCGCCGGTTCGCGTGGGAGGCCGCGCGTCGTCCGGTTTCTCGACCCACAGGGTCGGCTGCTCGGAAAGCGTGACCTTGGGCACAGCGACCTCGTGTGTCGGCCCATCCGAGCCGCTGTTTCCCATGTCGTGGTCACTCGACGGCCACGCGGGTGTTTCGTCGTTACCCGGCACGCACTCCTCCTCGCAGCTGGAAAGGGCCGACGTCACACTTGCACACCATCAGTGCCGCACCCACCGAATACGTGGTCCACACTAGTGAGGACAGAACATGAACGATGTGAGCCGCTCGGACGCGGCGCCACGAACGAGCAGCGAGGACGCCGTGGAGTTCGACGTCACGATCGAAATCCCCCGAGGGGAACGCAACAAATACGAGGTGGACCACAAGACGGGGCGGATCAAGCTCGATCGCACCCTGTTCACGGCCACGCAGTATCCGGCCGATTACGGGTTCATCGACGACACGCTCGGGCAGGACGGCGATCCGCTTGACGTTCTCGTCCTGGTGCAGGAGCCCACATTCCCCGGCTGCCTCATTCGCTGTAGGGCGATCGGCATGTTCAGGATGACGGACGAGAAGGGGCCGGACGACAAGGTCCTCGCCGTTCCTTCCGACGACCCGCGGCTTGAGCACCTGCGCGACATCCACCACCTGAACGAGTTCCACAGGCTGGAGATCGAGCACTTCTTCCAGGTGTACAAGGACCTCGAACCGGCAAAGAGTGTCGAGGGCTCCTCGTGGGCAGGCCGCACGGAAGCCGAGGACGAGATCAAGCGCTCCTACGCCAGGGAAACCGATCGCCTGGAGAAGGAAGCCGCCGGCAACGGCGAACACTGAGTCGTACCACGACGTGAAAGGGCCTGTTCCCGATGGGAACAGGCCCTTTTCGCTTTCCTACTACGCTTCGAGGTAACCGGGAATCGGGTATCCGGCGAGCAGTTCGCGCACCTCGGCCGCGATCGTGCCAAGCGCGGCCTCGTCCTCGGCCGCCGCGGCCGAAACGGTCCTCGCGATCCACTCGGCGATCTGCGGCTGGTGCTCGGGACGAAGGCCCCTCGTGGTGATGGCGCCGGTGCCGAGCCTGATGCCGGAAGGATCGAACGGCTTGCGGGGGTCGAACGGCACGGTGTTGTAGTTCAGCTCGATACCGGCCTTGTCGAGCGCCTTCGCGGCAGGCTTGCCTCCGATGTTCTTGGTGGTGAGGTCGACGAGCAGCAGGTGGTTGTCCGTGCCACCGGACACCAGGTCGAAACCGCGCTCGATCAACGCTTCCGCGAGCGCCTTCGCGTTGGCGACGATGGCGTGCGCGTACTCGCGGAACTCCGGCTTGGCCGCCTCACCGAGCGCGACGGCGATCGCGGCCGTCGTGTGGTTGTGCGGGCCACCTTGCAGGCCGGGGAACACGGCCTTGTCGATGGCTTTGGCGTGGTCGGCATCGGTGAGGATCATCGCGCCACGGGGTCCGCGAAGTGTCTTGTGCGTCGTCGTCGTGATCACCTGCGCGTGGCCGACCGGCGAAGGGTGCGCTCCACCGGCGACGAGACCCGCGATGTGGGCGATGTCGGCGACCAGCACCGCGTCGATCTCACGGGCGATTTCGGCGAAGGCGGGGAAGTCGATGGTGCGCGGGATGGCGGTGCCGCCCGCGAAGATCAGCTTCGGCCGGTGCTCACGGGCGAGGTCACGAACCTGGTCGAGGTCGACCCTTCCGGTCTCCTTGCGAACCCCGTAGCGCACGGGCGTGAACCACTTGCCGGTAGCGGAAACCGACCAGCCGTGGGTCAGGTGACCGCCGTCGGGCAGTGCCATGCCGAGCACGGGATCGCCAGGCTTGGCGAAGGCGAGGTAGGCGGCGAGGTTCGCGGGAGAACCCGAGTAGGACTGCACGTTGGCGTGCTCGGCGCCGAAGAGGGCCTTCGCCCTTTCGATCGCCAGCGTCTCGACGGGGTCGACGATCTGCTGGCCCTCGTAGTAGCGCTTGCCCGCGTAGCCCTCCGAGTACTTGTTGGTGAGTACCGTTCCCGTCGCTTCGAGTACCGCCTGCGAAACGTAGTTCTCCGACGCGATCAACCGGATCTTGTCGTGTTGCCGGGCTGCCTCCTGCTCGATCAGTCCCGCGATTTCGGGGTCGGCTGCCGTCAGGGAAGGGATCGCTGGCTGGTGGGTCATGACTGTCACTCCTGGCATAGCGGCTCACGACCGGGGCACCCAGGCGCGCGGTGCCGGCCGCTGGTCTCTCGCTCCCCGGTGGTGCTCCACCTCGATGGCGCCAGTCGCTGCAACTGCGGTCATGAGTCTAGTCGACGACCCAACCCGGTCCCACGGTCCGAACTTCACCGTTCGTCCACACCGGACACACCGCGGTGCGGCTCAGAGCGGTTCGATGCCTTCGGCGTGCCTGCGGGCGAGCTGCTGGTAGATCGCGGCATTGTGCTCGACCCACCCCCTCGCCGAGGGAGTGAGCGGCACGAATTTCTTGGCGGGGCTACCGATGGCGACAACCTCGGAGGGGACCTCGGTACCCGGCGTCACCGTCGCTCCAGCCGCGACGAGCGTCCGCTCCCCGATGACCGCCCCGTCGAGCACGGTGGCACCGTTGCCGATGAGCACCTGCTCGCCGACGGTGCAGTCATGGACGATGCAGGAGTGACCGACGGTGGCGTTCTTGCCGACCTCGCAGACCCCGTCGCCGACGTGCAGCACCGAGTTGTCCTGAATGTTGGCCCCCTCTCTGATCACGATGCGACCGAAGTCGGCTCTGATCACGGCCCCGTACCAAACGGAGGCGTCCTTCTCGACGATCACGTCGCCGATCAGCGTCGCGGTGGGGGCAATCCAGGCGTCGGGGTGCACGGTGGGGCTGACGCCCTCGAAGGCGAACATCGGCATGCGGTCACCTTATGACGGCCACCGAAGCAGCGGCCCGGAACACGTCCGATGCCACAAACCCGGCCACGAAAAGACCAGGGCCTTCCCGGTTTCCCGAGAAGGCCCTGGTCAGAGGTGGAGCCGCCTAGGGGAATCGAACCCCTGACCTGCTCATTACGAGTGAGCCGCTCTGGCCGACTGAGCTAAGGCGGCGCGGGGCGAACCCGGCTGCCAGTAAGTATAACCATCCATCCGCGCGTCACTTTCCCACCCCGGCGTCGTTAGGTCCGCTATGACACCGGCGTCGCCTCGGGGCCGGGTCGACTGGTGGTTCTGGAGGACTTGATCTATGCGCCGACGCCTGCCCCGCACGCTGGCCCTCCCCGTCACCGCGGCGGTGCTCGTCCTTTCGGCGACGCCCGCGATCGGACAGACGATTCCGACGACACCGATCCCCGAACCGACCGATCCGGGTCAGGCCCCGATCACGTCGGAGCCGAATCCGTCGCCGAACGGGAGGGCCGTCGGTGAGGCCGGAACGGCACTGGGCATGCTGCGCCTGCTCCCCGAGGCCGTGCCCACCGACGCGATCCTGCCTGGACTCGGTGACGAACTGCCCCGGCAGTCCGCGCTCGAAGGCGGGTTCGGCATCTCCAGCGCGCAGGCCAACTCCGAGGCATACCTTTCCTATGAGCGCTCGATCGCGCAGGCGGCCCCGTTCGGGATCTCGATCGCGGGCAACGCGCCTCAGCCACCCGGCTCGCTTGTCCAGACCGCACTTCCCGACAACCCCGAGCCCCTGACCACCGGGTTCGCGGCACCGGAGAATCCGCTGCTGAACGTCAGCGCTCTCAACGGTTCCGCGCACGCGCGCTGGAGCCCGACGGAAGGTCCCTGCGTCGGCACGATCGCCGACGCGAGCACGTCGCTCGGCAGCCTTTCGCTGCTCAACGTCGTGCCGACGATGCCGGATCTGAGCAAGCTCAACCAGGCGAGCGGCGACTTGGGCAACGGCCTCGCCTCACTGGAAGGACCGATGGCGAACCTCGGCGGCCTGCTTTCCGGCGCCGGAGAGGGCCAGCCGAACGCCGACGGCACCGGGTCCGTGCTGAGCATGCCGAACACGATGTCGACGCGCTCGGTGGTCAGGCTCGTCGACATCCCCGACAGCGACCGCAAGGCCGTCGAGTCGACCTCGACGATGCAGGCAGCCGACATCAACATCCTCAAAGGCACCCCACTCGGGCTCACGATCAAGGTCGCGAGCCAGCCCACGCTGCGCGTGACGTCGACGGGTGAGAAGGAAACCTCGAAGGTCGAGTACACCGCGCCGGTGCTCACGGTCGAGCGCGGTGGCCAGGTGCTGTTCGAACTGGACGCGGCAAATCCGACGAAGGACGTCCCCGTCGGCATTCCGCTCCCCGGGTTGCAGGACATCCCCGGCTTCGCCGACGTCAAGGACCTTCCCGTCATCGGTGGGGTCGCGGAGCTGGGCAACGGCCTGCTCAAGCCGCTCACCGACGCGGCGAGCGGCAAGGTGCTCGATCTCGGCGTGCTGCGGCTCAGCATCGCGGGGCTGACCGAGAAGGGCATGGAGATGGAGGACCCGTTCGGCGGCTTCCAGCTCGGCGCCTCGGCGAGGCTGCTGGATCTGCAGATCCTGCCGACAAAGGCACTGCGCGACGCGTTGCCGGAGGAGGTCGCGAAGAACCTGCCTTCGTCGCTGGCCCAGGTGTCGCTCGGCGAGCAGGTCGCCAGGGCGTACGCACCGGAGGGCGGTGTCCAATGTGGATCGTCTGCGCCGCCTTCCGGGCCGCCTGCCGGTGGCGAACAGCCGAAGGGCCCCGAACCACTCGCACAGACCAGCGCCGCGTACTCGACGGTGCCGATCTTCTGGACGGGCACGGCGATGTTGCTGCTCGGCGTCGTACTTGTCGCGGGCCTGCCGAACCGCAGGCCGGTCAAGCCCGCGCCGGTGAAGCCCTCACCGAAGCCGCGAGAGGAAGACTGAGACACCGGCCGGTCTCCGCTCGAAAGGGCGGAGACCGGTTCCTCAGCCCTCGCGCAGCGTGGTCACCATGGCTTCAACCGCGATTCTCGGCTTGACGTTCCACCCGATCGCGTCCCTACAGGCGAGTACCGCGTCGAGGCGACGCAACGTGGAGGCAGGTGTCCACTGCGCGGCGGCGGTCGCGCTGTCGTCGGCCCGGTCGGGATGGTTGAGCGTCGCCTCCGCGCCGCTCGCGGTCACCAGTACGTCCCGGTAAAAACCGGCGAGATCGACAAGCGCGAGATCGAGGGTGTCGCGCTGGGTCCTCGTCGCTCTCGACTTCTGCCGCTTCTCCAGTTGCCTGACCGCGGCGTCGGCAGATCGCTTGGCCGCGGCGACGCCCTTGCCCGTCCCACCGGAACCCATCGCGGTGCGGAGGGCATCCTGCTCGGCCTCGTCCTTCACCTTGCTCTCGACAGAGGCATCGGCCTCAGCCGTCTTGATCAGCTCGTCGGCGCAGTCGAAAACGTCGGCTGCTCTGCGAAGACCGAGCGGGATGCGCAGTACGGCCGCACGGCGCCTGCGGGCGTCCTCGTCGGTGGCCAGCCTCCGTGCCCTTCCGACATGACCGCCGCAGACGGCAGCCGCCCATCGCGCCATGTCCTCTGCGACGCCGTCCCGCTCGATGAGCACCGCGGCAATGGCGTCCGGCTGGGGAGTGCGCAGCGTGACGAGCCTGCACCTCGACCTGATGGTCACCGAAACGTCTTCCGGGTGATCGGAAGGGGCGCAGAGCAGAAAGACAGTGCGTTCCGGTGGTTCCTCGACCGCCTTGAGCAGTGCGTTGGCCGCGCCCTCGGTGAGCCGGTCGGCGTCCTCGATGATCACGACCTGCCACCGGCCCGTCGTCGGCCTGCGAGCGGCGGCCTGCACGAGAGCACGCATCTCGGCGACGGAGATCGAAAGCCCCTCCGGAACGACGAGCCGCACATCGGCGTGAGTACCGGCGAGTGCCGTCCGGCATCCCGCGCACTCACCGCAGCCGAGGCCGAGACGACACTGCAACGCCGCCGCGAACGTCCTGGCGGCAACCGACCTTCCCGATCCGGGAGGGCCCGTGAACAGCCAGGCATGGGTCATGGCTCCTGAGTCGGTCGACTCACCCGACACCAGCGCCGCCGCGGACGTGACTGCGGCGCTCAGCATCTCGACGGCCCTGTCCTGTCCAACGACCTGCGACCACACCGGACCGCTCACTTCGCCTCCGCAACCTCCGTATGGGCAAGCACGGGGAGCTTGCCTGCCATCGCCTCCCGCACCGCGGCGCGCACCCTGTCGGCGACGTCGTCTTCCGTGCCTTCCGCCTCGACGACCACGTACCGGTCGGGGTTTGCGGCCGCCATCTCGGTCAGCAACTGCTGCACCCGCCAATGGTGCTCCGCCGAGGTCTGCGGATGTTCGTCGGGTTCCCCGGTATCGGCGTCGAGCAGCACCGTGAGATCGGGCCGGAGCTTGCCCGTCGCCCAGTCGGCGAGCCCTTCCAGCTCGGCCGAGTCGAGTCCCGCGACGGCGGAGAGGTGCGCGAGTGGCGAATCGACGAAGCGCTCCATCACCACGATGGCGCCCGAATCCAAGGCAGGCTGAACATCCCTTTCGATGATGTCGGCTCTGACCGCGGCCGCCGCGAGCGCCTGCGCTCTCGCTCCCGACAGCGACGCCCCGGACACCAGCGAGGTCAGCCTGCTGTCGTCGAGGGCGGGATCGGCCGCGAGCACGACCTTGCGCGGGCCCTGACCGAGCCATTCCGTGAGCTTCGCGGCCTGGGTGGCCGTGTCCATGGCCGTCGTACCTTCGAGCGCGATGAGCAGCCCGTTGACCCTGCGTGGCCGCCTGCGGATCACGTTGCGCAGGTCGGCGAGGATCGGTTCAGTGCGACGCGAGTCCATCTGCCGGTAGGCGATGATGCCGACGAGCGCGGCGAGCAGGCCGCCTCCGAGCAGCACCGGCCTGGTCCCGTCGATCGTGATGACGTTGCCCCACACCTGCACGTGCCTCGGCTGCACCAGTCCGATGAGCAGTGGCACGGTCGCGGTCGAACCGAAGATGATGATCTTCATCAGGGACTGGTAGATCGCGTTGATCCTGCCCCTGATGGAATCGTCGATCTGTGAGCCGATGATCGTCACACCGGTGAGGAACGCCCCGGCCGCGCAGGCTCCGACGACGGCGACCGCCACCAGCGACACCGCGAGGTGCGGCGAGAGCGCGACCACGATCAGCATGAGCCCCGCCAGCACGATCCCGATGCCGAACAGCCGGTCGTGCGGCAGCCGTCTCGCCAGCTTCGGGACGCTGGCCAGCCCGGTGGCCGCACCGATGAAGACGGCGACGAACAACAGACCGAACGCGGCGTCACCACCGCCGAGACTGGAGGAGTAGGGCTTCGCGGAACCGATGACGGCACCACCGGCCGCGAACGCGCCGATCATGCCGATGAGCAGCCCACGAACGAGTGGAGTCGTGCGGATGAAGCGGAAGGCGTCGCGCACCATGGCGAGAAAGCCGGTGCCCTTCTTCTTTCCTTCCTTCTCTCCGCTTTCGTCGCTTTCCTTCTCCCGCACCGGAGCACGCACCCCGTTCGCGGGAACGGGGTGCACGTTGCGCAGCGACAGCTCGGGAATCCTCGTCGCGACGAGGATCGCGCTGGCGAGGTAGAGCAGGCTGTTGATGACGATCACCGCATTGGCGACACCGAAGACGCCGAAGACGTCCTTCGGCAGGTTGAGCGCCGTCTGAACACCGGTGAGCACCGAGTAAAGACCGGCACCCGTGACCACGGCGATCCCGTAGGTCATCATCATGCCGAGCAGGTTCGCCGTCTCGACCTGATCCGGCCTTCGCAGCAGGTTGGGGACCGCGGCGTCCTTCGATGGAATCCACATCATCGCGGCCGACCCGACGAGGAAGTTCGCTACGAACAGCCAGATCGGCGTGCCGACCAGCGCGATCGAAAGCAGCAAGCCGAACCGCGCCAGGTCGGCGATGATCATGACCTTGCGCCGGTCGAACCGGTCGGCCAGCAACCCGCCAAGGGGAGCGAAAAGCAGCCCAGGCAACAGTTGAGTGAGCACCACACCGGCGAACGCGAAGTTCTGCGCCATGTAGTTGTCGGTGAATTTCGTGACCAGCCCGGTCAGCGCGAGCAGCGAAAGCCAATCGGCCACGCTACACAAATAGGTGACGCCCCATAGCCTCCGAAACGGCCTGATCGCGAGCACCCTCCGTGCTCTGCGGACCGTGGACGCCTCTCCCTTGGCCGACGCACCGGCGTCGGCTTCAGCATTTCCTTGCCCGCCCTCGCTGATGTGCTCCACCCCATAAACGCCCTGCGCCTCGTGTCGTCAGGGTAGCGCCAAGCAGAAAGGGCTCGCCGGAGCATCCGGAAAAATACGAACGGTAGTCAGTCAGGTACGAAATGCTGTTGCTCAGTTGAAAAGGCCGGTAACGCTTTCCACGAAACTCGCCACGAACTGAATAGCCAGCAACACGAACACCGCGAGCAGCACGAGCGCGACGGCTAGCCCCGCGGAACCGCTCGTGGGCCTGCGCAGCGCGGGACGCGAAGGGGGCCGCTCGGCGACGTCCTCGTCCTCGCCTTCACCCTCGCCGCCCTTGGCGGCACGCTTGCCCCTCAACCGCATCACCTGCGGCAGCCACGAAGCCCGGTCCGTCCACGCCTTGTGCGGCTGCGGGTAGATGCCGGGCGAGTTCGGAATGCCGGCGGGTACCGCCGGCAACTGACCGGTGGTCTCGGCAGCCGTCTCCGGTGGCGGCTCTGGCGCCTCGACGGCCTCACCCGCCTCGACGGCAGCGGCGGCCTTCTCGACCGAGGCGGAGTCACCGAGATCCACGGGCCGGTCCTCGCCGAGCGCCGCGTCGACCATGCTGCGCACCATCTCCGGATCGGGAGCGACCGGAGTCGCGATCTGGAACCGCCCGGTGTCGTCGTCTCGGCCCGCGCCGGACCGGACACCGTAGTCGGTTCGCCCACCGCTGGGCGAACCGCCAACGGGATCGGTGAAGGCCAGCGGTGGCTCAGGCGCTTGGGTACCGTCGCCGCTCACAACGCGTTCCTTCCTGCGGGCCGACTTTGCCGTGTCCCAGAGTAGCGAGCCGACAGCGGCGCGCATCCACCAAGAGGGTCCTGGCCCCCATTACCCAGTGTGACGATTCGGATACGGAACAGTGATCAGGACTTCGACTTCGACGTTCCCGACTTCGCCGTCGCCTTCTTCCTCGGTGCGGCCTTCTTCTTCGGCGCGGGGCCCTTCGCCCGCTTTTCCGCGAGCAGTTCCTCCGCCCTGTCCTGCGTCAGCTCCTCCACGCTGTCGGACTTGCGCAACGACGCGTTGTACTCGCCGTCGGTGACGTAGGGCCCGAACCGGCCGTCCTTGACCACGATCGGCTTGCCGGAAACGGAATCGGCCGCGAGTTCCTTCAACGGCGGCTTCGCGGCGGCCTGCCTTCCCCTCCGCTTCGGCTCCGCGTAGATCTTCAGTGCCTCGTCGAGCGTGATGTCGAAGATCTGGTCCTCTGTGGCCAGTGAACGGGAATCGGTGCCCTTCTTGAGATAGGGCCCGTAGCGACCGTTCTGCGCCGTGATCTCGTTGCCGCTCTCGGGATCGGTGCCGACGACCCTCGGCAACGAAAGCAACTTGAGCGCGTCGTCCAGAGTCACGTCCTCGACGGACATCGACTTGAAGATCGAAGCGGTGCGCGGCTTCGGCTTCTTCGCCTTCGCCGTCTTCTTGCCCTCAGCCGGTTCCTCCGGTTCGGGAAGCAGCTCGGTCACGTACGGGCCGAACCTGCCTTCCTTCGCCACGATCTCGTGCCCGCTGACCGGATCGGTGCCGAGCACCCTGCCTTCCTGCGGCGTGGCGAACAGCTTCTCCGCGATCTCCAGCGTCAGCTCGTCGGGTGGCAAGTCCTCCGGAAGGTTGGCGCGCTGTGACTCGCCGTTGGCCTCTTTCTCAAGATAAGGGCCGTACCTGCCGACCCTCACCACTACCGGGTGGCCTTCGGTGTCGGCGAACAGCGGGATCGAGTTGATCTCCCTCGCGTCGATGTCCTCGACACCTGACCCGACGAGCTTCTTGAGCCCGCCGAGCCTGCCGATCGAACCGTCGACACCCTGGTCGCCACCGAAGTAAAACCGGGAAAGCCACGTCGTCCGCTGTTCGTCACCCGCCGCGATGCGGTCGAGTTCGTCCTCCATCGCCGCCGTGAAGTCGTAGTCGACAAGCCGCTCGAAGTGCTGTTCTAGCAGGCCGACGACGGAAAACGCGACCCAGGACGGCACGAGGGCCGAGCCCTTCTTCCAGACGTAGCCGCGGTCCTGGATGGTCTTGATGATCGACGCGTAGGTCGACGGCCTTCCGATACCGAGCTCTTCGAGCTTGCTCACCAGGCTCGGCTCGCTGTAGCGCGGCGGTGGCGACGTCGCGTGCCCGTCGGGCGTCAGCTCACTCGCGCTGAGCGCCTGATCCTTGTGCAGCCTCGGCAGCCTGCTCTGCTTGTCGTCGGCCTCTCCGCCTGCCTCGCTGTCGACGGCTTCGACGTAGGCCTTGAGGAACCCGGCGAACGTGATCGTGCGGCCCGACGAGGAGAACACGCATTCCTCGCCACTCGTCGCCGTGCCGGTGATGCGGACCGACATCGTCGTGCCCTTGGCGTCGGCCATCTGCGAGGCGATCGTGCGCTGCCAGATCAACTCGTAGAGCCGGAACTCGTCGGTCTCCAGTTCCGCCGCGACCTGACCAGGGGTGCGGAAAACCTCACCGGCTGGCCGAATCGCCTCGTGTGCCTCCTGCGCGTTCTTCACCTTGCGCGTGTACTGCCTCGGCTTGTCGGCGACGTACTCCGCGCCGTACAGCTCGGTGGCCTGCGCACGGGAAGCCGACATCGCCGTGTCCGACAGCGTCGTCGAGTCGGTACGCATGTAGGTGATGTAGCCGTTCTCGTAGAGACGCTGCGCGATGCGCATCGTCCGCTCAGAGGAAAACCGCAGCTTCCGGCCGGCTTCCTGCTGCAACGTCGAGGTCATGAACGGCGCGTAAGGGCGCCTCGTGTACGGCTTCTCCTCGACGCTCGTGACCGCGAAGTCGCTGGCCCGCAGCGCGGCGGCCAGCCGGGTCGCCTCCGCTTCGTCGAGCCTCCTCACGTCCTTCGCCGAGGATTTGAGCTGCCCGTCCCAGCCGAAGTCGCGGCCCGTGGCGAGCCGCGAGCCGTCGACGGCCGTCAGCCGGGATGGGAAGCTGCGCGGCGAACCATCGTCGGTCGCCGCGTCCGGCACGGTCATCGTGGCGGCGATGTCCCAGTAGGAAGCCGACGTGAAGCGCATGCGCTCGCGCTCGCGCTCCACGATGATGCGCGTCGCCACCGACTGCACCCTGCCCGCGGAAAGCCTCGGCATGACCTTCTTCCACAGCACGGGCGACACCTCGTAGCCGTAGAGCCGGTCGAGGATGCGGCGGGTCTCCTGCGCGTCGACGAGGTCGGGGTCCAGCTCCCGCGTGCTCTCCGCAGCCAAGCGGATCGCCTGCTCGGTGACCTCGTGGAACACCATCCTGCGGACGGGGACCTTCGGCTTAAGCGCTTCGAGCAGGTGCCAGGCGATCGCTTCGCCCTCGCGGTCGGGGTCTGTCGCGAGGTACAGCTCGTCTACGTCCTTGAGCAGACCCTTGAGCTCGGTGACGGTGCTCTTCTTATCGGGTGAGACGACATAGAGCGGTTCGAAGTCGTTGTCGACGTCAACGCCGAGCCGCGCCCATGGCTGGCCCTTGTACTTCGCGGGCACGTCGGCCGCGCCGCGCGGGAGATCGCGGATGTGACCACGGGAGGATTCGACGACGTAATCCCTACCGAGATAAGGGGCGATCTTCCGCGCCTTGGTCGGCGACTCGACGATCACCAGCCGGCGACGACCGTCGCCGCCCGTCGCACCGTTCTTCGCGGACCGGCCTTTGGCCCGACCACCCCCGGTGGAGGCGCTGGAGGCGCCCCGCGCCTTGGTCTCCTCTTTCGATCCAGCCACGCTGTCCCGCTCTCCGCTCCAATAACTCACCTGTTCGACCCGCCAGTGTGCACTCTCACGGTCGGCGACGTCTGCCCAGGTGCTGCAACACGCCGTAAAGCGTGCGTCAAGCGCATCGCCATTTACCGAGGTCATGTTTCCATCCCGCACCTGGCACGTGACGCGCACCTCAGTCGTTCCGCGGCTTTCAGTGACCGACCAGATACGCTCCGTCGGACGACGAAGGCTCACCGGAAAGGTTCTCCCTGGATGTTCGGCCGTCCATTCGGCGTGCTTCTGTCGGCGTTGCTCATGTTTTCCCTTGTCACAGCCCCACCGGCAGTCGCGAACACCGGGATCGATCTCGCGGGCATGGTGGCGTTGTCCAATTGTTCCGGTTCCGTCGTACAGCCCGCCGGGACACCGTCGTCGGCACCCGCGCTCGTCCTTTCCAACGGACACTGCCTTGAGGGTGGTTTCCCCGAGCCGGGTCAGGTAATCGTCGACCAACCGTCCGAACGCACGTTCACGCTGCTCAGCGGCACCGGCGACGAGCTGGGTACGCTGCGCGCGAACAGGCTGCTCTACGCCACGATGGTCGAGACCGACGTCTCCGTGTACCGCCTCGACACGAGCTACGCGGACGTGAAAAAGGACTACGGGATTTCCCCGCTGCGCTTGTCCGCCGAGCGTCCCGTCGCGGATGCCGCCATCACCGTGCCGTCGGGATTCTGGAAAAAGACCTACTCCTGCTCCGTCGACGGGTTCGCCGACCGGCTTCGCGAAGGCGGCTACACCTGGCACGACTCCATTCGCTACACCGAAGCCTGCCGGACGGTCGGCGGCACCTCCGGCTCTCCGATCGTCGACGTGGCGAGCGGGGCAGTCGTCGGCGTCAACAACACGGGCAACGTCGATGGCGAGCGATGCACGATGAACAACCCGTGCGAGGTCGGCGCGAACGGTGAGGTCACCGTGCGTGAAGGAACGAACTACGGGCAACAGACGGCCCAGCTCACCAGGTGCCTGACCGCGCGAGCCACGGTCGAAATCGGGCGCGAGGACTGCACGCTGCCCAAGCCGTAGCGCCCGGCTCGATTTTTCGACTTGAGGTTGACGCATCGTCAACCTTTACCGTGAACGACATGGCCTACTCGATCGTCCAGGTGGCAAAGCTCGCGAACGTGACCTCGCGAACTCTGCGGCACTACGACGAGATCGGCCTGTTGCCGCCCGCGTTCGTCGGCGGCAACGGCTACCGCTACTACGAGGACGAACAGCTGCTTCTGCTGCAACGGATCCTCGTACTGCGGGAGCTGGGGCTCGGCCTCGACGCGGTCAAGAGTGTCGTCACGAAGGAAACCGATCAGCTCAGCGCCCTCAAAGCGCACCACACGACGCTGCTCGCCGAACGTGACCACTTCGATCGGCTCGCGAAAACGGTCGAGCACACCATCACGCAATTAGAAGGAGGGAAGAAAGTGAAAGCGGAGGACATCTACAAGGGCTTCGACCGCCACTCACAACAGGCGCAAACGCTTGCCGAAGAAGCGGATCAGCGGTGGCCCGGCGCGCTCGCGACCCACGAGCGGGTCAAGGGCTGGTCCAAGGAGAAGTGGGAAGCCGTCCAGCAGCAGGGCGCTGACGCTTGGTCCGCACTTGCCGAGCTGATGGCGGCAGGTGTCGCAGCGGACGACCCCCGCACCGTCGCCGCCACCGACGCGCACTACCGCTGGATATGCCATTCCTGGACACCAAACAAGGAGGCATACATCGGACTCGGCAACCTTTACGCCGACGACGAGCGGTACCGGGTCAACGTCGAGCGGGGCAACCCAGGTCTCGCCGACTACCTGCGCGACGCGATAACCGCCTACGCGAAGCAGCGGCTCGACTAGCACCCAGCGGACGAATCGAGCCGCGGTCAGCACGCGAGGGAGCCGCGGATCCCTCGCCTCTGCCGCTCGCTCGGTCGGGAGCTA
Organism: Prauserella marina; assembly: GCF_002240355.1. Lineage (GTDB taxonomy): Bacteria > Actinomycetota > Actinomycetes > Mycobacteriales > Pseudonocardiaceae > Prauserella_A > Prauserella_A marina. The sequence continues at coordinate 6,304,523 of NZ_CP016353.1, forward strand.
CGGAGACTCAGCCGCCGCTCTGACCGTTGTCGATCTTCGGTGAGCTGTCCTCGGCTGCCAGTTTCTGGCACGAGGGCGCACGGACCATCGCGTCGCGCAAAGCGGGGATCTCGTCGAACCCGGCAAGCAGATTGAGCTTGCCGACATCTTCGAGCGGCGCGCGCACGGCCGTGATCGCCGCGCGGTGTGCCTCCTCACCAGATGCGGCGTCGAGCTGCTGCTTCGCGCCGACAGCCCGGTCGCGGATGCCGGTGAACGTCGCGACGGCCTCGTTCTTCACTGTCTCCGCCTCGGCCAGCGGAGCGGGTTCGAGCTGGTCGAGGCCACCGACGGTGCGGTCGAGGCCACCGATCATGACCCCGAGCAACTCGCTCGACGTCCGCGAAGCCTGCTCGGGAGTACTCGGATCGATCGCTGGCATCGCGGAGAACGCCGTCACCAGCTCCGTCGTCGCGGCGCAGTAGCCGTCGGTCCAGGTGGTGATCGCGTCCTCGTGCCGGATTTCCCTTTCGGTCATCCCCGGCCCTTCCGCGCGTTGTTGCTGCTCGGCGCCAGGCTGCACAGTGCCCTGCTGACCTCTGCCGTCCTGACCACACCCCGCCAAGCCGAGGCCCAAGGCCATGGTCATCGCGGCGAGGACAGAGATCCGGGGCCGCACGCCGACACCTCCTGACGCAGACAGTCTTCGGGGCATAGCCGTGTGCGACGGTACCGCCCGGGTCATCCGGGACAAGTCACCGCAACGCACTCAACGATATCGACAGCACGCAACACGCACCGGGCCCGGAACGCGACTGGCGCGCCCCGGGCCCGGCGACGTGGCTATGCGTTGGTTGTCTGCTGCTGAGCAGACGTTTCGGAAATGGCGGTGCCACGACGCTTCGACACCACGATCGCCGCAACGATGATCCCCACCGCGACGAGCGCGATCGCGAGCCGGATGCCCAGCGAGGCATCGGGGCCGACGGTGAACTGCACGACCGCGGGCGCGATCAGCAGCGAAACCAGGTTCATCACCTTCAGCAGCGGGTTGATCGCGGGGCCCGCCGTGTCCTTGAACGGATCGCCGACGGTGTCACCGATGACCGTTGCCGCGTGTGCGTCGGAGTTCTTGCCACCGTGGTGACCGTCCTCGACCAGCTTCTTCGCGTTGTCCCACGCGCCACCGGAGTTGGCGAGGAACACCGCCATCAGCGTGCCGGTCGCGATCGCGCCACCGAGGTAACCCGCGAGCGCGCCGGTACCGAGACCGAACCCGACCGCGATCGGCGCGAACACCGCGAGCAGTCCTGGCGTGGCCAGCTCTCGCAGCGAATCCCTCGTGACGATGTCGACGACCCTGCCGTACTCGGGCCGCGTCGTGCCCTCCATGATTCCCGGGATGTCCCTGAACTGGCGGCGCACCTCGTGGACGACAGCGCCTGCCGCCCTCGAAACCGCGTTGACGGCGAGCCCGGAGAACAGGAACACCACCGCGGCACCGATGATGACGCCGACCAGCGTGTTCGGAACGATGATGCTGTCGGCGAACGACTCGGGAAGAGTCGTGACCGCGTCACCCATACCGCGCAGCGCGCCGAGAATGGCCTCGGAGTACGACCCGAACAGCGCCGTCGCCGCGAGCACCGCCGTCGAGATCGCGATGCCCTTCGTGATCGCCTTCGTGGTGTTGCCGACCGCGTCCAGCTCGGTCAGGATCTGCACGCCCTCGCCTTCTTCGAGGTCACCGGACATCTCGGCGATGCCCTGGGCGTTGTCCGAGACCGGGCCGAAGGTGTCCATCGCGACGATGACACCGACCGTGGTCAGCAGGCCGGTACCGGCGAGCGCGACCGCGAACAACGCGACCGCACCGCCCAGCAGGTAGGCCCCGAACACGGCACCACCGATGACGAGCGCGGTGAACACAGCCGACTCGAAACCGACGGAGATACCGGAAAGGATCACCGTCGCGGCACCCGTTTCCGAGGTCTTGCCGACGTTCTTCACCGGCCCGTGCTCGGTACCGGTGTAGTAGCCGGTCAGCCACAGGATCACACCGGCGAGCGCGATACCGATGATCACCGAGACGGTCGCGATCACGGCCGGGTTGCCCGGAGCACCGTCGAACGAACTCGGCAGGAAGATGAACGCGGCGATCGCGGAGAGGACGGCCGAGATGACGGCCGAGATATAGAAGGAGCGGTTGATCGTCGTCAGCCCGCTCTCCCCAGCCCTCGCCCGCGTGATGTAGATACCGATCACGGCCGTGATCACGCCGATCGCGGGGATGATCAACGGGAACGTCAAGCCATAGCCCGCCGCGCCGAATGCCGCACTGCCGAGGATGAGCGCGGCAACCAGTGTGACGGCGTACGACTCGAACAGGTCGGCGGCCATACCGGCACAGTCGCCGACGTTGTCGCCGACGTTGTCGGCGATCGTCGCCGCGTTGCGCGGGTCGTCCTCGGGGATACCCTGCTCGACCTTGCCGACAAGGTCGGCACCGACGTCGGCGGCCTTGGTGAAGATGCCGCCGCCGACCCGCATGAACATCGCGATCAGTGCCGCACCGAACCCGAAACCCTCAAGGACCTTCGGCGCCTGGCCCGCGTACACCAGTACGACGACAGCCGCGCCGAAAAGACCGAGCCCAACCGTGATCATGCCGACGACGCCACCGGTGCGGAACGCGATCCGCATCGCCTTCTCCCTGCCACCTGGCTCACGTGCCGCGGCGGCGACCCTGACGTTGGCTCTGGTCGAGAGCCACATGCCGAGGTAGCCGATCGAGAACGAGAAGACAGCGCCGACAAGGAAGAACAGGGAGCGTCCTATTCGCTCACTCCAGTCCTCCGCGGGAAGCGCGAACAGCAATAGGAACACCAGCACGCCGAAGACGGCCAGTGTCTTTCGCTGCCGGTTGAGATAGGCAGCCGCGCCTTCCTGCACCGCCTTGGCGATCTCCTGCATTTTCTCGGTGCCCTGACCGGCGGCCAGAACCTCCTTGAGCAGGAAATATCCAATGACGAGCGCCGAAAGGGCGACCACGGCGACCACGGCCACGATGCCGTAGTCACCTCCGGAGAGCTCTGGCGAGCCCTCCGCGAGGAAGTGCCGGGACATTCGTCCTCCTGAAACGTCGCCTGTTGCCAACGCCGGCTGGCGGGCTGACCACTGTGCCGACGCTGACATGGGATCTACACCACTTGTGGTGTGGTTTCGCGGAGTCTATTGGTACAGGCGCACGCCTCGGCAGGGCGTCCCACCCCGCGCACGCAGCGTATTCATGTGAAACCGCTCACTGAACCGATCTGCACTACCCGTTCGGGGGTGTGCGATGCTCGAACACATGAGCGGGCTGACGGATACGCGGCGAGCGAGACGCCTGCTCCGCCGCGCCACAGCAGGCATTCCGGAACGCCGCAATCCGATCACCCATGTAGCCGACCTGCCCGCACGTGCCCCTCGGTTCGATTCGTGGCCGGCATGGGCGCCGTCGACGGTCGTCGAGGCGGTGCGCACGAGTGGAGTCGAGCGCCCGTGGCGGCATCAGACGGAAGCCGCGAACTTGGCCTGGAACGGTCAGGACGTCGTCATCGCGACCGGGACCGCGTCCGGAAAATCTCTCTGCTACCAGTTGCCCGTTCTGTCGAAACTCGTTTCCGACCGGAAAGCGACCGCCCTCTACCTGGCACCGACGAAAGCGCTCGGCGCCGACCAGCTCCGTTCCGTGTCCTCTTTGGATCTCGAAGGAGTCCGGCCTGCCGCGTACGACGGCGACACCCCGATGCCGGAGCGCGACTGGGTGCGGGAGCACGCGCGCTGGGTGTTCAGCAACCCGGACATGCTGCACCGCGGCGTTCTTTCCGCTCACCCGAGATGGGCGAGGTTCTTCCGCAGGCTTTCCTACGTCGTCGTCGACGAATGCCACAGTTTCCGTGGTGTTTTCGGCTCACACGTCGCACTCCTGCTGCGCAGGTTGCGAAGAGTCGCGCGACACTACGGCGCCGATCCGGTTTTCGTGCTCGCCTCGGCGACGACGGCGCGGCCTGCCGAATTCGCGGAACGGCTGACCGGCAAGAACTGCTCGGCGGTCACGGAAGACACCTCTCCCCGTGGGGCGAGGACGGTCGCGCTGTGGGAACCGCCTCTGCTCGAAGAACTCGCGGGCGAGAACGGCGCACCGGTACGAAGATCGGCTGGCGCCGAAGCGGCGAGAATCCTCGCCGAGTTCGTCATCGAGGGGGCGAGGACGCTGGCGTTCGTCCGATCCCGTCGCGGCGCCGAACTGACCGCTCTACAAGCCAAACGCATACTGTCCGAAGTGGACCCGATGCTGGGCGAGCAGGTCGCGGCCTACCGTGCCGGTTTCCTCCCCGAGGAGCGAAGAGCGCTGGAGAGGGCGCTGCTCTCCGGCTCCCTGCTCGGTGCGGCGACGACCAACGCACTGGAACTCGGCGTCGACATCGCCGGTCTCGACGCCGTGGTACTGGCGGGCTACCCGGGCACTCTCGCCTCGTTCTGGCAACAATCAGGCAGGGCGGGGCGGGCCGGTGCCGAAGCGCTGGTCGTCTTCGTGGCAAGGGACGATCCGCTGGACACCTACCTCGTGCACCATCCCTCCGCGCTGCTGGACCGGCCGGTCGAGACGGCGGTGCTCGACCCGGCCAATCCCTATGTACTCGCGCCTCAGCTGGCCTGTGCCGCTGCGGAACTTCCCCTCACCGCGAGCGAATTGCCGGGTTTCGGCGGGGAAGCCGCACGCCAGGTGTTGGATTCACTCGTCGGCGACAAGCTGCTTCGCCGAAGGGCGAGCGGCTGGTACTGGACTTCGAGGGACCGGCCACAACACGAGGTCGACATTCGTGGCTCCGGTGGCGAACAGATCGCGGTCGTCGAAGCCGAGACGTCCCGGATGCTCGGCACCGTCGATTCCGGGTCGGCGTGTGGCACCGTCCACCCCGGCGCGGTCTATCTGCATCAAGGTTCGTCGTACGTGGTCGACGAGTTGGATCTGGAAACCGGTCTCGCTCTCGTTCACGCGGAAGATCCAGAGTGGAGCACGTCGGCACGGGAAGTGGTCGACATCGAGGTCCTCGACACCGGCACGAAACACCACCACAACGGCGTCACCACCTGCCTCGGCGAGGTTGCCGTTCGCTCAAGGGTCGTCGGCTACCTGCGGCGGCTGCCGTCGGGGGAAGTGCTGGATCACGTCGCCCTCGATCTTCCCGAGCAAGAGCTGCGCACCCGCGCCGTCTGGTACACGATCAGCGACCACCTGCTTGCCGGTCGACCCGGCGGCAACGGCATGTCGGCTTCGGACGACGGGCCGCAGGGGAACATCTCGCGATCCCGGGCCACGCCCGGTCGATCAGAACCTGATCATCAAAGCAGGGCACCGGGGGGCGCCGGATTGAATCCGGCGCGCATCCCCGGCGCCCTGCATGCCGCCGAGCACGCGGCGATCGGCCTGCTACCGCTGTTCGCTACGTGCGACCGTTGGGACATCGGCGGAGTCTCCACCGCTTTGCACGCTGACACCGGGGAGGCGACGGTGTTCGTGCACGATGGTCATCCCGGCGGAGCGGGATTCGCCGATCGCGGTTTTGCCGCGTTGGTCCCATGGCTGGCCGCTACGCGGGAGGCGATCGTCTCCTGCGAGTGCCCGGCGGGATGCCCGTCCTGCGTCCAGTCGCCTAAGTGCGGGAACGGCAACGAGCCGCTGGACAAGGCGGGGGCAGTGGCCGTGCTGGACATCGTGCTCGGGGCGATGGACCACGATGCCACTCACGACCACGGGGTCGTTCAGGCTGCGGAGGTTCCCACCGCGAGCACCGGCTGAACCGCGAGTTCCTCGTCCGCGTGCTCGTTCAGCAGCGCGCGCTCAAGTACCTCGTGCACGGTCGAGGCGGCGGGGAGCCGCCAGCCCCAGATCTCCGGCTTGACCCTCCAGTGCACGACTCCATGCTCGAACGGAGTCGGCGGAAGCGGAATCCAGCTTCCCGTGGAGTGCCACTGCACGTTCTCGTCTTCCGACAGCACGGTCGGCACGCTGTCGGAGCTTGTCGTCAGGAACAGCCAACGACCGTTCGGCATCGCGACGATGGGCGCGGGGTGACCGGTCGCCCTCAGCAGCTTGGCCGCGCGGCGACCCAGCTTGTCGTCGACCTCGATCGCGTCGACCATCGTGCCGGTTGCGACAAGCAGGCTGTAGGGCCTGCCGGTCCACCACGCGGCAACCTGGCGAGGGTGGGCGCCGAGCCGTTCCTGCCAGTCGTCGTGTACCGGGACCGGCCTGATCCAGCCGACCGCCAATTCGGTGTCGTCCCCGGTGGTCGGATAGGTACCCGGCAGAACGGGCCAGCCCCGCCAGGCGAGGCCGATGGCCTCCGCCCGCAGTTCGATGCGGAACGCACCCCGCCAGCTTTCCGACAACTCCGTGTCCAACATGATCTTTTTCGAGCCTCCTCAGAAACCTGAACCGCCTTGCGTGCGGTGTCACATATGACTAAACGGCAAATTGCACTTGGTCGAAAGTGCCTGGTCGACAACCGGCGGCTTCCAGACGATGAGTGAGCATCGACACAACGCCCGGCCGAACCCGCCATGTCAATCGTCGGCATCACATCGCAGCCGAGGGCAGCCGTTCGTCGCGGCCTCCCAAGGCGCCTGCCTGCTGTTGATCGACTCGGGGCCAGGCCCGTTCATCCTGCTGGGGCAGGGCGCCGACCGTTCGTCGCGCGCAAACGACCGTTGCTCGTCAGCTCGAAGCCCGGCCAACCGGTCAGGGCCGCCCCATTCGCCCAGCCGACGTTCGCCCGCTCGTCGTGCCCGGCCGTACCTACCGGCCGATGGCGCTTTCGAGGGCCCGGCCGTTCGCCGCGGTGCGGCATCGGCCATCACGAGCGCCGATGAGGCGGACAACGCGACCTGCCGGACGCCGCGACGCTCATTACCCAGCCTGCTCCGACCGTCCGAGCCGCCCAAACAGCGACTATTCCCCGACACAGACACCAGCACACTCGACAGGGCCCGCCCTTGCTTTCGCGGTGATCGTCGCGAAACCGGCGAGCATCCCCTTGCCTTCGGATTCGACGACGACCAGGGCGTCCCACTGTTCGAACGCGCAGTCACCCAGCCGGACCTCCATCCGGTCGGCAATGCGCTGTGCGCTGGCGCAGGCCACGGCCGGCCCACTGTGGACATGCCCCGCGGCGGCGAGCGCGGCGAGGTCGGCGGCGTTGGCGGCATGACGCCTGGCGACCACCGCGCCCCCGAACAACCAGACGAGACAGCCGACGAGCAACATCGCCACCACCGCCCCTGCCGCCCACACGGTGGCCATACCTGCCTCGCCGTTCGCCACCCCACCCACCGGGTTCGCCGCTCGGTCCGGAGGGCCCGCCCCTCCCTTCCTGCGCGCTGCTTCCCGCCGCCGTCGGGTCACCACGTTCCGCATGGTCGCTCTCCACCTGCTCACGGGGCGCCCCGTGACTCCGGGCGCGCTTCCGGCCTCGCCTCGGCCTCCGACGTCTCGGGCGTCGAAGGAGCCGAAGGAGCCGAAGCGGCTCCCGTAGTCGCGACGCCTGGTTCCAGTTCCGCGTACGCCCGCGCACTGACCCCGCCTACCGGTATGAGACCGCCGACCGCGTCGGCGGAAACGGTGACGACGACGAGCCGCCCTTCTTGTTCGATGTCGACCTCCACGCCGTCGGGGCCGGTGCGGCGCACGGCTTCCTCCGCGAGTACCGACTGTCCTTTCGCGACCAACCTGGCCGCCTGCCCTGCCGCGTCCGTGCAACGCAGGACGTCCGCCGCGATGCCGATACCGGCGACCACGACCCCGAAGACCGCGACAAGCGCACACAGGGCAATGGCTCCTTCGACCGTGACCGAGCCCCGTTCACCGCGAACGGACCCGCACGGCGGGCCGGTCACAAGTCCACCGAGATCGCCCGCTCGACAAGCGAGGTCAGCGCATCCACCACGGAGCTTCCGGTCAGCACCCCGTACAGCACGGCGGCGAAAGCCGCTGCCGCGATGGTGCCGATGGCGTACTCGGCCGTGGTCATCCCGGCATCCGCCTCGCTGCTTCCGCTGGAACGCGGCAACACGGGGCGAGCCGCTTTCCCTGAGCGCAAGAAGCGGTCGTCCGCATGAGCGCCGCCCACCCAGGTTCCCCACGACAGGAGTACATCGAGCGCTGTGAGCTGCATCGGGCTCACTTCCTTTCCTGATCGGTAGCCGTACGTCTTTCGACGCCGGAGTGAATCGGTGTCAACCGAGGACTTTCAGTTGCCCTGCCAAACCGATGACGACGGGCAATACCCCCAAACACAGGAACGCGGGAAGGAAACAGAGCCCGAGCGGTCCGGTGATGAGGACGCCTGCGCGCTGGGACACGGCCTCCGCTTCGTCGGCCGCCGCTTGCCTGGCGCGTTCGGCCAGTTCCGAAGCGACGACGGCCAGCGCGCTTCCCGATTCAGCGGTACGAACCGCCGCCGTTGCCAGCTCGGCGGTGTCCTCGCAACGAAGGGCCGGTTCCCACGCCTGCTCGGGGGTGGCACCCAGCGCCAGCAGATCTGCCGTGGCTCCGAGCGCGCCCGCCGCCCGCGACGGAGCTGTCGCCGCGACGGCCCCCACGGCTGTCGCGACAGGCAACCCGGCACGAAGGCATGCCGCAAGCAGGTCGCAGGTGCACGCCAGACCCAGCTGTCCTGCTTTCGGTGGGCTCCTGCTCCGCCGGCTGGAGAGTCTTTTCCTCCCGCGAAGGACAACGAAGAAGACACCGAGCCCGCAGCAGATTCCGGCGATGAAGCCCCGAGCCGAAGTGTCGATGGCGGCGAGGATCGACGTGATGGCGAAGGCCACCAGTGCGGGCAGCCGCCATTCCGCCGACACCGGAATCGCACCTGTTGTCTTCCTGCGAGGTCTGCCGAGCACGCTCCACAACCGCGCCGCGCGGGCAGGTAGGGCCAGTACCGCGCAGGCAAGCAGTACCAAGGCGACGCAGGCGGTCGTCATCGCAATACCGATCGCCCGGTGAGCGCCGCGCTCCAGAACACTCCGCACAGCACCAGCGCACTGCCCGCCACCAGCAGGAACTGTCCGGCGGTAGTGGTGAACAGGACAGCCATCGGCGCCGCGCCCATGACCTCTCCCAGCGCGATGCCCAGCACGGGTAGCGCGGCGAGTATCGCGGCACTGGCCCTCGGGCCCGCCATCCTGGCGCGGAGCTGTCCCGCGATGCGCACGGACACGTCGACTTCTCGCCGCACCGCCTCGAGAACTCCGGCGAGCGGAAGCCCGTGCTGCCTCGCCAATCCCCACGACCGCGTGAGCCGCACGATGGCGTCCCCTCCGGGCCCGCTACCAGCCGAGTCGGCGGCCGTCGTGGGATCACCGCCGAGCCTGCTTGTCGCCGCGATGGTACGCAGCCTTCCCGCCAGTTCGGGTTTCGCGTCCTCGGCTGCCCTTTCCACGGCCGTGGCCGGATGCGCACCCGCGTTGAGGTCGCCGACGACAGCTCGTACGCAGGTCGCCACCTCGGTTGCCGACCGGATCCTGCGTTCGATGTCGCGGCCCCCGCTCCACTGGCGGTATCCGGCGAGTCCAAGCAGGACCAGCGCCACACAAGGCAACACTCCCGCCGTCACCGCGACGAGGACACCGGCGCCACCCGCCGCGGCAAGCGCCAGCTTCCGTCTACTGTGGATCAACCAGGCTCGGGCAGCTCCGCTCCTGCCCTGCCTTCCGACGGCACGCATCAGCCTGGCAGCGGGACCGCGGGAGGGCCAGCACAGCAGCGCCGACGCGGCGAGCGCGAGTGCGGACGTCAACACGGCTTCCCCCTTCCCTTTCCGGCGAGCAGCCTGGTGAGCAAGGCGCTCTCGCCGGTCCAGTCGCCCTCTCGCCATGCCGACCGCACGCGCACGGTGTCGCCTTCCCTGTGCACGACACCGACTTCGGCGAGCGCTCGCGTACCGTTCGCCCTCCTGCGCATGTGCAGCACGAGTTGAACCGCGGCGGCCAACTGACTGTGCAAGGCCGCCCTGGAAAGGCCGCCGAGCGCGGCGAGTGCTTCGAGCCTCGCCGGAACCTCACCTGGCGAGTTCGCGTGCAGTGTGCCGGCTCCGCCTTCATGACCGGTGTTGAGCGCGGCGAGTAGTTCACAAACCTCAGCACCCCGCACCTCGCCGACGACAAGCCGGTCCGGCCGCATCCGCAGCGCTTCGCGCACGAGTTCGCGCAGGGTGATCTCGCCGGCCCCTTCGACGTTGGGCGGCCTCGCGAGCAACCGGACGAACTGCGGATGCCGGGGCTGCAACTCACCCGCGTCCTCGACGCACACGATCCGTTCCGTCGGCGATACCGCGCCGAGCAGCGCGGCCAGCAAGGTGCTTTTCCCCGATCCGGTCGCACCGGTCACCAGGAAGGCAAGCCTCGCGCGGACGATGGCGACAAGCACGGCGAGCCCTTTCTCGTCGAAGGTGCCGAGTCGTCGCAACGCGTGCAGATCGTGCACGGCGGGCCGCAACACGCGAAGAGAAAGGCACGTTCCCTCCGCCGCGATGGGAGGGAGAACCGCGTGCAACCGAACGTGACCGTGTGGCCCCTTTCCCGGTAGCCAGCCGTCGACGAAGGGTTGAGCTTCGTCGAGCCTTCGTCCCGCGGCGAGCGCGAGCCGCTGGGCGAGCCTGCGCACCGCTTCCTCGTCGGGGAAGCGGATCTCGGTCCTGCGTAGTCCGTTCGCTCCGTCGACCCACACTTCGTCAGGTGCCGTGACGAGCACATCGGAAACCTTCGGGTCACCGAGTAACGATTCGAGCGGCCCCGCTCCGACGAACTCGTGCCGCACCAGCTTGAGCGCGTCGAGAATGTCCAGATGCCCTGCGACGCCGCCGGTTTCCTTTCTCACCGCGTCGGCGACGGCCTTGTGATCCGAGCCCGCTCCCGACTCCGCGAGCCGCCTGCGGACCCGGTCGACGAGGTCGGTTCCCTGCCGGGGTGCCTCCGTCACGTGCCGTTGCCTCATACCGTTCATGCGGCGACGGCCGAGAGTCTGATGTGGATAGAGAAGTTCATCGTGTTGTCCCCCATGTGTGATCCCCAATCCAGCCGTGCTTCAACCCTGCGCCAGGCGGCAAGCCGCGACAAGAACCAATGTCCGAATCTGTGGACAACCGGCCGACTGTGGACAACTAGAGGCGGAGACAGCAGAAGTGTCGTACCCACCTGGACAATGCGCGAACTCCGGACAGGGCAGTGGGAATGAGCCGTCCGATTCCCGCCAGTGCCCCGAGGGCACCGTCGTCAGGATTGAACTCATGAACGAGAAACTTGCAGGCAAGGTCGCATTGGTCACCGGCGGCAGCAGAGGGATCGGCGCGGCGACGGCACTTCGGCTCGCGGCGGAGGGAGCCGACGTGGCACTGACCTATGTGAACAGTGCGGGCCTAGCGGAAGAGATCGCCGAGCGCATCAAGGCCGGCGGAACGAGGGCGCTGCCGATCAGGGCGGACAGCGCCCAGCCCGATGAGGTGGAAGCCGCTGTCGAGGCGACCGTCGCCGAGTTCGGAAGGATCGACATCGTCGTCAACAACGCGGGTGTCTTCACGACGGGAGCGTTGGACGACCTCGATGTCGAGGACTTCGACAAGGCATTCGCCGTCAACGTGCGCGCGCCGTTCGTCACCGTGCGCACCGCGGCGCGGCATCTCGAACAGGGAGGCCGCGTCATCAACATCGGCAGTAACGTCGGCGAACGCGTTCCGTTTCCCGGATTCTCCATTTACTCGGCGACGAAAGCGGCGCTCATCGGCATGACGAAGGCACTCGCGAGGGAACTCGGACAACGAGGCATCACGGTGAACATGGTGAGCCCCGGCCCCACCGACACCGACGCCAACCCGGCCGGAGGGCCGATGGCCGCTGTCCTGACCGGCCACACCGCGCTTGGCCGCTTCGGGCAACCAGAAGACGTCGCGGCGGCAGTGGCTTACCTCGCGAGCGACGACGCGGGCAATCTCGCGGGCGCGACGATCAACGTGGACGGTGGATTCAACATCTGATCCAGCTGCTGACGGCGTGCTGAAAGGTGCACGTCGTCAGCAGGACGAACGCAGCTCGGCAAGAACGGCGAGGGAGGCTTTGCCGAGCGAGCTTGTGGAACGGGGCCGGAACACGCCTCGTTCTAGTTCCTTGCGCAACGTGCGGTCATGGTGGAGCCAGCCGAGCGAGCGGACCCCGACGGCGCTCGCGACGTCCGCCTCGGTGAGGCCGTCGAGCGCGGGCCCTTTCACGAGCACCCTGACCTTGTCGAGGCGGTCGGCGAAGCCCGCGAGCACCGTGGTGGCGGCGACGCAGGCACGCACCTCCGCTGGAACGACGATCACGACGAGGTCGGCGCGGGCGAACACGTCACCCGCGCCGCGGCCCGGCCTGCGGGGCACATCGCACACGACCGTCCTGCCGCCCCTTCTTCCCGCGTCGACGACGGCGGCGACCGACTCGTCCCCCGGCCCTTCACCGGACCGGTCGCACGACAGCACGGACATGCTTCCCTCGCCGTGTCGGCTGCCAGGCAACGCGGACGCGAGCGCGCTCATCGAAACCGGCCCCGCCTGGACCCGCACATCCGGCCAGCGAAGCCCCTCGCTCAGCTCGGCGCCGAGCAGCAGATCGATTCCGCCGCCCAGCGGGTCGCAGTCCACGAGCAAGGTCGCCGCTCCCGAACGGGCGGAGGCAAGGGCAACCCCGGCGGACAGCACGGAGGCACCGGCTCCGCCTCTGCCTCCGACGACAGCGAGAACGGGACCGCGCTCGCCACGTGGCCCTTCGACGACGTCGGCCAGCGCGGCGACGAGCGTCTCCTCGTCGTCGGGAAGCGCGACTACTCCTTCGGCGCCCGCCGCGAACGCTCGCCGCCACGAGTCCGCGACCGGGGCCCCTTTGCACACCAGGAAAACCCCGTGCCTGCGCGGCAGGCGCACAGCCTCCGTTTCGGCCATGGCCAGTTCGTCGACCACCACCAGTGGAGCGGTGTTCCACCTTGTCGCGGCGGCTCCGACGTCCATCGCCCTTTCGATATCGCAGCCGACGGCTGCCGCGAGGCGGAGCACCTCGTCGAGCACGGCATCGTCGGCGGCCACCACGAGCGGACGATGCTCGTCGGACAACGGCTGATTTCGGTGTCGCCGCGCGTTCGGCTCGTGTTCGGTCGGCACGCTCACATTCCCCCCGGTACGTCTTTCATCGGCTTCCCACACTCGTGCCTGGCCGGGCGGGCCACAAGACGCTTCCCGCCGATCTGTGGACAACCAGCCGGCTGTGGACAACCTGGGAAAAGGGGGCGGCCCTCGCCAGGGGGGAGGAGCGAGGGCCGCCGGAAGTTCAGCCCCGGGGGGTCGGGCTGAACCGCACCGAATCGACATCGGATTCCTCAACTGTAGCTCGCTCTTCGAGGAAGGAGGTCTTCGCGAAGCACCCACAATTCGGTAACGGCACTCGTGGCCGGAGCAGCGTTCCTGTGCTGGATTTTCCGACGGATCCGAGCCCGGTCCGCCCGCACGCGGCGGGCGAAAGTGTCACGAGCTGATCACCTATCGTTGGGAGGTGTCCGAACCCAGCATTACCTCGCCGAGCACCGACGAGACAGCGACATCGACCGTGAAGCCGGCGACAGGCCCCGTCGCCGCGTTCTTCGACCTCGACAAGACCATCATCGCCTCGTCGAGCGCACTCGCGTTCAGCAAGCCCTTTCTGCGCAAGGGACTCATCAACAGGCGGGCGGCGCTGAAGAGCGCGTACGCCCAACTCGTTTTCGCGTTGTCGGGCGCCGACGCGGACAAGACGGAACGTTTGCGTGCCGAGATTTCAGCGCTGTGCGCGGGCTGGGACGTCGCACAGGTCCGCGCCGTCGTCAACGAGACACTGCACGACGTCGTCGCCCCGCTCGTCTACGCGGAGGCCGCCGAACTCATCGCGGAGCACAAGGCGAAGGGACACGACGTCATCGTGTTGTCGGCAGCGGGCGAAGAGGTCGTCACGCCCATCGCCGACATGCTGGGAACCACGAGAAGCATGGGCACCCGCATGGAGGTCATCGAAGGGCGCTATTCGGGTGAGCTGGAGTTCTACTGCTACGGCGAGCAGAAGGCGGTGGCGGCGAAGCGCTTCGCCGCCGAGTACGGCTACGACCTCGGCGCCTGCCATGCCTACACCGATTCGAGCACCGACATCCCGTTGCTTGAGGTCGTCGGCAACCCGCACGCGGTGAACCCCGATCGCATCCTGCGCAAGCACGCGACCGAGCACGGCTGGCAGGTGCACTCGTTCAGCAACACGATCTCGCTGCGGACTCGCATTCCGGCGCCGTCGCCCACGACGCTCGCCGCGGTCGGCATCGGCGTGAGCGCGGTAGCGGCGGGGGCGACGATTTACGGACTGTCGCGCAAGCGTCGCAAGGAAGCCTGATCGCCCACCCACATGGCCCACTGTGACCGCGCACAGCATCGCGGGCTCACGGAAAAGACACGCGCTCGTCACTACATCGAGCCTCTGTACCGGTGCACCCCTCTACCCTCTTGAAGTGACGGCCGTCACTCGGTAGAAAAGTGATGCGGACATCTTGTCGGCCAGGGGCAAGGCAGAAGAGAAGCCTTGTCCACCCCGGAAAGATCTCCGTGCGCGGACTCCGGGCACCCACGCTGGGCACGCCGCGGGAGGCTTGTCGTTAAGGGACTGCGTATCGGGACGCCGGACGCCGAGTACCCGGAAATACGACACGAGTTGCAGCTTGGTCACCCGAGCAGTCCGCGCGAGCAGGCGGCGCCCGTTGACAGTCATGTCACGGGCGCCGCCAGCGTGTCGGCACTTTTCACGACATCTCATGACCTTGAAAAGCCACCGACGTTCGGTCGTTGACCCTCCGTCATTTCGTCAGTAGCTTTCCGATGCTGGCGCGTTCGCGTGGAAAACCCACCAACGCCTATCCCGGGAGGCTGCCGTGACCATCCCCATCCCCAGACGCCGGAAAACGAGAGGCTGGAGAACCTGTGCGGCGACGACGATCGCAGGACTTCTTGCCGTGACGGCGGGGACGGCGTCGGCGTCCCCGCAATCCGGACCGGAACCGCACCAGGGCAACACCACGAACCAGGCTCGTGAATGGGCCGAGCGCACGTTGCGCGGCATGGACCTCGACCAGAAGGTCGGGCAACTCTTCGTCGCCGACGTGTGGGGAACATCGGCGACCGAGCCCCACGAGGGCAACACCGACAAGTACGGGGTCGGCACCGCGGCCGAAGTCGTGCAGCGCTATCAGGTCGGCGGCGTCATCTACTTCAACCACGCGGGCACCGACAACATCGAGACGCCGAGGCAGGTCGCCGGACTTTCCAACGGATTGCAGCGAGCCGCGCTCTCCTCCGGAGCCGAGGTGCCGCTGGTCGTTTCCGTCGATCAGGAAGGCGGAAGGGTGACCAGGGTCGGCAGCCCCGCGACCGAGTTCCCGAGCGGCATGGCCATCGGGGCGACGAGAGACGCGGGCGCGGCGCGGGACGCGGCGGCGATCAGCGGATCCGAACTGAGGGCGATGGGGATCTCCCAGGACTTCGCTCCCGACGCCGACGTCAACTCCAACCCGTTGAACCCGGTGATCGGCTCCCGCTCGTTCTCCTCGGATCCCGCGCTGGCGAGCGAACTCGTCGCCGCGCAGGTCGACGGCTACCAGAATTCGGCCGCGGAGACCAAAACCGTGTCAGCCGCGGCCAAGCACTTCCCCGGTCACGGCGACGCCGCGACCGACAGTCACACGGGACTTCCGGTGATCGACCGGACCGAGCAGGAATGGCGAGAGACCGACCTTCCTCCGTTCGAGGCCGCCATCGAGGCGGGTGTCGATTCGATCATGACCGCGCACATCACCGTGCCGAGCCTCGACGCTTCCGGGAATCCGGCGACCCTTTCCGAGCCGATCATCAACGGCATTCTGCGCTCCGAACTCGGTTACGACGGCGTCGTGGTCACCGACTCACTGCAAATGCAGGGTGTTCGCGAACTGCACCCTGACGACGAGATCCCGGTACTCGCCTTGCAGGCGGGAGTCGACCAGATGTTGATGCCGCCCGATCTCGACGTCGCGATCGGCGGCGTGCTCGGCGCGGTCGAGGACGGCAGGCTCACCGAAGAGCGCATCGACGAGAGCGTGCTGCGGATACTCGAACTGAAGTACAACCGGGGTGTCGTCGCCGAGCCCTATGTCGACGAGAACACGGTCGACGAGGTCGTCGGCACGCAAGCCAACCTGGCAAGGGTCCAGGAGATCACGGACGGCAGCACGACGGTGTTGCGCAACGACGAGGGGCTACTGCCACTCACCGGACGGGAACGCGTGCTGGTGACCGGCTGGAATCGATCCGACTACCCGGGGTATCCGGCTGAGCCGGTGGACGCGCTCGCCTCCGCCATCGGGTCCACGGCGACCGGCTTGTCGACCGGGGCGAACCCCGACGCGGCCACTGTCGAGTCGGCCGTCGCCGCCGCGGGCGACGCCGACGTCGTCGTCGTGCTGACCAACGGGCTCAGGGGCGATCCGGGCCAGGTCGACCTCCTGAACGCGATGCGGCAGACGGGCAAGCCGGTCGTCGCCGTTTCCGTGCAGGAACCGTACGACCCCGGGTATGCCGACTCCGCGACGTGGGTCGCCACCTACGACTGGCGCGCGGTGACGATGAACTCGCTCGCGAAGGTCCTGCTCGGCCAGCATTCACCCCAGGGAACATTGCCGGTAGCGATCCCCTCCGGCGATGACTCAGGTAACACCCTCTTCCCGTTTGGACACGGGTTGACGTGGTAGTCGGTCCGGGAATCCGAGGGAGAGGGACGACGAACTGATGGCGGTCAACCGGCGCCTCTTCCTCGCCGCGAGCGCACTCGCCACCCCGGTGTTGTGCACGAGTTCGTCGTTCGCCGTCGCCGAACCGATGAACCAGCCCGGCTCGGTGGTGCCGGGAGCCGACCGGTTGGCCGCGGAGGGCTGGCGGCGCCTCTCCGGCAGGAAAGTCGGCGTGCTTTCCAACCCGACCGGTGTGCTCGCGAACTCCGATCACATCGTCGACTCGCTCGTGGCGGCCGGGGTCACCCCGGTCGCCGCGTTCGGACCCGAGCACGGTTTCCGTGGCAGCGCGCAGGCCGGTGGTTCGGAAGGCGATTACGTCGACCCCCGCTCGGGAGTCCCCGTCTACGACGCCTACCGGGCGAGTGCCGACGAGCTGGCTGCGATGTTGACCAAAGCGGGAGTCGACACCGTCGTGTTCGACATCGCCGACATCGGCGCCCGCTTCTACACCTACATCTGGTCGATGTACACGGCGCAGCTCGCGGCGGCGAAGACCGGCGCGAGTTTCGTCGTGCTCGACCGGCCGAACCCGCTCGGCGGCGACGCTTTCGGTCCCGTGCTCGACCCCGCCTTCGACTCCGATGTCGGCCTCAAACCGATCGCGCAGCAACACGGCATGACGGTCGGCGAGCTGGCAAGGTTCTTCGCGGCCGAGTTCCTTCCCGACGAGGGCGTCGAACCAGGCGAACTCGATGTCGTCGAGGTCGCCGGATGGCAACGCGACTCACGCTTCGCCGAAACCGGGCTCGTGTGGGCGGCTCCCAGTCCCAACATGCCGACGCCGGAGACCGCGCTCAGCTATGTCGGCACCGGTTTGTTCGAGGGCACGGAACTGAGCGAGGGAAGGGGCACGACGCAACCGTTCGAGACCATCGGCGCTCCCGGGATCGACTGGCGGTGGCGAGAGGAACTGGCGACGTCGGGGCTCGGGGGCGTGACGTTCAGGGAGACGTATTTCGTGCCGACGTCGGGCAAGTTCGCGGGACAGGACTGCGGTGGGGTCACGCTGGCGGTCACCGATCCCCACGCCTACGACGCGATCGGTACGGCGGTGACCATGATCGTGTCAGCGAAACGGTTGTACCCCGGCGTCTTCCGCTGGCGGGAGGACAACTTCATCGACAAGCTGGCGGGATCGGACCGGCTCCGGCGACAGGTCGACGCGGGAGCCGGCACAGAGGAGATCGTCGGCGCGTGGCAGCGGGAACTCGCGGACTTCCGGACGCGGCGCGAGCCGTACCTGCGGTATCGGTAGCGAGAGGGACGGGGTGGCCGTGCGAGGGAGAATTGCTCTACTGACCGGGATACTGGTGTTCACGGGAGCGAGCTCGATGGCGTCGACCAACCCGGCGAGCGGCCGATTCGACCAGCCCTACACCGGTTTCGCACCGGAGACCACGGTGCTCGCCGAGGTGACGCCGGAAGAAGCGGGACTCGACCCCGCTCCGCTCCGCGCGGCAGGGGACCAACTGCGCGCGTGGACCGGAAGTGAGGCCGTCGAAGGACATCCGTTGTTCGCGGGCGCCGTCGGCACTCTCGTCCACAACGGCATGGTCGTCGACACCGTCACGGCAGGAAGCGCCGTGCGGTACGCGGACGGCTCCGGCACCGAGTTGCCCGCGAACGAACAGGTCCCGATGCGCGCCGACACGATCTTCGACATGGCGTCGGTGACGAAGCTGTTCACCTCGATCGCGGTGCTTCAGCTCGTCGAGGACGGCAAGGTCGACCTCGACGCGCCCGTCGCCGAATACCTGCCGGAGTTCGCGGCGCAGGGCAAGGGATCGATCACCGTCACGCAGCTGCTGACCCACACCTCGGGGCTGGAACCCGAACTGCCGCTGTGGCGGGACTGGCCCGACAAGGCCGCGAGGATCAAGGCCGTCATGGACGTGCGCCCTCAGAACCGGCCAGGCACCACGTATACCTACTCCGACCTCAACCTGATCACGCTCGGCGTCTTGGTGGAGCGGGTCTCGGGGACGGGACTGGACGAGGCGGTGTCCCGGCGCATCACGGGACCGCTCGGCATGACCGACACGGGTTTCAATCCCCCCGAGGCCAAGCTGGACCGGATCGCGGCGACCGAGTACCAGGCCGATCCACCACGCGGGATGGTCAGGGGCCAGGTGCACGACGAGAACGCCTGGTCGCTCGGCGGAGTCTCCGGGCACGCCGGGATCTTCTCCACGAGCGGGGACATGGCAGTGCTCGGCCAGTCGTTGCTCAACGGCGGCGCGTACGCGGGCAAGCGCATCCTGCGCGAGGACACCGTGCGCACGATGCTGACGAACTACAACACGAGGTTCCCCGGCGACGATCACGGACTCGGCTTCGAACTGAACCAGCTCTGGTACATGGGAGGGCTCTCGTCGCCGACCACGGCTGGACACACCGGCTACACCGGCACGTCGATCGTGCTCGATCCCCAGTCGCGGTCGGTGGTCGTGCTGCTGACCAACCGTGTCCACCCTTCGCGCTCGTGGGGCTCGATCAACCCGGCGAGGCAGGCGTACGCGACGGGACTCGCCCGCGCGATGGCCGTGCGTCCGGCGAAGGGGCCTCGTGCGTGGTTCAGCGGTATCGGCGACTCGCGTACGGCCACGCTGACAACGCCTCCGCTCGCGCACACCGGCGGCGACCTCTCCGTCGACTTCGCCACGTTCGTCAACAGCGAGCCCACCGACCCGCTGGTACTCGAAGCCAGTTCCGACGGCCACCGGTGGCAGCCGGTCGAGCTTCGAGTGCGTGGCGAAGGGGCGCCGGAGGGACCGGTGACCGCGCTCGCCGGGACCGGTCACCGTTCGTGGTGGAACGTGCACGCATCCGTTCCGGCGACGGGAAACGTGACTTTACGTTGGCGATTCACCACTGACGGGAGCAACACCGCGCGTGGCAACTATGTCGACGCCGTCAGGGTCACTGCCGACAAAAGGGTTTTACTGGACGGAGAGCGGCAACCCTACGCATTTGCAGGGGACGGTTTCAGGTTGCTCGGTCGCTAATAAGTTGCAGAGTCGTTAGCCAAATCAGGTTAACAGGCCAGACTCGGTTGGCGACTTTCTCATCAACGAGGAAAAAGTGGCCTGGACGTGGGAACACGCTCAGCTTGCGATCAATCCGGAAGGTGTGGGTAACCTTGTCGCAGATGCCTATGGTTAGTAAGTTTCCCACGGTCAGCGGGGTCGACACGGTCGAGCCCGTCGAACCGGTAGCGCCCGACGGTCCTGAGTTCATCGCCGAGACCCCCAAGGGCGCCGTGGAACGTGACGCCGATGCGAGCCCGTTGGTGCGCATCCGTTCGCTGTTGCCTGGTCTGGCAAGAGCGGAGCAACGAGTGGCGAAAGTCGTACTCGAAGACCCTTCGGCGGTCGCCCGCCGGAGCATCACGGAAGTCGCGCTCGCCGCCAGCACCAGCGAGACGACGGTCACCAGGTTCTGCAAGGCGATCGGGGTCGGCGGCTATCCGCAGCTTCGCATCGCGCTCGCCGCCGACACCGCGAGGACCGCCGCTCGCTCGTCGCGCAATCTCGGCGGTGACATCACGATGGAGGACGACCTGGCTTCCGTCGTGAACAAGGTCAGCTTCGCCGACGCGAGAGCGGTCGAGGAAACGGCCGAGCAACTGGATGTCGGCGAACTCGAACGCGTCATCGATCTGCTCGCCGGTGCGGGCAGGGTCGACGTGTACGGCGTCGGCGCGAGCGCCTTCGTCGCGGCCGACCTCCAGCAGAAGCTGCACCGCATCGGCAGGGTGAGCTTCGCGTGGTCCGACACGCACATCATGCTCACCTCGGCCGCTGTACTGAACGAAGGCGACGTCGCGGTGGGCATCTCCCACACGGGGGCGACGACGGACACGGTCGAGGCGCTGCGCGTGGCCCGCGAACACGGCGCCACCACGGTCGCGCTGACCAATTTCCCTCGCTCGCCGATCACCGAGGTGGCCGACCACGTGCTCACGACGGCTGCCCGCGAGACGACGTTCAGGTCCGGCGCGACGGCGAGCCGCATCGCGCAGCTCACCGTCATCGACTGCCTCTTCATCGGCGTCGCGCAACGGCACATGGACGACGCGGTTCACGCGCTCGACGCGACCAGAGACGCGGTCGGCACGCACCGGCTCGGAGTTCGTCCCGATGGCAGGAGGCGGCCACGGGAAACCGGAAAGTGACCCAAGAGAGAAGCGCGGCCCGAGCCGCGCGCTCCGAACCACAGACAGTGAGGCGAATGATGGAGGTGGGGGCGGCGAGCCGCAGGGGGCTTGGACACAGCTCCGCGACGCTACCGGTTGTCCACGTGGAGTCGCCGACGGAGCAACGCAATCCGCGAACGGTCGACATCGACAAGATGTCGACGGCAGGCA
The DNA here is from genome assembly GCF_002240355.1 of Prauserella marina. Classification (GTDB taxonomy): domain Bacteria; phylum Actinomycetota; class Actinomycetes; order Mycobacteriales; family Pseudonocardiaceae; genus Prauserella_A; species Prauserella_A marina. Next base: position 6,325,774 of record NZ_CP016353.1, read on the forward strand.
TTCTCTCGGCCATCAACGCGGAGGACACTCGCGTTCCCCAAGCGGTGCGCGCGGTTCTGCCGCAGTTGGCGACCGCGGTCGACTACGCGGCCGAAGCTCTGAAGAACGGTCACCGCGTGCACTATGTCGGAGCGGGAACCTCGGGAAGGCTCGCCGTACTCGACGCCGCCGAGCTGATCCCCACCTTCAACATCCCGCCGGACTGGTTCGTCGCCCACCACGCGGGCGGGGAAAGGGCGCTGCGGCACGCCGTCGAGAACGCGGAGGACGACGAGCGCGCCGGCGCGGCCGAGGTCGACTCGACGGTGGTGGCCGGTGACTTCGTGCTCGGACTGACCGCATCGGGCAGAACGCCGTACGTCTTGTCGGCTCTGCGGGCCGCGAAGCGAGCGGGCGCGGGTACCGGCCTGATCTCCGGCAATCCCGGCGCGCCGTTCCCGCCGGATCTCGACGTGCTCGTCGCGGTCGACACGGGGCCGGAAACCATCGCGGGGTCGACGAGAATGAAAGCGGGTACCGCGCAGAAGATCATCCTGACCTCGTTCTCCACCGCGACGATGGTCAAGCTGGGCAGGACCTACTCGAATCTGATGGTCAGCATGCGGGCGACCAACGCGAAACTGCGCGGTCGTACACTGCGGATCCTGCGCGAGGCAACGGGAATGAGCGCACAGGACTGCGATGCCGCACTGACCGAAGCGGACGGTGACCTCAAGGTCGCCCTCGTGCGTCTACTCGCGGGAGTCGACGTCACGACGGCCGTCGAAGCATTGGTGCGCGCGGACGGTCACGTCCGCAACGCGCTGGACTCGGTGCGCGCGCGGGCTTCCTGACCAAACAGCGGCTCAGGGAAGGGGCCACGGAACGACACGGCATGCGGGTCGATACACCTAGGTGGCGGCCTCGGCGATGCTCGTCGCTTCGCGAGCCCCTGCCTCGAACGCCTCGCACGAGAACAACAACCACTCCCGCACGCCATCGGGGGTTCCCGAGGCGAACGCCTCCGCCGCCGAGGTGTAGGCACGGAGCCTGCGGTAGTAGGACACTTCGGGAACCGTCAGTGCCTTCGGGTCGAATCCCGTCGCGACCATCGAGAGCCTGCTCGCCGCTCTCGCGACGACGCCGTCGGCTGAGGAAAAGGCCCGCAGTGCCAGCAATTCGCCGTGTACGACGGCTGAGAGCACCGGACCGGGAACGCTGGTGGCTCCCGTCGTGAGCTGACCGAGTAGTTCGAGCCGCGACGCGACCCCGGCAGCCGCACGTGGCCTGCCCAGCGCGTCGGCGTCGTCGGTCAGGTCGGCTGCCGCGAGCACGTGCATCCTGGCGAGCGCTTGCGAGGGGGCACGGCGCCAGGTGGGAAGCAGCGATTCGAGCGATTCCGCGACGCGCAACGCACCGGCGAGCAACGGATCGCTGACCGCGCCCTCACTGGGTAGTTCGGGATCGGCACCGTCGACGGCAGCCGACGCCCTCGCGGCGCGGACGGAAGCCTCGGCGGCCGTCGCCGAACCGTCACGAAGATTCGCGCGATGCCGGTGTACCGCGAAAACGGCATCCTGCGCTTTCTTTGCCGCCTCGGCGACGCCGTCGAGTTCGAGCAACTGGGCAAGCGGATCGGTCATGCGTCGAACACCTGGCCCGTGCGTTTGACGACGGGCGGCAACGTCGACCACGGAAAGTTGATCCACCTGTCGGTCCGCCGCCACACGTATTCGCACGACACGGTCGACGCCGGTTTCTCGTAGACGACGGCGCAGCGCACATCGGCCACCTGGTCGGCGCAGAAGTCGCGGACGAGCTTCAAGGTCGCCCCGGTGTCCGCGACGTCGTCGGCGATCAGCACCGTCGCGCCCGCGAGATCGACCGCGTTGGGAACGGGCGGCAGCATCACGGGGAGATCGAGTCGTTCGTTGACTCCGGTGTAGAACTCGACGTTCATCACGTGAAGGTTCTTCACGTCGAGTGCGTAGCCGAGCGCGCCTGCGACGAACAGCCCGCCGCGGGCGATCGAAAGGATCAGGTCAGGCTCGAAGCCACTGTCGGCCACCTGCTCGGCAAGCTCCCGGCTCGCCGAGCCGAAGAGGTCCCAGGTGAGCTCCTCACGCTCCGCCATCAACACAGTCCTTTCCCGCCGGTTACTCCCGTGAGCATAAGCGGACGCTTTGCGGGGACCTCGCCCCGTGGGCGACCGCTCGTCAGCCGCTTGTCGTCAGCTGCTTGTCCCGGCTCACCACCTGGCTGCAACCTTTTACATGCCGTACTAACGTCGCTACCGTCGCCGCGGGCGCAGCCGCACGATTTCGCACACCAGGAGGCCAAGCACCATGACAGAGCAGTCGCCGGCACTCGACAACCTGCTGACCGAGAGCCGCACCTTTCCTCCGAGCGAGCAGTTCGCCGCGGAAGCGAACGCGACGGCAGACTGGTACGCGGAAGCCGACGCCGACAGGGAGGCGTTCTGGGCCAAACAGGCCGAGCGCCTGCACTGGGACACCAAGTGGGATCGCGTACTGGACTGGTCGGAAGCCCCGTTCGCGAAATGGTTCGTCGGCGGCAAGCTCAACGTGGCCTACAACTGCGTCGACCGGCACGTCGAAGCTGGGCACGGCGACCAGGTCGCGATTCACTGGGTCGGCGAACCAGGCGACACCCGCGACATCACCTACGCCCAGCTCAAGGACGACGTCTCCAAGGCGGCCAACGCGCTGACCTCCCTCGGCATCGAGGCAGGCGACCGGGTCGCCATCCAGTTGCAGATGATTCCCGAGGCGATCGTCGCCATGCTCGCGTGCGCGCGCATCGGCGCCGTGCACAGCGTCGTGTTCGGCGGCTTCTCTCCTTCCGCGCTGCGCCAGCGGGTCGACGACGCGGAAGCCAAGGTCGTCATCACTTCCGACGGCCAGTACCGCAGGGGCAAGGCCGCCGCGATGAAGGCCGGCGTGGACGAAGCGCTCGAAGGCGCGGCGAGTGTGCAAAAGGTCGTCGTCGTGCGGCGCACCGGCGACAACCTCGAAGGAGAGGTGCCGTGGACCGAAGGCCGTGACGTGTGGTGGCACGACCTCGTCGACGCGCAATCCGCCGAGCACACCCCCGAGGCGTTCGACTCCGAACAACCGCTCTACATCCTCTACACGTCCGGCACGACGGGGAAGCCGAAGGGGATCCTGCACACGTCGGGCGGATACCTGACCCAGGTCGCCTACACCCACGACGCGGTCTTCGATCACAAGCCGGGCAAGGACATCTACTGGTGCACGGCCGACATCGGCTGGGTCACCGGGCACTCCTACATCGTGTACGGCCCGCTCGCCAACAGGGTCACGCAGGTCGTTTACGAAGGCACACCGAACACGCCGCACGAGGGCAGGCACTGGGAGATCGTCCAGAAGTACAAGGTCTCCATTTACTACACCGCACCGACACTGATCCGCACGTTCATGAAGTGGGGAGCCGACATCCCCGCCAAGTACGACCTGTCCTCGCTGCGGGTGCTCGGCTCGGTCGGCGAACCGATCAACCCCGAGGCGTGGATGTGGTACCGCGAGCACATCGGCGACAACCGTTGCCCCGTCGTCGACACGTGGTGGCAGACCGAAACCGGGGCGATCATGATCTCGCCGCTTCCCGGTGTCACGGCGGCGAAGCCCGGTTCGGCGCAGCGGCCCCTTCCCGGCATCTCGGCCAAGGTCGTCGACGACACCGCGACCGAAGTCGGCAAGGGCGGCGGCGGTTACCTCGTGCTCGACAAGCCGTGGCCTTCGATGCTGCGTGGCATCTGGGGCGACAACGAACGCTACCGCGACACCTACTGGTCGAGGTTCGCCGACAAGGGCTACTACTTCGCGGGTGACGGCGCGAAGTACGACGCCGACGGCGACATCTGGCTACTCGGTAGGGTCGATGACGTCATGAACGTCTCGGGCCACCGGATCTCGACGACGGAGGTGGAGTCGGCGCTCGTGTCGCACCCGACCGTCGCCGAGGCCGCCGTCGTCGGCGCGACCGATCCCACGACAGGACAGGGAATTGTCGCGTTCGTCATCCTGCGCGGCGCGGCAGGCGAGGAAGCTGGTGGCGCCGAAGCGATTCAGGCGTTGCGCGATCACGTGTCCAAAGAGATCGGTCCGATCGCCAAGCCACGGCAGATCATGGTCGTGCCGGAACTTCCGAAGACCCGCTCCGGAAAGATCATGCGGCGGCTGCTGCGCGATGTCGCGGAGAACAGGGCGATCGGCGATGTCACGACGCTCGCCGACAGCTCCGTCATGGATCTGATCTCCAGTGGCCTCAAGACGGACTCGGAAGACTGACCTCACCAAAAAATGGCCCCCGCCAAAAGGCGGGGGTCATTTTCATGGTGAGGGCGGAAAGAATTCCGGAGGAACTCAGCCGGTCACGTCAAGGTGAGCCTTGACGGGGGTGGGGACGGGCGCGGCGCCGACCTGCGAACCGCCGTTGTCACCGTTGTCGCCACCGTTGTCACCGTTGTCGCCGTCGTCCCCGCCGTTGTCGTCGTCACCGGGAGGGTCGGTCGGCTCGGGCTGCTCGGGAACCTCGGCTGCCTCGGCGCAGGTGGCCGAAGCGACGTCGATGGTCTGGAGACCGTTGACCTCGATGGAGATCGCGGTCACCGTCAGCGAACCGTCGTCGTTCTGGGTCTGCTTGTTGAGCAGAACCGAAGCGACGCCGGGAACCTCGACACCCGTGTTGGGCGGCGCGGAAACGTCGAGCGGGATGTCGCCGAGCTTCGCGTTGGCCAGCGAGGAGGAACCGACGCCGTTGTCGCACGTCGCCTCGACCGCTTCGGCGGAAAGCAGCGGCTTGGAGAGGCCGAGGTCCGCGAGCGGGCTCAGGTCGAGCGAGAGGCCCGCGACGCTCGACTTCGCGAAGCCGTCACCGGCACGCGCGTTGAGCAGTTCGACGTGCGCGAGCTGCTGCTCGGCGCCGATCTCGGCGACGGACTTCTCCGCGGCGCCGTTCGTGTCGTCGACGTAGGGGACGGGGTCGATCTTGATGAGCCCGGTCGCGGAAAGCGCGAAAGCCGAGTTCTTCGCCTCGTCAGCGCTCGCGGCGGGCGCGAACAGCATTCCGGCGGTCAGCGCGGCGGAGGCCGCTGCGACACCACAGGCGGCGAGTCGTCTCTTGGACAATGAATTTACCCTTCGGGAAAGCAAGAACAAGCCAGACATGTTCAAGCGTTAGAGATAAATGCGTTCACACACAAACAAACTCAGACGATGTTGACGATCGTTCCGAGCGGGAGTTTGACGAGTTCGTCGAGAGCTTCCTTGGTCACCCTGATGCACCCGTCACTCGTTTCCTTGCCGACGAAGCTGTCGTCAGGCCAGGTGTGGATTCCGACGGTACCGGGGCCACCGCCGAAGGTTTCGTGCGAGTCCGAGTGGAAGCTGAGCGGAAGCACGATGGGGCTGTAGTCGTTCACCGTCTCCTCGATGGAGGCGATGATGTAAGCACGACCCTTCGGCGTCGGGTATTCCTTCTTGCCCGTGCCGATCGTCCAGCTTCCGATCGACTCGCCGTTCTTCGTGATTTCGAGTTGGAAATCATCACGATCGATGTTGACCACGAAATCGTTTTGGGCTGCTTCCACCTCGTCGGTTCCGGTGTGGATCCAGCCGCTCGCCGCGTTGGGCCTCGTGGGCAACAGGATTTCCGCCCACTCGCCCTTTTCCGCGATGACAGGGACCCAGGTCGGCGAACCGACCTGCGTGGTGGGCAGCTTCGCGATGGGCTCGCCGCCGGCCTCGTTGTAGACGACGAGGTCCTTCTTGGGGTGAAGCACCTTCCCCGTGCTCTCCCCGCCGGAATCCTTCGCGGCGTTGGGCAGGTCACCGTATGTCGTGGCGTCCGGCAGCTTCGTCAGGTCCTCTTGGCTGACCGCGACCGGTGCGACGTCACCGCCTGCCGCTTCTTCTTCTCCACCGCAAGCGACGGTGAGAAAAGCGAGCGAGGTGGCCGCCACGGCTGCCACGAGTCGTCCCGACCGATTCCCCCCGCGATGGCGGGAGGTGCCACGTCTATCCATCGATCACTGCCCCTGCGTGAGAGTTGCTTGGTTGAACACGTACGCGGAGAACCCCAGAGGTTGCCCGAACGGCAGGGTCGACTACCGAACGCGTACGCGGCGACACGGAATTCTTAACGGGCAACCAACGGCTGATCAAACGTTCGGCGACTTTGCCGACAAGTCGCCTGTCAGCGGAAACAGCACATTTGCCCAGTTCACGCACCCGAGTGCGGATCACTCGAAGGTGTTATCGCAGACTTACTCGCCGCTACATCTACTTCGACAATCCGTCGTCAAGTAGTGGTCCAGGTCACCAGAGAGTGATCATTCGACAGTGTCCGCGAGTCCCACTGAACGGCAAACCCAGCCGCGCCATTTACCGGTTGCTGGGGAACAATTCCGCGAAGGGCCGAAGCCCTCCCACACTTCATCGAACGTGTGTTCTATACTTCCGGCCGTCGTAGCCGGACGCCACCAACAGGGAGACCGCACTCGCCATGAGCTTGGACACATCGACAACACCGGACGAGCGGCTGGATTCCACCGATTCCGCGCAGGTGGAGCCACCGGAACAAACGGCCGAGACAAGCAACGGCGGCACACCCGCCGAGTCGTCCGCGCGGGAATCGGCCGCCCCCGACAACGAGACGGCGGAGACACCCGAGGCCGAGAGCAAGCCCAAGCGCGGAAGGCCGAAGGGCGGGACCGCGCGCAAGACCCGCACCGTGGAACTGACACTGACCGTCACCGGCACCGCCGATGGCGAATGGCAGGCCGAACTCAAGCACGGCAGCAAGTGGGTCGCCCGCGGCCTCGACATCCCGGCCGCCGCTGTCTCGCGAGCGGCGAAGGAGTTGCACGCGGACCTGTCGGTCCCCATCGACGAGGTCATCAACGCGGCGCGCGAACAGCAGCAGGCAAAGGTCGCCCAGCTCGAAGCGGAACTTGAGCAGGCGAAGCAGACACTGGCCGAACTGGAAAACTGACCGGGTGCCCATCGCGCGCCGCTGCCCTGCACCGGCGCGCGATGGGCGGTTGAATACCGGCGTGACCGACACATCCGGGGCGCCACGACCGCACAGCGGCGAAAGCCATCGCGGTATCGGCAGCAAACTCAACTGGCTCAGGGCGGGAGTGCTCGGGGCCAACGACGGCATCGTCTCGGTCGCCGGCCTCGTCGTCGGCGTCGCGGGCGCGACGAGTGATCGCTCGGCCATCGTCGTCGCCGGGGTAGCCGGTCTGGTGGCGGGCGCGCTGTCGATGGCGGGCGGCGAATACGTATCCGTCAGCACCCAGCGCGACACCGAACGCGCCATGCTCCGGCTGGAGAAGCAGGAACTGCGCACCATGCCGGAGGAAGAAGAGCGCGAACTCGCCGGCATCTACGAGGAACGGGGCCTTTCCCCAGAACTTGCCGCGAGGGTGGCTCGCGAGCTGACCGAGAAGGACGCCCTGCAAGCGCACGCCGACGCCGAGTTGCGCATCGACCCGAACGACCTCACCAACCCGTGGCACGCCGCGTTCGCTTCGATGGCAGCCTTCACCGTCGGCGCGCTCCTTCCGCTACTCGCGATCGTGTTCCCTCCGACCTCATGGCGAGTGTGGACCTGCGTCGCCGGAGTCGTGATCGGACTGGCCATCACCGGTTTCACCAGCGCCCGGCTCGGCAACGCGCGGGCAGGTAGGGCCGTCGCGCGAAATGTCGGCGTCGGCCTGCTGACGATGCTGGTCACCTACGCCGTCGGCCTGCTCTTCGGAGTCAGCACCGGCTAGGTCGAACGGTTACGGCCGGTGGTCGTCGTCACCACAAGGGACCACTCACGTCCGTGTCCGGTTAGGGTGTTCCGCGGGTGTGCCGGGAAGTCTGGTCGGCGAGTTGAACCGTCGACCGTTGGAGCTGCCCGTGACGACACCGTCGCGCCCCCGTTCATCTCCCGCCGAGTTCGTCCGTTTCCTTCGCATGGAGACGACCGGCGGCATACTTCTTCTCTGCGCGACGGTCATCGCGCTGGTTTGGGCCAACTCGCCGCTCGCCGACGTCTACCAGAGCGTCAAGGATTTCCGGGTGGGCCCCGAGTTCCTGCACCTCAACCTGACCATCGGGGACTGGGCGAAGGACGGCCTGCTCGCGGTGTTCTTCTTCGTCGTCGGGCTCGAACTGAAACGCGAGCTCGTCGTCGGCGACCTTTCCAACGTCAAAGCGGCCGCGCTGCCGATCGTCGCCGCGATCGGCGGCATGATCGTTCCAGCCGGGATCGCGTTGACCGTCGGCTGGGGCTCGCCCGGTATCGACAAGGCATGGGCCATCCCGGTCGCGACCGACATCGCCTTCGCACTCGGAGTGCTCGCGTTGGTCGGCTCGGCCCTTCCCGGCGCGGCGAGGGTCTTCCTTCTTTCCCTCGCCGTCGTCGACGACCTCGGCGCGATCATCGTCATCGCGGTCCTCTTCACGGCGGGTTTCGACCTCGTCGCCGCCGGAATCGCGGTCGCCGCGCTCGCGCTGTACGCCTTCCTGCAACACAAGCGGGTACAGGCGTGGTGGATCTACGTACCGCTGGCCATCGTGGTCTGGGTCGCCGTGCACACCACAGGCATCCACGCGACCATCGCGGGCGTCGCGCTCGGCCTGCTCACCAGGGTGCGCAGCGACAAGGGCGAGCGGCACTCGCCCGCCGTCCGGCTCGAACACCGGTTGCAGCCGTGGTCGGCAGGTCTCGCGGTACCGGTCTTCGCGTTGTTCGCGGCAGGCGTCGCCATCACCGGCGGCGCGCTCGGCGCCGTCTTCACCGAGCCCGTCCCGCTCGCCGTCATCTGCGGCCTGTTGATCGGCAAGGTCGTCGGCATCATGGGGGCGAGCGCACTGGCCGTGAAACTCGGCCTCGCCACCCTGCCAAGCAGCCTGGCCTGGCGTGATGTGGGCGCGCTTTCGATGCTCGGAGCCGTCGGATTCACGGTCAGCCTGCTCATCGCCGAACTCTCACTCGAAGGCGAACAGGCCGAATTGGCCAAGGCCGCGGTGCTCATCGCGTCGGCCATCGCCTCGCTCACCGCGGCGCTGCTCCTGGTTCGTCGCAGTAAGGTGCATGCCAGAGGCGCGCCCAGCGAGCTTTCACATTGATCACATGGCACGATGAGGGCCGTGAGCAGCCCCAAACACCAATTCGACGACAGCGACGGCCCGGTCCCCTATCTGCCGCTGTCCGAGGAAAACGCGACAGCGGCGGACGGGCAGTCGATCGGCGCGCTCGTCAAAGACGCGACGCAGCACATGTCCACGCTGTTCAGAGCCGAAGTCGAGCTGGTAAAGGCCGAGACGGTCGGTGAAGCGAAGAAGGCCGCCAAAGGCAGCGCCTTCTTCATCATCGCGGGCGTCATCGTCCTCTACAGCTCGTTCTTCTTCTTTTTCTTCCTCGGTGAACTGCTGTCCGAGTGGCTGATGCGCTGGGCCGCCTTCGGCATCGTGTTCCTGCTCATGCTGGTCACCGCCGGTCTGCTCGGCTTCCTCGGTTACCGGAAGTGGAAGAAAGTCAGGGCTCCGCAGCGCTCCATCGACAGCATCAAGGAGACCGCCGCGGCGCTCAAGCCACGACGGCAGTCCGAGAGCGGCGAGCACGGTACCGGCCTGACCTCGGCCACCGAGTTCCGCTCGCCGGAACGACGCTGACGTCGCGCGGCACGGCCGTGCGAGCCCCCGATCCCTCGACCGTCCGCCTTGCCGGTCCGTGGACACACAGGGACGTCTCGGCGAACGGAATCCGGTTGCACGTCGCCGAAGCCGGATCGGGGCCGATGGTGCTGCTGCTGCACGGCTTCGCGGAGTTCTGGTGGACCTGGCACCACCAGTTGCGTTCGCTCGCCGAAGCGGGCTTCCACGTTGTCGCCGCCGATCTTCGTGGTTACGGGGATTCCGACAAGCCTCCGCGCGGCTATGACGCGTGGACGCTCGCCGGCGATGTCGCGGGGCTGGTCAGGGCGATGGGGCAGCGGCAGGCACATCTCGTAGGGCATGCCTGGGGCGGAATGCTCGCGTGGACGGCGGCCGCGCTGCATCCAAGGGTCGTCGCGTCGGTGTCGGTGCTCGGCGGTGCTCACCCGCTCGCGCTGCGCTCCGCGATCGCCAGATCCGCTGTTCGCCGTAAGGGAAGCCAGGCAAGAGCCATGGGACACCTGCTCCGGTTTCAGACTCCGGTCTCGCCGGAACGCGGCCTGGTGAAAGACGAAGCCGCCGCCGTCGAGACGCTGCTTCGCGCGTGGTCGGGCGACGAGTGGCGCGACACCGCCGATTTCGCCGTCACGGCAAGGACCTTTCGCAACGCGATGCTGGTTCCCGGCGTCGCGCACAGCGCGCTTGAGTACTACCGCTGGGCCTTCCGCGCACAGTTTCGCGGCGAGGGGAGGCGGTTCACCGAGGCCATCGACGTCCGTCCATCGATGCCGGTTCTCCAGTTGCACGGATCAGCCGACCCGTGTGTGCTGCCGAGTACCGCCCGCGATTCGGCACCGTGGCTAGGGCCGAGGTCGCGCTTCGAGACGTTGCGGGACATCGGGCACTACCCGCACCTTGAGGAACCCGGCAGGTCGACGGAGGCCATCGTCGATTTCCTGCGCGCGACCTGACGGAACCGGCGGCTACCGTGTGCACGGCCCGGTGTCGACCCCCGCGCCGAAGTTGCCCGCCTGCTCGACCTCGGCTCGCACCTCGTCCGCCGTCAAGACGAAACCGGTCTCCGGGTCCTCGACGGAAGCACCGAAGATGACGCCGATGACTCTGCCCTGCGGGTCGACCATGGGGCCGCCGGAGTTCCCGCTTCGCACCTGACCGCGCACCGTGAAGACGTCCCTTTCGACGGTGTTGGCGTCGTAGATGTCGGGGCCCCTGAGGTTGATCTGCTGCCTGACGCGCAACGCGGTCGCCGTGTAGGGGCCGTCGAGCGGGTAGCCGAGCGCGATGGCGTCGTCGCCCGCGCTCGCGGGCTGCTGTTCAAGGGGGAGTACAGGGGCGGCGAGGCCGGGAACGGCGAGGATGGCGACGTCGGTCTCGGGGTCGTAGTGGACGACTCGCGCGCTGAGCCTGCCTCCTTGGGTCTCGACGGCGGTCTCTTCGGTGCCCGCGACGACGTGTGCGTTGGTCATGACGCGCTCGGGGCCGATCACGAAGCCGCTGCCTTCGAGCGAGCGGGAACAGGAAGGGGCGATGCCCCTGATCTTCAGCACGCTGCTCTGCAACCGCTGCACGACCTCGCTGTTCTGCAACGCGGTGTCGGGCGGTCCGATTTCCCTGACCGGCGCGTTCTGGAACGGGTCCACAATGGACGGAAAGCCGGACGCGTCGAGCAATTGCCGCAGTTCGGCGGGAAGGCCCTGTGCCGCGTCCGGCATCATCGAGTTGACGCCACCGAGCACGACCGAGTTGTTGATCGCCCTCGCGAGGCCAGGCAACGAGGCGACGCTGGTGAGCGGGAGCGCGATCAGCCAGGCGACGACGAAAACGACCGCGCCCTGCATGATCGCGCCGAGCGTGCTGTCGACGCCGGAGAGTTTCGGCGACTTGATCTTGCGTTTGAGCTTGCCGCCGAGCCATACCCCCAGCGTCTCGCCGAGCGCGACGAGAAACACCACGGTGCCGATCGCGAACGCGACCTTCGCGGCGGGGTGATCGAAGAAGTCGATGACGAGCGGCGCGAGCCGGATGCCCAGCAGTGCTCCGCCGATGACACCGAGGAACGCGGGCAACGCGATCACGACGCCCTGGCGAGCACCGGAGACAGCGGCGAGGATGGCCACCAGCACTACCAGTACGTCGACCCAGTTCAACGCCACTCCCTATCCGCTCACCACAGTCACCCAGCACCCGAATGCCGCGCACGAGCCTCGTGCCGCGCCAACGCTACGTCAAGATCGCGCACATCCGTGTGATCCCACTCCTGCTCCCAGCCGCCGAGCGTGAGCAGCACGGACAGCAAACCCGCCGTGAAGCCCCACACGAACAATCCGCCGACATCGAAGGCCGGCCCCTTCCACTCGGCACCTTCCCTCTTGACGAAGAACCGGTTTGCCGGATCACAGAGTTCGGCCAGTGGCACCCTCGCGACGGCTGCCGTCTCACCGGGGTCGACGGCGTGCACCGGCGAGGGTTGCGACCAGTGGGCGAGAACGGGAGTGACCACGAACCGTGACACCGGTACCCAGAGCTTCGGCAGCACGGCGATGGGCCGTACACCGGCCGGATCGACGCCGGTCTCCTCCTCGGCTTCCCGCAGCGCGGTGCCGACGGGCCCCGCGTCACCTTCCTCTGCTCCTCCGCCGGGAAAGGCGACCTGACCGGCATGCGAATCGAGGGTGTCCGCCCTGCGCAACAGCAGTACGTCAGGTTCGGCCTCATCGCCACCGAACAGAATGAGCACCGAGGCGTCTCTGGTCGCGGTCCCCTTCGGCACCGCGAACCTGGTGAACGTCTTCTCGTCGAGGTCACCGCTGATCTCGACGAGGCCACGCAACCAGGCAGGCGCCTCGGCGGGGTCGATGAGCGGACCGGTCACGCGGCACCGCCGACCGCGTCGCGGATCTCCTGGACGGACGTGAACAACCTCGGCTCGGTCACGAGACGCACGTCACCGTCGGCTGAAACCAGGTAGGAGGCAGGCAACGCCCTCGGCACTCGCAGCGCCGTGCGCACCGGTCCGGTAGGGCCGTCACCGTCGTGGAAACCCGGCAACTCGACCCCGAGTTCGGCGAGCAGGTCGAGTCCTTCCCGCTCCGAGCTCTCGACCTGAACGGTCAGAACCCTGATCGCCCCCGGTTGCTCGGCGTACTCGGCGAGCAATGGCAGCTCGTCCCTGCACGGTTTGCACCAGGTAGCCCAGAAGTTCACCAACGTCGGCTCACCGGAGAGCGCCGCGCCGACGTCGACTCGCGAACCGTCGGCGAGACACGTCGCGGTGACCCCGCTCAGCTCGCCGGAGTCAGCGGCGTTTTCCGAGCCGGATGGGCATGGCTGGAGCGCGGCGGCCTCTCTCGCGGCGCCGAGATCGTCGGCGGCCCGAGCACCGGAGGGATCGGTCGCGTCGTCGACCCGCGGCAGCAACGCCACGATCAGCGCCAGCGCGAGAACGCCTGCCGCGAGTGCCCATTTCGTAGCTGTGGTCAAGAGCCGGTCACCATCGCGAGCAGGTGCTCGCGCTCCGGCCCCTTGACGAGCTTGGCCGCCGCATCGAACTCGGTCGGCCCCGCGCCGTAGGAGGGACAGTCGTTCGCGAGCGGGCACGCTCCGCACGCGGGCTTCCTCGCGTGGCAGATCCTGCGCCCGTGAAAGATCACCCTGTGCGAGAGCATCGTCCAGTCCTTGCGGGGAAACAGCGTGCCGATCTCGTGCTCGACCTTGACCGGGTCGTCTTCGGTCGTCCAACCCCACCGGCGGACGAGCCTGCCGAAGTGGGTGTCCACTGTGATCCCTGGAACACCGAAAGCCTCGCCGAGCACGACGTTGGCGGTTTTCCTTCCCACGCCCGGCAGTTTCACGAGCTGGTCGAGTTTGCCTGGTACCTCGCCGTCGTAGCGCTCCACCAACGCCGCACCGAGCCCGAGCAGTGAGCTGGTCTTGTTGCGGTAGAAGCCGGTCGGGCGGATCATTTCCTCTAGTTCGACCCGATTGGCACCCGCGTAGTCGGCAGCGGTCGGGTAGCGGGAGAACAAGGCCGGGGTGACCTCATTGACTCGCTGGTCAGTGCATTGCGCCGAGAGGATCACGGCGACGAGCAGTTCGAGAGGGGTGGAGAAGTCGAGTTCGCAGTGAGCGCCCGGATACGCCTCGTCGAGGCAACGTTTCATCCTCCGTGCGCGTCTTACCAAAGACAACCGACTCTCCGCAGCGAATGAACGTCCCTTTCGGGGGGCTTGACCAACGGCTGACGACACCCCGCTAGCCTACGTGCGCCGCCCGATCAGGGGAGCACGTGCTTCGCCGTGACCGGGTCGGGACAACAACCGGGTGCGGGGAATTCGAGCCGCCACGAGTGAGGATCGGGAGTCTCCATGACCGTCTGGTTCGTCATCGCGGTACCCCTGGTGATCATGCTTTTCGCACTGGGGATGGAACGCGTTGAGAACCGGCTCCGCCACGTGTCCGTGCGTGGCGAGGACGTCGAAGAGTTCCTTGAGCAGGCTCATCCCGAAGAAGTGAGAGCCCTTTACGGACACGGAATCGGCAGGGCGCTGGAGCTCTTCCGGCTGCGCCGCCTCGGCGGAAGGACGGGCAAGCTCAAGTCCCGTCGAGTCCGAGGTTAGGCTGTTTGGTCGGACGAGATCATTCCGGATGCCGTTTTAACAGGCAGTATCCGCGCGAACGCGCTCAGACAGCGTGCATCACTCGCACAAGGGATGCTCGCGCTTGCGACGGCGAGCCGGGAAGCGATCTCGGGGGCACGCCCTACACTGCATGTAGTGATCGGCGACACGCTCCTCCAATCGAGGATCGGGGTCGCTTCTCAAAGGAGGCACGACGTGGACGAAACCCTGGCCCGGGCGGGCATTTTTCAGGGTGTGGAACCGGCAGCGGCCGAGGCGCTTGCACAGACCTTGGAGACTGTGGATTTCCCTCGCGGCCACGTGATCTTCAACGAGGGCGAGCCGGGCGACAAGCTCTACATCATCAAGTCGGGCAAGGTGAAGATCGGACGCAAGTCCGCGGATGGTCGGGAGAACCTGTTCCAGATCATGGGGCCTTCCGACATGTTCGGTGAGCTGTCGATCTTCGACCCCGGTCCCCGTACCTCGACCGCGACGACCGTGACCGAAGTGAGCGCCGTGACGATGGACCGGCCCGCGCTCCGCCAGTGGATCTCGACGCGGCCGGAGATCGCGGAGCAGTTGCTGCGCGTAGTGGCGCGCAGGTTGCGCCGCACGAACAACATGGTCGCCGAACTGATCTTCACCGACGTTCCTGGCCGGGTCGCGAGGGCGCTGTTGCAGCTCGCTCAGCGGTTCGGCAGCCAGGAAGCCGGCCTGCTGCGGGTCACACACGACCTCACGCAGGAAGAGATCGCTCAGTACGTCGGAGCCTCGCGGGAGACCGTCAACAAGGCGCTCGCCGACTTCGCACACCGTGGCTGGCTGCGACTCGAAGGCAAGAGCGTGCTGATCCTCGATCCGGAGCGATTGGCTCGCCGGGCCCGCTGACCAGCGGAACCACCTGACGGCAGACATAACAAGGGGCCGGGCGCCACCCCCGACGTGGCGCACCGGCCCCTTGCTGTGCGCGGACCATCCCCCGACAGCCCGCGCTCCCCGCCCTCCGGATGTAGGCCCCGACCCGATCCCGGAGGGAGTCTATGTACTTCGCGATTCACGGCGATCGCCGTGAACTTCTTTCAACGATCCCACGACCCCTACCCACTAACTCAAGGCCGTTCACTCTCAAGGACGCTTCGAGGTCTCGTTTGATGCCTGAAACAGGCGCACTGTTACCTAACCGAGATCAACGTACCCGTTCGGGACGGCTTCACACCTGTTCGCGACAGCTCGCAACCACATAAATAACTGGTACACCCGTACCAATGCGCTGCATACTGGTGAGCGTGCCCGACTCCGAGTCCCACGGCCGCACGACCCTCGCCGACTACCGCACCGCACTGAGCACCCCAAGGGCGCGCAGGCCCATGGTGGCATCACTACTCGCCAGACTGCCCATCGCGATGATCGGTATCTCGGCCCTGCTGTACGTGCAACATCAGACCGGTTCCTTCGCCATCGCGGGGCTCGTTTCGGCGAGCGCGCTACTCGGAGTGTCCGTCGGCTCGGTCGTGCAAGGCAGGATCATCGACCGATTCGGTCCCACCAGACCCTTGCTGCTCGTCTCCACGGTCTTCGCGGTGATCATGACCGGACTGGTGCTCGCCATCGAAGCCAAAGCACCCAGCCCGGTGCTGATCGCGCTCGCGGCCGGTATCGGGATCAGCGAGCCGATGACGGGCACCGCGTCGCGAGCCCTGTGGGGACGCCTGCTGCCTGCCGGATCGACCCGCAACGCCGCGTTCTCCTACGAGGCCATCAGCATGGAGGTGTTCTTCATCCTCGGGCCCGGCCTGGCCGGAGTACTGGTCACCGCCCCGTGGCCCGGCACGGGAATCGTGCTCGGCGCCAGCTGCATGATCACCGGAGCCGTGATGTTCGCGCTGAGCCCTGCCGTCAGGGAATGGGGCCCTGCCGAGAAATCGAAGCGCAGGCTGCTCGGCGCTCTCGCCAGCCCAGGCATGCGCACTCTCGCGCTCGCGGCGCTCGGTTTCGGCATCGTCCTCGGCTTCGTCGAGGTCGCCGTCCCCGCTGCCGCCGAGGCAGCCGGCCACCTCGCGATCGGCGGCCTGCTGCTGTCGCTGTGGTCGGTCAGCTCGGTCGGCTTCGGCATCGCCTACAGCCTCAAACCCTGGCCACGAACCATGCGGTTGAGACTTCCGGTGCTCCTGGCCGTCTTCGGTGTGCTCGTCGCGATGCTCGCGCTGCCGACCTCGCTGTGGGGACTCGCGCTGGCTTTGCTCGCGGCCGGAGCGCTCATCACTCCCCAGTCGACGACGCACTCGACCACGATCGAGATCGTCGCGCCGAAGGGCACGGCCGCCGAGGCATTCGGCTGGGTGCTCACCTCCATCACCCTCGGCCTCGCGCTCGGCCAGTCGGTGAGCGGTTACCTCTCCGAGCACTACGGTCCGCCTTCGGCGTTCGTCGCCGCTGCGGTGTGCGCGCTCGTCGTCTCCTGCGTCGTGTGGTTCTTGCGCGGCACGATCCGGCAGCCGCTGCCTGACGAGTCGCGCGGAGCGTCGATGGCTGCCTGAAACCTCACAACACCAGTTCGGCACCGTCGTAGGGGATCTCGGCTCCCGCGTCGAGTACGGCGGCGTGCTCCGCGGAAGCGGGATCGAGCACAGGGTTGGTGTTGTTCAGGTGGGTGAACAGCCAGCGAGCTTGGCCACCTGTCTCGCGGATCATCGCGAGGCTGCCCGACACACCGGCCATCGGAAGGTGGCCCATGGCGGTCTGCGCCGCCGAGTCGACCTCGCCTGCCGTCCTGCCGTGCATCTCGTCAGGCGCGTAGAACGAACCGTCCAGCAGCACGCACGACGCCTCCGAGCACAGCTTCGAGAAGCCGGAAGGCCATTCGGCGAGACAGGGCGCGTACACGAGCGTGCCCCCGGTCGCGGGGTCCGCGACGTGATACGCCACGACCCACGGACCGTCCAGTGTGGACTCGGCCGCGTACTTGGGCCGCTTGTCACTGATCGCGACCGTGGTGACGACGAGCCCGCCCACCTCGAAGCTCTCCCTCGCGCGATGCCATTCCCACCGCCGGTAGCTCGCGACGACCTCACGCGCCAGCACCGTTTCTCGGACGGCTTCCGGCGCCCACACGTGCAGGCCATCGGCTTCCTTCAGCTGGAAGAGGCCGAGGGTGTGATCGAGTTCGCCATCGGTGAGCAGCACCCCGCGCAGCGGGGTTTGCCTCGGACCAGGCCCTGGCGAGAGCGACGTGGCCGACATGAGTTGTTCCCGCAAATCAGGCGATGCGTTGAGCAGGTACCACCCCTCGCCGTCCGCGCTGATCGCGACGCAATCCTGCCGCCTCGGTGGAGCGATACCGCTGCGCACAGCCGAACAGTGCCGGCAAGCACAGTTCCACTGCGGGACCCCGCCACCGGCCGCCGTACCGAGCACGACAACCCTCATCGCTTCCCCCTCATCACGAACGGCGGCGTTTCCCCTTGCCCCGCTTCGAGAATCACGTCGACGAGCCCTCTGTCGGGGGACCGGGTGCACACCGGATCAGTCGCCGCCGCATCACCGGTGAGCAGGAAAGCCTGGCACCGGCAGCCCCCGAAATCCTTCGAGCGGCGCTCGCACGTCCGGCACGGCCCCTTCATCCAGTCCTCGCCCCGGTAGGCGTTGAACGACTCGGAGAAGTACCAGATGTCGGCGAGCGGCCGGTCTCGCACGTTCTCAAGAGTCAGTGTCGTGATCGCGGTCGCGGCGGGGCACGGCAACACCGTTCCGTCCGGCGCCACGGTGAGCTGCTGAGCGCCCCAGCCGGACATGCACGGTTTCGGATACGGCTCGTAGTAGTCGGAAAGCACATACACGATCTGCATCCGATCGCGCAGCCGTTCGACAGCCGCCCTCACGATCGGTTCCGCCTCGGCCAGTTGCTCCCTTGTCGGCATGAGCGCGTCCCTGTTGCGCAGCGCCCAGCCGTAGTACTGGGTGTTCGCCAGTTCCAACCGGTCGGCACGCATCCGCTCGGCCAGTTCGATGATCCCGGCCAGCTGATGATGGTTGGCCCTGTGCAGCACGGCGTTGACGCTCAGCGGCAACTCGAACCCGTGCACCAGTTCGGCGGCGGTGAGTTTGTGCTGGTGCGCTTTGGTTCCCGCGATCTCGTTGGCGAGCACCGGCTCGGCTGCCTGCACCGAGAGCTGGACATGGGCGAGTCCGTTGTCGACGAGTTCGGCGAGCCTGCGCTCGGTCAGCCCGAGCCCGCTCGTGACGATGCTGGCGTAGCAGCCGAGTTCGGCCGCCTTCGCGACGAGAGTGGCGAGATCGGAACGAGCGAGCGGTTCTCCTCCCGAAAAATGCACTTGCAGAACACCGAGTTCGCGAGCCTGCGCGAGCACGGAAAGCCACTCCTCCGTGCTCAGCTCGGATTCGCGCGTCACCAATTCGAGCGGATTGGAACAGTAGGGGCAGTGCAGGGGACAGCGATGGGTCAACTCGGCGAGCATGCCGAGCGGAGCCGCGGTCACACCCATTCGATCACCTGCCGGTCGGCGAGCCTGGCGAGCACGTCGTGGACGTCCTGCCCACTGACCCCGCGATAGCGCTCGCTCAGCGCGGCGACGATGCCGGTGAGCGGCGTACCGCCGTCGCACAACGCGAGCACCGCGGCCGCGGTGGGGTTGAGCACGAGCACCCCTTCCGGGAGCAGCACGACGTCGCGCTCCCTCACCTTGTCGAAGCTCAGCCGCACGCCTCTTCGCAGCCTTGGCCTCGCGGCGGTGGCCTTCACGAGGCGGCTCCGACCGTGGTCGTTTCCCGCAACCCGGCAATGGCATCGAGCATCGACCACAGCACGTCGCACTTGAACGAGAGCGCCGCGACGGCCGTTTCCTGCTGCTGCCTGGTTCGCGCGTACTTGACCACGAGGTCGAGAGTTTCCCTGCCCTCGCCGTTGACGGCGTCGATGCGGTTGGTGAAGTAGGCGAGGTCGGCGTGGCTGATCCACGGGTAGCGCGCGAGCATGTCGCCGACCCGCCTGCGCATGAGGTGACCGGAGAACATCTCGGTGAGCCCCGACGCGACGGCCTCGACCCACGGCTTCGTTCGGGCGAAATTGACGTAGGCGTCGACAGCGAACCGAACTCCTGGCGCGAGATGTCGCTCGTCGAGCACCTCTTCTCTGGTGAGCCCCACCGCCTCGCACAACGCCAGCCAGCGGTGCGCGCCGCCCTCACCTTCGGTGAGCCCGTCGTGGTAGCTGATCCGGCCGAGCCACTGTCTCCTGACCTCGGCGACAGGGCAGTTACTGATGATCGCCGCGTCCTTCATCGGCAACACGGACTGGTAGTACCAGCGGTTGGCCGCCCACATCCGCAACTCGTACCTGCTGAGGCTGCCTTCGTGCAGCCGAAGGTGGAAGGGATGCGTTCCCCAGTACTTCACCGAAAGCCCCCGCAACCGGGCGACGAAGTCCCGTTCGCTCATGGGCCGCTCGGGTGTTTCCTCCCTCACGGGTACGGGAGTCACGGCCGACTCGGACGTCGGGGGTTTCGGCGGCGGCATTGCCATCCTCCATTCGGAAAGCGTGGCCGACGGGAACTGAAAGCGCTTTCCCAGCGGCCACGCGACAAGTTCCGTTACTCCATACGACCGAAGTACGCGGTGACTTCCATCGGAGTCTCGTACTCGACAAAGTCCGGAGTGGTCCAGACCTCAAGCTCAGTGGATTCGACCATGGTGCGCCTCCTTCCGAACAAGCAGGACGAAAACGCTTATACGGTAACGGGATCCGACTGGAAAGCGCTATCCCTCGGAGCGGAGATACTCCAACTGGGCAACGACACTCGACTCGGCCGGTGCCCACAGTGACCGGTCGACATCGGCATAGACCATTTCCACGACCTGTCGTGGCGTCGCGTCGGCGCCGAGTTCGCGCAGCGCCGCCCGCACCTGGTCGAGCCGCTGTTCGCGATGCTCGGTGTACTCACGGACCGTACTTGCCAGATCCGGCAGTTCCGGTCCGTGCCCCGGCAGCCCGATCGCCTGTTCCGGCAACCCATCGAGGGTCCGCAGTGTTCGCAGGTAGTCGCCGAGATCGTCGAGCACCGTCGTTCCCCTGCCGAGCACGGTGTCGCCAGTCAGCACATGTGTCTGCCCTGCCTGGGTGAAGGTCAACGTCACCGAATCACTCGT
Organism: Prauserella marina; assembly: GCF_002240355.1. Lineage (GTDB taxonomy): Bacteria > Actinomycetota > Actinomycetes > Mycobacteriales > Pseudonocardiaceae > Prauserella_A > Prauserella_A marina. Next base: position 6,346,250 of record NZ_CP016353.1, read on the forward strand.
GTGACCTGGCGTGTGCAGTACCTCGATCTCAAGGCCGCCCGCCGCCACGATCTCGCCGTGCCGCAACGGTGCGCTCCGCACGCACAGGTCAGCGGAGAGGGCCCGCACGGGCGCGGAAGTCCGCTCCGCGAGCCACGGAGCACCCTCCGCGTGATCGGGGTGGTGATGGGTGAGCAGGATCAGCTCGACGGAGCCTGCCTCCGCGATCAGCGGGAGGTGGTCCAGATCCTCGTAGCCGGGATCGACGACGACAAGACCATCGCCGTCTCCCGACCCGAGCAGCCACGTGTTCGTGCCCTCCAGCGTCATGTGGGACGGGTTGTTCTCAAGCAGAACCGAGGCGAAGGGGGAGACGTCGCGCAGGACACCGTAGGCCGGGTGGGTCGCGGCATGAGTCATGGAAGCTCCACTCGGATCGAGTCGCCGTCGACGGCGATCCTCGGCGTGATCTTCGGAATGGACTCGCGGGCTTCGCACTCCGCGAGCACGGCCGCCGCTGTCGGGTAATCGGCGAGTTCCCGCAGAATGCACCAGGTCGGCGGCATGAGCGCGCGCCTGCCCGCTTCCGCGTCGGCTATCGCGGCGAGCGGACGTTGCCAGCCGGAGGACTCCGCCTCCGTCGTGGCTCCGTCGGCCTCCTGTCCCTCCGGTAGGACGGCGACGAAGAACCGCGCATCGTAGCGGCGGGTCTCTGCCTCCGGCGTCACCCAGTTGGCCCACGGACGCAGCAGATCAGCACGCAACGTCAACCCGGCGTCAGCGAGGAAACCGGCGAGCGAGAGCTGCCTGGACACCAGCGCGGCTCTCTCGTCCGCGTAACGGGAGGTGTCGGTGACGGCAGCGTCGGAGGAGCCTGCCAGCAGAACTCCCGACTCCTCGAACATCTCCCTCACCGCGGCACACACGAGTGCCCTCGCGAGCGAATCGGAGCACCCGAACCAGGTCGCCCACCGCGCCGGTTCGGGACCTGCCCAGCTCACAGAAGCGTCGGCGTCCCGCTTGTCGACACCTCCGCCGGGAAAGACGGTCATCCCGGCGGCGAAGGCCATCGCGCCGACTCTGTGTTGCAGGAACACCTCGATGCCGTCAGCGGCGGCAGTGTCCCGCAACAGCATGACCGTCGCGGCATCCTTCGCCGGCGCGACGACGTCCGGCTTGGCCGACGACGTTTCGGGAAGCGAGGGCACCGACGACCTCGGCACGTGGAAAATCGCTGGCACGTACCGCAACATACTGCGTTGTCGATCTCACGTCACCGAGTAACGCGTCACCAGAGGGCCGTTCGGCTACCGGTCAGTCGACCCAGTGCTGCTCACTGCCGTTGGTCTTCGCCTTCGCGGCCTCGGCCCGCTCCCGTTCGGCCAGTTCGGCGTGCAGTTCGCGCAGTAGCTGCCTGTCGCGCTCGGAGAGCTGAGGGTCGTCGAGGTCGAGTTCGGGCAATTCGACGATCTCCTCGCCCCGCAGATTGACGCCCGCGATCGCCCTTCCCCGTTCCGGATCCTCGGCGATGGCCGCGCGAAGCTGCGCGACCTCCTCCTTGGTCATCTCGGTGGTGGCGGCGGCCCTGTTCTCCCTTTCCTCTTCCGAGGGAGCTTCCACCGCCTCCTCTTCCGGGGACTCGGCGGCAGGAGTGTCGGCGACCTCGTCGACAGCGGGAGCGGCGGAAACCGCTATGGCCGGCTCCTCGAAGTCGGGAGCCGCGTGCGACGGCTCGCGGGATGCCTCGACGACGGCGTGGGAACCACTCGTGGCGCGCGGAGCACGGGACGTCCACGACGCCGAACCACCGGCCGACTGGGCGGTGGCGAGCCACACCGGAGTACCGGCAGCGAGCGCGGCCTCGTGGTATTCGCTTCGCTCAGCGCCCGGACCGGTCACCTCGACCACGGTGCGAATTCCCGCTCTCCGCAACGCGTCGTCGACCCGGAAGGCCACGGCGGGCGGGTGTGCTTCCGGACCGACCTCGACAAGCACGACTCGCTGGGGCAACGGTCCCGGCACGCTGCCCGCGGGAGTGTTGCGCCACACGGCGTGCACGGAACGAAGGTCCGGCAAGACTTCGAGAGTCCTGCCCAGCGCCTCGGCGATTCCCTTCTCCGGCTCGTTGTCCTGACTGAACCGGTGCGCGTATCCCGGAACCGACTCGCCGACCGTGAGGTGGTCGGCGAGTGAGGCGTCCGATCTGCTCATCTCCAGCACGAGCGCGAGCTCGCGCTGTTCGGAAGGCCGGACCATGATCCGGCCGGCGATCAGCGCTCCCGCCGTCAGTTCGGCGGCGTCGTCGAGGTGCGAGCGAGCGACCAGCTCACGTGCATCCGACAGCGCGCTGTCGTCCAGTCGGCCCGCCAGTGCCAGCAGGACGTTGTGCAGCCTCAGCGGCACGCCGAAACCGTCCTTTGGCAGGCCATCGTGGACATCCACCATCGCCGTTCTCCCTCCAGCCCGCTGGCCAAGCGAGCGTCACGCGGGTACGAGTGTGTGGTGACTGGCATCCACGGAGCCCACGCAGACGAACCGAGAGTTCGCGAGCGCCGCCCGGTGGTATGCGGGCAGATCGAGTTGCGCGGGCAGTACTTCGACGCTGGGCGCTTCGTCACCCAGCACGCGAAGAACACGCTGTAGCTCCCCAGTGAGGCGCGGATATCCGGACACGGCCGTCACCAGCAGTATCCGTTTCGCCTCTTGATCACCGGTTCCACGGTCGTGACGCCAGCTCTCCCTGACTTCTCCCACATCCGGACGGCCACGCAGACTTGCGTGAACCACCACGGACACCGAATCGACGGTACTCACCCAATCGGGTGCACCCGTCGTGAATGTGTACCGGTTCTCGGCCGAGGCGTCTACCCCAAGGGTCGAACTCACCTGATGCCAATCCGCGCCGTGCGGGATGAGACCGGCGACCAGCAGGCGATACTCGGACTGATCCAAATCGATCCTGTGCTTCAGCAAAGACTTGGGCAAGGTCCGCGACAGCGTCCCCATCGCACCCTCGCCGAGCCAGTCACGAAACCGCCAGATCATCTGGTCCGGCATCCGGCCGGCCAGCCGCAGCAGGAGTTCGTGACATGCGTACTCGATGTCCGGATCCATGACACCTCCAGTTTTGGCGGCGTTGGCGGTTGACAGCGCCGCAGGCGACACATCATGCCGCCATCGCTCGGATTGCCTATCGCGCGCCTGCTTGCTCAGCCGACCGTGGTGCTGACCTCGACGACGAGTTCGACCTCGACCGGCGCGCCGAGCGGGAGCTCGGCGACACCGACCGCGGAGCGAGCGTGAGTGCCCGCCTCGCCGAACACCTCGCCGAGCAGTTCGGACGCTCCGTTGATCACGGCGGGCTGGCCGGTGAAGCCCTCTGCCGACGCGACGAACCCGGTGACCTTCACGACCCTGACGACGGCGTCGATCCCGACGAGACCGTTGACCGCCGCCAGCGCGTTGAGCGCGGCGATCCTGGCGTACTGCTTCGCCTCCTCGGGACTGACCTCGGCGCCGACCTTGCCGCTCGCGGCGAGCGAACCGTCGACGAAGGGGAGCTGCCCCGAAGTGAACACGTGAGCGCCACTGCGGATTGCCGGAATGTAGGCGGCGACGGGTGCGGCGACGTCGGGAAGCGGGATCCCGAGTTCGGAAAGCCGGGCACTCCAGCTCATGTTCAGCCCCTCGGCCGCTTGAGATAGGCGACGTGCTGCTCCCCGCTCGGGTTCGGCAGCACGGTGACCAGTTCCCAACCGTCCTCGCCCCACTGGTCGAGGATCTGCTTCGTAGCGTGGATCAACAGCGGAACCGTCGCGTACTCCCACTTCGTGGCACTCATGCCGGACACCCTAACCAGTAGCGTGTGTGCACGTGGAGACCTGGCGGATCATCGCGACGGCACTGCTCGGATTTTCGGGCCTTTTCGGCGTATTGATCGTCGTCGCGAGGGTGCGGGAGAAGACCCGCAGCGCGGCGACGGCAGGGGTGACGGCGCTCGTGGCGTTCACCACGCTCGCGGTACTGGCCGTGCTGACCCTCACCGTGCTACCCGGTGGCGTGACCTGGGGTATCGCCGTCGCGGTCACCGCGGCTGTCGGGGTCCTGCTGCTGGCGAGCTGATCTCGCGCATCCCCCGAGAAGGCCGTAGCGGCGCGCTTCGCGTAGATCGTCCCGCGATGTGGCCTACGCTGCGAATGTGACCACGCTGGCTGGCTGGACCGACGAACTCGCGCGGACCCGGCTGCATTTCGTCACCGGCAAAGGCGGAACGGGCAAGACGACCCTCGCGGCCTCGCTGGGACTCGCACTCGCAAGTGGTGGGAGACGGGTGCTTCTCATCGAGGTCGAGGGAAGGCAGGGAATCGCGCAGGTCTTCGACAGTGAGCCGCTGCCCTACGCCGAGCAGCGGATCGCTTCCGCGCCCGGCGGCGGTGAGGTGCGGGCACTGCACATCGACGTCGAAGCGGCACTCCTCGAATACTTCGAGATGTTCTACAACCTCGGATTCGCGGGACGCACGCTGCGCAGGATGGGCGCCATCGAGTTCGCGACGACGCTGGCGCCGGGTCTTCGCGACGTGCTGCTCACCGGCAAGATCAAGGAGTGCGTCGGGCGAACGGAGTCCGACGGAAGGCACACCTACGACGCCGTCGTCGTCGACGCCCCTCCGACCGGAAGGGTCGTGAAGTTCCTCGACGTCACCAAGGCGCTGACCGATCTCGCGAAAACGGGTCCCATCCGCGCGCAGGCCGAAGGGGTCGTCCGGCTGCTGCACTCGGGCTCGACCGCCGTGCACATCGTGACCCTGCTTGAGGAGATGCCGGTGAGGGAAACCCTCGACGCCGTCGCCGAACTCGACGGCGCCGACCTTCGTCCAGGCGCCGTGCTCGTCAACAGGGTCAGGCCACTCCGGCTGCCTGCCCGCTCCGTGCTCGCCGCCGCGGACGGAAGGGTCGACGCGTCGCGGGTGCGCTCGGGGCTCGAAGCCGCCGGCCTCCAGTTGCCATCCGGCACGTTGGACGGGCTCGTCGAGGAAACCGTCGAGCACGCGATCAGGGTGGCCGCCGAACAACGGGCGAGGGAACAGCTCACCGAAGCCGACCTGCCGACACTCGAACTGCCCGAGCTGACGGGCGGTGTCGACGTCGCCGCGCTGTACGAACTCGCGGAGACACTCGTCGAGCAGGGGGTTCGATGACACCGGTGCTCGACGTCGACGCGTTGATCGACAATCCGGAAACCAGGGTGATCGTCTGCTGCGGCTCCGGTGGCGTCGGCAAGACGACCACGGCCGCCGCGCTGGCCCTTCGCGCGGCGGAACGCGGACGGCAGACCGTGGTGCTGACGATCGACCCCGCGAAGAGGCTCGCCCAGGCACTCGGCCTCAAGGAGCTCGGCAACCATCCGCGCAAGGTGTCGGTCGCGGGTTTCGAACCGAAGGGCGAGCTGTGGGCGATGATGCTCGACATGCGCCGCACCTTCGACGACATGGTGCGAAGGCACGCGGGCCCCGAACGCGCGGAACAACTGCTGGCCAACCGCTTCTACCAGACCATTTCCACGTCGTTCTCCGGCACGCAGGAGTACATGGCGATGGAGAAACTGGGGCAGCTCGCGGCAACGGGCGAGTGGGACCTGATCGTCGTCGACACCCCGCCGAGCAGGTCGGCGCTCGACTTCCTCGACGCCCCGACCAGGCTTTCGGCCGCGCTCGACGGTCGCATGATCCGGTTGCTGACCGGACCGGCCAAGGCGGGGGGCTGGGGACTGCGCAAGGTGGTCAGCGCGGGTTTCTCGATGTTCGCCAAGGCCGTCTCGACGATTCTCGGCGGACAACTGCTCGCCGATGCCTCCGCGTTCATGCAGGCTTTCGACACGACCTTCGGCGGGTTCAGGGAGAGAGCGAGAAAAACAGCCGAGCTGTTGCGTTCGCAGGGGACGGCGTTCCTCGTCGTCGCCGCGCCAGAGCCGGACGCGCTCAGGGAGGCCAGTTACTTCGTGGAGCGGCTTTCGACCGAGTCGATGCCGCTCGCGGGGCTCGTCGCCAACAGGACGCATCCGGTGCTGGCGGAACTGTCGGCCATCGACGCGCTTTCGGCAGCGGACGCGCTCGACCGCGGCGGCAAGAACGCTCCACTCGCCACCGCGGTCTTGCGGCTTCACGCCGACAGAGTCGCACAGGCCGAGCGGGAGAAACGGCTGCTGGCCCGGTTCACCCGCGCGCATCCGACCGTCGAGGTCGTCGAGGTACCCGCCTTGCCCGGTGACGTGCACGATCTTGCCGGGCTCCGCGACATCGGTGACCGGTTGACCGAGGTGTGACGACCTTCTCCGGCTCTTGCCCTCGACGTTTCCGGAACTCAGGAAACGCGTTGTTCAGCGGGTTCGTACTGTCTTTTCGCTGATTCGAGCAGTTCGCGCCAGCTCACCACGTCCGGACGCCGACGGAGCAGCGCCCGCCGCTCCCGTTCGGTCATTCCGCCCCAGACGCCGAAATCGATGCGGTTGTCCAGCGCCTCGGACAGACATTCCGTGCGTACCGGGCAACCCATGCAGACCAGCTTCGCGCGATTCTGCTCGGCACCCCTGACGAAAAGTCCGTCTGGGTCCGTGTCACGGCAAAACGCGCTAATCCGCCAATCCGTTTGGTTGGTCTCCATACCCCCAGCTCCTGCCTTCTCGGGACCGGTGGCAGGAAACGAAGTCGACGACCTCGCCCCCCGCGAGCGGTCTCTGTGCTCACGTCCCTCGATCGGTGCCTCCCCTGGCACCGCATTCGTGAGATGTTGACGGACTGTAGGGGGCGACGGTTCCGTCCGCCAACCCCCGTGTGGCTTTTTGTTACGAGATGTCACATCCGCATGAGGCTCGCCGAGGTGCCCGCGTCACCGCGGGCTGACGCGCCCTTGCGTACCCTGACGTGTGTGCGAATGAGGGACGGACTGCTGAAGATGCTCGGCCTCTGCCTGCTCGCGGGGGTGCTGGTAGCCGGAATTCTCTTCCCCGTGGTCGGCGCGGCCGGTGTCATCTCGAACGAGGCAAGTGACACTGTTGAATCGATGTCGTCCGATCTCGCGGACGAGCCGCCGCCATTGGTCACGACCATTACCGACAAGGACGGCGAGCCGATCGCGACGCTGTACAAGCAGTACCGCATCCCGACCTCGCCCGAGCAGATCTCAGACGCCATGAAGTGGGCGTTGATCTCCGTCGAGGACCGCCGGTTCTACAGCCACCACGGCGTCGACTGGCAGGGCACGCTGCGCGCGGCCATCAGCAACTCCTCCGGCGCCGACACACAGGGCGCCTCGACGCTGACACAGCAGTACGTCAAGAACTACCTCATCAACGTCACGTACAGGGACGACCAGCTCGGCCAGCAGCGAGCACAGGAACAGACCATCGCGAGAAAGCTGAAGGAAGCGCGGATCGCGATCCAGCTCGAAACGAAGATGAGCAAGGAACAAATCCTTGCCGGCTACCTCAACGTGGTCGAATTCTCGCGCCAGATCTACGGCGTCGGCGCCGCCGCGCATGCCTACTTCGACACGACGCCGGACAAACTCAACGTCGCGCAATCCGCGCTGCTGGCCGGAATGGTCAACAACCCGGCCGTCAACGATCCTTGGAACAACCCGGAGCGGGCGACCGAGCGCCGCAATGCCGTTCTGGACAGGATGGTCGACAACCGCAAACTGTCCGAGGAGGACGGCGAGCGGATCAAGCAGGAACCGCTCGGCGTCGTGCCGGACGGCCCGAACAAACCGCCTTCGAACTGTGTCGGCGCAGGCCCTGAGCACGGTTTCTTCTGCGAGTACGTCGAGGATTACCTCCTCGAACACGGAATGGACGAGGACGAACTGCTGACCGGCGGGTACACCGTCCGGACGACACTCGACAAGGTCGCCAACTCCGCGGCGAAAGAATCGGCCGAGGAACAAGTCAGCAAAAACCAGGAAAACGTCGCCAATACGCTGTCACTCGTCAAGCCCGGCAAGGACAGACACGAGGTGGTCGCGTTGGCGGCCAACCGCGACTACGGGCCCGACGCGAACGCGGGGCAGACCGAGTACGCGTTGCCATCCGACATCGCCAACGTGACGGGAACCGGGTCGAGTTACAAGATCTTCACCGCTGCCGCCGCGCTCGAACAACGCAAGGTTGGCATCTACGACACGGTCCAGGCTCCGAGTTCGTACGTGTCGAGAGTGTTCAGCGGCAGTCCGGCGCCATGTCCGTTCATCGCGCCGTACACGAGGGGTTACTGTCTCGGCAACGCGGGAACGTATCCGAGCAGCATGTCGCTGCAACAGGCGCTCGCCACCTCACCGAACACCACGTTCGTCATCCTTGAGGAAATGGTGGGCATGAAGCCCGTCGTCGACATGGCAAGCAAGCTCGGGATGCGCAAGACCATGGCGTCCAACGCGGCGACCGGTGGCCCCGTCGACCCCAACGGTGACAGCGACGCGGTGCGACAGAGTCAGGCGCAGTTCTACGGACCGTCGGAGAACTCCCCCGGCAAGGGTTCGTTCACGCTGGGCCAGAGCCCGACCAGCGGTCTCGAACTCGCGAACGTCGCCGCGACCATCATGAGCGGCGGCGTGTGGTGCCCGCCGACCCCGATCGGTGAGGTCACCGACAGGGACGGCAAGCCGGTCTCGATCCAGGAGGAACCCTGCGAGCAGGCCGTTCCCGAAGGGCTCGCCAACACTCTCGCGGTCGGGCTGAGCAAGGACGACGTCGGTGGCGGTACCTCGGCCGAGGCCGCGGCCGCCGCCAACTGGAAGCGCCCGATGATCGGCAAGACCGGTACGACGCAGAACAACGGCTCGGCCGCATTCGTCGGCGCGACTCCGCAGCTCGCCGGTGTCGCCATGGTGTTCAGGCCCGATCTGCCCAACGGTGGCCTCGTCGACGGCGGTCCCGGCAACGTGTACGCCTCGGCTGGCACGAGCGGAAACATGTTCGGTGGCAAGACTCCCGCGAGGACATGGTTCGGAGCCATGACCAAGATCCTCGAAGGGGAACCCGTCCTGCCACTGCCGAAGTCGGATCCCGCGTACGAACGCTCCGGAGGCTAGGTACCGGCCGCGGCTGCCGCATCGCCTCGACCGCGACGGTCGAGGTGGTGCGGCGGCACTACTCTGTCCCGGGTTGCCGTTCGGCCAACACGCATCCGCACGACGCGGGTACGCTGGGTAATACAAGCAGCACAAGGATGCCGATGAAACGCCTCGTGACAGGAACCGCAGCGCTCGGCGCGGCAACACTGGGATACGCAGTGGCAATCGAGCGCAGGCACTGGACCCTGCGCACAGCGGAATTGCCGGTGCTCGCGGACGGCTCCCGGCCGATCAAAGTCCTGCACATTTCGGACCTGCACATGCTTCCCGGCCAGGAATCGAAACAGCGCTGGGTCGCCGAACTCGACCAGCTCGAACCCGACCTCGTCGTCAACACGGGAGACAATCTCGCGCACCGGCGGGCGGTGCCAGGCGTCATACGCGCGCTGGGCCCGCTGCTGAGCCGTCCCGGCGTCTTCGTGTTCGGCAGCAACGACTACTACGCGCCGAAACCGAAGAACCCCGCCAGATACCTCATGCCGAGGGGACGCAAGAAACGCGTCCACGGAAGGCATCTTCCGTGGCGCGACCTCAGGGCCGCGTTCATCGAACACGGCTGGCTCGACCTCACCCACGTCAGGCGCACCCTCACGGCCGCGGGGCAAGAGGTCTTCGTCGCCGGCGTCGACGACCCGCACCTCCACCGCGACCGCTACGCCGACATCGCGGGACGGCCGAGTCATTCGGCGGCACTACGGCTTGGCATCACCCACTCGCCGGAACCGAGGGTGCTCGATCCGTTCGCTTCGGACGGCTACGACCTCGTGCTCGCGGGACATACCCACGGAGGCCAGCTCCGCGTACCCGGCGTCGGCGCGCTCGTGACCAACTGCGAACTCGACCGCTCGCGCGCACGCGGAGTCTCCCGCTGGGGCGCCGACATGTGGCTGCACGTATCGGCGGGTCTCGGCACCTCGCCGTACGCCCCGGCCAGGTTCGCCTGTCCCCCTGAGGCGAGCCTGCTCACCCTGGTCCCGCGCGACGCCGACCAGCGGAACATCAAGAAGGCGGCCCGACGAAAGGCTCCGAGCGACGTCCGCTAGACTGTGGCGCGACCCATTGAGCAGTACATCGGGGTGTGGCGCAGCTTGGTAGCGTGCCTCGTTCGGGTCGAGGAGGTCGTGGGTTCAAATCCCGCCACCCCGACGGAAGAGCTGGAAGAGCCCTGTTTGCGGAATGCGCAAACAGGGCTCTTCCTTTTTGTTTTCTGGGGCGCAGCCCCAGACCCACCCGGAGGGGCTTCGCCCCCCGGACCCCCCGTAGGTAACCGATAGGCCGGGGTGGGTTGGGCTGGGGTGCTTGAGCGTTTCGGGTTGCCTGGGTTATCTGGTTGCCAGGACTTCCATCCAGCACTGACTGAAATCACCACTGCCGTCGCGGACCCACATCCAGGCCGAGCGCGCGGCACTCGCGAGCTGCTGATCCCTCGCCCCGTCGTCGGTCTGGATCGCCGAGGCCAACTCGGATTCCACCCTGCGAGCCAGCTCCCGGTAGCCGATGTCCTGGCGGTAGCGCGCCCGCGCGCGCACCTCGCGGAAACCGGCCCGCTCGACCCACTCCGCGACCCTCCTGCCCGCGAACGGATCCCCGCCACTCCTCCGGTGCAGCAGCTGCCTTCCCCGCAGCGCGGCGTCGACGTTGGCCGTCTTCGGTCGCAGCTTCGCCTTACTCCAGTCCACAGTAGACACTGCAAGCAGGCCACCAGGGCGAAGCACTCTCGACAATTCCACGATGACGTCCCTCGGGTTTGGATGCCGTTCCAGCAATCCCGACGAGAAAGCCACATCGATCGAAGCGGTGGAAAAGGGAAGGCTCGCGAGATCGCTCGCCACGAAATCCACTGTGGACACAGCAGCCCGCACGGCGGCTTTCCTCGCGGCCGTCACCTCGCCGTAGTCGGCTTCGACACCCACGACCCGCAGCGGATGGGTAGCGGTACCAAGACTCAGAGTGACAGCCCCCTGACCGCAACCGACATCGATCACCCGATCGCCCGGCCGCAGCATCGGCAGCACGAAGCCTGCGGCGTCCGCCGCATAACCCTCCAGCACGGCCCTAAGACTACGGACCTGGCAGGATCGAGGGGTGACCACACAGCATCCGATCGCCCAGATTCCTGACCAGCTCTTTGCCGATCCGGACGTCGAAGCTCGCTGGCGGGCACGCTTTCTCGCGGCCAGGGTCTCCGTGCCCGAATGGGCAATCGACGCGCCCGACGCGAACATCTACGTCTCCAACGCCAGCGGCGTGTGGGAGGTCTACGCGTGGAACAGGTCGACCGGCGAACACCGCAAGGTCACCGACCGGCCCAACGGCACGCTGCACGCCACCACGTCGCCTGACGGCGACTGGATCTGGTGGTTCGACGACACCGACGGCGACGAGTTCGGCAGCTGGGTCCGCGAACCGTTCACCACAACCGCCACCGAAGGCACGGCCGGGCAGGCTGTGCCCGACGTCCCCGCCGGATACCCCGCCGGGCTCGAAATCGGTCACCAGCTTGTCGCACTCGGCGTGTCGACCGACGAGGGAAGTTCGCTCTACGCCAGCCGGGGATCGCAAACGGTGCTCTTCTACACCAGCGACGACGACGCGGGCGTCGCCGCGCTCTCGCGGGACGAGAAGCTGCTCGCGATCTCACATTCCGAACACGGTGATTCCCGCCACCCCGCGGTCAGGGTGCTCGCGAGCGATTCCGGCGAATTCGCCACCGTTGCCGACAAATGGGACGGTGCGGGCAAAGGTCTTGCCGCGCTCGCGTTCTCCCCGGTTTCCGGCGACGCGAGGCTGCTGATGCTGCACGAGCGCAGGGGTAAAGAAGAACTGCTGATCTGGGATCCGGAAGCCGACACGGAACGGGAAATCGACCTCGGCCTCCCCGGCGAGGTCGTCGCCGACTGGTACCCGGACGCCTCGGCCCTGCTCGTCGTGCATTTCCACGAGGGACGCAGTTCGCTGCACAAGTACGACCTCGGCACCGATCAACTGTCCTCTTTGGAGACACCTCCCGGCAGGATCGGCGGAGCAGGCGTGCGGCCTGACGGCGCCGTCGAATACTCGTGGTCCAACGCCGCCACCCCGCCCGTCGTCAGGGTCCGTGACGCCGGAGGCGACGACAGCGTCCTGCTCAAGCCCCCCGGCGACAGCGCGCCCGGCTCCGAACCGGTCAACGATGCTTTCGTTGAAGGGCCTGGAGGGCGAATTCACGCACTCGTCTCCAAGCCTGCCGATGTCCAGGGCCCACAGCCGACGGTGTTCGTCCTGCACGGTGGCCCGCACTCGGCCGACGAGGACCGGTTCTCCGCCTACCGCGCGGTCTGGCTCGACGCGGGTTTCGTCGTCGTCGAGGTCAACTACCGAGGCTCGACCGGCTACGGCTCCGCGTGGCGAGACGCCATCGAGGGGCGACCGGGACTCACCGAACTGGAGGACGTCGCCGCCGTCCACGAGTGGGCCGTTCAGAGCGGACTCTCCGATCCGGACCGCTGCATCGTCAACGGCGCCTCGTGGGGCGGCTACCTGACCCTGCTCGCGCTCGGCACGCAGCCCGCGCGCTGGGCGGGAGGCGTCGCGGGAGTTCCCGTCGCCGACTACGTTGCGGCATACGAGGACGAGATGGAACAGCTTCGCGCGTTCGATCGCGCGCTGTTCGGCGGCTCGCCCTCCGAAAAGCCCGCCGTCTACGACGAGTGCTCGCCGATCACCTACGTCGGGGCCGTCGACGTTCCGGTGCTCGTGCTCGCGGGAGACAACGACCCGCGCTGCCCCATCAGGCAGATCGAGAACTATCTCGACCGGCTGGCAGCGCGGGACGTCCCTTACGAGTTCTACCGCTACGACGCCGGTCACGGTTCACTCGTCATCGCGGAGACCATCAAGCAGGTCTCGATCGAGGTGTTCTTCGCGTTGCGTGCCGTCGGGATGCGGTGATGCTCGGAGTGCATCCGGGAATCGTCCTCCGCGCAGCCGGTACGCGATGGTTCCCGGGCGCACTCTCAGGCTTGCTGGGCCTGCCACATCCAGTGCTGCTTCTCCAGTTCGGTCGCCACCGAGATCAGCAGGTCCTGGGTCACGAGATCGCTCTTGTCGGTCTCGTCGATGCGATCGCGCAGGCGCTTGATCAGCTCGGCGAGCGTCGCGACGATGGCGGCCACGGTGGCCTTGGTCGACTGCCAGTTGTCCGGATACTCGGGCAGCCCCGAACTCTTCACGACCGTCTTGGCCTTGCCGTTGGGCGAGACACCGATGGCGTTGGCGCGTTCGGCCACGTCGTCGACGAATCCCCTCGCGGCCGAGACCAGCTCGTCGAGTTGCAGATGCACGCTGCGGAAGTGTTGCCCGACCACGTTCCAGTGCGCCTGCTTGGCGATGAGCGAAAGATCGACGAGATCGACAAGCGTCGATTGCAGTGCGGCCGCCGTGATTTCCTTGTCGCTCTCCTTGAGCGGGCTGGAGATGGGCGAGTTGGCCATCATGCTGTCCTCTCTGCGCTGTCAGCCAGCGGCGTATCGGGCCGCGGCCTGAGAGACGGATCCCCCGTCCAGCGTCCGCTGAAACGCGTTACCTCGCACCTAAGGCGTGTCTGACGATCCCGTTGCCTGCCGCACGGCAGAGGATCATCAGACACGACCTTGTGCGACAGCGAACTCGGCGACCTGCCGACCGATCAATCGCAGCGTGTTGACCACTTTCTCCTCGGAGGCCCCGCCGATGTCGTCGAACTTGACCTCGGCCGAGTTCACCGCTCCGCCGAGTGGAGTCGGCCAGCCGCGCAGGGCGTGCGTGATCGTGCGGAGCTGGTTGAGCGTGCCCACCGCCGCCTGCCAGCCGAACGCGACCGCGACGAGCCCCACGGCCCGTCCTTCGAGGTAGGGCCGCCGGTCGGACCGCAGGTCTTCGGCGTAGTCGAGTGCGTTCTTGACCAGCCCGGACAGCGCCCCGTGATAGCCGGGCGAACCGATGATGAGGCCATCCGCTTCCCGGATGGCCTCGATCAGTTCGATCGCCTTGTTCGAGCGATCGGTGACTCCCGCGTCGAAGAACGGCAGGTCGAGGCCGCTTGCCGTGATGGCCGTCGTGTGCGCGCCCGCCTCCGCCGCTCCGGCGAGCGCGACCCGTAGCGCCCGTTCGGACTGCGAGCCCTCTCGTAGTGAGCCGCCAATGCCGAGCACCTTGATCGCACGCGTCGAAGTCACGCATCCGAGGCTAGACCCTCCAGTTAGGTAGAGGACGAGTCCGAACGGAGGGTCCTCCGTCACACCTGGTGTTCGAACCTACCGACCAGTAGCCTGAGGCGGTCATCGGCGATCGGAGACGAACATGGCTGTACCGCTGGAAATCCGGGTTCAAGCGCTCGCGGCCCAGCTTCTCTACGCGCTGCCGCTTTCGCTGCGCCGAGCGTTCGCCGGCAGGCCGATCCGGATCGACGGCCAGGAGCTGGCGCTGGATGCCCAGCTTCTGCTGCGCATGCAGAAGCTGGTGGGCGCGAAACTGGTCAACGGGGCCTCGGTCGCGGAGGCGAGAGCCGGTCTCGACGCGGCCCGGCACCTCGTGAGCGGCAAACCGATCAGCTCGATCGACACGAGGGACATCGACATCCCCGCCGAACACGGCGTGATCGCGGGCACGCTCTACACCCCGCACGGGCTCGCCGCGTACTCCGGCCTGCTCGTCTTCTACCACGGCGGTGGCTGGGTCATCGGCACCAGAGCAAGCCACGACACCACCGCGCGGTTCCTCGCCGCGAGAGCGGGCGTGCGGGTGCTGTCCGTCGAGTACCGGCTCGCGCCGGAGAATCCGTTCCCCGCCGCGCAGGAGGACGCGGTGACCGCGTTCGACTACGCGTACGCCAAGGCTGCCGAACTTGGCGCCGACCCGAGGCGCATCGCCGTCGGCGGCGACAGCGCGGGCGGCAACCTCGCCGCCGTCACGGCACAGGTCACCAGCGGGAGAGGCGGCCCGGCACCCGCGTTCCAGTTGTTGCTGTACCCGGGTGTCGACGCGGGCAGCCGCCACCCTTCCCGCGATCTGTTCCAGGAGGGTTTCTTCCTCACCGACGAGGAGATGACCTGGTTCCTCGACCACTACGCGCCTGACGGTGTCGACAGGACCGACCCGAAGCTGTCTCCCCTCCGCGCGGCCGACCTCACCGGCCTGCCGCCCGCCTACATCGCGACGGCGGGCTTCGATCCGCTGCGTGATGAGGGCGAGGCGTACGCGGCAAGGCTCGCCGAAGCGGGTGTGCCGGTCGCGTTGAGCAGGCAGGCCGACCTCATTCACGGCTACGTGAACTTTCTCGGCATCGGCAAGCGCTTCGCCGAGGCCACGGCCGAAGCCGCCGGCGCACTGCGAGTCGGCCTCAGCCACCCCACGACGACCTGACCCCGCTCATGCGAACGGCCCCCGGCGCGTTGATCGCCGAGGGCCGCCGCATGTGGTGGGAGAGCAGTAGATCTCGCGGTATCCAGTCTACTTTCCGAACGCCCCGGCGACCGTGTCACCGAGGTCCTTGTCGACGTTGCGCCAGTACTCGAAAACGCGTTCCAGCACCGGCGCCGACACGCCGTTGCTCGCGTGGCCGATGATGTTGCGCGCGAGACGTTCCCGCTGCGCGTCGTCCATCACCGTACGCACCAGCGTGCCGGCCTGACCGTAGTCGTCGTCCTCCGCGTGCAACCGGTAGGCCGACCTGACGACCTCGTCGACGACGCCGTATGCCGACGCCGTCTCACTCGCCAGCTCCGCGTCGGCGTGCGGGCCGCCGTAGGAGTTCGGCGCGTACACCGGGTCGGCCGGGTTGTGGAACCGCATCGCGCCGTCCTTGGAGTAGCTGTTCACCTCGGACTTGGGCGCGTTGACGGGAAGCTGCGTGTAGTTCGTGCCGATGCGGTAGCGATGCGCGTCGGCGTAGGCGAACAGCCTGCCCTGCAACATCTTGTCCGGCGAAGGCCCGATGCCGGGTACGAGGTTCGACGGCTCGAACGAAGCCTGCTCGATCTGGGCGAAGTAGTTGGCGGGGTTGCGGTCGAGAACCCACCTGCCGACCTTGATCAACGGGTAGTCGCCGTGCGGCCAGACCTTGGTCAGGTCGAACGGGTTGAACCGGTAGTCCGCCGCTTCCTGGTAGGGCATGACCTGGACGTAGAGGGTCCAGCTCGGGTGGTTGCCCTTGTCGATGGCCGTCCACAGGTCGCGAATGTGGAAGTCGGCGTCCTCACCCGCGAGCCGGTCGGCTTCGGCCTGCGTCAGGTAGCCGATGCCCTGGTCGGTCTTGAAGTGGTACTTGACCCAGAACTTCTCGCCGCCCGCGTTCTCCCACAGGTAGGTGTGCGAGCCGTAGCCGTTCATCTCCCGCCAGCTTCGAGGAAGGCCCCTGTCTCCCATGAGCCAGGTGACCTGGTGTGCCGACTCGGTGCGCTGGGTCCAGAAGTCCCACTGCATGTTGTGGTCGCGCAGGTGGTTGTCGGCCCTGCGCTTCTGCGAGCGGATGAAATCGGGGAACTTGATCGGGTCCCTGATGAAGAACACCGGGGTGTTGTTGCCGACGATGTCGTAGTTGCCCTGGCTGGTGTAGAACTTCACGGCGAAGCCGCGCGGATCGCGCCACGTGTCGGGGGAACCGTTCTCTCCGGCGACAGTCGAGAAGCGGACGAGGCTTTCGGTGCGCGTTCCCGGCTGGAACAGCGCCGCCTTCGTGAACTGGCTGACGTCCTCGGTCACCTCAAGGAAGCCGAACGCACCGCCGCCCTTGGCATGCACGACGCGTTCCGGAACCCGCTCACGGTTGAACTGCGCGTTCTTTTCGATGAGGTAGTGGTCCTGCAACAGGATCGGGCCATTGGCTCCCAGCGTCAGCGAATCGTCGTCACTGGCGACGGGGATGCCAACGTTGTTGGTGGTCGGCTTCGTCACGCCGATGTCTCCTCTTCGTGGTGGGTTTTGGTACACATCGGACACAGCCCCCAGAAGACGATCTCGGCCTCGTCGACCGCGAACCCCGCCGTTTCGGAGGGTTCGAGGCACGGCGCGGCGCCGTGAACGCAATCGACGTCCTCCGTGCGGCCACAGTTCCGGCAGACGAGGTGGTGGTGATTGTCTCCGGTTCGTGTTTCGAACCGGGCCGGATGCCCTGCCGGTTCGATCCGCCTCACCAGGTTCGCGTTGGTACAGGCTCCGAGCACGTCGTAGACGGCCTGCGTCGACACCGAGCCGAGCGCGCGCCGCACTCCCGCCGCGACCTGGTCGGCCGTGGTGTGGGGGTGATCGGCGAGCCATTCGAGCACCGCGACTCTCGGCGCCGTGATGCGCAGTCCCGCCGCCTTGAGACGTTCCCTTACCTGGCTGTTCTGGTGAGGCATGACGAAACCAACCCTGCCTTGTTTTCTGGAATCAGTCAAGAAAACACGCTCGGCCGAGTACCGATCACAGTGGGAGACCGGCATCCAGCAACGCGAGCGCCGAATCGACCTGCGCCAGTAGCTCCTCGACCGAACCGCCCTCTTCGAGCGTCGTGAAATAAGCGGAAACGACGACGCCGATGACCGCGCCGGTCCACGCCCTGAGGTTGGCGTCCCTCGAATCGCGGCCGATCCGCTCGGCCACCGCGTCGTTGAACATCTTCAGGTTGTCGGTCACCTGCTCAAGCAGCCTCGACCGCAGCTCGGGCACCTCGAAGATCAACCGTTGCCGGGCCCGTTCCCTTTCCGACTCCTCGTTGCCGAGGTTGCCGCCGACCTCGGCGAGCGCGGCCCGCATGGCGGCCAGCGGTCCCATCTCGGCGGGCTGATCAAGGAAACACTCGACGAAAACAGGGTCGAGCTGGTCGTAGAGGACCGTGTCCTCCTTTGTCGGGAAGTAGCGGAAGAAGGTACTCGGCGAGACCTCGGCCGCCGCCGCTATCTGCTCGACGGTGGTTGCCGCGTAACCCTGTGCCACGAACAGTCGCAGCGCGTGGTCCTGGATCGCGGCCCGCGTCCGTGCCTTCTTCCGCTCCCGCAGCCCGACGGGCTCACCCCGCGACGTAGTCATACTCCGATTCTGCCTCTCCCACATCCTCGGGACGCGGCGGCAGGAAGGCGAGTGTCAGCACGGCGCCGACAACGGCGACACCGGCGCACACCCACAGTGTGCTGGTCATTCCGCCGACGAACGCTTCTCGCACCGAGGTGAGCAACACCGGCGAGCCCAACTGGTCCGCGACGCTGACCCCCGCTGCGGCCGTGTCCTCGACGGCTGCGGCCGCTTTGGCCGGAATGCCTGCCGTGTCGACACCGGCGCGATAGCTCGCCGCGAGGACCGTCCCGAGTATCGCGACACCCAGCGTGCCACCGACTTGGCGCATCGCCTGCAACATTCCCGAGCCGACCCCGCTTCGCTCCGACCTGAGCGCGCCCATGGCCACGTCCATCGAAGGCGGGAGCGTGAACCCGAGCCCGATGCCGATCACCGAAACCCACACCGCGACGAACCCGTAGCCGTCGGACACCTCCGTCGTGGTGCCGAGCGCGAGACCGGCGGCCATGATGACGAAGCCTGCCGCGACCACCACCTTGGCGCCGAATGCCGCGCGCAGCCGGTCGGCGATCGGCACCCCGACGATCAGCCCGCCGACGACGGGCAGCAGGCGGAGGCCGGTTTCAAGCGCG